>CAYVEB010000018.1:0-34418 GCA_964450645.1 uncultured Oscillospiraceae bacterium | reverse complement strand
TATACTCTTTCGTTATTGGTGTAAAGGTTGTAGATATCTACGACACTCGCTCCAATTTTGAGTACCTGAAACGTAAAGTTTCGGGTGCTTTTTCTAGTATATAAGCTTTATCTATGAATAAATTCATAAGTACTCTTACGAGTTGATAATAAAATAGTATTCTGTCCGGAATTTATAAGAATTTTCACAATAACGGTTCCGTAATCTGCCAATGACTGCAAACTCACCTTTCGTTTCCTTCTTGCCGCATTTGCTCGATTCATGCACTTGCAACCAAGTCTTCTATGCCGATGTATCTGAACATAATAACACCTAGTCCTTTCCGCATCATACAAAAACTAAAAGCGTATATCCAAATATTATACCGCATATCTTCTAAGTTTACAAGAAACTCACGAGGTTTTGCGAGAAATAATTTGGGCAAAATTTAAAAGCAAGCAAGCATTTTGCGGCATAGTTCACGTTTTCTGAATTCTGTAAACAACACACCATCGGATGTCCGTATTTAAAATGTATATTATACGGTATGTCCCACGCCGAAAGCGGTAGGCCGCAGCGTAACGGGTTGCTGCTAGACATAACGGATCAGGTGCGCGTGGATGCCGAGAGGATCCGGCGAATCAGTTCCATGTACCGTGCCTGGTCCACGCGGTAGACCACCTGGACCGGCTCCGCGGCGACGGCGCTCAGACGTTCGTCCACAACCAGCTTGCCGTCGCTCCAGCCGCCGGAACAGTCCACGTCGCAGCTGACCTGCCGGACGTCCAGCAAAATGGACGGATCCAACAGCCCCGCCACGGCGACGGAATCGTGTACCGCCGTGAAGCCCTCCGGCGCGGTTTTCAGCAGGTTCGTCCGGCGGATATAGTCTCGGATCATATCTGCCAAATACGCGCCGGCCGGGGAGATATCCCGCAGGCTCTCCGCGTCCGCATAGGACATCATGGCCGAAGTGGTGGCCTCCAGCGGATAGATTTGCACCGGGCAGCCGCAATGGAGTACAATCTGCGCCGCTTCGGGATCGTCATAGAAATTGGCCTCCGCCGCAGGCGTCTTGTTTCCGGCGTAAACGCCGCCGCCCATGAGGACGATCTGTTCGATGTTTTGGCAGATCTCCGGCGCCATTCGGATTGCCATCGCCACGTTGGTCAGGGGCGCGGTGGCGATAAGGGTCACCTTTTCCCGGGCGGCGCGCAGCGTGTCGACCAGAAAGCTGCACGCGTGCCGCGCCTGGACGCGGCCCTTTGGCGCGGGGAGCTTTAAATGGCGCTCGTGGATAAAGACATCCTCCCCGTCCGCGCGAAGGGACAATTGCTCCGAGCGTACATTTTGCGCCCGGCCGGGCATCAGGCCGCGCACCATGGGCGCCGGGCACCCGGCATAGACGGGAATATCCGCGTGCAAAAATTCCACGACCCGCAGGGCGTTGTCCGACGTGTCCGCCAGCGACAGATTGCCGCAGGTCACGGTGATGCCGAGGACGTCAAATTTTCCGCTGAGGATGGCTAAAAAAAGCGCGACCGCGTCGTCGTTGCCGGGGTCGCAGTCGAAAATCATCGGTTTTCTGGACATGACAAAACCATCTCCTTTTTTTCTCAGTATACCGGGATTTTGGGCGGTTGTCAATCAATTTCGAAAGGTTTTCCTGCGCGGACTATTGAAAAATGGCGCGGAATTTTGTATGATGGATGGCAAGGAGTGTGAACACAGGTGAGGAAACTTTTGTATTTGATTCCGGCGCTGGCCCTGGCGATTGTGGCGGCGGTGGTGCTGCTGGCCATGGGCGAGGACGGGCCGAATTCTGTGCCGTCGGAGCCGTATGTCCCGTCGCAAGTGCAGCTGGCGGACGATTCTCAGACGCAGGCGGGCACCCAAGCGCCCGTCGGGCCGGAAACCGAGCTTGCGACACAGCCCGCGACCGAGCCTCCCAGCGAGCCGGAGGAGGATCCAGACGGGTGGAAGCTGACGCTCGTCAACGTCACGCACGCCATCGCGGACGACGCCTATCCCACGGAGCTGACGGACCTGTTCAACGGCGAGCAGGTGGACAGCCGGATCTACCCCGATTTGCAGCGGATGTTTGACGACGCCCGCGCGCAGGGGGTCTACCCGCTGGTGAACGAGGGCTACCGGACGCACGCGCGGCAGCAGGAGCTGATGGATCAGCGCGTGGAGCAGTATATTGCGGAGGGCAACGATGAGGAGACGGCCCGGCAGCTTGCCGAGGCGTGGGTTGCGGTTCCGGGAACCAGCGAACACGAGCTGGGTCTGGCGGTGGACATTGTGGCGGATACCGACCTGTGCGATAATGAGACGGTCTACGCCTGGCTGCGTGAGAACGCGCATTTGTATGGGTTTATTCTCCGCTATCCGGAGGACAAGGTGGAAATCACCGGAATCGACTATGAGCCGTGGCACTATCGCTATGTCGGCCACGAGGCCGCCGAGGAGATTTATGAAACGGGCGTATGCCTGGAAGAATATCTACAGGCCGGATGAACGGGCGACCAATCGTGCGGCGTTTGGGACGAAAATAAAGAATTATGCGCAAGGAATCCTAAGATTAGGATGGTTCCGCGCGCGGGCGCGGATGTTTAAGGAAGAATCACCATGAGAAACTCGATTTTTATCAAAGGCGCGCGGGAGAACAACCTGAAAAACGTGGATGTGGAGATTCCACGGGACAAGTTGGTGGTGCTGACCGGCCTGTCCGGCTCTGGGAAATCCAGTCTGGCGTTCGACACCGTGTACGCCGAGGGGCAAAGGCGGTATGTAGAGAGCCTTTCCTCCTACGCGCGGCAATTTTTGGGCCAGATGGAAAAGCCCGACGTGGACTACATTGAAGGGCTTTCCCCCGCGATATCCATTGATCAGAAGACAACCTCCAAAAATCCCCGTTCCACGGTGGGAACGGTTACAGAAATTTATGATTACCTGCGCCTGCTGTGGGCCAGGGTGGGGATTCCCCACTGTCCCAAGTGCGGCAGAGAGATCCGGCGCCAGAGCATCGACCAGATCGTTGACCGGGTGATGGAGATGGAAGACGGCGTGCGGTTTATGGTGCTCGCGCCGGTGATCCGGGGGAAAAAGGGCGAGCATGGGAAGGTGCTGGAGAACGCCAGGCGCGGCGGGTTTGCGCGGGTGCGGGTGGACGGCAGTCTGTACGACCTCTCTGAGGAGATCCGGCTGGAGAAGAATAAAAAGCACAATATCGAACTGGTTGTGGACCGGCTGGTCATGCGGCGGGATCTGGTGCGGCGGCTGACCGACTCCATTGAATCCGCCTCCGCCCAAGCAGACGGGCTGTGCATCATTCACCGGATGGACGACGACTCCGACACCGTCTTTTCCCAGAACTACGCCTGCGAAACCTGCGGCATCTCCATGCCGGAGCTATCGCCGCGGATGTTTTCGTTCAACAACCCCTACGGCGCGTGCCCGCGGTGCATGGGTCTGGGGTATCAGCTGCGGGCGGATCCGGAGCTGGTCATTCCCGACGCCTCCAAGTCGATTCTGGACGGCGGTATCCAGGCCTCCGGGTGGGGCAACGTGCGCGGAGATTCCATCTCCCGGATGTATTTTGAGGCGATGGCTGAGAGATACCACTTCAGCCTGACGGAGCCGATCGAAAAGCTGCCGGAATCGGTGCTGGATGTGCTGCTCTACGGCACAAAGGGGGAGAAGCTGCATTTGTATTACGACCGCCCCAGCGGCAGAGGAGAGCTGTTTCAGGCGTTTGAGGGGATTCTTCCCAATCTGGAGCGGCGCTACCGCGAGACGCAGTCCGACGCGGTACACAAGGAACTGGAGGAGTATATGTCCTCAAGACCGTGCCCGGTGTGCCACGGGGAGCGGCTGTCCGACATCTCGCGGGCGGTGACGGTGGGCGGCATGTCCATTGCGGCGTTTTGCCGGCTGTCGGTGACCGACGGGCTGGCGTTTATGCGCCAGCTGAAGCTGCCGGGGAATCAGGGGCGGATTGCGGAACAGATTTTAAAGGAGATCATCTCCCGGATGGAATTTTTGCAGTCGGTGGGGCTGCAATATTTGACGCTTGCGCGCTCGGCCGCGACGCTCTCCGGCGGCGAAAGCCAGCGGATCCGACTGGCGACGCAGATCGGGTCGAGCCTGATGGGGGTGTTGTATATTCTCGACGAGCCGTCCATTGGGCTGCACCAGCGGGACAACAACAAGCTGCTCGCAACGCTGAGGCAGCTGCGCGATCTGGGCAATACCCTGGTGGTGGTGGAGCACGACGAGGACACCATCCGCGCGGCGGACTACGTGATCGACGTAGGGCCGGGCGCGGGCGTGGGCGGCGGCGAGATCGTGGCCAAGGGTTCGGTGGAGGATCTGATCGCCGAGCCGCGCTCCTATACCGGGCAGTATCTTTCCGGCAAGCGGAAAATTCCCGTGCCGTCCCAGCGGCGGCCCGGAAACGGCAAGACGCTGGCGGTCTACGGCTGCCGGGAGAACAATCTGCAAAATGTGGACGTGGTCATTCCGCTGGGGACGTTTACCTGCGTGACCGGCGTGTCCGGATCGGGAAAGTCCAGCCTGGTCAACGAGATTATCAACAAGAAGCTGCTGAACGTATTGAATCATGCCCGCGTCCGCCCCGGCAAGCACGACCGGTTCGAGGGGACGCAGAACCTGGACAAGGTGATCGACATCGACCAAAGCCCCATCGGCCGCACGCCGCGGAGCAACCCGGCCACGTACACGGGCTTGTTTAACGACATCCGGGAGCTGTACGCGTCGACCCAGGACGCCAAGCTGCGGGGGTATTCGGCCGGGCGGTTTTCGTTCAACGTCAAGGGGGGCCGCTGCGAGAGCTGCTGTGGCGACGGCCTGGTGAAAATTGAGATGCACTTTCTGCCGGATGTCTATGTCCCGTGTGAGGTGTGCCACGGCAAGCGGTATAACCGCGAGACGCTGGAAGTGACCTATAAGGGGAAGAATATCGCGGACGTACTGGATATGACCGCGGCGGAGGCGCTGGAATTTTTTGACAATTTACCGAAGCTGCGGCGGAAGGTCGAGACGCTGTGCCAGGTGGGGCTGGGCTATATTAAGCTGGGCCAGTCCTCAACGACGCTGTCCGGCGGCGAGGCGCAGCGGGTGAAGCTGGCGACGGAGCTTTCCCGCGTGTCCACGGGGAAGACGATGTATATTTTGGACGAGCCGACCACGGGCCTGCATATGTATGATGTCCACAAGCTGATTGACGTTTTGCAGCAGCTGGTGGAGGCGGGGAATACTGTTTTGGTAATTGAACACAACCTGGATGTGATCAAGACGGCGGACTATCTGATCGACCTTGGCCCGGAAGGCGGCGACGGCGGCGGACAGGTGGTTGCGACCGGGACGCCCGAGGAAGTGGCCGCGAATCCGGCGTCCTATACCGGGGAATATCTGCGGCGCGTACTGTAGGGGGAGCTGCGATGGCGGAGATAAAGGAGAAATCGGAATACGACGGACACCGGCAGCGCATCAAGCAGCAATATTGGAACGGCGGCCTGGACTCTTTCTGCGACGCCAGGGCGCTGGAGCTGCTGCTGACCTTTGCGATTCCCAGAAAGGACACCTATCCGCTGGCCAAGGAGCTGATGGAGCGGTTTGGGAGCTTTTCGCGAGTTCTGGAGGTCGGACCGGAGACGCTGGAGCAGGTGCCCGGAATGAGCCGGAACGCGGCAATGTTGCTGAGTTTGGTTTTGGACGCCGGACGGCGGTACCTGTTGGATCGAAGCCGCGGCAGGCAGGAGATGCGCACGGTGGAGGACTGCGGAGAATATTTGGCTCCGTTTTTCTACGGCAAGCGGGACGAGGAAGTATATCTGCTGTCGCTGGACGCCAGGGGGCGGGTGCTCAACTGCCAGAGGATGGGGCAAGGCAGCGTCAACTCCGCCAACGTGCCGGTGCGGCGGATTGTGACGGCGGCGCTGAACGCCAACGCGGTGACGGCCGTCCTGGCCCACAACCACCCGTCGGGGATCGCGCTGCCGTCGCGGGAGGACATTGCCGCGACAAAATTGGTGCAGGACGCACTGGAAGCGGTCGGCATCGAGCTGCTGGATCATTTGATTATTGCGGACTCTGACTTTGTGTCTTTAAAGCAGAGTGGATTTGACGAAGGCGTGCCGCTCTACGCGAAGGATTGACCGATAGGAGGGGAACGGACGTGCAAAAGTGGCTTTGGATTCTGCTGGCGATCGGGGTTTTATGCGTCTGCTCCGGCCCCGCCGCCCGTGCTGGCGGGCGGGGAAGCTGCGCATTTAAACGACTGCGGTCTGCTGCGGCAAAAGGCGGCGCCTTTGTGCGGCAGGCTCCGAGCGGCCTATTCGAGCGTGCCGGGCGCGTAATTTGGGAACGTATGGAAAACCGCAGAGATTGGACGCATAACGCGAAAGAGGAGGCGTGCGCATGAATTTTCGGCTTCATGCCCCGTTTCAGCCCACGGGCGACCAGCCGCAGGCCATTGAACGTCTGACGGCCGGGGTGCAGATGGGGCTGGATGAACAGGTCTTGCTGGGCGTGACCGGTTCGGGCAAGACCTTTACCATGGCCAACGTCATTGCCCGGCTCAACCGGCCGACATTGGTGCTGGCGCACAATAAAACCCTGGCGGCGCAGCTTTGCTCGGAATTCCGGGAGTTTTTTCCGGAAAACGCGGTGGAGTATTTTATCAGTTATTATGACTACTATCAGCCCGAGGCGTATATTGCCCATACGGACACATATATCGAAAAGGACTCGGCCATTAACGACGAGATTGAGCGTCTGCGCCACAGTGCCACGTCCAGCCTGTTCGAGCGGCGGGATGTGATTGTGGTGGCGTCGGTGTCGTGCATCTACGGCCTGGGCGACCCGATTGACTATAAAAACATGGTCATCTCCCTGCGCACCGGCCAGGAGTACCCGGTGGAGCAGCTGATGAAAAAGCTGATCTCCATACGCTACGAGCGCAACGATCTGAACTTTGCCCGGAACACGTTCCGCGTCCGTGGGGACACGGTGGAGATCTATCCCGCCTACTGGGCGGGGCGGGCGATCCGGGTGGAATTTTTCGGTGACGAGGTGGAGCGCATCAGCGAAATCAACGCGGTGTCCGGTCTGGCGGAGCGGGTGGTGAACCACGTGGCGATCTACCCGGCGTCCCACTATGTGACGACCCAGGAAAAGATGAACCGTGCTATTTTGGAAATCGAAGCGGAGATGGAACAGCGGGAGCAGTATTTTAAGGAGCATGACAAGCTTCTGGAGGCCCAGCGCATCCGGCAGCGGACGATGTATGACATTGAGATGCTGCAGGAGATCGGTTTCTGCACCGGCATCGAGAACTACTCGCGCATCATCTCTGGCCGCGCGCCCGGCACGCCGCCGACGACGCTGCTGGACTATTTTCCGGACGATTTTTTGATGTTTGTCGACGAGAGCCACGTAACGCTTCCCCAGGTGCGGGCGATGTACAACGGCGACCGCTCCCGGAAGGAGAGCCTGGTGGAATACGGCTTCCGCCTGCCCTCCGCGTTTGACAACCGGCCTTTGAAGTTTGACGAGTTCGAGCAAAAGCTGCACCAGCGTATTTACGTTTCCGCGACGCCCGCGGACTTTGAGCGCGAGCGGGCGGGCCAGGTGGTGGAGCAGGTCATCCGGCCAACGGGGCTGTTGGATCCGGAGGTGGACGTGCGGCCGGTCACGGGGCAGATTGACGATCTGATCGGCGAGATCAACGCCACGACGGATAAGCACGAGCGGGTACTGGTGACGACGCTGACGAAGAAAATGGCCGAGGATTTGACGGCGTATTTGCAAAAGGCGGGCATCCGCGTGCGCTATATGCACTCGGATATCGGCGCCATGGAGCGCATGGAGATCATTCGGGATCTGCGCATGGCGAAGTTTGACGTACTGGTGGGCATCAATCTGCTGCGCGAGGGTCTGGATCTGCCGGAGGTATCGCTGATCGCCATTCTGGACGCGGACAAGGAGGGCTTTTTGCGCAGCGAAACGTCTTTGATTCAGACCATTGGCCGCGCGGCGAGAAACGCCCATGGGCGCGTGATTATGTACGCGGATCAGATCACGCCTGCAATGCAGGCCGCGATCAGCGAGACGTACCGCCGGCGGGAGATTCAGCAGCGGTATAACGAAGAAAACGGAATCGTGCCGCGGACAATTATAAAGGATGTGCGTGATCTGATCGAGATCAGCGCGACGCCGGACGCCGACGTGCGTAAAAACGGTGTGAAGATGACCCGCAAGGAGCGCGAGCGGGAGATCGAGCGGTTAGAGAAGAAGATGCGCGAGGCGGCGCGCATGATGGAGTTTGAATACGCCGCCGTGCTGCGCGACCAGATTATCGAGCTGCGCGGCCGGGAGAAATAAACAGCGCGTCGAAAAAAGTCCGGTTTACGCTGGACTTTTTCTATAATAGCAATTCCGGGTGGAATATTAAATCAATTCTGGTGGGATAGTATATTCATTCCAGCGGGATATGAGTTTTCCCATTTTACAAACCAACCCATCTTTGGCTTGGCTTAAGTCAATTCAGGTGGACGGTCTATTGATTTAAAAGACCCGAAAATTTGCAGTGAGAGTTTTTTTGCAATTTTTGGCAAAATGACGGGAGCATTATGCGCGGGCGTTTTTCCGCGAAAACTAAGGAAAATCCCAAAAAGGCAATATTTTACATATGCGCTTCTTGTGAAGCCTTCCCAAAATTTGAAACAAAAATTGTGCAAATAAACCAAAAATGGAAAATGTGCTTGAAATTAGTTGTTGCATTTGATATACTGGGCTTATCGGTATGGGGTTAATAGGCCCCAGCGAATAAAAAAATGAGGAGGACGCGCAATGAAACTCACGAAACGCCTGCTATCTGTGCTGCTGGTGGTGTGCATGGTTCTGACCATGTTCAACGGCCTGGCACTGACGGCGAGTGCAGCGGGGAACACAAAGGCCTCTGGGGACCTGTGCGACCCGTTCAAGGACGTGGTTCAGACAAAGTGGTACCACAAAGCGGTTCATTACACAGTCGAAAACGAATGGATGTACGGCAGAAGCAACACCGTTTTCGGAATTGGCTCGAACATGAAACGCGGCGAATTGGTAACGATGCTGTACCGCGTTGCCGGTGAACCCGACGTAAGCGCTGCGGATCTGCCGTTTAAAGACGTCAAATCCAACCGTTTCTACTACAACGCTGTCGTTTGGGCCTACGGGAAGAACATTGTTGCCGGTAAAACCGAAGAACTGTTTGCCCCGGAGGATATGGTGAGCCGGCAGGAGGTTGTAACTTTCTTCTATCGTTTTGCCAAGGGCACGCCGGTGGCGAAAGACCATCTGTCCGCGTTTAAAGACGGCAAGGACGTCCAGGAATTTGCCAAAGAGGCTATGAACTGGGCGATCGACCTTGGCATCATCCATGGCCGTGGCGGCAAGACCCTGGCGCCGCTTGCGGAGGTAACCCGTGAGGAAGTCTGCCAGATACTGTTCAAGCTCAATGGGACAGTGCTTCCGGCGCAAGACGACATCACGATTCTCTACACCAACGACGTTCACACCTATGTGGACAAGGAGTTGTCCTACGATACCATCACCGCTCTGCGCGACAACCTGAAGAACGCCGGCAGAGACGTTCTGTTGGTTGACGCTGGTGACCACATCCAGGGCACCGCGTACGGCTCCATGGACGAAGGCAAGACCATCATCGACCTGATGAATGCCTCGCGCTATGACCTGGCGACGCTGGGCAACCACGAGTTCGACTATGGCATGGAGCGTGCGCTGCAGGTCACGAAGGACTCCAATTTCCCCTACGTTTCCGCGAACTTCTATCATGAGAAGGACGGTGTGAAGGGCGACAACGTGCTGGATCCCTACAAGGTGTTCACCTTTGGCAAAGTGAAGGTAGCCTTTGTTGGCATCACCACGCCGGAATCCTTCACCAAATCCACCCCGGCTTACTTCATGGACGCTGACGGGAAATACATCTACGGCATTGCCGGCGGTGAAGATGGCAAGGCGCTGTACGACGCGGTGCAGGTAGCCGTCGATGCGGCCTCCAAGGAAGCCGACTACGTGATCGCGCTGGGTCACCTGGGCGACGACAAGGCCTCCCAGCCCTGGACCTCTGAAGAAGTGATTGCGAACACCACCGGCCTGGACGCGTTTATCGACGGCCACTCCCACAGCACTGTGGAGATGAAGACCGTGAACGACAAGGCTGGCAATCCGGTTGTCCTGACCCAGACGGGTTCCTACTTCAACGCCATCGGTCAGATGACCATCACCGCCGACGGCAAGATCAGCACCAAGCTTGTCACCAACTACTGGGGCGGCGACCGCGACGTCCGCACGATGATCGACGGCTGGATCGCTGAAATCGACCGCCAGCTGGGTGTGAACGTTGCCACGACCGATGTTGTGTTTGACAACTATCTTGACGACGAAGCGCACACCCGTCTGGTTCGCAAGTACGAGACGAACTCCGGTGACTTTGTGGCCGACGCGCTGTACTACATGTTCGACAGCATGAATCTCGAAGACGATGTGGACATTGCGATTGCCAACGGCGGCGGCGTCCGCAACGAAAAGCTGACCGGCAACCTGACCTACAAGGATTTCAAGAACATGAATCCGTTTGGCAACGTTGCCTGTTTGCAGACGGTCACCGGCCAGCAGATCCTCGACGCGCTGGAATGGGGCGCCAGAGGCACGGAGGCGGAGGAGATCGGCGGTTTCCTGCAGGTTTCCGGTCTGACCTATGAAATTCACACCTACATTGACAGCACCGTCCAGCATGACGACAAGGACGTCTGGCAGGGCGGCCCGACCGGCGAATACCGCGTAAAGAACGTCAAGGTCTGGAACGATGAGGACAAGGTTTGGGAACCGTTGCAGCTGGATAAGAATTATAATCTTGCCGGCTACAACTACTGCCTGCGCGACCTGGGTGATGGCTATGCCATGTTCAACGGCGCGGTCAACATTCTGGACTATGTGTCCGAGGACTATCTGGTGCTGGCCAACTACGCCGCCAACGCGTTTGCGGTTGACACGGCGAGCGGTCTGCCCAAGATCACTGCGGACAACAGCCCCTATGCCCAGTACTTTGGCGGCTATGGCGAAGTCACCAGTGAGAACCGCATTAAGATCGTCCGTGAAAAACCGGACGTTCCTCCGGAAGGCACGGTTGAGTTCGTGTTCATGGACACCTCCGACGTCCACGGCCAGATTTACGCTACGGACTACACGTCCGATCAGACGCAGAGCGGAACCTACGGCCAGGGCCTGACCCGTATTTCCACCTATGTCAAGGAGATGCGTGAGAAGTATGGGGACAACGTGTTCCTCTCTGACAGCGGCGACCTGATCCAGGGCACGCCTTTCACGTATTACTATGCGTTTAACAAGCCCGATGAACAAGATCCCGCCATCAAGGCTCTGCGCACCATGGGCTATGACATGTGGGTTGTGGGCAACCACGAGTTCAACTACGGCCTGGAAATTCTGAACCGTCAGCTGGACTATGCCAGCAGCGCCTCGACGCAGACGGAATCCCAGATCGTGCCCTGCATGGCGAACTATCTGGACGCGACCACCAACTCCGCCGGCAGCAAGGACTGGAAAACCTGGAAGGGCTATGATCCCTATATCATCCGCGATTTTGACGGCGTGAAGGTAGCCATCATCGGCCTGGGCAACCAAAACATTGCCAACTGGGACTCCCCCGACAAGTGGGACGGCATCTACTTTGCCGACGTTATCGAGACATATAAGCACTATGAAGCCGAGATGCAGGAGAAGTCCGACATGATCGTTGTGGTCTCCCACAGCGGCCGTGGCGAGCTCAACCCGACCAACAACTCCGACTTCATGCAGGAACTGGTCAAACAGACCAACTCCATTTCGTTTGTGTTCTCTGGCCATCAGCACCTCAGAGAGGTCTTCATGGCGAAGAACGCCGATGGCAAGGAGATTCCGATTGTTTCCCCGTCCACCAAGGCTGCCGTGATCGGCCAAGTCAAGGTGACGTACAACAAGGCCACCGGCGAATACACGTTGGACGCCCAGAACGTCGACATGAAGAATTATCCGCTGGATGAAAACCTGGTTTCGATTCTCCAGCCGTATGAAGACGCGACTTGGAACGATTATATGAAGGAAAAGATCGGTGAAGCGTCGGGTGACTTCCCGTCCGCGAATCTGGGCACGGCACCGTCCGCGTTTGTCGATCTGATCAACGATGTGCAGCGCTGGGGCGCCTATGACCGCACCGGCAAGAACACGCCGGACGACAAGAGCGACGACACGATTGCGCAGTTGTCCATTACGGCTCCGCTTACCTCTGGCAATGCCGCGAATTTGATTCCGAAGGGCGATATTACCATGGGCGACCTGTTCCGGCTGTACAGATACGAGAACTGGTTCTACCAGATCAAAATGAGCGGCAAGGAAATTAAGACTTGGCTAGAGTATTCCGCCAGCAAGATTAACGACGGCGCCAACGGCCCGACCATCAGCGGCGGCCTGACGTATTATGACATCATCACCGGCCCGGACTTCTCCTATGTGATCGACTATAGCAAGCCCGTGGACTCCCGTGTGACGTCCATGACCTACAAAGGCGCGGAAGTGAAGGATACCGATGAATTTACGGTGGTTATCAACAACTACCGTTTCAACGGCGGCGGCGATTACATTGCCTATTTGAATGCTCATGGTTGCGACTTTGTCCCCAACGACGAGAACCGCATCATTTACTCCACGCAGTTTGACATGATCCAGGGCGAAGACCTTGGCCAGGCCAGAGCGCTCCTGGCGGACTACATCCGCGAGAAGAAAGTCATCGACCCGACCATCACCTCCACCTGGAAGCTTGAGAAGGGCGGCGAAGAACCTTCTCCTGAGGAAACAACGACCTTTGTCAAGGTTACGGAAGATCCCACGGATTGGTCCGGCGAATACCTGATTGTTGCCGAGGGCGTCGGTGGCAAGAACTACGCGTTCAACGGTGGCAATGCCGACGGCCTGGACAAAGCCGGCAATGGCGTGGAAGTCGCAATTACCGACAACAAGATTGAAGCGACCGAAGCGAACCTCGGCATGACTTTCACCGTTGCGTCTTACGATACCGGCTATTCGCTCCTTAGCAAGAGCGGTACTTATCTGGGACATGGCGATGACAACAAGTCCAACTTTACGACCACGCAGACCGCGTTCACTTTCACCTTTGAAAATGGCAAGGTGAAGATGGCGCACGGCGACCGTTGGATTGAGTGGGCGCAGAGTATCGCTGATGGTACGGGCCGGTTCCGGATGTACAAGGTGGCGGACGGCACAGCGGATACCTATAACACCTACTATGTCCCGGCTCTGTACAAACTCACGACGGAAGGCGGCGGCGACACGCCAGATCCAGGGCCGCATGTCCACGAGTATGAGTACAAAGTTACCACCGCCCCAACTCTGACAGATGCCGGCGTACTTACTGGCACCTGCAAGAACACCGACGGCAAGTGCGACGAGACAACAAAGACGGTCACGATTCCGGCTTTGAACACGGCGGACAGCTATGATGTCGCGTTAAACCCCTGGGAGTCCAAGACCTGCTACACCTGGAAGGACACGACCTATGGCAGCCTTGGGACCTATGTTTTCAAGCTTGACGCCACGCCCAAGACGGCTGACAAGGGCAGTTATGAGGAAATTACAACTGAGGGTGAGCTGATACCGGACCACCAGTATGTGATCACCGCCCAGATTGGCAGTTTCGAGTTCTATATGCTCGGGGAAGCCAGCAAGGATGTTGTGCCCACGGAGTTGGAAAAAATCGACGAGGCGACCAAATATGTGCTGAGTTCCGGCAGTAACGGCAGCTGGACAATGACGCCGATGAATTTGAACGCCAGCTCCTACAAGCTGGGCGTAAACCGCTCGCACATGACGTCCGTGATCAATAAGCCGAACTCTAGTTCCTGCAAGATTACCTTCAATTACGTTGCGGAAAAAGGCTGGACGATGGGGATTATCGGCGACGGGGCCGCCGGCACCTGGTATCCGAATTTAAATTGGTATGCACCAAGCGACGCCGCAGCGAAGATGCAATGGGGCGCGGTGAATTCGGTAGAGGCCGAAGCGGAGAATGCCGTGTTCTATGTGCACATCTACGATGTCAGCCCCACTGAGCATGTGCATCATTATACTTGGAAATTGGATCCGGAAAACATCCCGACACTGCAAAAGGGCGGCAAGGTGATCGGCACCTGCGACGGCAAGTTCGGTGTATGCGATGCGAAGGAAATAAGGGAAGATATCCCGCAGTTGGATGACGCCGGTACCAACTGGACGAGAAACGAAGACGCGGGCGCCCATACCTACACCTACACCCTAAAGGGCGAGCAGTATGCGAAATACGGCACAATTCAAGTGACGGTGAAGCAGACGCAGACGCAGACCAACGAGAAGGAAACGATTACGTCGGAGGATAAGCTTACTGCCGACAAGGAGTACATCATTGCGGTCACCATTGACGGCTGGGAGTACTATCTGACCACGGAAACTTACAACGAGACCGGCTTGAACGGCAAGGACTTGAATGACTTCAATGAGGCCACCAAGTGGAAGCTGGAAGGCGCGACGAACGGCGAATACACCCTCTCCAACACTGAGTCCAAGCTTGCCAATGACGGCGGCACCAAGTTAATCTTGTCGGCGGAAAAGACCAGCAAGATCACCCTGACTTATGACCAGCAAGAAGGGCATCCCGGCTGGCACATGAAGTTGGCCGAAGCGGCGGCGACGGAAGGCCAGGACAAATATCTCCAGGGCAACCATAGCTCGACGGATACGTACTTCGACCTGACGGACAGCAATACCGCCTACGACACATCGAAGTCTGCCTACCTGACGATTTACGACGCCTCGGATGCGGCTCCGCCGACGCCTGCTCAGAAAAAGTTTGTGGAAGTGACAACGAATCAGGATGACTGGACAGGGACCTATCTGATTGCGGCCAATGTTAACGGCACAATCTATGTGTTCAACGGATCCCTGACTAGTTATGACGCAGCAAATAACCAAGTCACGGCGACAGACGAGAGCGGCACGATTGCTTGGTCGGATGATCTCAACGGAAAAACCTTTACCTTTGCCAAGAAGGACGGTTCGGCCGACCAATACACGATCAAGGGCGCTTCTGGGTACTTTATCAACTACGGGTCGAATGATAATGGCATTAGTCAGAACACAAATCCAATCTTTGGCTATACGGTGCAGTGGAATGCCGAACATGACGTTTCTATCTCGAATACTGGGGGCGCGCATCTGCGCTTTAACGCCAATTCCGGCCAGATGAGATTCCGCTTCTACAAATCTAGCTCGTATACTGGCCAGAAAGCGATTACGCTCTATAAGCTGGTTGAGGGCGAATAAAGCCTGACCCAAAAGCGGAAGAAAGCCTGCCCCAAAAGCGCGGTTCTCTAATGGACCAGGGGGCCTCCATGCGGAGGCCCCCTTCGCGCGCAATGGCGAAAAGTTTCACGTCGGGAAAGTCCCCCAAGGCATCAGGGAGGAAGCCCCAAAGTGCCGGGGAGGGAGCCCCAAGGCGCCGGGGAGGGAGCCCCAAGGCGCCGGGGAGGAAGCCCCAAAGTGCCAGGGAGGGAGCCCCAAGGCGCCGGGGAGGAAGCCCCAAGGCATCAGGGAGGAAACCCCCAAGGCATCAGGGAGGAAACCCCTAAGGTGCAGCGGCCCCGGTTTGGTGCGAAAAAATTCTGAAAAAGCGCAAATAGCGCTTGACAAAACGGAAAGAAACCGATATAATGAAGAATATTCCGGACGGTTAGCTCAGCTGGTATGAGCATCTGCTTGACGTGCAGGAGGTCACAGGTTCGAGTCCTGTACCGTCCACCAAAATGCGGGGTTGCAGCAAAACGAAACGTTGAAGTTGCAGCCCCGTTTTTTGCGGCCGCTTGCGCGCGTCCGCCGCGGGTTTTTGAAAGCCGCGATTTTTTTAAAACCGTATGCGTATAACAGCGGCGCCCTGACTTGCCAAGTCAGAGCGCCGCTTACCTTATCTGCGCCTTGTCCGCCGCATCTTCGGCCGATTGGGGGACGTACGCGCGGATGCCGGCAAGATAGGAATCCTTTAAAATCTGGCGCATTGTTCTGGTTCAAAGATGGCCGCCGGAATACCCGGCGGCCAAAAATGTTTACAAATCAAAACCCGGCGGGGTGGGTTCGGTTTGGATCGTCAATACACGACCACTCTCGTGCCCATGGGCAAGGAATATATGTATTCGCTGAAGGCGACCGGCAGCCGCACGCAGCCATGGGACAGGGGCGTGCCGACGCGGGCGTCGTAATCGGTGCCGTCAAATTTGAGCGGCGTGGAGTGGAAGGCATGGTTGCCGTTGAAAACCGTGGCGTTTTTTACATAGAAATCGTCGTAATTCCAGCGCAAATTGTGGGCATAGATGGAGAAGACGCCTTTGGGCGTCGGCGTATAGTTGCCGCCGGTGGAACATTGGGAGGTGCGTACCAATTTCCAGTTGTCCGCGCTGCCCTCGTAGACGTTCACGCGCTGCGTCCGCTTGCTGATCCAGACCAGATACTTGGTGTCACTGGTGTAGCCGCGGTTGTTGACAAAGCCCTCCTTCGTGCCGACGGAGTAGTCGTAATCGCCAAAGGTGACGCGCACCCATTCATAGTTGATATTGCTCAGCTGCGTCCAGCCGACCTCGCCGGTGTCAGGGCAGGTGATCTGGATCACACCGCCGGGGTTGTATTCATTGTAGACAGTCATCCCGGCTGCCAGCGAACGCCTGACCCTGGTGGCGGCCCGGTCGAAATAGAGCTTGCAGTTTTTGTTGATGGTGACGGGCACGTCGGCGGTCACAACGCGGGTGGTGGCGTTTTGATAGTCCGTCCAGTAGGCGTTTGGCGCCACTGTGCGCGCGGCGGTTAGGCTAAATTCCTCATAGACCAACTCCACCGTGTATTCATCATGGAGGAGCTTGGACGTCTTGAGCTGATAGGTCTTGCTGTAGCTGTCCTGAACCGGCTCCATGCCCTCGTACATGACCACCGTCCGGCGCTGAATTTCCTTGCCGTTGCAGTACCAGATTAACTGGCAGGTGCGCTTGTTTCCCTCCTCCAGGCCGATGCCCTCGTAGATGCCGCCGCTGACGGTGGCGGTCAAGGTCACCTTTTGGCTGACCTTGCTGAGCGCGCCGGGGTTGGAAATGGTGAGCTTGACGTCCTCTAGGCCGTAGTTCCGCTGCTCATCATAGGTGCCGTAGGCGATCTTTATTTTGGGCTTGGAGCTGTAGTTTCTAACCAGCTCCGCGTATCCGCCGCCGGTCAGAACGACCTTCTTGCCGTAGAGCAAAACCTGCTGCGCATTGCCGTTCCACTCCACCGCGGCGGGGCCGCTGATGGTCAATGTCTGCGTGGCGTCTGCCCCGTCAAAGCGCATGCTGCCGCCGCGCACGCGGATGTCGGCAAACTGGCCGGTGAGGGCCAGATTTTCGCCATCCTGCACCAGCAGATCCCGCGCGTTGGCGCTGACGGCCAAGTTGTCACCCCAGACACGCAGACCGGGGATCTCATCTTGAACAATCACGCCGCTGTCGCGTACGCCAAGCACCAGATTGGCCGCAGACAGGCCGCTCAAGCTGATTTGCCCGGCGCCGCCGCAGCGGAGGATCAAATCGCCGGATACATGATAGTCGTTCAGCTGCACGTCGCCGGACACAGGCGTGACCAGCACAAGCGTGCCATCGAGCGTCAGGCTGTCCGGCAAAGCGTCGCCCCGGTAGAGGACGAAGCCGGAGGCCGGAATTTGGCTGGGGTCATCGACGATGGCGTCGAGCATTTCATACAGCAGCTGCGCCACCTGGGCGCGGGTGATGTTGCTCTTGGGCTGCAGGGAGCCGTCCGTGAAACCGTTGACGATGCGCAGTTCCTGCATCGTACTCACCGACTCCCTGGCGAACGCGGAGACGGCGCCGCTGTCGGTATAGTGCGAATACGCGTTGGGATCGTTCCCGATCAGCCGAAACGCACGGCACAGCACGGTCATTGCCTGCTCGCGGGTGATTGGCGCGTTGGGAGACATGGCCGTGTCCGAGGTACCGGCGAAGATCCCGGCGGCGACGGCCTTGGCAAATTCATCGTAATACCACGCGCCGGGACGCATATCTTGAAACGCGGACAGATCCGCCTGCTCGCGCAGCCGCAGTAGGCGGGTCAGAACCGACGCCATCTCTGCGCGGGTCATATTGGCGTCGGGGTGGAGATCTTTATCTTGGTCGCCCACAAAAATCCCGTTTTGCACGGCGAAAATCAGCGCGTTGCGGCTCCAGTTATCGGGAAAGGTATATCCGCCCGTGGGGTAACCGGCGGCCATCGCGCCGATTTGCAGTCCCATAAACACGATGAGCGTCAAGACGAGCAAACGTAACAATTTGTGCTTCATTTCGCGATTTCCTTTCTATAATTTTACTCCGTTTTTCCACGGGCCTCCTATGGAAAAACGCGGCGCTGGCGCAATACGCAAATTCCCGAACCAAAGGCCCGGCGCGGGGATCCGATTCTCTGTCCGCCGAAAAACGGCGTTCTTCGACAAGCTCTTTGCACGCTTCCGTATAATCACAATTTATTGTACTCCCATCCCGCTGCCATTGCAAGCGCAATTTCCAGTTTCGCCAATTTTTGGAAGCCCCAAAAAATTTTTAAGTATATCAAATTTTTTTTGGATTTTTGGGTTGATTATTTCTGGAATATGCCTTATACTGAATATAGATAGGCAATTTTGCCCAAATTGAACAGGAGGTAATTCCATGTATAACCGAATTTACAATTTTTCCGCCGGTCCGGCTACCATGCCTGTGCCTGTGCTGGAAGAGATTCGGGACGAAGTTCTGAATTATCGCGGCTCCGGTATGAGCGTGATGGAAATGTCCCACCGTTCCAAGGTCTTCCAGACCATCATCGACGAGGCGGAACAGGACCTGCGGGAGCTGATGGGCATTCCCGACAACTATAAAGTGTTATTCATCCAGGGCGGCGCAACCCTGCAGTTCTCGATGGTTCCCATGAATCTGATGAAAAATGGAAAGGCGTGCTATGTGGAGACCGGCGCGTGGTCGAAGAAGGCCATTGCGGAGGCCAAAAAGGTGGGCCAGGTCCTGGTGGTCGCCTCCTCCAAGGATCGGAACTACACCTACATTCCCGACTGCTCCGACCTGGACATCCCCGCGGACGCCGATTATTTCTACATCTGCGAAAACGAGACGATTAACGGCCTGACCTGGAAAACCCTGCCCAATACAAAGGGGATTCCGCTGGTGTCCGACCAGTCCTCCATGTTCCTGTCCAAGCCGTGCAACGTGTCGGACTACGGCATGATCTACGCCGGGGTGCAAAAAAATGTCGGGCCTGCCGGTATGGTGGTTGTCATCATCCGCGAAGATCTGATCCGCGACGACCTGGGCGATTTGCCTGTTTATCTGCAGTATAAGACGCACGCCGACGCCGGTTCGATGTACAACACCCCCAACTGCTGGGCAATCTACGTCTGCGGCAAGGTGTTCAAGTACCTCAAGAATCTGGGTGGGCTGGAGGCCATCGAGCGGATCAACAACGAAAAGGCGAAGGTGTTCTATGACTTCCTGGCCGAGTCCAAGCTGTTCTACTGCCCCGTGGAGGAGAAGGATCGTTCGGTGATGAACATTCCTTTCGTCACCGGCAACAAGGAGGTCGATGCCGAAGTTGTCGCCCGCACGCAGGCGGCCCACTTGGAGAATCTGAAGGGCCACAAGTCTGTCGGCGGGCTGCGCGCGTCGATCTATAACGCCATGCCCAAGGAGGGCGTGGAGGCGCTGGTTCAGTGTTTGAAGGAATTTGAAACGGAATATTTTAATCGGTAAAGGAGATGTGACGATGCGTATTCTTGTAACTGACGGAATGGATTCATCCGCAATGGCGGCGCTGCGCGAGCAGGGCCACGAGGTTGTTGAAAAGTTTTATGAGCCGGATCAGCTGGGCCAGGCCCTGCGGGAATTTGACGCGGTGGTTGTTCGCTCCAAAACCAAGATCCGCGCCAACCACATCGATGCGGCCAAGGGCGGCCGGTTAAAGCTGATCATCCGCGGCGGCGTGGGGGTGGACAACATTGACGTCGCCTACGCCGAGGCCAATGGCATCACCGTGAAAAACACGCCTCGCGCTTCTTCCCAGTCCGTGGCGGAGCTGGCGATTGCTTTGATGTTCTCCTGCGCAAGATATGTGTCCATTTCGGGCCACACCATGCGCGAGGACAAGTGGGAAAAGAAGGCCTACGGCAAGGGAATTGAACTGTGCGGCAAGACGCTTGGCATCGTGGGCTACGGCCGCATCGGACAGGCGCTGGGCAAGATGGCAAAGGCGCTGGGGATGCGCGTGGTGGCGTACGATATCTACCACATTCCCGGCATTGAGGAATCGCTGGGGATTCCCTATGTGGAGATGGACGAGCTGCTGGAAAAGGCCGATTTCATCAGCGTCCATGCGCCCGCTGTGGACGGCGGCGCGCTGATCAACGCCGAGCGGATCGCCAAGATGAAAGACGGTGTCGTCATCATCAACACCTCCCGCGGTGCCAACGTGGACGAAGACGCCCTGCTGGCGGCGCTGGAATCCGGCAAGGTCCGGGCGGCCGGCCTGGACGTGTATGCTGAGGAGCCGCCCAAGAACCACGCGCTCTACAGCCACCCCATGGTGTCGTGTACGCCGCACATCGGCGCGGCCACGCAGGAGGCCCAAAAACGGATTGGTGGAGAGATCGTTTCCATCATTGGCGAGTTTGCCAATGCGCGATAAATAAAAAATTGGAAATTGGACATCGCGAGCGACAAAGGAGGTCATAATCGGAAATGAATGCTTATGTTGAACGCGTGATCGCGGACGTAAAGGCGAAGCATGCGGACGAGCCGGAATTTGTGCAAACGGTAGAGGAGGTGCTCTCCTCTTTGTCCCCGGTGGTGGATGCGCACCCGGAATATGAAAAGGTGGATCTGCTCGGCCGCATGGTGGAGCCGGAGCGAATGTTTACCTTCCGCGTCGTCTGGATGGACGACAACGGCAACCATCACACCAACACGGGTTACCGCTGCCAGTTCAATGGCGCCATCGGCCCCTACAAGGGCGGCCTGCGCTTCCAGAAAGACGTCTATCCCGGCATCATCAAGTTCCTCGGATTTGAGCAGACGTTTAAAAACGCCCTCACCGGCTTGCCCATCGGCGGCGGCAAGGGCGGCTCGGACTTTGATCCGGCCGGCAAGTCGGATGCGGAGATCATGCGTTTTTGCCAGAGCTTTATGACGGCGCTGTACCGCTACATCGGCCCGGATGTGGATGTACCCGCGGGCGATATGGGCGTCGGCGGCCGGGAGGTCGGCTATCTGTTCGGCCAGTACCGCCGGCTCAAGGGCATGTGGGAAAACGGCGTGATCACTGGCAAGGGCTTTAGCTACGGCGGCTCCTTGACGCGTCCGGAGGCGACCGGCTACGGTGCCATGTACTATCTCAATGAGGTACTCAAGCACGAGGGCGAGGACATCCGGGGCAAGACGCTGGCGATTTCCGGCTTTGGAAATGTGGCCTGGGGCATCTGCAAGAAGGCGCGGGATCTGGGCGCGAAGGTTGTCACGCTCTCTGGTCCGGACGGCTATATCTACGACCCCGACGGCGTCGGCACCGACGAGAAGATCGACTACCTGGTGCAGATGCGTGCGTCCAACCGCAACCGTGTGCAGGACTACGCGGACAAGTTCGGCTGCGCGTTCTACCCCGGCGAGAAGCCCTGGGGCGTCGAGGCGGATGTGATCATGCCGTCGGCCATGCAGAACGATGTGAAGATGGACTCGGCCAGAAAGATCGTGGCCAACGGTGTGAAGTATTATATTGAAGTGGCGAACATGCCCACCACCAACGACGCGCTGGCCTATCTGATGGCGCAGCCGGGCGTGATCGTGGCGCCGTCCAAGGCGGTCAACGCCGGCGGCGTCGGCGTGTCGGCGCTGGAAATGGCGCAGAACTCCGAACGCCTGGTCTGGACGGCCGAGGAAGTGGACGGCCAGCTGCATCGCATGATGGAAACGATCCACCGCGTGTCCGCCGAGGCCGCTGAGGAGTACGGCCTGGGCTACAACCTGGTGGCCGGCGCCAACATCGCAGGCTTCAAGAAAGTCGCGGAAGCCATGATGGAGCAGGGCGTATTCTAAAAACAGTTTGGAAAAACCGGGTCCCGGCTTCGCCGGGACCCGCACTGTTTCAAATCCGCCTCGCACAGTGCGCGCACTGCGCGAGGCGGAAAGTATTTGACGACGGACACACCCACCGCTGTGGGCGTTCAAAACAAGGCCGCCGGTTCTCCGGCGGCCTTCATTTTTGAAAAACTTCGGCACGCTCTGTCAAAACTCTGACAGGGCGTGCCGTCTCCCGCTTTTTATGGCGTGATCAGCGCGGTCACGGAGACGGATTCCACCGGCAACGTCTCCGACTCGTAGAGATGATCCACAAACCGGTTGGCCATGTCATACAAAAACCGCTCCCAGTCCAGTGAAGGGGGCCAGTCGCCGTCGTCAATGAGGTAGTCCTCCAGGAAATTGTTCAGCGCCACGCACAAAACGACGATCAGCGCCGCCGCAATCAGCAATCCAATCAGTGTCCTCATAGGCGAATGACCTCCTAAGTAATTTATTTTTCCTTATCCTGGGCAATAATCAGCTTAAGCGCTTCCACCGCCACGCGAACAGATGCGGACGTGTCCTCGCTCATGGTCTGATCCAGACCGGCGGCCTCCCGCTCCTGATTCCAGATTACGTGGAAGCACGAGCCGCAGCGGCAGCCCAGCGCGTCCGCTACCACAAACAGCGCCGCGGACTCCATCTCCGAGGCCAGAACGCCCAGCCGCTTCCAAGCCTCCCACTTTTGCAGCAGCTCATAGGAAACGGGCATCTTGTTTGGGTTGTGCTGGCCATAGAACGCATCCTTGCACTGAACAACGCCCGTGTGGGTGTCTTTCCCCAGAGCGATGGCTGCCTGGCGCAGCGCCAGGGTGATATCCAGATTCGCCACGGCGGGGTATTCGATGGGCGCATACTCCATGGAGGTGTGCTCATAGCGGATGGCACCGGTGGCGACTACGATGTCGCCGGATTTGACTTTCAGATTGATGCCGCCGCAGGTTCCGGTGCGGATGAACGTATCCGCGCCGATATTGTGCAGCTCCTCCATGGCGATCGAAGCGGAGGGGCCGCCGATCCCTGTGGAACAAACAGAAACTTTTTCTCCCAATAATGTGCCAGTATAGATATTATATTCCCGATTTTGGGAAACATGCTTGGCGTCGTCAAACAGCGCGGCAATGGACGCGCATCTGCCGGGATCGCCGGGCAGAATCACATAACGGCCAACGTCCCCCTCGACACAGTGGATGTGGAACTGCCTGCCAGTATCTTGCATAGGTACAACCTTCCTTTCAAAAAATGATAAGAAAATTATATCATAAATTCCAAAATTTTGCAACCCATGCCGCAGATTTTCCACAATTTGCACAAAACACGTCAAATCCCGGACGAACCGTCAAAAGTCTCGCAGTTTTTGTGGCAAATCGCGCGGAAAATCTTCAATTCTTTTTGCGGGCGCGCTTTAGAAGCGCTCTAAAACAGCGTAATCTGGTTCGTTTCAGGCATGTCGCGGAACGCGCCGGCCTCGCGCAGCGCCTCGATGTGCGCCTGCGAAACCTTGGGGCAGGCGGCGGAAAACTCCTCGATGGAGATAAACTGTCTGCCCTTGCGCCCCTCCACAATGTCCCACGCCGCCATCTCGCCCAGACCCGACACGGCCACGAACGGCGGCAGCAGCCGCTTGTCGTCTTCCTCCAAAAAGCGGGTGGCCTGGGAGCGGTACAGATCGATCGGTGCGAAGGAAAAGCCGCGCAGGTAGAATTCATAGCACAACTCCAGCGTGGTCATCATATCGTCGTCACGGTTGGAGGCGTCCGGATCGTTTTTGATGTTTTGGATGCTCTGCTTGACCGCTTCGATTCCGTGGGTCATCATGGCGGCGTCAAAGCCGCCTTTCTGGCTGCGGCGGTAGAAATACGCCGCGTAGAACGCCAGGGGCTTATGCACCTTGAACCAGGCGATGCGGAACGCCATCATCACGTACGCCACGGCGTGCGCCTTGGGGAACAGGTACTTGATCTTTTTACACGACTCAATATACCACTTCGGCACGCCCGCGTCAACCATTTCCTGTTCGGCGCCGTCCGGCAGCCCCCGCCCCTTGCGCACGGACTCCATGATTTTAAACGAGCGCTTTTCCGGCATTCCGCAGCGAATGAGGTAGTTCATGATGTCATCGCGGCATCCGATGGCCTGGGAGACGCTGGCCGTGCCGGAGAGGATGATGTCGCGCGCGTTGCCGAGCCACACGTCCGTGCCGTGGGAAAAACCGGAAAGGCGGATCAGCGTGTCAAACTCCGTTGGGTGCGTTTCCTGGAGCATCCCGCGGGTGAAGCTGGTGCCGAATTCCGGAATTCCGCACGAACCGACCGGCCCGAGGACAGGGTCGTTTTCGTAGCCCAGCGCCTTGGTGGAGGTAAAAATCGACATGGTTTCCCGGTCGTCCAGGGGGATCGCACGGGGGTCCACGCCGGTCAGATCCTGCAGCATCCGGATCATGGTCGGGTCGTCGTGGCCCAGCATGTCCAGCTTCAGCAGGTTTTCCTCCATGGAATGGTATTCAAAATGGGTGGTGATCCAGTCGGAATTGGGGTCGTCCGCCGGGTGCTGCACGGGGCAGAAATCCCAGATCTCGTTTTCCTGGGGGATGACCACCAAGCCGCCCGGGTGCTGGCCGGTGGTGCGCTTGACGCCCACGCAGCCGAACGCAAGGCGCAGTTCCTCTGCTTTGCTGACGGTTCGGTTGTGCTCCTTCAAAAAGTGCTTGACATAGCCGAAAGCCGTTTTTTTCGCGATGGTGCCGATGGTTCCGGCCCGGAACACATGCTCGGCGCCAAACATATTCACGCAGTAGGCGTGGGCCTTGGCCTGGTACTCGCCGGAGAAGTTCAGGTCGATATCCGGCACCTTGTCCCCGCCGAAGCCCAAAAACGTCTCAAAGGGAATGTTGAACCCCTCCTTGGCGAAGGGCGCGCCGCACTTGGGACAGTTGGCGTCGGGCAGATCGGCGCCGCAGGCGGCGTTGACCTTCGCCCACTGGGCGCGCCGCGCGCGCTCCGGATCGGGCGAATGTTCGTCCACGGTGTCGATGCGGGCGGTGTCAAAGGTGGTGAATTTGCAGTTCGGATTGGTGCAGCGGTAATGGGGCGGGAACGAGTTGACCTCCGTGATGCCCGACAGATAGGCCACGATTGAAGAGCCTACCGATCCGCGCGAACCGACCAGATACCCGTTTTCCAGGGAATTCTGCACCAGCTTCTGCGCCGACATATAGATCACGTCGTAGTGACAGTTGATGATGTCACCCAGTTCCGTCTCCACGCGCCGGGTAATCAGCTCCGGCGGATGGTCGCCATAGAGCCGGCGGAGCTTGCCGTAGACCAGCGCCTTCAGATCCTCCACCGAATTTTCAATTTTCGGCGCGAACAGGTTGTGGGGCACCGGGCGGACGGTCTCGCACATATCCGCGATCAAA
Source organism: uncultured Oscillospiraceae bacterium (assembly GCA_964450645.1). Lineage (GTDB taxonomy): Bacteria > Bacillota > Clostridia > Oscillospirales > Oscillospiraceae > JAKSPM01. The sequence continues at coordinate 8,708 of CAYVEB010000018.1, read as the reverse complement.
TTGGTGTTGGTCACCACCACCTCGTAAGCCTTTTCCTCGCCCAGGTAGGAAAACTCCTCCAGCATCTCGTCGGTGGTGCGGAAATACAGCGGTACGTCCCTGTCGTCGTCCTGAAAGCGGCGGACGGACTGAATGATATGGCGGAAAATTTCGTCCTCAGGATTTAGGAAATGGACGTCCCCCGTGGCGACCACGGGCTTGCCCAGTTCCTCGCCCAGGCGGACGATGGTCCGGTTGAAGTTCCGCAGCTGTTCCTCGTCTTCTACCAGGCCCTTTTCCAGCATGAAGCGGTTGTTGGCCAGGGGCTGGATCTCTAAAAAATCGTAAAATGAGGCGATGCGCTTGAGTTCCTCCCAGCTCTTGTTGGCCAGGATGGCCTGGAACAACTCGCCAGCCTCGCACGCCGAGCCGATGATCAGCCCCTCGCGCCACTGGAGCAGCTCGGACTTTGGAATCCGCGGTACCCGGCGGTAATATTTGAGGTTGCCATAGGAGATCAGCCGGTAGAGGTTGCGCAAACCGGTCTGGTTCTTGGCAAACAGCAAGATGTGCCTTGCGTGGCGGTCGAGCACACGGCCGCCGCTGCGCAGCCGGGTCATGAGGGGATTGACGGCGGAAAGCTCGTGGATCTGGTGTTCCTCTTCCAGCATGGAAAAAAAGCGCATGAGGATGGAACCGCAGGTGATGGCGTCGTCCGAGGCGCGGTGGTGCTGAAAGTCCGGCAGACTCAAAGCGTCGGCCACCAAATTCAGCTTGTGCTTGCCCAAATTGGGCAGCAGATTCTGCGCGAGCACCAGCGTGTCAACGTAGGTGGGACGGTATTCCAGCCCTAACCGCCGGCACGCGGCGCTCACAAAGCCCACGTCGAAATCCGCGTTGTGGGCGCACAGCGGCAGATCGCCGCAGAAGGCCAAAAATTGGGGCAAGACGTCCTCAATCGGCGGCGCGCCGTGCAGCATATCGTCAGTGATGCCGGTCAGATCGCTCACCCGCTGGGGCAGGGGACGCAGGGGGTCGACAAAGGTCTGGAATTTCTCCAGCACCTCCCCGCCCCGCATGATGACCGCGCCGATCTCTATGATCCGGTCGTGCTGGGACGACAGGCCGGTCGTTTCCAGGTCGAAGGCCACGAAACGATGGTCAAAGGGAACGTTGGCATCCCCGTGGACGGCGATCCGGTCGTCCACATCATTTACATAATATCCCTCACAGCCATAGAGCACCTTGATGGGCTGGTCGGTTCCCGCCACCTTGCAGCCGCCCTCCACCACGTGCATGGCGTCGGGGAACGCCTGCGCCACGCCGTGGTCGGTGATGGCCACGGCCTTATGGCCCCAGGCGGCGGCCTGCCGGACGGCGGCCTGGGGATTGGTCAGCGCGTCCATGGAAGACATGCAGGTGTGCAGATGCAGTTCCACCCGTTTTTCCCGCGCGGTATCCCGCCGCTCGGGGCGTTCGGCGCGCACGATGGACCAAGGCTGGAGCACCATCTCATTGTCGAAGCGGTTGACCGTCATGCGGCCCTGGACGCGCAGATAGCTGCCCGGTTTCATCTGTTTCGCGCTGGGCGCGGCGACGCCGTCCAGAATCGGCTTGGCCTTGCCCGCCTCCATAAACTGGTTGACGTGTACAGAGCCGGTGCCGTCGGTCAAGCAAAAGCTGATCACCCAGGCGTTGCGTTTTTTCAGTTCCCGGTGGTCGACCGAAAAGACCTCCCCTTCCACGATCACCTGGCGCATATCCATGTCTAGATCTTTCATGGCCGTGGGAGTTCCGGAGAACGGCTTGCCGAAGATCACGTCACTGGGCGGCTGGGTTCGCTGCCGGATGGCCGGCGCGGCGGCCGCCAAAGACGCCGGGTCTGGCAGGTGCTCCAGCGCCTCTTGGCGGATGCGCTCTGTCTCGGCAAAGAGCGCGGCGCCGTCGGCATTGCTGCCGGGGACCAGCTCCACCACCACATGGGTGTCGAAGCACTGGGCGAGGTATTGCTGCACGTGGGGCAGATACGGCGCAAGCTGCTTGACGCCGTTGGCCCGCAGGTGGCAGCGGAGCGTATCGCCCTCCAGCTGCCACCGGCATCCGGCCAGGATTGCGGCGGCGGGAGAATAGACGCCGGTGAGCACGGCGCTGCAATCTTGAAAATCCATCTGTGCCAGCTGCGCCGGAGGATAGCGCATATGGAGCGTCAAAGCCTGCAGGCCGTACTGCCGCGCAATCTCGCTCTGGATGGCGTGCAGGCGCCGCATGGGGATATAGGCATCCGCCGAGAGCCAGACTTCAATCCGGCGGTTGGCCGGATCGACGTCGGCATGAGTGAGGACGGCGGCCGTCAGCTCCTGTGCGGCGCAGCCCGGAAACAGCTGGGGGAAAAATACGGTTTGTTCCATGGTCGTTCCTTATCTGATGTCTGTGGAAAATAAGCCCGCCGAACGGACTTTTGCATCTGGATCCCAATCGCGGCGGCTCAAGTGGATCCCAATCGCGGCGGCTCAAGCGCCGCCGAACGTATCGAGTACGCAGCGAAAGCCGCCGTAGATCCCGGCGTCGTTGCCCAGGGAGGCCAGGGTAAAGCGGGTCGACGCGCAGGCGTGGAACATATGGGCGCGGAAGCGCTCCTCCACAGCGCGCACAAGCGGCTCGCCCGCCTTGGACACGCCGCCGCCGAGGATCACCAGCTCCGGGTCAATTATGCAGCAGGCGTCCGCAATACCCGCGCCCAGGCAGTCCAGCGCCGTATCCAGCGCGGCCTGGGCCGCCGCGTCGCCTTGGGCGGCCGCGTCAAACACATCCTTGCAGGAAAAATTATCCCGCGCGCGCAAGGCGGACGGACAGGTGGTCTGCGCTAGTTGCAGCTTGGCCAGACGGACAATGCCGGTGGCGGAGGCGTACTGCTCCACGCAGCCGCGCTTGCCGCAGCTGCACCGCCGCGTCTCCAGGGGATTGACCGTGATATGGCCCAGTTCCCCGGCGGTGCCGTGGGCGCCGGGGAAAATCTTCCCTTCCGCCACGATGCCGCAGCCCACGCCGGTTCCCAGCGTCACCAGGATGCTGTTGCGGCTGCCCTGGCCGCTGCCCTTCCAACTTTCGCCCAGCGCGGCAAAGTTGGCGTCGTTCCCGCCTTTGACCGGGATCCCGGTCAGCCGGGACAGCGTCTTTTCCAACGGGAAGACGCCCCAGCCCAGGTTGACACAGTGGTTGACCGTGCCGTCTTCGTCCACCGGCCCCGGTACGCCAACGCCAATGCCCAGGACCTGCGCCCGCTCCACGCCGAATTCGGCCAGGCAGCCTTCCACCGCCCGGGCGATATCCGGCAAAATCCGCTTTCCGCCGTCCCGCGTCCTGGTTGGAATCTCCCATCTTTTCAAAAGCGCGCCGTCCCGGGCGAAAAAGCCCAGCTTTACGGTGGTTCCACCCACGTCGACGCCAAAGCCGTAGTTCATGGCAAAGCCCTCATTTTGCAAAAATTCTTCAAATCCGAGGTAACGCGTCCCCCGGAACGTCAGATTCCCGCGGCTGCCCTCCGCCGGCAGACCGTATTCGTCGCAGGGAACGCAAAGCTCCATCCGGTCGCCGCTGCCCCATAGTAGGTTGTGCTGCGTCCTACGCCGTCCCTGCGGTGATGGCGGGGCGTGATGTGCGTCCGCATTTCCACAATGACTAAATTTTATAAATACGGTCATTCAGGCTGAATTTATAGAATTGCGCGGCATATGCCGCGCAAATAAAGCGCCAGACGGTTTATTTAGCAGACACTATTATAACAGATTATCCCGGCAATTGCCACAAACACCTCGAAAAATTTGCCAAAAAAGTTGCACAAAAATTCCCAATTTCGGTTGTGTTTTCCAGTGAAATGCGGTACTATTAACTTGTACTAACAGAAGGGAGAACGACCATGTTGAACGTTGATATATCGAACATCTGGGGCGACGTGTCCCTGCCGGACTTGCTGCAAATGGAAGAAGAGGTGGCCACGGCCCACAAGACGCTGCTTGAGGGCCGCGGCGAGGGCAGCGATTTTTTGGGCTGGTTAAATCTTCCCACGTTTGAACAGACCGAGGAGATCGCCCGCATCCGCGCCGCTGCCAAGCGCATCCGCGAGCGGTCGGACACGTTTGTGGTGGTCGGCATCGGCGGCTCGTATCTCGGCCCCCGCGCGGCCATCGAGCTTGTCAAGGGCCAGAATCACAATTTGAACGACGAAAATCCGCAGGTGTTCTTCGCCGGCAACAATCTTTCCACGAGCGCGTGGAACGATCTGTGCCGCCAGCTGGAGGGCAAGGATTTTTCGATCGACATCATCTCCAAGTCCGGCACCACCACCGAACCCGCAATTGCGACGCGCGCGCTGCGCTGGATGCTGGAGCGGAAATACGGCGCGGAAAAGGCCAGAGAGCGCATCTTCGTCACCACCGATCCCAGCAAGGGCGCCTTGCGCCAGATGGCGACTGAGGAAGGGTACGAGACATTTGTCATCCCGCCGGACGTCGGCGGACGTTACAGCGTGCTGACGGCGGTGGGTCTGCTGCCCATGGCTGTGGCGGGCATCGATCCCATGGAGGTCATGATGGGCGCGGCGCAGGCCAAGAAGGACTTTGACGACTGCAGCTTTGACAACCCTGTGTGGCTGTACGCGGCGGCGCGGAATCTGCTGTACCGCCGGGGCAAGGCGATTGAGATGCTTTGCTGTTATGAGCCGGACTTCAAGTGCTTCGGCGGCTGGTGGCAGCAGCTGTTCGGTGAGTCCGAGGGCAAGGACGGCAAAGGGCTCTTCCCCGCCACCGCGGAATTCACCGCGGATCTGCACTCCCTGGGGCAGATGATCCAACAGGGCCAGCGGAACCTGTTTGAAACGGTGGTTCGCTTTGCGCCGCCCAAAAAGAAAGTCGCCATTGAGCTGGACTGGAAAAATCTGGACGGTCTGAACTATTTGGAGGGCAAAACGCTGGACTTCGTGCAGGAGCAGGCGTTCCAGGGGACGCTCAGCGCCCATGTGGACGGCGGCGTGCCGGTAATTTTGGTGCAGGCCGGCGAGGTCAATGAGCGGCGTCTCGGCGAGCTGTTCTACTTCTTTGAGCTGGCCTGCGGCGTCTCGGCCTATATGTTAGGCGTCAATCCGTTCAATCAGCCGGGTGTCGAGTTCTATAAAAAAAATATGTTCCACCTGCTTGGCAAACCGGGGTATTAATTTTCCCTGGAAATTTCAGAATTTTGCAAATTGCGCCTTGCAATTTGCGGCTGAAACGGGTATTATGAAAATAGATCGGCCGAAGCCAAAAACAAAGGAGGAGTTGTATGGTTCAGCTTATCATGAGCGCGCAGGGTTCGGGGAAGACCCGTGATCTGATCGCGTCTATCAACCAAGCAGTCCAGAATGAAACCGGCAGCATTGTCTGCATTGAAAAGGGCAACACGCTGCGTTATGATATTAACTACCGCGTGCGTCTGATCGACATTGACGACTACGCCACCGGCAGTTTGCCGTTCCTGCAGGGATTTATCAGCGGTCTGCACGCGGGGAATTTTGATATTACGCATATTTTTATCGACAGTCTCTATAAGCTCGTCGACAAGGCGTCGGCGCTGGAATTCTGCCAGTGGTGCGAGGCGTTTGGTGCGAAGAACGGTTTGCGTTTCACTATTACGGTATCTGACGACCCGGAAACGGTATGCGACGGTCTGAAAAAGTACTTATAATTGGTCTGCGGGGCGTCTGCGAGCCAGGCGCCCCGGTTTTTCACCGCTTATTTTTTTCCGGTTTTGGGCATACTACCCATAGCTGTGTTTCCGGCAAAGAATTCGGAAAATCAGGGTTGACAATTTCACCAGGATATGGTAATATAACTAATATCTCTTTGGGGAATACGGAGAGATGTCCGAGCGGTTTAAGGAGCTGGTCTTGAAAACCAGTGACACAGCAATGTGCCGTGGGTTCGAATCCCACTCTCTCCGCCAACCTGTAATTGTTTGCGATTCGGAGAAGTACCCAAGAGGCCGAAGGGGCTCCCCTGCTAAGGGAGTAGGTGTGTAAAAAGCACGCAAGGGTTCAAATCCCTTCTTCTCCGCCAAATTGGAAAGCCCGGAAAATTCTGGGCTTTCCAATTTTTTTAAAATTTTTTGGGATTTGACAGGGTTTGGCGTGAATTTATGGTTTCATAAATTCACTGGCGATAAACGAATTGACAAATTTTCTATTCTATTGAAAATACGAACGCAATTTGCTAACAAAAAACCGCCGTTTGAAAGGAATTTTAGCCGTTTCCTGCGGCGGCTTTTCGCGAATTCTCCAAACTGGCCTGCGCGGTCGAGCATAACAAGTACGCGGACGGCATTCTCGCTCAGATCGATCGCCCGTTCCTCGCCCTCGCCTTCCCGGCCCGCCAGATAGCCCTTCGCCACCAGCTTGTCTAAGGTCTTCCGATACTTCTTCGACTTGACGTCTGTGATGTCAAATGAAAGGAACACCATCGCCTTATTTGCGCCAAACGCTATGCACCAACTGATTGTCTTTCCATCGAACCAAGCGTCATGCTCCGGGTATTCCGGCTGCAAACAGGCGTAAGAGCAGGGAAAATCGAAGGCAATACTGCTTTGATCATAGGTTTGATAGGTTGTAATAAATTGCGGCTTGCGGGGTATCAGCGTTCTTTTGATTTTGGCCAAAGAGAAAGCCGGGCAGGTTCACTCCCTCCTGCCTGGCTTTGATTTTCAGCAAACCTTATTTTTACGCTGCCGCGTCGGCAGCGAGCATGTTGCCGATATAGATGCCGTAGCCCATGGTGGGGTCGCTGACCAGCACATGTGTCACCGCGCCGACCAGTTTGCCGTCCTGCAAAATCGGGCTGCCGCTCATTCCCTGGCAGATACCGCCGGTTTGGTCAATCAAATTCTGATCGGTAACCCGCAGAAGCATATTCCTACCGTGCGCGTCATTGGGTTCGATCTGCTCGATCTCAATTGTATAGCTCTGCGTCTGCGTCCCGGACACATTGGACAAAATCGTTGCGTCTCCCGTCCGCAGCTCCGACAGCTCCGCCACCGGAATGCAGGACTGCTCGGCCACAAACGTGTCCAGCGTTCCAAAAATCCCGGCGCTGGTATTCGCGTCCACCGTCCCGATCTGCACATTTTCCAGCGCGCCGCGCAACGCGCCGGGCTTCCCCTGCTTGCTCTTTTCCACCTTGATCACGCTGGAGTTGACCACGCGGCCTTGGTCCATTTCCACCAGCCGCGCTGTCTGGTTATCGTTAACGCCATGACCCAACGCGCCGAAATTCCCGGTCTGCGGATCGTAATATGTCACAGTGCCGATTCCTGCCAGTGTGTCTCTGGCCAAGATGCCCAGCAACGGCCCATCGCTGGTCGTTTCCGGCTTGACCAGAAATTCCTGCCGCTTTTGATTGCGCCGCACAGTGACCTTTACCGGCGCGTCGGCTTGACCGAGCTGCGCAGAAATATCCGACGTACTGTGGATTTCCACATCGTTAATCTTTTCAATCACATCGCCTTTTTGTAATCCCGCCTGCTCGGCCGCCTGTACCGTGTTGGAAAAACCAACCACTGTGACATGCTCCGTCTGCAATTCGATCCCGATCGTCTTCCCCACGGGGATCAGCTCCGCAGGCTGCGCGGCAAAGCACTGCGCTTCCAGTGCAAATACCAGCGCTGCCGCCCACAACATCCGTCTGCAATGTTTTGCCATCTTCATCCCTCCTGTGATTCGCCCACGTTGATAATATGGCGTTTTGGCGAAAAAACAAGCGTGGATTTTCTTTGCAAAACCCCGTACACTTTCCTTGTTAAAGACTGTGAATGTCCGCAACTGCGGGACTTTTCCGCGTTTTCGTATCAGGAATTGGTTCCGGGCACAGATATTGCATGAAAAAAGGAAAATTCATCCAGAATTTTTATTTGATAATATCCGCCACTTCCCCGATGTACATGGTGTGAACCGGTTCGCTGGCATAGGCTTTTTCCAGGACATCTGCGGGAATTTGCGCGCGATCCAGATCCTGGCGGTAAATTTTCCTGCAGACCAGCGTGACCTTCGCCTCCCGAAACGTAACGCCATTTTCCAAAAACCGCGGCGTCAAGCCAGCCGCCGCGACCTTATCGCCGTCCCTGCCGGAACGTGCGCCCAGCAATGCCAGCGCACGGCGGTATGTCTCGGGATAAAAGCTGACGGTAAAATAGCCGCTGCGTTCAATAAATGAATGTGTATAGCGGTTGGGGCGGACATAGACCGTCGCCACAGGCTTGTCCCACAAGGTGCCCAGGCCGCCCCAGCCGATCGTCATTGTGTTGTAGTTCCCTTCGGTTCCGGCGGTCAGCAGTGCCCAGTCTTTTCCAAAAATTTGCAAGGAATCTGCGTGAAACTCCATCATAACAACCTCCTTCCGAGGGTATTATACCACAAAAGCGCCGTATGGCAAAGCTATTTTTAAAAGGTAAAATTAGGGCAACATCGTATAATGCGAAGTGCCGAAGATGTGCGATCTATAATGTAGTCATGGATAAGCAGCTAGGTCTGTCCGGCTTGAGCGCTGAGCTGGCACAAGTACGGACAAAGAAAAAATTTTTGGAAACAATGGATTGCATCATTCCGTGGGGAGAGTATCTGGACAATGGTCAATAAAGTGGACAAGCAAGATTCTGGGGGAACATGAATTCGGCCTGGTTTGGGGACAGGCCGTTGTTATGCGAGTGGG
>CAYVEB010000017.1:0-37505 GCA_964450645.1 uncultured Oscillospiraceae bacterium | reverse complement strand
TGACGGAGCAAGATCTGGTGCCGTCAGAGTGGGGCGGCGAGACTGAGGTGGTCCGTATCTCCTCCAAGACAGGCATGGGCATCGACGAGCTGCTCGAGACGGTCCTCATGACCGCCGAGCTGGCGGAGCTGAAGGCCAACCCCAACCGCAACGCCAAAGGCACCGTTATCGAGGCCCGGCTGGATAAGGCCCGCGGCCCCATCGCCACGCTGCTTGTGCAGAACGGCACGCTGCACCAGGGCGACATCATTATTGCCGGCACGGCTGTTGGCCGCGTGCGCGTGATGGTCAACGACAAGGGCAGAAACACGAAGTCCGCCGGCCCGTCGATGCCAGTGGAGATCACCGGCCTTGCCGACGTCCCCGCGCCGGGCGATGAATTCGCCTCTGTTGCCGACGAGCGGATGGCCCGGCAGCTGGTGGAGCAGCGCAAGCAGAAGATCAAGGACGACGCGGCAAAGCTCCAAACCAAGGTCACGCTGGAAAACCTGTTCGCCACCATGCAGCAGGGCGAAATGAAGGAGCTGAATCTCATTGTCAAGGCCGACGTACAAGGCTCCGCCGAGGCACTCAAGGCATCGCTGGAAAAGATCACCAACGAAGAAGTACGCGTGCGGGTCATCCACTCCGCGGTCGGCGCAATCAACGAGTCGGACGTGGTGCTGGCCTCCACCGCCAACGCAATCATCATTGGCTTCAACGTCCGGCCCAACGAGCAGGCGCAGGTCGCCGCCAAGCGCGACCATGTGGACATGCGCATGTACCGCGTGATCTACGACGCAATTAACGAGATCACTGACTCCATGAAGGGCATGCTGGCGCCCAAGTACCGCGAGGTGATCATTGGCCACGCCGAGGTTCGCCAGACCTACAAAGTCTCGGCCATCGGCACCATCGCGGGCTGCTATGTCAAGGACGGGAAAATTACCCGCGACGCGTCCGTGCGCATCCTGCGGGACAACATCGTCATCCATGAGGGTGCGCTCGGCTCTCTGCAGCGGTTCAAAGACCCGGTAAAAGAAGTTACAGCGGGGTTTGAATGTGGCACTTCTGTGGAAAAATATAATGACATCAAAGAGGGCGACGTATTCGAATGCTTCGTGATGGAAGAGATAAAACAGTAGGCGCGAGCGCCAAAAGCGAAGCCCAAAGCGGAGCGGATTCGATTTGAAGCTTGCCAAAAAGCACAGTCCTTTGACAAGCTCAGGGGACGGCCTTTGGCCGTCCCCTTTCCTATTCATAAGAAATTTTAGTAAAAATAGACAGGTCTATATTTTGCTATGCTTTTGCAAAGCAAAATGGTCATGTGCCGTTTCCGACGGCACGGCCTGAAATTTAAGCATGTGGAGCGTCCCGCCCCACATGCGCGTAAAACTCCATGCGCTACAGAGCATTTGCATCCATCGTAGTGCGCCGCCAGCGCATAAAGTTTTATGGGAGAATCGTATCGCTTAGGAGGAATCAAACCATGGCATCCAATCGCATCGGACGAATCAATGAGGAAATTCAGCGGGAGCTGGCAGCGCTGCTGCGGGGGCTGAAAGATCCCCGCGTGCAAAAGACAATGATTTCCATCACCCGCGTGGAGGCGACCTCCGATCTGCGCTATGCCAAAGTTTTTGTAAGTTTTCTGGACAAATCCTGCGCAAAGGAGGGCCTGAAGGGCCTGAAATCCGCCGGGGGCTATCTGCGGCGGGAGCTGGGCGCGCGGTTACAGCTGCGCTATACTCCGGAGCTGGTGTGGGTAGAGGACAGCTCCATTACCCACGCGGCGCACATTATGGACATTTTGGCAACGCTGGACATCCCGGAGGATTCCGATGAAACAACTGACCGTGAGTGAAACCGCCCAGTGGCTGCTGGAGCAGGACAACTACTGCATTGTGACCCACCGCCGCCCCGACGGGGACACGGTGGGCTGCGCCGCCGCGCTGTGCCTTGGGCTGCGGAGCCTGGGAAAGCGGGCGGTTGTGGCAGAAAATCCGCAGCTGACGGAAAAGCTGCGTCCTTATCTGGCGCGGCTGCTGGCAAGGCCGGACTTGGCAGGATCGACCGTCGTCTCGGTGGACACGGCGTCGCCGGGGCTGTTCCCACTGGGCCTGCCGCTCGTGGAGGTGGCGCTGTCCATCGACCACCACGGCAGCAACTCCGGCTATGCCGTCCTTGGCTGCGTGCAGCCCACCGCCGCCTGCGGAGAGGTGATTTTCGATCTGCTCGAGCGCATGGGCGTTTCGATCGGTCCAACCATCGCCCAGGCACTCTATCTGGCCATCTCCACCGACACCGGCTGTTTCCGCTACGCCAACACCACGGCGAATACCCTCTTGTGCGCCGCCAAGCTTAAGCAGCTGGGCGCGGATACGTTCGCCATCAACAAAGCCATGTTCATGACCCGCCGGATGGCCCGTCTGCGCCTGGAGAGCCATCTGACCCAGACCGCGGAGTTCTATTTTGGAGGCAAGGTGTGCGTCTGCGCCATCGACGAAACGGTGTGCCGGGAATTGGGCGTCACCGAGGACGATATTGACGACATCTCCGGTTTCCCACGGGAGATCGAGGGCGTGGAGATCGGCGTCATGCTCCGCCAGGTGGAGGGCGGCAAGGGGAAAATTTCCATGCGCTCCGAACCGGGGATCTCTTCGTTGGAGATCTGCAAAATGCTGGGCGGCGGTGGCCACGCCGGAGCCGCCGGGGCGACCGTACCGGGCGGAATCGAGGCGGCGAAAGCCGCCGTGCTAAGCGCCATCGGCCGCTATCTTGCCGGGAGGTGAGCGGCGGTGAACGGGATCCTTATTGTGGACAAGCCCGCCGGTTGGACGAGCCAGGACGTGGTCGCCAAGCTGCGGGGCGTGTTTCAGGAGCGGCGCGTGGGGCACGGCGGAACGCTGGACCCTATGGCCACGGGCGTCCTGCCGGTGTTCATCGGCCGCGCGACCCGCGGCGTGGAATTTTTTGAATCCGCGGAAAAGGAATATGTGGCCGGTCTGCGCCTGGGTCTGGAGACGGATACCCAGGACGTCACCGGAAACGTACTCTCGCAATCGCCGGTCGCCGTCACCGAGGAGCGGCTGCGCCGGACGATGCGGCAATTCGTGGGGGAAATCTCCCAGGTGCCGCCCATGTATTCGGCGGTAAAGATTGGCGGGAAAAAACTGTATGAGCTGGCCCGCCAGGGCAAAGAAGTCGCGCGTCCCGCCCGCCAGGTCACGATCCACGAGCTGGAGCTGTGTTCCGGCGCGGGTACGGACTGGACGTTCCGCGTCCGGTGCAGCAAGGGTACCTATGTGCGCACCCTGTGCCAGCAGATCGGCCAGGCGCTTGGCTGCGGAGGGTGTATGTCCTCCCTGCGCCGGACGAAGGCCGGGAGATATACCCTGGCGGACGCCTTGCCGCTGGCGCGGATCGTCACGGCGCCCGCGGAGGAGCTGCCTAGCCTTTTGCGAGGCGTCGACACGCTGTTTTCCGACCGCCCCGCCTACCATGCGACCTTGAACCAGGAAAAAGCCATTCGCAACGGCGCGCCGTTTACCAGCCCGAAGGTGCCCGATGGGGAATACCGGGTGTATGGCGCGGAGGACGTTTTTCTGTGCCTGGCCCGGCAGCGACAGGGCCGGATGAACCCGATCAAGGGATTTTTTTGATTTCGCATGAGACGTTTTTTTGGAAACCATATCAGGAGGTGCGGTCTTGAACGCAAAGCGTGTGATTGCGCTGGGATTTTTCGACGGGATTCACTTGGGCCACGGGGCGCTGCTCACCACGGCGCGCAAGCGTGCGGACGCGCTGCATGCAGAGTCCTGCCTTTTGACCTTTGACACCCACCCGGATACCCTGGTACTTGGAACCCCGATGCAGCTGATCAACACCATGGCCGACCGCCAGGCCATCGCCCGTGAGTACTATGGCGTCGACTGTCTGCTGACGCTCCATTTTGATCTGCGGATGATGCATATGCCCTGGCAGGAATTCATCCGGCAGATACTGGCGGAGCGGTACGCCGCCGTCCATGTGGTCTGCGGACAGGACTTCCGCTTTGGCGACCGCGGACTTGGCACGGCGGAAAAGCTGCTGGCAATGTGCAATTCCCTGGGAATTGGCTGTGACGTGGTGCCCGAAGTGGTACTGGACGGTGTCACCGTGTCCTCCACATATATTCGCCAACTGCTGCGCGCCGGGGACGTGGAACAGGCCAAGCGGTTTTTGGGGCATCCCCACCGGCTCTCCGGCGTCGTGCGGCGCGGGCATCGTCTGGGCCGCGAGCTGGGCAGCCCGACCGCCAACATCGCCATCGCGCCAGAGGTTCTGCCGCCAAAATTTGGCGTCTACGTTGTGAAAGTCTGGGTGGAAGGCGCTGCGTACCCCGCCGTGGCCAATGTGGGTGTCCACCCAACGGTGGGCGCGGAAGCGGCGGCGGTGGAGGCGTGGCTTTTGGACTTCGACGGGGATTTATACGGACATACCGTCCACGTGGATTTCTATGCCCGCCTGCGCGATGAGCAGACCTTTCCTTCGTTGGAGATGCTGAAAAATGCCATCCAGCAAGACGCCGCCCGTGCGCGCGCGTATTTCCAGGAGCATCCGGCAATCTGCGGGTGAATACGGTGGAGTCGCTAAAAATGACAAAGAAACCGCGTCCCAAAGCCGCCGAATGTAATTCGTTGGATGGCGAAACAGTCCATAACGAAACCACTTAATTTTTATCCTCCGGTTTCACAGGAGGTGCGGCATGTCCGATCAATCTTACAAAGAAGCCCCGCGCCTTGCGCAAAAGGAATTCCACACCTGTATATTGCGCGGCAAATGCCGCGCAATTCCATAAATCCGGTCTAAATGGCCGAATTTATGGAATTTAGCCATTGTTACAATGCGTACTGCTATTGGCGCTGCATGCAGCGCCAATGGAAAAGTGTAAGGGTTCTGGGGATATAAGAATTCGTAACCCTTGCACCAGGACAAAGCCGACACTAAAAAACCAAGGCTTTTTAGGCTTCGGCTTTTTTCAATGCGCATGATCATAAATATTGGGGCCAGGATGATCCTGGCCCCAGTGTTTTGTAGAAATAGTGTTTTGTAGAAATAGTTGAGCATAGTGGCAAAATTTTGCACGTTCACCTTCAATTGCCGCGTCGGAAAAACGCCTGCCCCCGCTGCGGCAGGGTGACAGATGTCGTCCACTATTACACAGTGCTGCTCGTAAAAAATATCTCCTTTGGCCGCCAAACCCATCTGCATTTATGCAAACGCCGCTACCGCTGCCGGAATTGTGCAAGGCGCTTTGCTGCAAAGAATTCTTTTTTCCCACGCTATTACAATGCTCTGCCTGAAAAACTAGAACTCCCGCTCCGCCTTTCAAAAAATTTTCCCGCCTGCTGACGAAGAACCAAAATTTTCCTGCACCGCCCGTCGTTTTGCGGAGGACTCATATTTACGGTTCTTTCGGTTTCTCTTTGTAATTTTCCCGCTCGTACTTAAATCCCCAGAGCATCATTTCATAGAAAATCGGGAGCAGATCCCGGCCTTTCTGCGTGAAGGAATATTCCACATGCGGCGGAATCTCATTAAACTGCTTTCGGCTTATCAAACCGGAAGCCTCCAAGTCCCGCAGGGCGGAAGTCAGCATTGTATTCGTGATACCGGGTAGGGCCTTCTTCAATTCTCCGAAGCGAACCGAATCATGCATACACAATTCATACATAATCTGATTTTTCCACTTTCCCTGGAATATCAGCAGCGCCGGAGTTACGGGGCAATTTCCGGAGTCCGTGATAATCCCATCCTTCACACGCACCAGAAACTCCTCGTAAGACATCGCTCTTTCCATTTTCAACCCTCCAACAATTGTGTCTTTTAATCGGGCAGACCAGCAAGGCCTGCCCAGTGCGTTTTATTTTCCAGGCTTAAACGAATCCTTCAAGCTGACACTGCGGTTGAACACCAGATGATCCGCCGTGCAGTCCTGGTTGTCAAAGCAGAAATAGCCCATGCGCATAAACTGATACGCCGGTGCGTCGTGCGCGGCCCGGTCCGGCCGACGCGCAAATTCCCTGGCCGCGGCCGCCAGACTGGCCTCTACCTTGCACCCTTGAAGGACCGTCAGCGAATCCGGATTTAGGCAGTCCAGGAAATTTTTGTCCGGGCCGTCCGGATCCGGGTCGGAGAACAGATTTTCGTACAGCCGCACCTCCGCGTTCAGGCAATTTGCCGCGTCCACCCAGTGGAGCGTCGCGCCCTTGACCTTGCGGCCATCCGCCGGATCGCCGCCGCGCGAGTCGGGGTCATATTCGCACAGAACCTCCGTCACGTTGCCTTGCGCGTCTGTCACGCAGCCTGTGCAGGTGACCAGGTAAGCGCCCTTGAGCCGCACCTCGTTGCCCGGATACATGCGCTTATACTTGGGAATCGGCGCCGGCAAAAAGTCCTCGGCCTCCATCCAAAGATGCCGCGAGAAAGTGATCTCATGGCTGCCTTGCTCCGGATGGACGGGATTGTTCTCCACCGTGAACGTCTCCGACTGGCCCTCAGGATAGTTGGTGACCGTCAGGCGCACGGGGTGCAGTACCGCCATCGTGCGCTGAGCCGTCTCGTTGAGATGCTCCCGCAGGCAGTATTCCAAAAAGGCGTATTCCACTGTGGAGGGCGTCTTCGCCACGCCGTTGCGGTCGGTAAAGCTGCGGACGGACTTGGCCGTGTATCCCCGGCGGCGCAGGCCACACAGGGTCGGCATCCTCGGATCGTCCCAGCCGGACACGCGCCCTTCCTCCACCAGCGTGCGCAGCTTGCGCTTGGACATGACCGTGTAGTTGATGCCCAGGCGGGCAAACTCAATCTGCCGCGGGTGGCACGGGACGCAGATGTGATCCAGCACCCAGTCGTACAAGGGCCGATGCGCCTCAAATTCCAGCGAACACAGCGAGTGGGTGATACCCTCCAGCGCGTCCTGAATGGGATGGGCAAAGTCGTACATCGGATAAATGCACCATTTATTGCCCTGGCGGTGGTGGTTGAGATAGCGGATGCGGTAGATCACGGGATCGCGCATGTTAAAATTCCCGGAAGCCAGGTCGATCTTGGCGCGCAGCGTCCGCGAGCCTTCCGGAAACTCGCCGTTTTTCATCCGTTCAAACAACTCCAGATTTTCCTCCACAGAGCGGTCGCGGAAAGGCGAAATCATGGGCGTGCCGATATCGCCCCGGTTGGCCTTGAATTCCTCCGGCGAAAGATCGCACACATAGGCCAGCCCCTTTTGAATCAGTTCCACGGCGAACGCGTAGTCCTGTTCAAAGTAGTCCGAGCCATAGAAAAACCGGTCGCCCCAGTCAAAGCCCAGCCAGTGGATATCGTCTTGAATAGCCTTGACGTACTCCACGTCCTCTTTCGCGGGATTGGTGTCGTCCATGCGCAGGTTGCACAGGCCGCCGAATTTCTCCGCCGTCCCAAAATCGATGCACAACGCTTTGCAGTGGCCGATATGCAAATACCCGTTCGGCTCCGGCGGGAAGCGGGTATGGACGCGCTTCCCAGCGAACCGACCGCCCTCCGACAGATCCTCTTCCACAAAGGCTTCAATAAAATTCTTGACTTCTGCCATTTCCATTTCCTCTCATTTTTCAAAGCATAGGCACATTATACAACAACGCCGCCAAAATTGCAACGGCGACTTTCCCGTGTTTTCCGGCGGAAAGCGTGGGATTTTGTCCACAGCGCGAAAAGCGGCGGGGCAAACGGTGCAAAGGCAGAAAATTCAGCGCGTCTTTCAGATGCTTGCCAGTAGTAGGCCCTACGCAAGCCACCGGCGGAGCCTGTGGTCCTGACTGATAGACCCACTCTGCCGCAATGACACAAATTTCGGCGTTGTCAAGAAACATTTTTATAAAATAGGGATTGACTTCTTTTAAGTTTTTTGGTATTATATGAATACTAAAAAATAAATTTTGCGAGGTTACTATGGCTACAGATAACGTTAAAACCAGTTTCCGCCGGGGAATCATGTCCTTGGCAATTTTGGCGCTGTTAAAGCGCGAAGACATGTACGGTTATCAATTGGTGCAGGAAATTTACCGCTTAAGCGACGGCAAAATTTCTACGCAGGAAGGATCGCTGTATCCTGTGCTATACAAGCTCCAGGATCGGAACATGATTTCCGACCGGCGGGTGCTTGTAGGCAGGCGCATGACGCGGGTCTACTATCACTTGGAACCAGCCGGCGAAAAACGCTTGAAGGAGCTGACAAAGGAATACGAGGATATCACTCGCGGCGTCTTCAAGATCGTCTATGGAGAGGACAAATCTCCAGGGGGAAAAACGCCCTGAATGAAACAGCGGAACAGATGAAACAACGCCTCGCTTGTCAGGCCGCGTCTGCGGCTGTCCGGCAAGCGGGGCGTAATTTTAATCGGGCGCCGTTTTTTGCTGGTTAAGTTGCCAAATATTTTTTTCGGTGATTGGCGATAAAAGAGGACATGGAATTCTCCTCCTTCCGTTCTTTTTGTAAGCGGTTGGCAGACCCTCTTACTACTCTATCACTGGAGATTCTTTTTTGTCTCCCCGGCATAGCCGGGGGTTGTCTTTCTGCGAAAACTGTGCGGGGCAGACTGGGCCTGCCCCGCACAGCTGTATTTGCCGTACTTTGCAATGATACATTTTTGCGGGTTTCAAAAATAGCCGGGGCTTCTTCCCCGCATTTTATGCGGGCTAATTTTGCCCCCCGAAAAAACCTTTTGGTTTTGACTGGAAATCAGGGAGCTTCCAAAACCTGGAAATTCACCGCCATTACGCCCCCGCCGAAGAGCCAGGGGGCATGGTTAAACGCCCAAAGCGAGCCGTCCCGCGCGACGTAGGGCACCGGCCACCCGTCGGGGGTTTCTTCCTCAAAATACGTGTCGTCCCACTGCGCGCGCTCTACCTCCGGGACCGTACTCATATCCACCTGGTGTTCTTCCTCATGCTTTTCCACCAGCTCGTTGAAGTTGTTCCGCTCCCCCTGGATCGCCAGCGCCGAAAACTCCTCATGTGTCAGGCCGAATTGCGCAAGAAGCTCGTCTTGCGTCATCAGGCGGCGTTCGGCTATGTTGATGGTATAGATCACATGCTCGTCCAATTCAGGGTTTTGAGTGAAATGAATGTCTACCGTCAAAATATTCCCGTAGCACTGATAGGCGTCATACGAAAGCAAGCCATAAATTGGCGCAAAGGTCAAAAAGCGGCGATAGATTTCCTCATTGATTGCGTCGACCTCCTCGCTTGGCAGGACGATATACGGCAGCGAATAGGTATCAATCGCCCCATTCGACTCGTGCACTTCGCCCTGATAGGCGGTTTCCACGCGCCATTGGCCGTCAAAGGGCTGCGACGGCTCGTAAGGCTCCGGTAGGTCGGGCAAAACCCACTGGCTATATTTTTGCAAATATTCTTCGTATTCCTCCGGGTCGCTCGGATAGCCCTCCGCGTACTGTCCCCAGAATGTAGGCGTCAGGGCGGGCACAGTGGCAATTTCTTCGGTCGGGGCCTCGGTCGGCGCTTCGGTCGGTTCCTCTGTCGGGGTTTCCGTCGGTGCCTCCGTCGGCGCCTCGGTTGGGGTTTCGGTCGGAGGCTCGGTTTGCGTGGGTTCTAAGGTCGCGGCGGGCGCGTCTTCCCCGCCGGAACAGGCGCTCAGCAGCAGCGCCAGCGCCAGCAGAATCATGGCAATTCTCCAAAGATTTTTCATATGCGCTCCTCCTTATATTTTTTAGGTAAATTATAGAAAATATATTATAAAAATGCATATTATAAAAGTGCAATTCATTTTTATAATTTATACAATCCGCCCGCGAGCGCGCGGATTCGGCTTGCTCACCAGACGCGGATTGTGAATGTATGTACCGCGTCGACACTGTAATCCGGAAATGTCGTCGGATCCAGGTCACGGGCTACGATTT
Organism: uncultured Oscillospiraceae bacterium; assembly: GCA_964450645.1. Lineage (GTDB taxonomy): Bacteria > Bacillota > Clostridia > Oscillospirales > Oscillospiraceae > JAKSPM01. The sequence goes on along the minus strand of CAYVEB010000017.1, from coordinate 27,591 downwards.
TAACGGTGTACATCCCGGTTTCATTGAACGTATAGGTTTGGCTGATGCTGGAAGTGTTCAGCTTTTCAATCCATTTTTTGGAGCCGCTTGGCGTGGTGACGCACATGGCCATGCGGTAGCACGTTACATTTACGCTGCCGCTGAGCGTCGCCGATTTGCCGTGCTTAATCGGGCAGAGCATATTGCCGGTGACTTTCATTTTGTTGTAGCCGCAATACCGGCAGAAGTCAATGCTCAGACCGTCGCCCGTTTTGAACACATGGGTGCCGTTGGAGCAAGTCCGGCCGTCCTTCATAGCGGTGGGAATAACCAGGCAAACCATTTTCTTCGAATAGTCCTCCGAAAGCATCGTTGCCCTGCGCATTGGCGAGTTCCCGCAAAATTTGATTTTATCAAACGTCTTGCCGCTGGCATCTGTGATTAGAACCACATGAGAAAAATTCGCATAATTTTGATCTTCACTGATATATAAAGGCGCGCCAACCAGCGTAGAAAGTGCGCCACTGTAGCCCTCCAAGCTGCCGGTGTATTGGTTCGCAGTTCCGGTGTAGTTGGTGAGCATCCCAGTCGTCTCGTTCTTGGAGTTCAAAAGATATTGGAGCATAGATTTTGTATGCGCCCAAGTGCCGCCCTGACGATCATAATACCATACATTGGGACCGGTCGTGTCCATCGGGAAATCCTGACCTGTAATCCGCTTTTTCTCGTTAATGCCGCCGAACCCAGCCCAAAGGCACTGGGAAACGAAATTCTGGCAGTTGGCCCCTTCAAATTCCGGGAAAAGCGGGTTCACGTATTTGCTGTCGTTGCCTGAACTAGCAGTATAGGTCGTTGTGGAATAGTTCGAGCCATAGGCCGCCGCATTGACGCCGTTGTACGCGCGGTCGTACGCCCCGATATAAGCCATCGGCGCGGTATCCGCCTCGGGGGCAGCGGCAGCTTCCGCCGCCTCGGCGGCTTTCAACGTCTCATTTTGGGCATACCAGGCGTCGAACTCCGCAATCGCCGCGTCATAGTCTTCCATTTTCTCCGGCAAATTGCCCACTTCAAGCTCCTCTGCCCAAACCTTGGCAATGTACCACTGGCCGTCCACCTTGACGAACCAGACTACGTAATTGTCCCCCATCTCCGCAAATTCTTCATCGCTGGGGTCGTACTGAAATGTGATGTTTGTATAAATATGGACATAGGCGGTGTCTTCGTTTACCACAGTCTCCACAACCTCTGGGGAATAGGTAAAGTTGTAGCGCTTAAAGCCCTGCTTGGATCGCATGTATTTGAGGTAGTCCGCGCAGCGTTCAAAGGTCGTGATATCGTCGCGGAGTTGTGCAACCGTCATTTGCTCCTCGCCCAGAGCAAAGACTTCCGCATCGACGGACGCGTCTTCGGTACTGGCCGCACTGGCATCCTGCGCCGTCATAAGGATTGTATCGGTTTTCAAATCTTCAGAATAATACAAGAGCGTGGCGTCAACATACTTTTTAATGTATGACAGCGCCATGGTTTCCAGCTTGAGATTTCCTGCGGGGGCGACGTCAAGCGCAAAGCCCTGGAATGAGAACATCGAAAGCGTCAGTACGCAGACCAGGAGCAGGCAAATCAACCTTTTTGTTCTTTTCATGAAAAAACCTCCTTAATCTATTTAATGTTCAATTTGTATATACTGTCAAATTTTCCGGGCCGTTGACAGTTTCCGGCCAGTGCTTTCGCACAGCGTATGAGAGCGTGCACATTCTCTCAGACGCTCGTATTTTTCAAAGGGCATACCCTAATTTTAGTATTACTCTTTTTTTTCAATTTGTCAAGAAATGCAATTTTAAAATATATATTGTGTTTTATTAAAATATTTGTATTATTTATTGGCAGATGAAATTTCCTGAAATTTACTTAAAAATTATCTAATTCCCTTAAAACCGAGAGGGAAAATCTACAATATCTATCAGGCCAATCCATGCGCTCGCAAAATTTTCTTCCTCTCAAAAAAATGTGCGCTCCCGATTGGCCTCGGGAGCGCATGCTTTTTTGTGCCGCGCGGCCAAAAAATATTAGCACTCTAATTGATAGAGTGCTAATATTTACAATTTGTTCATAAATATGTCACAAATAGGTCGTAATTCCGGGTTATTCTAGACTTGTAAAAAGAAATGCGGCACGGCCACCGGCCCTGCCAAACCGATTCCCGGTCTACCCCATCGGCACAGATACAAACAGGGTAGGCATAATACAATATTTTAGGAGGTATTTATTATGTTTGAACTCAGACCTTATCGCAGAAACCAAAATGAAATCGCCTACAATCCCTTCCAGGAGATGGAAGAATTTGAGCGGAAGTTCTTTGACGAGCCGCTGCGGACGTTCTTCCGCAGCTCGGACATTGCGGAGTTTAAAACGGACATCACCGACGAGGGCGATCATTATCTCCTGAAGGCAGATCTGCCCGGCTTCGACAAGAAGGACATCCACCTCGACCTGTCCGACGACACGCTGACCATCAACGCCGTGCGCCATTCCGAGCATGAGGAAAAGGACAAGAAGCAAAAGTACGTCCACGTGGAGCGATCCTACGGGCAGTACAGCCGGCAGTTTGACGTTTCGGAGATCGATGTCGAGCACATCAAAGCAAAGTATGAAAACGGTGTGCTCTCGCTGACCTTGCCGAAGAGGCGCGAAACGCTCCCCGAAGCCAAGCACCTGGAAATTGAATAGAGTAGGAGACTTCCCCATTCGATGGGTAGCCGCCCCTCGCACCGCCGTGTGTGCCGTTTGGTACACACGGCGGTTTCATTGCATAAGCGTACTTGCTCGCACTGTGACAGATATCTTGTTTTCGCAGCCCGCAATTTTTTTTACGGGTCCTTTTTCTACAGTCCCTTGATTTCCGGAATTTAGCATTGACATCCCCGGCTGCGCTCTGCTAAAATAGCCCCAGGCGGTGAGTCAATTTATGATGAATCTTTGCGATGTCCATCAGATCAAGCCCCTGCTGGCCAGGCACGGATTTCGCTTCTCCAAGGCCAAGGGGCAGAATTTTTTAATCCAGAGCTGGGTTCCCCAGCGAATTGTGCGAGAAGCCGGCGTGGACGAGACCTGCGGCGCGCTGGAGATCGGTCCGGGTATCGGGTCCTTGACGCAGCAGTTGTGCCTGCGGGCCAAGCGCGTCGTTGCCATCGAGCTGGATACGTCGCTGCGCCCTGTCCTGGCCGAGACGCTTGGGGAGTTCGATAACCTCCAGCTGGTTTTCGGGGACGTCTTGAAAACCGATCTGGCGGCACTGGTGCAAACGTATTTTTCGGGACTGCGGCCCGTCGCCTGTGCCAATCTGCCGTATTATATTACATCGCCGATTCTGGCGGCTCTGCTGGAAAGCAGACAGTTTGCGTGGATTGCCGTGATGGTGCAAAAAGAAGTGGCGCGGCGCATCTGCGCCGCCCCCGGCACGGCGGAATATTCCGCGTTCACGGTGTTCTGCAATTTTTACGCGGCGCCGGAGTTGTTATTTGACGTTCCGCCCGACTGCTTTCTGCCCCAGCCCAAGGTCACATCCAGCGTGCTCAAGCTCACCTGCCGCGCGGCGCCGCCCTGCCCCGTGCTGGACGAGGCGCTGTTTTTCCGCACCGTAAAGGCCGCTTTCGGCCAGCGGCGGAAAACCCTTGTCAACGCCCTTTCCGCCGGATTTCCGGAGCTGGATAAGCGGCGGCTTGCGGATTTGGTGTCGGCGGAAGGGCTGCCTGCAACAGTGCGGGGCGAAGCGCTGAGCCTGCCCGCCTTTGCGTCCCTGGCGAACCGGCTTTTCCAACAAAGATAGATGAGGAGCGCTTCTATGTTTCAAGATATTTTTTTCGATTTAGACGACACATTGTTGGATTTTGGGCAGGCTGAACGCGTCGCCTTGCAAAAGACGTTCGTGGATGTGGGCATCTTAGCGACGCCGGAAATGCTGCAGCGCTATTCGCAGATCAACGCCTCGCTCTGGGAACAGCTCGAGCGCGGGGAAATCAAGCGGGAGGTGCTGCTGGTTCAGCGCTTTGACATGCTGCTGGCGGAGTACCGCATCGATCTTCCGGGCGCCCTCTGCGAGGAGCGGTACCGCCGGTATCTGGGCGTCGGACACTATTTTGTCGAAGGCGCGGAGGACATCTTGGACTATCTTTCTCCGAAATACCGTCTGCACCTGGCCTCCAACGGGGTCGCGGACACGCAGTATTCCCGGCTGGAGAGCGCCGGGATCGGGCACTATTTTCAAAACATCTTTATCTCTGAAACCGTCGGCCACCACAAGCCGGAGCGGGCGTATTTTGACGCGTGCTTCCAGCGGATCCCCGGTTTTGACGTGTCCCGGGCATTGATGATCGGGGACAGCCTGACGTCTGACATTTCAGGCGGCATCCAAGCGGGGATGCGGACCTGCTGGTTCAACCCGCGCCAGAAGCCCGGCCGGGAGGGCATTGATCCCGACTGGGAGATCCGCACCCTGGCGGAACTAAAGGCCCTTCTTTGACGTTCGGATACAAGCGTCTTTGACCGGGCAGGCGCCGTTAGTTTGGAGAATTGTACAATAGCTGTCAGAGCCTGTCAAATTTGGCAAAAAAACTTGACAAACTGTTTTGCTATACGTATAATATATATAATTTTGTTGGGCTGGAATTTTTGGGGACGGCGCCGTTTCAGTTGGGCCGTTTGGGATTCAATTCCGCGTCAGGCGTCTTTCCCGTGTTTTCACGCGGAGAGGAGCGGGGCGTTTCTCCAAAGCGTCCGCTTTTTGTGAAAAAAGATTACGGGCTGTGCACGGTCATTGCACGGCCCATTTTTTAAGGAAGAATATCATGATTGCAGTCATAAAACCCGGCACTACCAAAGAGCAGCTGGAGAAACTCCAGCGCTGGTTTACCTCCATGGGACTGTACCCCCAGGTATCCACCGGGCCGTTGCGCACGGTGATCGGCTTGGTGGGAGATACGAGCCGGGCGGACATCGGGATGATCGAAAGTCTATCCGTCGTTGAGCGGGTCGTGCGCATTACCGGGCCGTCTGATCAAATCGGGCAGCACGGCATCCCCTCGGTGGTGGAGGTCGGCAACGTCAAAATCGGAGACGGAAATTTTCAAATTATTGCCGGGCCGTGCGCCGTGGAGAGCGGACCGCAGATCACCGACATCGCCCGGCATGTGAAAGCGGCCGGCGCTACGATCCTGCGCGGCGGCGCGTTCAAGCCCCGTACCTCTCCCTATGATTTTCAGGGTCTTCACGACCGGGGCATCGAATTGCTGGTGGAGGCAAAAAAAGAAACCGGTATGCCGGTTGTCTCGGAGCTGACGCGCATCGAGGATCTGCCCTTGTTTGAACAGGTGGATATGATCCAGGTCGGCGCGCGCAATATGCAAAATTACGAGCTGCTCAAAGAGCTGGGAAAAACCCACAAGCCAGTCTTGCTCAAGCGCGGCCTGGCCAATACCATCCGGGAACTGCTCATGAGCGCGGAGTATTTGATGGCCGGCGGCAATATGCAGATCGTCCTGTGCGAACGGGGCATCCGCACCTTTGAAACCTACACGCGCAACACGCTGGATCTGTCCGCGGTGGCGGTTTTGCGCGATCTGACCCATTTACCGGTTATCGTCGACCCCAGTCACGCCACGGGCGTGGCCAGATTTGTCGAACCCATGGCCATGGCGGCGGTCGCCGCCGGTGCAGACGGGCTGATGATCGAAGTCCATACCGACCCGGAACGCGCCTTGAGCGACGGCGCGCAGTCGCTCACCCCCGACCAGTTCGCCAGGCTCTGCAAGCGCGTCCAGCGTATCCGGGAAGCCACCCTGGAAATTTAAATTGCTATGAATACTATTTTGATACAAACGCCTTCAAAAACATATTCGGTACGCATCGGCTCCAGGCTGCTGCCACAGACTGGGGCCTATTTGCGTACGCTTGGGATCGGCTCCGTGATGGTTGTCACCGACAGCCACGTGGACGCGCTCTACACAAAGCCGCTGCTCGCCAGTCTTGCCCAGGCCGGGCTGACGGCGCATACGTTTGTCTTCCCCGCGGGGGAACCTTCCAAAAATCAGCGCACCTTATTCGCCCTGCTGGAACGGCTGGCCGGACTGCGGTTTAACCGGTCGGACGCCGTCGTCGCCCTGGGCGGCGGCGTCGTCGGAGATCTGGCGGGTCTGGCGGCGGCGCTCTATATGCGCGGGATGCGCTTCGTGCAGCTGCCCACCACGCTGCTCGCCGCGGTCGATTCCTCCGTTGGGGGAAAGGTCGCCATCGATTTGCCTGCCGGGAAAAATCTGGTGGGCGCGTTCTACCAGCCAGAGTTTGTTCTGTGCGACACCGATACCCTTCAGACCCTTCCCCCGTGCGAATGGGCCAACGGGCAGGCGGAGGTCATTAAATACGCGGTTTTGCAGGCCCCGGATCTTCTCAGGCGGCTGCAAGGCGGCCAAGGCTGGGACGGCGTCATTTCCCGCTGCGTTGCGATCAAGCGCGACCTGGTCTGCGCCGACGAGCGGGAGACCGGGCAGCGGAAGCTGCTGAATTTCGGCCACACCTTCGGCCATGCCATCGAGCAGGTCAGCGCCTACACAGTTCCGCACGGCAGCGCGGTTGCCATCGGCATGGTGCTGATCATGCGCGCAGCTGTTAAAAAGGGCCTGTGCGACCCATCCTGCCTGCCGCAGCTGCAACAGGCGCTGCGGACGTGCGGCCTGCCCACGGCCACGGAATACGGGCTTGACGCTCTGTATGCCGCCGTACTCTCCGACAAAAAACGCTCCGCCGACACCATTACCCTTGTGATTCCCAGGGAATTTGGCCGCTGCCAGCTGACTCCGGTACCCTTGAGCCAAGTGCGCGATCTGCTGGCCCTGGGGCTTGAGTGCGCGCTATGACGCTGCAGATTCAGCCCGCGCCCCTCTCGGGGCAGCTGAGGGCCATTGTTTCCAAATCCCATGTGCACAGGCTGCTTCTCTGCGCCGCCCTGGCTGACCGTCCAACCCGCCTCGTCTGTCGGCTGGACGCCGCGGATTTGGCCGCCACCGCCCGGTGCCTACAGGCGCTTGGCGCAAAGATCCGGCAAGACGGCGATATCTGCACGATCACGCCGGTCGGCTTCTCCCAGATTCCAAGCGGCGCCCCGGTGGCGCTCGATTGCGGCGAAAGCGGCTCGACGTATCGGTTTTTAGCCCCTGTCGCCGCCGCGTTGGGGAAATCCGCCTCGTTCCGCCTCTCCGGCTCTCTCGCGCGGCGCCCAATGCGGCCCCTTTGGGACGCGCTGCGTGCCCACGGTGTCACGGTCGGCGCGGGGCAAATTTCCGGGCAGCTGACCGCCGGGCGCTATACGCTTGCGGCAGACGTCTCCTCCCAGTTCCTCTCCGGACTGCTCTTCGCGTTGCCCCTGCTGCAGGGCGGCAGCCAAATCACCGTCACGGGGGATCTTGTCTCCCGCGGCTATGTGCGGATGACCTTGGACGCGCTGCACGCTTGCGCAATTCGCGTGGAGACGACAGATTCCGGTTTTTTCATTCCGGGCGGCCAGACCTATGCGCCGCCCGCCGTGGCGGTTCCTGAGGGCGACTGGTCCAGCGCGGCTGTTTGGCTGTGCGCCGGGGCGTGCCGGGGCGGCGGCGTCACCTTGACCGGGCTGCGGCGCGAGAGCGCCCAGGGCGACCGTGCAATCTGCGAAATTTTGTCCCAGATGGGCGCGCAGGTGACCTGTAAAGAGGATTGTGTCACTGCCCGTCCCGCACCGCTGCACGGCATACGCCTGGATGCGGCGCAAATTCCGGATCTGATCCCCGCTATCGCCGTGGCGGCAGCCGCCGCAAACGGGGTCACAGAAATTGCGCGCGTCCGCCGTCTGCGCCTGAAGGAGAGCGACCGCGTCGCCGCCATCTGCCGGGCCATCCGGGCGCTGGGCGGCCGCGCTGAAGCGGACACGGATACCCTTCGCATCTTCGGCGGCGCGCCGCTTGCGGGCGGTACGGTGGACGGCTGCAACGACCACCGCGTCGTCATGCTCGCCGCGACCGCTTCGGTTCTTTGTACGCGGCCGGTCACCCTTCGGGGCGCGGAGGCCGTTCGGAAATCCTATCCCAGTTTCTTCCACGATTTTGCCGCGTTAGGCGGCATCATAATTGATGATTAAGGGAGGGCGCTTATGGGCTCTGTTTTTGGCAATTACATCCGTGTCTCCATATTTGGCCAATCCCACGCGCCCGCCGTCGGCGTGGTGATTGACGGTCTGCCCGCCGGATTCCCCGTCGACGAGGACGCTTTGCGCGCCTTTTTGCGCCGCCGCGCGCCGGGCGGGCCGCTGTCCTCCGCCCGGCAGGAGGCCGACGTACCGGTCTTTTTATCCGGCCTGGTGAACGGGCGGCTGTGCGGCGCGCCGCTGTGTGCCATCGTGCATAATACCGACGCGCGCCCTGGCGAGTATTTCCCTTTCGCGGATCTGCCGCGTCCCGGTCACGCGGACTTTCCTGCCCAGGCAAAGTTCCACGGCGCGCAGGACGTCTGCGGCGGCGGGCATTTCTCCGGCCGCCTGACGCTGCCCCTGTGCATTGCCGGCGGGATCTGCCTGCAAATTCTGCAGGCGAAGGGCGTCCACATCGGCGCGCATATCGCCCAGATTGCCAACGTCTTCGACCGGCCCTTTGACCCGGTCGCCGTCAACACGGCCGATTTCGCCACAGTTTTGCGCAATCCCTTGCCCGTGCTGGAGTCCTCGAAGGCGCGCGCGATGTCCGAAGCAATTTTATCGGCAAAGGCCGACGGGGATTCCGTCGGCGGCATAATTGAGTGCGCCGTAACCGGTCTGCCCGCTGGCTTGGGCGACCCAATGTTTGGCGGGCTGGAAAACCGCATTTCCGCCGCGATTTTTGCCATCCCCGCCGTCAAGGGAATCGAATTTGGCAACGGCTTCGCGGCCGCGACCCTGCGGGGTAGCGAAAACAACGACGCGTTTCGAAAGCGCGGGGACGCGGTCGTCACCGAAACCAACCGCCACGGCGGAATTCTGGGCGGCATCAGCACCGGGATGCCGGTGCTGTTCCATGTGGCGGTCAAGCCGACGCCCTCGATTGCCCGTCCGCAGCAAACCGTGCGCCTGTCCACCGGTGAGCGGGAGGTTCTGCGCATCCAGGGCCGCCACGACCCCTGCATTGTCCCGCGCGCCGTCCCCTGCGTGGAGGCCGCCGCCGCGCTGGCAATCTGCGACCTATGGCAGGCGGAAAATTATAAAAAGTAAGGTGTCACTATGGAACTGCAAGAATTGCGTCTCGTCTTAGACGACATCGACAGCCAGTTCTTGGCGCTGCTGGCGCGCCGGATGGAAACCATAGAGCAGGTCGCCCAGGTGAAACGGGCGCGGCATCTGCCCATATACGATCCCCAGCGCGAACAGGAGAAGCTGGCGCGGTTGACCGAACAGGCAGGGCCGGAGCTGGCGCAGGCGGCGCGGGCGCTGTTCTCCCTCCTGTTTGAGCTGAGCCGGGCCTCGCAATCCCGGCTTCTCTCCCAAGCGCCGCGGGAGGATGACCATGGGTGAGTTTGGTCTGATCGGCCAACCTCTGGCCCACAGTTTTTCGCCCGCCATCCACCAAATGCTCGGCAACGACGCCTATCGGCTCTTTCCGCTGAGCCCGGATGCGTTGGAGGACTTTCTTAAAACCACGTCCTGCGACGGTCTTAACGTCACAATTCCCTATAAGCAGGCGGTTATCCCCTTTTGCAGCCGTCTGACCCCAAGCGCCGCGGCGATCGGCAGCGTCAATACGCTCGTCCGTTTAGAGGACGGCGGCTGGCTGGGCGACAACACGGATTACGACGGCTTTGCCGATCTTTTGGGCGAAGACGGCGCCGCCCTCTCCGGGGAAAAGGCGCTGGTGCTGGGGAGCGGCGGCGCGTCAAAGACGGTCTGCGCGGTGCTGCGGGACAGGGGGATTCGTCCCGTCGTCATCTCGCGCCGTGGCGCGGACAACTATGAAAATCTCGACCACCACGCCGATTGCGCGCTGCTCGTCAACGCCACGCCGGTGGGCATGTATCCGGACAACGGTTCCTCGCCCCTGGATCTGCGCAGACTTCCCCATTGCCAGTTAGTACTCGATCTGATCTACAATCCGGCGAAAACCGCCCTGCTGCTGCAGGCCCAACGCCTGGGCATCCCCGCGCGGAACGGGCTGCCCATGTTGGTCTGCCAGGCCGCATGCGCCAGCGAGCGCTTTCTCAAATCGCCCGTGGAACCAAGCAAGCGAAAAGCCGTTCTGCGCGCCATCGCCGGGAAGACCCGCAATATCTTTCTCATTGGAATGCCCGGCTGCGGCAAGACCACCGTGGCGCGGGAACTGGGCGCGCGCACGGGCAGGCCTGTCACCGACATCGACCAGCGCATCGTCCAGGCGACCGGCATGGACATTCCCGCTTATTTTACAAAATTCGGTGAACCCGCGTTTCGTACCGTGGAAACGCGGATCCTCGCGGAGGTCTGCAAAGAAAGCGGCCAGATCGTCGCCACCGGCGGCGGCGTGGTGGTGCGGCCGGAGAACCTCGATTTGCTGCGGCAAAACGGCGTCGTTTTGTTTTTGGACTGTGACCGCGACCGCCTGCAGAACACCGAGGGACGTCCCGTCTCTCAGCGCGACGGCGTGGACGCGCTGCTGCGCGCCCGGATGCCGCTGTATACCGCCTGGAGCGATCGTACCTATTATAACGCCGATTCCAAAGCCACCGCTTGCATGATTCAGGAGGATTATTGTCTATGAAGCTGCTGATTCTCAACGGCCCCAATCTGAACCTTCTGGGCCTGCGGGAGCCGGATATCTATGGTGCGCGGACCCTTGCGGATCTGGAGGCCATGGTGCGCGCCTACTGCGCGCCGGGGAACATCCAAGTGGACTTCTACCAGTCTAACCACGAAGGGTGCCTGGTGGACAAGATTCAGGCGGCATACGGCGTTTACGACGGTCTAATTCTCAATCCCGCCGCCTACACCCACACCAGCGTTGCCATCTTAGACGCGCTCAAGGCCGTCCGTATCCCCACAGTGGAGGTCCATCTGTCCGACATTCAAACCCGCGAGCCGTTCCGGCGTCACTCCTATATCTCGCCGGCCTGCATCGCAACCGTCACCGGCAAACATTTCGCCGGCTACCTGGAGGCGATCGACATTCTCCGGCAGCATCTGCAATCGAATCAGCAAGAAAATCAGCCTGTGGGAAGACTATAATAGCCGGAAAACTCCGTGTTTGTGACGACCGTCCACTCGGAGGATTTCGTGCTGGATACCTCGATGCCCGGCGGTCGGTCTTAATCTCCTCGGTGTAAATCTTGTTCGGCGGCGTCCATTTGTGAACCGTTTTCGCCCTTGGTGAGCATGATGCCCGAAACATACACCGACGCCTCGCGGGCGTAGGCGTAAACGGCGATGGTCGGGCCTGTGACGTCCGGCGGCACCGCCGAATAATCCGTCCGGCCGAAGGAAGACGTCGTGCTAAACAGGTAAGCGGTCAAATACTTGGCATAAAATATCTGCTGCAGGACAAGCAGGTTTCTTTGTCCGGATGGAAATCGAATACGATTCTCCCGTTACCGCGCCCGGAACGGTCTGCTTAGGATTGTCCTGCTTCATTTTTTTGAAATCTTCTGCTGTCGCATGCATCACCGGACGCTTGCCCGTGATCGGCACAAATGTCGGTTCGCCCTGCGGCTTGCAGGTAAGAGAGCCGACTGCAAACCTGCCCTTGCCGAGGAGCTTTGCCATTTCTGGAAAAGGAGCCGCAGCGAATGCTGCGCAGTTTGCGGCGACGCGACGGCTATGTATGAGAACAAAAAAGCCGTTTACTCCTCAACAGAATAAACGGCTTTAAGTCGAGAGAAAATATAGTTTTATCTTAGCAGTTCATGTAAGACAGCACCGATATCACTGTCAACACAAATGGACTGCTTGGCAATTTCTTTAGGACAGACGGCCTCGCCATCGTTTAAGCAGGCATAAGTAGCTTTGGGATTTTGTGCTGTCATCCGCCAAAATGGATATTTGATGATGACCGGGGTGTTGTAGCCGACGCCAAGCTCCAGAAATAAAACACGCTGGCCTTTTCTTGTCCGCAGAAAGGTTTCATATCGCTCCGCGGCTCGGTGCCACCCTTCGTCCTCCACGAATTTGTCATCGGAGCGGAGATTCATGGTCATTGGCTTTCCGCAGTGGGGACAGACAGGCAGCAACTCGGAGGGGATGCGCATATCCTTTTGCCGTTCTATCATCCGGCGGATCAAGGCCTCATTATCAAAAGTCTCTTGACAGCAAGGCTCTGAACATTGAAACAGTCCATAGTCACCCTGCGTATAGAACAGCCGCTTTTTCTCAAAACCCGCTTTCTGAAAACAGTGATCCACATTCGTGGTGACGACAAAATAATCTTTATTCTCCACAAGCCGCAGAAGATTGTCATAGACCGGCCCCGGCGGGTCCATATAGCGGTTGATGAAGATATACCGGCTCCAGTACGCCCAATGCTCTTCCGGCGCGGAGTATGGATAGAACCCGCCGGAGTACATATCCCGGAAGCCATATTTGGCGGCAAAGTCGGAAAAGTATTGCTGGAACCGTTCCCCGGTATAGACAAAGCCCGCCGAGGTGGATAACCCCGCCCCCGCGCCGATCACGACGGCGTCAGCCTCTCGTATGGCATTGGAAAGTTTCCTGATTTGCGCTGTTTGTTGTTTTACATGATCGAACATTGGTTTTCCCCCAAGAGCCTGCGATAAATTTGCAAATCCTCATTCTGAAACACATTGAAAATTACCCGCTCGATTCTTGTGTCTTCCTGCAAAAACTTTTTTACAGCGGCCACAGCGATCTTTGCGGCTTTCTCATTTGGAAAATGAAATTCTCCCGTGGATATGCAACACAACGCGATGCTCTGGCAGCCGTTTGCAGCCGCTAAGCTCAGACAGGAGCGGTAACAGGAGGCAAGCAGCTCGCAGTCCCTCTTTGATACATGGTGGCTTATGATTGGCCCCACAGTATGCAGGATATATTTGCTCGGAAGATTAAATGCCGGAGTGATTTTTGCCCCGCCTGTGGGTTCTTCATGGCCTTGCCGGTTCATGATGTCATCGCACAAAAGGCGCAGCTGAATCCCGCTCTTTGTGTGTATGATGTTGTCGATACAGGAATGGAGCGGGTGGAAACAGCCCCGCAATGCGCTGTTTGCCGCATTGACAATCGCGTCTACTTTTAGAGTCGTGATGTCGCCTTGCCACAAAACGAGCCGGTTGTCACTGCGTAGCGCCGGAAGTTGATCACCGTCAACAATTCCCGCATTGTCCCGTTCCGCGCTCAGGTATTCATCTTGAACTTTCAAAAACGCTTGGCTGATAGGGCGGGGCATACGCACATTCATCAAGCTGCGAAGCAAGTCTCTCTGCTCGTGTTTATCGTCAGGAATCCCAATATGCTGATAGCGATCATCTTCTTTCAGTAATTCTTTTATTAAATACACGCGCTGCTCATCATGATTCATGTTCTATGCTCCTTTTTACCCCGTCACGGCAGGCGATAACGCAGACATGGATTCTTCTGTGGAATAAATATCACGCATATACAAGTCCTTTTTAAAAAGTGACGGGATTTTCTCATCCCCTGATTCCCGCACCTTCCCGCGAACGCAAACAGCGGCAACGGTGATCCTTTTCATCTGTTCCGCCATGGAATCTTGTCTTGCCTGAAGTTTTTTCCCATGGCGCTGTGGGTATTCCTCCCTACGGGACTGCACACATTCAAATTCTCATGGAAATGAAACAGCCCCCTGGCCATCAATCACCCTGCGGGACGCCATCCAGCTGCGTGAGGTATCCAATTTTGTATCAACTCTGGATTTGGGGACAAATCATCAAAAACTGGCGCGGCGTAATGCCAAAGTAGTACTATGCGGAACTTTACGTACAACTCCGGCGCCAATAGTACCCAACGACAGGCTTCCCAAAACTGCAAGAAATAGTTGCCGGTTCTTTCTGCCCAGAGCGAAAAAGCGCCTGCCGCAGAACAAAATCCCCATCGCGACAGGCCCCTTTTGGCTATAAAACTGTTTTATTCCTCCGGCGAAAACTGGTCCTTGCCAACACCGCACAGCTTGCAGGTGAAGTCCTCGGGGAGGTCTTCCCACTTGGTGCCCTGCTCTTCTTCGTCGTAGACCCAGCCGCAGACGTTGCAGACGTATCTCATTTTATAGCTCCTTTCCCAAATCAGTCTAGAATTTCCATCAGCCGACCGCAACAGAACGGAATCGGCTCGCCGGTCTTGACATGCTGCGTCTTATTGCAGATGACGCAGTAGACGTCGGTATCATACGGCGCGCGGACAACGGGAATGGCATCGGCCTCCTCCTTGCTCAGCCCTTCAATGTGAAAGGTGGCGGTCTTGTTCTGCGAGGGGATGTACACACCCATCGGCTCAAGCCGCTTGGTCTGGCCGACACAGTTACCCATCTTAATCCACAGCGCTTCCAACTCGGCCGCCTCGGCCGCGTGCTCGGGCGTAAACTCCACGATATCCTTGTTGATACGAATCTTCATAGGAAACGCTCCTTTCTGTTTTTTGCCCCAAAGACTCCGGCGCATGCCATTATATTCAGTATAACGGAAAGCGCCGACTTTGTCAAGGCGAAAGCAGAAATTCAGCACAATCCGCAAGTTCGCTGTCATAAGTCCGTTTTCCAGCTTTGCAAAGATATCAATGACATTTTGAACAAAGGACGTCTTAAGCCGCCCGAAAGCGCCAGACCGAAAAGCTGTCAAGGGCGCCGCAGACAAGACCAAGCCGTTCCCTTGACAATTTTTCGATCCGGTGCTATCATCAAAAAGAAGTCTGCCCGGCGCATCCCCGCTTGGGCGCGCACGACCGCTGCCAGCCAGTATCACCGCCGGCTCTGCCGATGGCAGATAAGTGCGCTCAATCCGAGATCCAGATAGAATAGTTGATTGAACGATTGCAATAAAAAGGCAGTTAATTGTGCCATGCTTTGCCATGTACTGCCAAGTGCGGGTTTAAAAGTATTGCGTCCTGATACGTCCACACATAAAAAAGCGTATGTTTATGCAACAAGAAACATGATAACGGGACTTTTATTTGGTGCGAGACACGATGGCTTCGATTTTAAGATTTCAGAAGATGAAAACGGGATTCCCGTTGTACAGGAATGTTACCCAAATGTGTTTGAAAAGATTTATTAAAGATTTATTCAGGTAAAAGCTGTTCCGTATATGTCGTCGAGGAGACCGGTTTTCAACAAGACTTAACATCGTGGAGCGAGGAATTGGTCTGTGATATCAAGGTAGCGCTACGCGAAGAAATTGATGTTGAAGATTCATATAAAAGTCTGAAAGAGAAAAATTTTCTGGAAAACCTTAAAATTTGCAAATACGAATTTCACGACGAATACAAGAAAAAATATCTGCTTATATTGACGATAGACGCATCTGATATGATGTCGATTTAAAGGATTGCTTCCATCGGGATAGCAAATTTTCAGTGTATTACAAGGAGATTGTTGAAAGGTTACTTGCCATCATGGACGGGCATTTGCTGCAATCGATATGTTTTTTGACAAACTGAAGGAAGGAGCGGAAAACTCCGCTCCTTCCTAAAAGACTGTTTCGATTGGGAAACTCTGAATCAATCCGGCGCGCAGCTTGCGTCGGCAAATTTTTCGTCAGACAAAAACAAAAGCCTCAGACAAAAACAAAAGCCGCGGCGAATCCTTTGTGGCTCCGCAAGAGGACGCTGCCGAGCGCCGCCTGCGGCGGAAGCAGCGAAACAAAAGGAGCGGCGGCAACACGGCGGTTGGCAAGCGCGCTTTGCGCGCGATGACACAAGCCGTTGTTGCAAAAAGATTTTGCAAAATATGGCGGTAAAGATGCAAGCAAGACGCGCGTCAAGGCGCAAGCCGCGATCTGTTCAGAGGTTTCCTTATTATTTAAAATACCGCTCCAGCAGACCCTTGAGCGCGCGGCCATGCCGGGCTTCGTCGCGCGCCATTTCGTGGACGGTGTCGTGAATGGCGTCCAGGCCGTTCTTCTTCGCGCAGGCGGCCAGATCGAACTTGCCCTTGGTGGCGCCAAATTCGCAGTCGACTCTCCATTTCAAGTTCTCCTTGGTGCTGGCCTTCATGTTGGGCTCCAGTGTGCTGCCCAGAAGCTCGGCAAACTTCGCCGCGTGCTCGGCTTCCTCATAGGCAGCCTTTTCCCAGTACAGGGCGATCTCCGGATAGCCTTCGCGGGCGGCTACGCGCGCCATGCACAGATACATGCCCACTTCGCCGCACTCGCCGTTGAAGTTGGCCTTCAGCTGCTCGAGGATATAGGCCTTGTCTTCGGCGCTGACATTGTCGTTGTTGGTGACGGTGGCTTCATAGACGCCAAATTCATGCTCGGCGGCCAGTTTCATCTCCCCCTCTACCTCCTTGAACTTGGAGCCGGGAACGTGGCACACGGGGCATTCCGCCGGGGGCGTTTCGCCCTCATAGATATAACCGCAGACCGTACATACAAATTTCTTCATCGGTAATTCCTCCATAAATTTTTAATATGATACACTCGCGGAGTGTAACAGACATTTTATAATACCCCACGCCTAGCCGGCGCGAAAAACATCAAACCTTTTTCTCATCCGCGTGCGATTGACACGCTTTGCACAGGCCCGTAAAGGTGACCGTACACGTCTCCACGCTGCCACCGACGATCCGCGCCGCCTGCTCCAGCGCCTCCGCCGACATGGACGGCTGGGGCACGTCCACAATCGCGTGGCAGCAGCGGCAGATAAAATGCGCGTGGGGCGCGGTATTGCAATCAAAACGCTCCAGGCCGCCCACCGTGCCCAGCGAGACAATCGTGCCCTCCTTGCGGAAAACGGTTAAATTGCGATAGACCGTCCCCAAAGACAGATCCGGAATGTCGACCTTCAGCCGACGATAGATTCCCTCGGCGGTAGGATGATCCTGAGACTGCTGCAAACAGGCGAGAATTGCGTCACGTTTGCGGCTGCGTTTTTTTGCCTGATTCATGACGCCCCCCAAAATAATAACGATTCTTATTTCTGTTTTCTAATATAACACATACATTGCAATTTGTCAAGAAAATTTATGGCAAAAATCACAAGGAAGTGATTGAAATTCGGAACAAAATATGGTAGACTGTATAATAGCGGAAAAAAACAATTTTGGTTTGATTTGGGGGGCTGTTCGTGGGTCAGGTTGCGGCTGTGGTTTCCGGCAAAGGCGGAACGGGGAAGACTTCTCTGTGCGCCGGTGTGGCCAGCTGTCTGGCCGCGGAAGGGCAAAAGGTGCTGTGCATTGACGCAGACGTCGGCTTGCGCAACCTGGACATTGCGCTGGGAATGGCCGAGGTTCCGGCCCTGGCTTTCACCGAGCTGTTTGACGGGCAGTATTCCCTCCAGGACGCGGCGGCACATTCCGCCATTGCCAACCTGCGCCTGCTCACCGCGCCCATCCGGGAGCGGCCGGAGGAGATCGACCCGGCGCGCTTTGCAGCGCTGCTGGAGCAGGTTCGGCAGGAATTTGACTGGTGCCTGATCGACGCGGCGGCAGGGATCGGCGCGGGCTTTCGCCTGGCCACAGCGTTTGCCGACCGGATTTTGATGGTGTCCACGCCGGATCCGGCCTCCCTGCGCGATGCGTCCAGGGCGGTGGATCTGCTGCCCGGCGGCAAGGAGGCCGCACTGATCGTCAACCGGGTGACGCCGAAGATGTTTTCCCGAATGGAGCTGACGGTAGACGACATGATGGACGGTGTGGGGCTTGGGCTGCTCGGCCTGGTCCCGGAGGATCCCAATGTGGTTCTGGCCGCCGCCGGGAACACGGCTTTAATTTTGAAAACCAGCAAGGGCGCCAGCATCGCCTGCCTGCATATTGCGCGCAGGCTCTGCGGCAAGCGCACACCCTTGATGAAGCTACGCTAAGAGGAGTGAGGACATGAATATTGCGCTGCTTGCACATGATAAGAAAAAGGAATTGATGGTTCAATTCTGCACCGCATATAAAAGTATTCTGGCGCGGCACACGATTTATGCCACGGCGACCACAGGCCGCTTGGTCGCGGAAGCGACCGGCCTGCCCATTACGCTGTTCCTCGCCCACAACCAGGGCGGGCACCAGCAGGTGGACGCCCGCATTGCCTACGATGAGATTGATCTTGTGTTTATGTTCCCGGATCCCAACAACCTGCTGCCCTATTCCGAGCAGCAGATTATGGAAACCCTGCGCCAGTGCGACAAGCACAACGTCCCCGTGGCCACCAACCTTGCCTCGGCGGAAATGATGATTCTGGGCCTGCAGCGGGGCGATCTGGACTGGCGCGAAATGGTGCGGCACAAGCGCGGCATTGGCTGAAAAAGTTTACTCTCGTCCCGCGTGGATTCGGGGCGGGAGTTCGCATATCCGCCGGGGCGGAAAACTGGACGCTTGGGCGGCGAAGGACAGATCCGCGCGGGGCGGGAGAGCGCCGCGCGCGGAATGCGGTTTTTATGAGTAGGTGAAGGCTTGGAAGAAAAATTAACGGTGATTGAACCCAAGAACGGGTGGTTTGACATTCATCTGCGGGACGTCTGGCACTACCGGGATCTGATTTTGCTGTTCGTGCGGCGTAACTTTGTTGCGCGCTATAAGCAGACGGTCCTCGGGCCTGTCTGGGCGCTGCTCCAGCCTTTGATGACGACGGCGATCTTCACGGTGATCTTCGGCAATCTTGCCGGGCTGTCCGCCGCCGGCGTGCCAAAATTTTTGTTCTATTTGAGCGGCACGGTGATGTGGGGATATTTCTCCGCCTGCCTGACGCAGACTTCCCACACGTTCACCGGCAACGCCATGATCTTTGGCAAGGTCTATTTCCCGCGGGTGGTGATGCCCATCGCCACCGTGCTGACGAATTTAATTTCCTTTGGCATTCAATTTTTGATGTTTTTAGGTTTTTGGGCCTATTATTGGTATCAGGGCGCCGTCCGGCCGAACGCCGGGGTGCTGCTGCTGCCGGTGCTGCTGGTACACATGGCGCTTTTGAGCCTGGGCGTGGGCATCATCGTCTCCGCGCTGACCACCAAGTACCGGGATCTGAATATGCTGGTGTCGTTCGGGGTGCAGCTGTGGATGTACGCCACGCCGGTGGCCTACGACATCGCGATCATCCCGGAAAAATACATGGCGCTGTACCTGCTCAACCCGATGACGCCGGTGATCCAGTGCTTCCGGCGGGCGTTTTTGGGGATCGGCACGGTCTCGGCGCCCCACTACCTGGCCAGCTGGGGCTTCACGCTGGTGATTTTGCTGGTGGGGCTGATGCTGTTCAGCCGGGTGGAAAAGACGTTTATGGATACGGTGTGAGGAATGAACAACACGGCAATTCAAGTGGAGCATGTGTCCAAGGAATACCGCCTGGGCGCCATCGGCGGCGGGACCCTCCGGGGCGATTTGCAGTCCTGGTGGGCGCGGGCAAGGGGCCGGGAGGATCCCAACGCGATCATCGGGCAGGCGGCCTCCGGCAACCCGCGCTTTTTGGCGCTGGACGATGTATCCTTCCGCGTCCAAAAGGGCGAGGCGCTGGGTCTGATCGGCCATAACGGCGCGGGGAAATCCACGCTTTTAAAGCTTTTGTCCCGGGTGACTGCGCCGACGAAGGGGAGAATTTCCTACCGCGGCCGCGTGACCTCCATGCTGGAGGTCGGCACCGGTTTCCACCGGGAGCTGACCGGACGGGAAAATATTTTTATGAACGGCGCGATTTTGGGCATGAGCCGGGCGGAAATCGCGCGAAAATTTGATGAAATCGTCGCGTTCGCGGAGATGGAGCCGTTTATTGACACGCCGGTCAAGCGCTACTCGTCCGGGATGTATGTGAAACTGGCGTTTTCGGTGGCGTCCCATCTGGACAGCGAAATTATGATTATGGACGAGGTTTTGGCAGTGGGGGATCTGCGGTTCCGCCAAAAATGTATGGACAAGATGCTGCAGGCCGCCCAGACCAAGACGATTTTATACGTCAGCCACAATATGAGTACGGTGCGCCAGCTGTGCGGCCGGTGCGTGGTGCTAGACCATGGAAAGCTGGTCTACGACGGCGACGTGGAGACGGCCATCGGCATCTACGCTGACAGCCGCGAAAAGGCCCGGGCGGACTACGACCTCGCCTCCATGCCCCGGCCTGGCCGCAGCAGCGGCAAGGTGCGGCTGCTGCGGCTGGAGCTACTGCAGGATCCGGCGCGCCCGTTGTGCGCCGGGGATCGAGTCCCCATGCGATTGTGTTTTCAAGTCAACGAGAGTATGGAGCGGTTTGATCTGCGGTTCCGCGTTCTGGCGGCGGACCACACGCCGGTCGGCTCAATGGCCCTGGAACACCCGATTTCGGTGGCCGAGGGCCAACGGGTGACTTTGCAGCTCCAGCTTAGCACGGCGCACATGGCGCCGGGCGGATACCTCTTCGACCTGGTCGCGGTGGAGATGGACAGCCACGGCGGCCAGAGCGTGGCCGACCGGGTTGAGGGCGCGCCTGTGCTCCGGCTGGAAGAGCGGCCATCCGACCTGGCGATGCCGCCCCAGTGGTGGGGCTACGGCCGGTTTGATCCCATCCAGCTGGATGCAATTTTATAGACACGAAGGGACGACACTATGGCGAAAATTAAACCACGGACACTGTCCGGTTTTATGGAACTGCTGCCCGGCCCGCAGATGCAGATGGAACGCATGATGCAGGCGCTGCGGCAGACTTACGCGCTGTACGGTTTTGCGCCGCTGGACACGCCCGCCATCGAGGCGGCGGAGGTGTTGCTGGCCAAGGGCGGCGGCGAGACGGAGAAACAAATTTACCGCTTTCAAAAGGGCGACAGCGACCTGGCCCTGCGGTTTGACCTGACGGTGCCGCTGGCAAAGTACGTTGCGCTGCACGCCGGGGAGTTGACCTTCCCCTTCCGCCGGTATCAAATCGGCAAGGTCTACCGGGGTGAGCGCGCCCAGCGCGGCCGCTTCCGGGAGTTCTACCAGGCGGATATCGACATCATCGGCGATGGGAAGCTGGACATCATCAACGAGGCGGAGATTCCCGCCATCATCCACCAGACCTTCCGCGCTCTGGGCCTGACGCGCTTTGTCATCCGGGTCAACAACCGCAAGGTGCTCAACGGTTTCTACGCCATGCAGGGTCTGGGCGAAAAGTCTGCCGAGATTATGCGCACGGTGGATAAGCTGGACAAGATCGGCCCGGAAAAGGTGCGGGCGATTTTGTGCGGCGACGTCGGCCTGACCGATGCGCAGGCCGGAGAAATTTTGAAATTTATGGCGATCCGCGGAGAAAGCGAGGCCGTCCTAGCGGCGCTGGAGGCCTATCGCGGCCAGAACGAGACCTTTGACCAGGGCCTGGACGAGCTGACGACCGTTGCGCGTTATCTGGATGCTTTCGGCGTCCCGCGGGACCACTTCGCGGTGGATCTGACCATCGCCCGCGGCCTGGACTACTACACCGGCACCGTCTACGAGACGATCCTCCCCGATTATCCGCAGATCGGCTCGGTCTGCTCCGGCGGCCGATATGACAACCTGGCCGAATATTACACCGACCGCAAGCTCCCCGGCGTGGGCATCTCCATCGGCCTGACCCGGCTGTTTTACGTTCTGGGCGAGCAGAATCTGCTCAACCCGGATCTGCCCACGGCGCCGGCCGACGTGCTGCTTTTGCCCATGTGCCAGGATCTGACCAAGCCCATCGCCCTGGCGACCCAGATGCGCCAGGCCGGCGTGCGGGTACTGTTGTACAGTGAGCCGAAGAAGTTCAAGGCGAAGATTCAGTATGCCGACAAGCTGGCCATCCCCTATGTGGTGTTCCTGGGCGACGACGAAATCGCGGCCGGTCAGTGCTCGGTCAAGGATCTGTCCACCGGCCAGCAGCAGGCGCTTACGCCGGAGCAGGCCATCGCGTTTATCCTGTCCGGCATTGCCGAAAAGAACAACGGCTTCGTCGTCCGGGAATGATTCGCAAAGCGTTCAATCGAACCCATCTTGACGAGCTTCGGTTTGCCGAAATCCGATAGAAAAGAGAGGAAATGTTATGTTTCAATCCCGTACCCATACCTGTAATGAACTAAATTTGAGCCATGTAGGGCAGCCGGTGCAGCTGGTTGGCTGGATGGAAAACGTCCGGGTGGTGGGCAATCATTTTGCGTTCGTCGTCCTGCGGGACTTCTACGGTACGACCCAGCTGGTCATTGAGACGGAGGAAATGATGAACATCATCAAGCCCTTGAACAAGGAATCCACCATCTGCGTTTCGGGCGTCGTCCGCGAGCGGGCCTCCAAAAATCCCAGGCAGGCCACCGGCGACGTGGAAGTGGTGCCCACGTCCATCCAGGTGCTGGGCCGCTGCCGCTACAACGAGCTGCCGTTTGAGATCAACCGTTCCCGGGAGGCCGACGAGACCGCCCGGTTGAAATACCGCTACCTGGATCTGCGCAACCCGGCGGTGAAGAAAAACATCGTCCTGCGCTGCAACGTGGTCGCCGCGCTGCGCAAGGCCATGACCGACCGCGGTTTTCTGGAGATCACCACGCCTATTCTGACCGCGTCCTCCCCTGAGGGCGCGCGGGACTATCTGGTGCCGGCGCGCAAGCACCCGGGCAAGTTCTACGCGCTGCCGCAGGCGCCGCAGCAGTTCAAGCAGCTGCTGATGGCCGCCGGTTTCGACCGCTACTTCCAGATCGCCCCCTGCTTCCGCGACGAAGACCCCCGTGCCGACCGTTCGCCCTGCGAGTTCTACCAGCTGGATATGGAAATGGCCTTTGCCGGTCAGGACGACGTGTTTGCAATTTTAGAGGACGTCCTGCCGCCGATTTTCGCCCAATACGGGCGCTATCACGTCGCCTCCAAGCCGCCGTTCCGCCGCATCGGGTATCTGGAGGCCATGGACCGCTACGGTTCGGACAAGCCCGACCTGCGCATCGACCTGGAGCTGCAGGATATGACCGGCTTGGTGCAGGGCATTGACTTTGCGCCGTTTGCTCCGGGCAACACGGTTAAGGCGGTGGTTGCGTCGGACTGCAATCTGCCCCGCAAGGCGGTGGACAAGCTGTGCGCCGATGTGGAGGTACAGACGGGCGGCAAACCCATGTGGTTCAAGGTTGACCAGTCCGGGCAGCTGTCCGGCGGGATCGCCAAGTTCTTGCAAGACCGCAAGGACGCGCTCGTCGGGGCCCTGGGTCTGACCCCTGGCTGCTTCGTGGGCGTGACGGCAGGAAAGAAGCTGGCCGCGCAGAAGACCGCGGGCGTGCTGCGGCGTCTGCTCGGCGCGGCGGCGCCGGGCCATATGGACGCGGAGCGGTATGAATTTTGCTGGATCGTCGACTTCCCCATGTACGAGATCGGCGAGGAGTCCGGCGAATTGGAGTTCTGCCACAATCCGTTCTCCATGCCCAACGGCGGACTGGAGATTTTGGAGCGGGCCGAGCGCGGTGAGATCGACCCGCTGAGTATCACGGCGTACCAGTATGATCTGGTGTGCAACGGCGTGGAACTGTCCTCCGGCGCGGTGCGCAACCACGACCCGGAGATCATGGTCAAGGCGTTCGAGCTGGTGCGCCTGGGCGAGGAGGACGTCAAGCGGAAATTCCCGGCGATGTATGACGCCTTCTGCTACGGCGCGCCGCCCCACGCGGGCATCGCCCCGGGCGTGGACAGGATGGTCATGCTGCTGGCGGGGGAGGAGTCGATCCGCGAGATCATCCCGTTCCCCATGAACAAAAACGCCCAGGATCTGATGATGGGCGCGCCGAGCGCGGTGGAGCAAAAGCAGCTGGATGAGGTACACATCCGTGTTGTCGAGCCATAAAAGGCTTGGGGGGAAAAAATTTTTTGAACAGCCGACCTGGCGCTACAACTCTATACCGGCAAAAGACAGCGCGGAAAACCGTTCCTCGCTGTCTTTTTATTTTTTTTCCGCCAGGTTGATGATCCTTTTGCCCCGCTTTTGGGCATACTTCACTGTAGCCAGAGCGCCGCCAAAGTCTCGGCGGATGTAGGCGATCACGATATCGGCCTGATCCACCATCCAACGGTTCCGGAGCGGTATCGCCGCTTTGTAATACGCGGCGGCAAATTCTTCCGGAATCATAATCTGGTCAAAGCGTTGCTGATAGTATTCCTTGTCCGTGTTCAGCCGGTTTGACCAATACGGCAGCACCAGCGCCAGCGTGATCCGCTTTTCCGGGTGACGGTGTTTCGCCGCCCGAACCGCGCTGGCCCCCAAGCCGTCGAACTGGCCCATACCGCCGGTCAGAAACAAAAACGCACTGTCCGCTTGTAACAGCTTTTCAATTTCCGCCTCTAATTGCGCCGCGATACCAGGCTGATATACCTCCCGGTGACCGCTGAATACGATCGTCATAATCGCACACCTCGGCTTCAGTATACGATATTGTGATTATATTCACAATATTTTATTTAAATATTTCTTTTATAATTTTCTTATAACCTGGTGAGCGAGGTGGTTGCGATCATAGACTACAGTCCTTTATGGGAAACCATGCGCAAGCGCGGCGTCTCGCAGTATCAATTGCTGCAATCGGGCATCGATAACAAAACGCTGGATTCTTTGAAAAAGAACAAGAATATTACCATGCTGACCTTGCAGCGGCTTTGCGCAATCATCAATTGCACGCCAAATGAAATCGTGCGGTTCATAAAATAGGCTGCCAAAAGATTTCGGCGGCCTATTTTGTTCACAGTTTCTTATGCCAGAGCAATCTGCCCGATATTAAAGCATATTCTATGCCCATGATATCGAACATAATGATAATATGCAGGATATTTTGGAGGGGCTTTATGTTTGTTTGTGATCCGCTTTGGGGGACATGGAAGAAGGGCCTTTCAACCTATACGCTGCGGGCGGAATTTCGGATCAGCGGAAGCACCGTGCAGCGTTTGCGGAAAAATATGCCCGTTTTCACCAACACCTTGGACGACCTATGCAATTCCTCGATTGCTCTTTATCAGAGGCTGTGCGCCGTATTTCGGCCAAATTGGCGGATGCGCGCCCGCACAAGATCTAACGCGGTCAACTTTTTGGGCGGCTGGGTACCAGAGTTCGGTATGCAGCCGCCCTTTTTTCTCCTGAAATGTGAATTTTCCATAAACAAATTTGCCAATTCCTGAAAAATCTGTTGTCAATTGGCAAGAAATATTATAGAATAGGTTCTAGAAATGAGCAAAGGAGTGTTTCCCAATGAACCAGCCCAAATATAAGCGCGTGCTGCTCAAGCTAAGCGGCGAGGCGCTTGCTGGGGAAGCCCACCGCGGCCTGGATTTTGACGTCATCGGCAACGTCTGCGACGTGGTAAAACAGTGCGTCCAGGCCGGCGTCCAGGTTGGCATCGTGGTGGGCGGCGGCAATTTCTGGCGCGGTCTCAAAGACGGCGGCAACCGCATGGAGCGCACCCGCGCCGACCATATGGGGATGCTGGCCACCGTGATCAACGCCCTGGCCATCGCGGACATGCTGGAGCAGCGCGACGTCCCCGTTCGCGTCCAGACCGCCATTGAAATGAACCGCATCGCGGAACCCTATATCCGCTCCCGCGCCATCCGTCATATGGAAAAAGGCCGCGTGGTGGTCTTTGGCTGCGGAACCGGCAACCCGTTCTTCTCCACCGATACCGGCGCGGCCCTGCGGGCTGTGGAGATCGGCGCCGATGCCCTGCTCCTGGCCAAGAATATCGACGGCGTCTATTCCGCCGATCCGTCCACCGACCCCAACGCCGTCCGCTTTGACACCGTCACCTATGACGAGGCCATCACGCGGCACTTGGCCGTGATGGACACTACCGCGATCTCCCTGGCCATGGACAATAAACTGCCCATTCTCGTCTTCGCCCTGAAAGACCCGCAGAACATCTACCGCGCGGTCATGGGCGAGACGATCGGAACACTTGTAAAGGAGGATTTTTCATGAACGTAGACTTTCAAGAATTTACCAGAAAAATGGACAAGACCCTAGAGGTTCTGCAGGCGGACTTCGGCGCCGTCCGCGCTGGCCGCGCCAACGCCCGGGTGCTGGACCGGATCACCGTGCCCTACTACGGGGCAGACACGCCTATCGGCCAGGTGGCCACCATCTCGTCCCCGGACGCCAGAACTCTGGTCATCCAGCCCTGGGACGGGTCGCTGCTCAAGGCCTTGGAAAGGGCCATTCAGCTCTCCGATCTCGGCATCCATCCGCAGAACGACGGCCGCGTTATCCGCCTGGTGTTCCCCCAGCTGACCGAGGAGCGCCGCCGCGAATTGACCAAACAGGTAAAAAAATACGGTGAAGACAGCAAAGTTGCCGTCCGCAACATCCGCCGCGACGCGATGGACTACATTAAAAAGCAGAAAAAAGCCTCCGCGATCACGGAAGACGACCAAAAAAACGCCGAAGAGGATTTGCAAAAGCTGACCGATCAGTATATCAAGAAGATCGACGAGGCCTGTGCGGCCAAAGAAAAGGAATTGATGGAAATTTAACGGCGCCCTTTGTCCCAGGCGGATCGAAGGCGGTTCGCCTGGGCGATTGGCCATTTCAGGAAGGTACAGATGAAGCTCTTTCGTTTGCGCAAATTCGCCGCGCCCACCGGCCCCATGCCGGAGCATATCGCCATCATTATGGACGGCAACGGGCGTTGGGCAAAAAAAAGGGGTCTGCCCCGTTCCGCCGGGCATGCCGCCGGGGCGGAAACATTTCGTAAAATCGCGAACTACGCCAAATCCATTGGCTTGAAATATTTAACGGTCTACGCCTTTTCCACGGAAAATTGGAAGCGCCCCGACCAGGAAATCTCCGCCATCATGGAGCTGCTCGAGCGCTACCTCCGCGAGGCCATCGCCGACATGGACAAGAACCAGGTGCGCTTTTGCTTCTTCGGCGATCTGTCCCGGCTATCCCCGGAGCTGCAGGAGGAGGCCCGGATCGCCGTGGAGCGCTCGGCGCGATACGCCGGGGTGCAGGTCAACTTCTGCCTGAACTACGGCGGCCGGGACGAGATCCTCCGCGCTGCCCGCCGCTACGCCCGCGCGTGCGTCGACGGACAGTGCATTCCAGAGGAGCTGGATCAGGCGCAGTTTTCAAATTTTATGTACTCCGCCGGCGTCCCCGACCCGGATTTGATCATCCGTCCCTCCGGGGAACTGCGGATCTCCAACTTTTTGCTGTGGCAGTCGGCCTATGCGGAGTATTATTTTACCGACGTCCTCTGGCCGGATTTCGACGAGGCAGAGTTAAACCGCGCCATCGCGGCCTTTGGCAAGCGCTCGCGGCGCTACGGCGGCAGATAGCTCCTCATACAGGCGCGAGTGCCGTGCGGCCGTGCTCGCGCGGCCGCACAGGCAGCGCACCTGATTCGTCGCTGCCGCCAGCAACCCACTGTGTTGGGCTTGCTGGCGGGGGAATTTCTCAAAAAGTTTTACCCATCTATGTTTGCAAGAAGCAATTCATTTTTCTGTTCTTGTATGTTCCCGTGCAGGCGCGAGTGCCGTTCGGCCGTGCTCGCGCGGCCGCACAGGCAGCGCACCT
>CAYVEB010000016.1:0-38501 GCA_964450645.1 uncultured Oscillospiraceae bacterium | reverse complement strand
CAACCCCTCAAAGAAGTATACCGTGCAACGGTTCAAATTCCCGCCCTGTGGTGCGGGTAGTGGGACTTGAACCCACACGAATCGCTTCACAGGAACCTAAATCCTGCACGTCTGCCAGTTCCGCCATACCCGCATTTTCCAATTCTATTCGATTATATCATGTTTTTGCCCGTTCGTCAATCGGAGAATTTCCATTCGTGTGCGCTGGTATATATTTTTCATATTTTTCGGTTTTTTCACCGGTCATTCCTTGACAAGCACCACATTTGCAGATATACTAATAGCTGGATTTGTTTGGCCGCTTCGCCTTTTGGGGGTGGCATGGCGGCCTTGCTCTTTCTCAGCATACCCAAATTTTTTGATAAGGAGGTGTGTTGCAGATTATGGATTGGTTATATATTGTCCTGCCATCGGTAGGTTTTATTGTTGGAGCCATAATCTTCTTTTTGGTTGGCGCTGCCTACCGCAAAAAAGTCGCAGAGCGCGAAATCGGCAGTGCTGAAGCAGAAGCGACCCGCATTATCAACGAGGCCATTCACGGCGGCGAAAACAAAAAGCGTGAGATGCTGCTGGAAGCCAAGGAGGAGATCCATAAATCTCGCACAGAAAACGACAAGGAACTAAAAGAACGACGCGCGGATTTGCAGAAACAAGAGCGCCGTTTGCAGCAAAAAGAGGAATCCTTGGATCGAAAGATCGACGCCTTTGAGCGCAAGGAGGACGAACTGCACCGCAAACAGCAGGCTGTCGCCGCAACGCAGGAGGAAGTCAATCTCATTAAAAAAAGCCAGTTGGAGGTCCTGGAAAAAATTTCAGGGCTGTCCCAGGAGGCCGCTAAAGAGTATTTGCTCAAAAACATCGAGGATGATTGCCGCCACGACGCCGCGCTGAAAATCAAAGAGATTGAAACCAATCTGAAAGATAACGCCGATCAGATGGCACGGAAAATTATTTCCCTGGCCATCCAGCGCTGTGCGGCCGACCACGCCGCGGAGGCCACGGTATCGGTCGTCCCGCTGCCGAACGATGAGATGAAAGGCCGCATCATCGGCCGTGAAGGCCGGAACATCCGCACCTTGGAAACTATTACCGGCGTTGATCTGATTATCGATGATACCCCAGAAGCCATCACGATCTCTTGCTTCGACCCGATTCGCCGGGAAGTGGCGCGAGTGGCGTTGGAAAAACTAATCATCGACGGCCGGATCCACCCCACCCGGATTGAAGATATGGTGGAAAAGGCAAAGCGCGAGGTCGACCATGTGATCCGTCAGGAGGGCGAACGGGCGATCTTTGAAACGGGCATCAACAACCTGCATCCAGAGCTGGTCAAGCTGCTTGGCCGGATGCATTTCCGCACCTCTTACGGTCAGAACGTCCTCAACCACTCCATAGAAGTCTCGCATATCGCGGGTCTGTTGGCGTCGGAACTGGGCGTAGACATCACGCTGGCCAAACGTGCCGGCCTGCTGCACGATCTGGGCAAGGCTGTGGACCACGAAATGGAGGGCAGCCATGTGCAGCTGGGCGTGGAACTCGCCAGAAAGTATAAAGAGGGCCCGGAGGTTATTCACGCCATCGAAGCGCACCACGGCGACGTGGAGCCGCGAACCGTGATCGCGTGCCTGGTTCAGGCGGCCGATGCCATCTCGGCGGCGCGTCCCGGCGCGCGGCGCGAGAATGTGGAAAACTATATTCGCCGGTTGGAAAAGCTGGAGGAATTGACAGGTTCGTATCCCGGCGTGGAAAAATCGTTCGCGATCCAGGCTGGCCGGGAAGTCCGCATTATGGTCAAGCCCGAAGAGGTCAGCGAGGACAATATGGTACTCATGGCGAGAGACCTGGCGAAGAAAATCGAGGCGGAATTGGAGTACCCGGGCCAGATCAAAATCAACGTCATCCGCGAGACAAAAGCGGTGGAGTACGCAAAATAAAAAAGTGTCCTGCGGAGCTTTCACCGGCCGGTTCCCGCGCGGGGCCGCAGGTGAAGGCGGACTTGCCGGCGCGGCCGGAGGGTTCTAGAAGCAATCCGAAACTCCCTCTGTCCGGACATAAGCGTCTGGATAGAGGGAGCGTTTGTATATACTTGCATCTAGATTGGAAGACGGGCCTCGCACTTTTTTACAAAAATGGTTCATAGGAATTGACATCGCAGAGTTTTTATAGAATATTTTTGAAAAACCTATTGATTTTAGGAAAAACTTCCGCTATAATATATTCTTGTATGGAAAATCTCGCTATCCAGGATGCGAGAGAGGAGGTGTGAACTGTGCCCAACATTAAATCCGCAAAGAAAAGAGTCGAACTGTCGCGCAAGCAGAATGAAAAGAATAAGGCGGAAAAATCCGCGTTGAAAACTTCTTTGAAAAAGTTCGACGCCGCCCTGACTGCCGGTGACAAGGCTCAGGCTGACAGCGCTTATAAGGCGGCGGTGGTCACCGTTGACAAGGCGGTCAGAAAAGGTATTTTGCATAAGAATACCGCTGCCAGAAAAAAGAGCAGCATGACCTTAAAGCTGAATAAGCTGGCCTGATTAAATGAAATTATCTCCTTCCCTCCCCGGAAGGAGTTTTTTCATAGGAAAATGCCCGATGACCGGCTCCAGCCATCGGGCAAAATTTTGGGTTTTGCAACAAGTGACACTTTACAGGTTTAAGGGACAAAATCGGTGGTGATCCGAACGCAGTAGTCCGGGTTTTGAAACGCAATGACCTGCCGCAGCAGCGCAACAATGGCCTGCTCCCGCTCGCGCAGGCTGAAGGGAAGCTCCAGATCAAAGTGGACTTCCGTGGGCTGCTGGTCGCGGAGGAGGCGCAGGTCGTGTATACCTAGGCGCGGATCGATCGCCGCGAGCGCGTGGAGCAGCTGCTGGGTGAGCTGGTTGCGCTCGGGATCGTCGGTAGCAATGGGGTCATAGTGGATGACCAGGGAGATATGATGCTCCCGGCGGAAGGCCTCCTCAATTTGATCAATCAAATCGTGGGCCGCCTGCACCGACTGGCGGCGGTCAATTTCTACATGGACGCTGGCAAATTGACGGCCTGGGCCATAGTCGTGGACAATCAAATCGTGGACGCCAAGGATCATGTCGTGCTTGCAGATCTCCTGGCGGATCTGATCGGCCAGCGCGGGATCGACCGCCTCGCCCAGCAGAGGGCTTACGGTGTCCTTCACCAACCGGACGCCCGACCAGAGAATAAAACAGGCGACGGCAAGACCCATCCACGCATCCAGGCGCCAGCCGGTGGCCGCTTCCAGGAGATAGGCGGCCAAAACCGCGCTAGTGGAGACAACGTCGGCAAGACTGTCCGTGCCGGAGGCGGAAAGCGCCGCGGACTGGATCCGGCGGCCAAGCGCACGGTAAAAACAGGTCAGCCAGAGCTTGACGAGAATGGAGATGAATAGAACCGCGCTGACCAAAGCCAGGTGTTGGGGAACACAAGGACCTGGGGCCGATGTAAAATAGGACAGAATTTCCTGGACGGAATTGATGGCCAGTTCCACGCCCAGAACCAGGATCAGCACGGCGACGCCTAGGGCGGACAGGTACTCCACCCGCGCATAGCCATAGGGGTGCTTGGAATCGGCCGGTCGCGCGGACACGCGAAAGCCAAGCAGCGTGATCAGCCCGCCGGAGGCGTCCGAGAGGTTGTTAAACCCGTCCGCTACGATCGAAACCGCGCCGAAGCACAGCCCGGCAAGCACCTTCGCCAGGCACAGCGCAAGATTGCAGCAGATACCCACCCAGCTGGCCAGCTTGCCATATGCGGTGCGGACGGACGGATCATGTGTATCCTGCGGGCGTGCAAGAAAGAGCTTTACTAGAAGACGTGTCAAATTGCTACCTCCCTTGGGTTTAAACAGTACCATTATATGTGCGCATGGCGCGATTTGCAACAGAAATTTGGCTCAAAAGACACACGGCCTGTTTATTTGACGGTTGCGGAGACTTTTTGGCGGATGCGCTTAAAATCGAATGAAAAAAAGAAAGAGAAACCTGAACTTCCACTTCGCCGTGGTCCCGTTCAGCAGGCGCAGAAGCAGATCGGGGTAGGCCGAGGGAGAAAAAATATTCTCGCCCAAAATCGGCCGGACGCTTGCGCCGGCGGCGTAAATGGGTTATAATAAATTAAAAATCGACTTTATTCGAATGGATGTGAACATATGCCCCACGGTTTTATCCGCGATCTGTTGGATGTTAAGGTGCTGATTTTGTTCGTGACAGCGCGGGTGCAGTCCCCCGTCACCGCGCAGCAGATCTATGAGTTGTGCTTCCAGGACGACAGCCTGAGCTATTTCGACGTGCAGCAGGCAATCTGGCAGCTAGTGGACTCCGGCCACCTGTGTAAAAATGAAGACGAAACCTACACCATCACGGCAAAGGGCCGGGACAACGGCGCGATCACCGAGGACGCGGTGGCCTATTCGCTGGCGCGGCGGGTGACAATGGCGGTGGATCAGTTCAACTTGGAACAGCGCCGCGGCCAGTATGTGAAAACCGAGACCGGGCGGCAGGGCGACGGGTACTATGTGCAGATGAAGCTGGACGACGAATTGGGAAACCTGATGCAGCTCAGGCTCATGGCGCCGTCCCAAAAACAGGCGCGGAAGCTGGCAAACGCCTTCCAAAAAAACGCCGAGGCCTTCTACCAGACAGTGATGGAAATCCTGCTGGAGGACGCCGAAGAACTGGAATAGTGCAAAATTCACAAAGATATCGCACTTTTTCTTTAACTCCTCTTGAAAATGGTACAAAATATGGTATAATAGTTTCAGAATCCCAATACGCGAAAGGAGTGGCTGATGATGAAATTTCAGTACACTGAGAAGAAAGTGAATTTACCGGAAAACGTCCACGCTTACGCCGAAAAAAAGGTTATGAAGCTGGAACGGTTCTTTGGCAACGACGCGGAAGCGCTGGTCACCTTTTCTGTGGAAAAAGGACGCAACAACGTAGAAATTACAGTCCGCGCCGTGGGTACGATCTTCCGTGCCAGCGAGAGTACGTCCGATATGTTCGCCTCTATTGACGCGGCGGTTTCCACCATCGAGCGCAAAATCCGCAAAAATAAGACCCGTTTGGCCAAACGGCTGCGTCAGGATGCTTTTACGCGTACAGTTGAGGTCACATCGTTTGCGCCTGAGGAACCGGAGGAGGGCAGCTTTAATATTGTCCGCACCAAACGGTTCCCGCTGAAGCCGATGACCCGCGAGGAGGCTATTTTGCAGATGAATCTGCTAAACCACGCGTTTTTCGCGTTCCGCGATGTGGACGGCGGCGGCGCCTTCGCCGTGGTCTACAAGCGCAACAACGGGGACTACGGCTTGATCGAAGATGCGGAATAATAGACGCTGAATAAATGTCCGGGCCTCCCCAAAAGGAGGCCCGCAGTTTTTAGGGCAATACCGCATAATTCTAACGGTGCGGATGCGCGGTCAGATTTTTCGCCAAACTATACAACTCGGCGGCTGTCTTGCCGTACTGCCTGGGAAATTTGCGCGGGTTGACGGTAAAGTGCAAGCAGATGCGCCATCAGGGCGCCGCCGTGTATTGTGCGGCGGCGCCCTGAACGGTACTGCACCGTTTTTGCGTAAAAAACGCTCGCACGCCCGTCCAAAGGCGGCGGCTGCTTTTTACAGCTTGAGAATCGACTCAGCGCGCGCGGGATCTTCCACAGGGCCGGGAACCCCCTTTGTCTCGTCCATTTTGGCGAGTTCCCCCATTTCAGACGCGGTCAGCTCAAAGTCAAAAATATCCAGGTTTTCCCGGATGCGCGCGGGTGTGGCGGACTTGGGAACCGCCGAGACGCCCCGCTGGATCAAAAAACGCAGCGCAACCTGCGCGGGCGTTTTTCCATGGGCGGCGGCAATCGCTTTTACCGTGGGATGGGCAAACATCTCCGCCGCGCGCAGTCGGCCCAGGGGCATATACGCCTGGTGGACAATGTGGTATTTTTCCATCCACCGCTGCTCCTCCGCACGCTGGGTGAACAGATTCGTCTCAATCTGGTTGACGGCGGGCAGAACCTTTTGAAATCGGATAAAGTCGAGCAGACGGGCTGGGGCAAAGTTCGAAACGCCAATGGCGCGGATTTTCCCCTCGGCGTACAGCGCTTCCAAATCACGCCAGGCCGCGTAGGTGTCGCCAAAGGGCCAGTGGAGCAGAACTAAGTCCAGATACTCCAGGCCCAGTTTCCGCATCGACCGCATCACGGTCGCGCGGCAGTCGTTATAGGAGAGAAACCACACCTTCGTTGTGATAAACAGCTCCTCACGCGCTGCGCCGCAGCTGCGGATCCCCTCGCCAACGGCTTCTTCATTGTTATAAAACTGCGCGGTGTCGATCAGCCGGTAACCGGACTGGACGGCCTCGGCGACACACTCGGCGCAGTCGGCGGTATCGGAAACCTTGAACGTGCCGTAACCGAGCATCGGCATGACGACGCCGTTATTCAATTTGACGGTTTGCATGGAAGTATCCTCCTCTTTCGCGTGGTAAAATCGATAAAATTATAGCACGTTTTTTCCCGCTTTGCAACGATTTCAGCATGAAACGGCAACGTCCCGCCTCCGAAAACCGGATGGCGGGACGTTGTGGCTTATTCCAGTTCAAACGCGCCGGTGTAGAGCTGATAGTAGGTGCCCTTCTGGGCGATCAAATCGGCATGGTCGCCGCGCTCGATGATGCGGCCGTGGTCGAGCACTATGATGGCGTTCGAATTCTGTACGGTGGACAGACGGTGGGCGATGACAAAGACCGTGCGGCCCTTCATCAAGGCGTCCATGCCACGCTGAACCAGAGCTTCCGTCCGGGTGTCGATGGAGGAGGTGGCCTCGTCGAGAATCATCACCGGCGGGTCCGCAACCGCCGCACGGGCGATCGACAGCAGCTGCCGCTGGCCCTGGCTCAAATTCGCACCGTTGGACTGGAGCATGGTCTGATAGCCGTCGGGCAGGCGGGTAATGAAGTCGTGCGCGTTGGCCAGCTTCGCGGCGCGGATACATTCTTCATCGGTCGCGTCAAGCTTGCCGTAGCGGATGTTGTCCATGACCGTGCCGGTGAAAAGGTTGACGTCCTGGAGAACAACGCCCAAGCTCCGGCGCAGATCCGATTTGCGAATGCGGTTGATGTTGATGCCGTCGTAGCGGATTTTGCCGTCGGCAATGTCATAAAAGCGGTTGATCAGGTTGGTGATGGTGGTCTTGCCGGCACCGGTCGCGCCGACAAAGGCGATCTTCTCGCCCGGACGGGCATACAAGGACACGTCGTGCAGAACCGGCTTGCCCTCTTCATAGGCAAAGTCGACGTTGAAAAAACGAACGTCGCCCCGCAGACGGACAAGCTCCGGCTCGCCGGGTTTGGCATCGGGGCATTTCCAGGCCCACATGCCGGTACGCTCGGAACATTCGACCAGCTGACCGTTTTCCTCACGGCAGTTGACCAGCTGAACCTGGCCGCGGTCTTCCTCCGGCTTCTCGTCAATCAAATCGAAGAGACGGTTGGCGCCCGCCATGGCCATGGCAATGGAGTTGATCTGCTGGGAGACTTGGTTCACATTGCTCGCAAACTGCTTGGTCATGCCCAGGTAGGAGGCAATGACGGGAATCGTCATCACACCAACAAACGAGCCTGTGGTGAACAGATTTTGCAGGG
The DNA here is from genome assembly GCA_964450645.1 of uncultured Oscillospiraceae bacterium. Lineage (GTDB taxonomy): Bacteria > Bacillota > Clostridia > Oscillospirales > Oscillospiraceae > JAKSPM01. The sequence continues at coordinate 30,847 of CAYVEB010000016.1, read as the reverse complement.
AAATATTGAGCACCTGGCCGCCGGAACAGATCAGCGCACCGCCGACAAAGGCCGTGCAGACATAGAGAATATTGCCAATATTGTTCATAATTGGGCCAAAGATATTGCCGTATTTATTCGCTCGCTCCGCGTCGCAGCAGAGCTGCGCGTTAAGACGGTCAAACTCCTCCGCGGCGGCCTCTTCGTGGCAAAAGGATTTGACGACCTTCTGGCCGTTCATCATCTCTTCGATATAACCTTCGGCCCTGCCGAGGGACTGCTGCTGGCGGACAAAGTATTTGGCCGAGTTGCCGCCGACCTTTTTGGTGACAAAGAACATCAGAAAGATGCCTGCCACGACAACCAGCATGAGTATGACGCTGAAATAGAGCATCACGGCCAATAAGGCCAAAATGGTGATGCCGGAGATCAGCAGATGGGGCAGGCTCTGGGAAATCAGCTGGCGGAGCGTGTCGGCGTCGTTGGTATAGTGGCTCATAATGTCGCCATGGCTGTTCTGGTCAAAATAGCGGATCGGCAGATCCTGCATCCCGCTGAACATCCGCACGCGCATATTGTGGAGAAAGCCTTGGGTGATCTCGGCCATCAGTTGGGTGTGGATGGTGGTGGCGACGAGGCCGATCAGATAGATGATGATCATGAGCAGAATGGATCGAAGAATCTTATCGCTGACGGCCTCCCAACCCGAAACAAGCCCCTCTTCAATATAGGACGTCATTGTTTCCAGGTAGATCGCCGGAAGGACGCCGACGATGGCGCTGGTCACAATGCAGATAATGACAATGGTCAGCTTGACGGGATAGTCCCGGAACAGCTGCGCCAGAAGACGCTGGATGGAGCGTCCGCTGCCCTTTTCAGGGCGAGTGTTGGGAACTCTAGGCATCTTTTTCACCTCCGTTGGTCTGGGATTCGTAGACTTCGCGATAGATGTCGCTGGTTTTCAGAAGCTCTTCGTGGGTCCCCTGGGCGGTGATCGTGCCGCGGTCCATGACCAGAATCAGATCCGCGTCCTGCACGGATGAGATACGCTGGGCGATGATCAGCTTGGTGGTATCGGGAATCTCCGCCCGGAACGCAGCGCGGATCTTGGCGTCGGTCTTGGTGTCGACGGCGGAGGTGGAATCGTCCAGAATCAGAATCTTCGGCTTTTTTAAAAGCGCGCGGGCAATGCAAAGCCGCTGCTTCTGCCCGCCGGAAACGTTGGCACCGCCCTGCTCAATATAGGTGTCGTATTTTTCGGGGAACTGCTGGATGAACTCATCGGCCTGCGCCAGGCGGCAGATGCGCTCCATCTCCTCGTCCGTGGCGCTGGGGTTGCCCCAGCGAAGATTGTCGCGGATGGTGCCAGAGAACAGCACGTTCTTTTGCAGAACCATCGACACGTCGTTGCGCAGCGCCTTGAGATCATAGCAGCGCACGTCCTTGCCGCCAACCTTGACACAGCCGCTGGTGGCGTCGTAAAGACGGGGAATCAGCTGCACAAGGGACGTCTTGGAGGAGCCGGTGCCGCCAAGAATGCCGACAGTCATGCCGGAGCGGATGTGCAGGTCGATATCCGACAGCGCCATGTTCTCCGCGTGAGCGGTGTATTTGAAGTTCACGTGGTCAAAGTCGATGCTGCCGTCTGTAACCTCCATGACCGGATTCTCCGGGTTGGCCAGATCAATCGGCTCCTGCAGCACCTCGTCAATGCGCTTGGCGGAGGCGTAGGACATGGTGATCATGACAAAAATCATGGAGAGCATCATCAGGCTCATCAGAATCTGCATCGAATAGGTGATCATGCCGGTCAGCGTGCCGGTGCCCAGCGTGGTGGCGCCGCTGCGGATGATGATTCGGGAAGCAAAAAAAGAGATGAGAATCATGGACGTATAGACACACAACTGCATCAGGGGGTTGTTAAAGGCCAGAATTTTTTCCGCCTTGGTGAAATCCTGCCGGACACTGTCGGACGCGGCGGTGAATTTCTCCTTCTCATACTCCTCGCGGACAAAGTTCTTCACAACCCGCATCCCTTGGACGTTCTCCTGGATGGAGTTGTTTAAATTGTCGTACTTCTTAAACACGGCCCGGAACAGCGGCATGGTCTTGTACACCAGAAAGGACAGGCCGATCGCAAGCACCGGAATGGTACCAACAAAAACCCAGGCCAGGTTCTTGCCAATGTAGATGGCCATGCACACGGAAAAAATCAGCATCATCGGCGCGCGCACCGCCGTGCGGATAATCATCATGAAGGACATCTGCACGTTGGCCACGTCCGTGGTCAGACGGGTGACCAGCGAGGAGGTGGAAAAACGGTCGATGTTGGAAAAGGAAAAGTCCTGCACCTTGTAGAACAGATCGTGGCGCAGGTTTTTGGCAAATCCGGTGGAGGCGGTGGCCGCCGACCAACCGGCCGCCGACCCGAAAGACAGGGATAAAAGCGCCACACCGATCAGGGCAAAGCCGTATCTCCAAATGACGGCCATTTCACAGCCAGCCTGAATATTGTTGATGAGCCCGGCGGTCAGCATGGGAATGATGCACTCACAGCTGACCTCTCCAATCATCAGCACCGGCGTGAGAATGGTGGCACGTTTGTACTCCCGGATGCACCGGGAAAGGCGTTTAATCATGATGGGGTTCCTCCTTTGGGGGTGAGACATTTTCGGCTGCGCGGGAGAGCAGATCCCAAAATAGCTGCCGCTCCGCAGCCGTAAAACCGCGCACCAGCTGCTCGTCTATGGCGGATACCCAGGCGCGGTTGCGCTGCTGATTGTCCAGCGCTTTTTGCGTCACAGCAATGCGCTTATAGCGCCGGTCGTGCGCGGCGGTGGCAAAGGTGATGTAGCCTTTGGCCTCAAGCCGCTGCAAAATACCCGATACCGTCGGATGGGAAAGCTTGAAATGCCGCTCCAGATCGCGGGGATATACGTCTTGGTCCGCATGGCGGGTGAGATACGCCAGTGCCATGCCCTGCGCACAGGTCAGATCCATCTCGGCAAGAGTGGCGTTGATGGCGCGGTCGAACGCACGGGACAGGGCCTTGATCTTCTGACCGTAGCGGTAGGACTCCGTCTCCATGGGGTTCACTTCCTAACCATAAAAAATATGTAGCAAGCGACATAAATTACGTCGCTTGCTACATACTAACACAACACTTGGGAAAACACAAGTGGAATTTTCAACAAAGTTACCAAAAACAGGCGGGAGATTTTGGCAACTTTGCTAATAGCCCGCCGGAAGCGTCGGAAGCCTTCGCTCATTGACAAACATCCCCGTCAAGGGCGGGACGCCAAACATCTTTTGAAAGCGGACGCATTTGCACAAAAACAGGTAATAAATATTTTTCCCGCAGCCGCAGAGCGTCTCAAAATTCCCAAGGCCCTTGGCAAGAATGACGTCCGCTTCGTCCAGCGCCTGGCGCAGCGCGGGACGGACGCGAGAAAGAACGGTGCCGGGGATGCCGCTGCCGCTGTCGAGCACCTGGCCGAATTGATCCAGGCCGGCGGCAAGCGCGTCGGCCATCAAAGCGTCGTTGCTGACGGGCGCGCCGCGGACGGCAAACGTGATTTCCAGGCGGGGATACTGCTCACGCAGAACCTCCGCCGTCAGACGGTCGGCCACAATCTCCCCGGCGTTGTCGCACAGGTAGACCAGCCGCTTTGCCGCAGCCAGTTCATGGGTGAGTTGGGCCAGCTCCACCGGGTCCAAGGGGTCGTTGGCGGCCTGGTCGAGGAGGCTGTCCAGCGTTTCATAGCGGAATGAGTCCTGGAGCGCGGAAAAATCAATGTAGTTGCACGCGCGGGCGTAGCGTAGGGCCATCGGAAGCGGGTCGGCGGAAATGCGTTGACGGATTTGCTCCATCCGCGAGCGCATAAAGGCGTTGGAGGCCGCTTTCTCTTCGGCGTAGAGATCCCCGCGCAGACCGTAATGCTCGGCGGCCAGCTTTTGAAACTCGGCGGTCATATATGGGGAGGACGCGTCCGCCGGCGCATCGCAGATGGCCTGCAGAACTCGGCGCAGATAGGCTAAACCGGTATCCCCCTGGGCGGCGGCAAAGGCCGTCTGACGGCGGACAATACAGCAGATACAGTCAGGCATCATATGCATGGAATCGCACCTCTTTTTTCGTTGGGACTATCATAGCATACTTTCGGAAAATTAAAAAGAAAAAAAGCTATCTGTCCCGTATTTCATATATAAATCGGGACACATACATATCACAAGATGGATATATCAACAAAAAGTAATCCATCCCCGCACGGGACAGCTCGCAGAATCTATTTGAGGCGCCACCGCACAATTCGCATCTGACGCCCAACCCCATCAGAATTGTGCGGTAGCACCTTGAGAATCATCGACAGACCCTATATAATAACCGCGTGAAGACCCGCCGGCCACAGTTGAGTTTCTGCCAATCTTTGCAGACGAGTTAAAAGACGGTTGTCTGTCATTCTGCGAAAGCGGAATGGAGGCGTATGTATCGCAGAAAATATTTTTCGAAGGGAGGCGATACATATGATACTTCAAAATGTTTTTTGGATTGTTTCTATTGCCTGAATTTTACTTCAAGCATGGAATAAATTCAACTACAAAGGGAAGTGAGCCGTCTGCTGCAACAGACAGCTCACGGAGTTTTGGGGTTAATCCCAATTGTAAGTGTTCGGATCAAATTGTGGCGACCTTCTGGGTTGACACGACAGGGAGGTGCCTGTTGCCAGCAGGCATCTCCTTGTATTTTTATTATAGCCCCTATGGGGACGTTGTCAAATATTTTTTACACATCCCTACGGTTGTAATACCGTTTTATAAAGGACAGTAAGAAATCCGCTGTATGTGGATTGTATCATGAAATCTTGTTTTCGGCGGAGATAAACATTGCAATTTGCGCAAAGTTGGTGTATAATATCCATAAATTAGCTGGTCCTGCGGGATCAATTGGAAGTTCACCGAAGAAGGGATGATTACAGATGTCAGGACATTCGAAATGGCATAATATCCAAAAGACCAAAGGCGCTCAGGATGCCAAGCGCGCGGCCGCCTTCACGAAAATTGCAAAGGAAATGTACGTCGCGGTTAAAGAGGGCGGCGGCTCCGCCGACCCGAACTACAACTCCAGGCTGGCCACCGTCATCACCAAGGCGAAAGCCGCCAATATGCCCAACGACAACATTAAGCGCATCCTGGACAAGGCCGCCAACGCCGGCGCGGGCGACAGCTACGAGGCCATTACCTATGAGGGTTACGGCCCCGGCGGCGTGGCCATCATTGTGGAAACCATGACCGATAACCGCAACCGCACCGCCGGCAATATCCGCCACCACTTCGATAAGTACGGCGGGAACCTGGGAACCAATGGCTGCGTGTCCTGGTCGTTTGATAAAAAAGGCGTGATTGTCATTGACAACGAGGACGAGGAGCTGGAGGAGGACGCGGTGATGATGGACGCTATGGACGCCGGCGCCGACGACTTTGAGGCGGAGGACAACTGTTTCACCGTCTACACCGTCCCGGACGATTTCAATGCCGTGGCAAGCGCGCTGGAAAAGAAGGGGTACAAATTTGATTCCGCGCAAATCGAGATGGTGCCGCAGAATTACCAAAAACTCACCGACCCCGGCCAGATCGCCAATATGGAAAAAATGCTGGACTTGATGGAAGAAGACGACGACGTGCAAAACGTCTGGCACAACTGGGATCGGGAATAATTCTATTGCTAGAAAACCACCGAAGCAAAATTGCCCGCTTGCTTCGGTGGTTTTGATTTAGCGAAAATATTTCTGCCGGGAGGATTGCCACGCGGACAAACTATTTGAAACGCGATCGTATTATGGGCCTGAAAATTGCCGATCACCGGAAAAAGACGGGATATACGCAGGAAACCTTTGCCGAGGAGGTCGGGTGTAGTTCGAATTTCCTGGCCCGGATCGAAGACACGGCATAACAGAGGGAATCTCTTTGAAAATGCTGTTCAGAATTTACAATGTACTTGGCGCCAAGCCGGAAAACTGTTGGATGATGAGGAACGCGCATAAATACTTTGCATTATGCATGGTTCCCTGTTCCTCTTGAAAAATCGGCGGAGCGAAAATTGAGGAAAAGTGAATTATAAAATGGCAACCGCCCTCCCTAAGTACTGGGAAGGGCGGTTGCTTCGGAGGGCGAGGATGATAATTTGTGCTTTCTTTGGGGATTGACAAAGCCGCGGGATTGCTGCTATACTGTATGCGAATTATGGGAGTTTCTGCCTGGAAAGGTTGGAGCGCGGCGGGTTACACCGCGGGTATTTTGGGTTTCCAGGGACGGGGAAGCTCCGGAAGACGAGCTTTACAAGGAGTGGTGGGTTGATGTCGGAAAAGAAATTGGCGGGGAAAGACGGGCGGCGGTATGTGCCCTATGCGGAACGGACCGGGAATGAATCGGTGGTCTATTTTACAAGAGATCTGTCCCCGGAGGGCCTGCGGAAAATCTATGAGCGTGTAAACGGGACAATTTGCGGAAAGGTGGCCATTAAGCTGCATACCGGCGAGCCAAAAGGCCCCAATATCATCCCTAGCGCGTGGGTCAAGGAATTCATGGAAAAAGAACTGCCCGACGCGGCCATCGTGGAGACCAACACCTATTATACGGGCGGCCGGTACACCACCGAGCAGCACCGCAAGACGCTGGAAATCAACGGCTGGACGGACTTTACCACAGTGGATATTATGGACGAGTACGGGACAAAAATGCTGCCGGTGAAGGGCGGCAAGTGGTTCAAGGAAATATCTGTGGGGCAGTCGCTGACTGACTACGACTCGATGGTGGTTTTGACGCACTTCAAGGGCCACGCCATGGGTGGCTTCGGCGGCGCCAATAAAAACATCGGCATCGGCTGCGCGGACGGCAGGATCGGAAAAAAGATGATCCACGCCAACGAACAGGGCGGCTGGAACGTCGTGGAGGAGGAACTGATGGAGAAAATCACGGAGTCGACGAAGGCGACCGTCGATTTCTTTGGAAAGCATATCACTTATGTGAACGTGCTTCGGAATATGTCAGTCTCCTGCGACTGCCGGGGCGTGGATGCAGACCCGGTGGTGACGCCCAATGTGGGCATCGTAGCGTCGGTGGATATTCTGGCGGCCGATCAGGCGTCGGTGGATATGATCCACGCCATGACCGAGGAGGATCACCACGATTTAATCGAGCGCATCGAGAGCCGCCACGGCTACCGCCAGCTGTCCTATATGAAGGAACTGGGCATGGGCAACGATAAATACGTCCTGATCGACACCGACCACGGCGACAAGCGGATCACTGCCGCCGACGCCGTGGTGGGCGTCACGCCGTTTGCGGGATAAACAGCGTGTGATCTGCTTGACAAAATCGTATAAAAAGGCCGCTTTTTTGAATTTGCTCCAAAAAGCGGCCTTTTGCTGTGCCGGTAAACCGGACAATCCTTATTCCGGGGGATCCTTGGGAGCGGGGCCGTCGTCGCAGGTGACGTCCAAATAATCGGCGAAGGAGAGCGGCTGCGGCTGCGCGTACTGCAAGAGCACTTGCGCGCCGTCTTCCGCGACGTCGTCAAATCCGGCAAGCTTGTAGGTGATATACATGACACGGTTGTACTCCGTCTCCAGATACTCCGCCAGGAGCTTCTTCCCAAGCCGGTGGGCCAGCTGCGTAGCGTAACAGAGCAAAGCAGAGCCAATGCCGCGGGAGATCACCCGGCACGATACGATGAGCAGCTTGATGCGCAGCGCGTCGGCGGCGTTCTGCAAGAGCAAAAGACCAACCTTGCCGCTGTCGCCGTAGTCGTCGCGCAGACCGCAGATGCGGAAGATATACCCGGAATCCTTGGACAGCGCCAGAAGCTCCTCGTACGAATAGGTGTAGCCCGTGGAATTCAACTGGTGCGTGCGGACGGTCAGCTCCGAAACCCGCTGCAGGTCGTGCTCCGTCACGGGGGTGATCTCCAGCTTCATGTGGAGCGTCTGCAAAAAGTCGTCCGCGCTGCCGTCAAACACGCGCTCCGCCCGCTGACGCGCCAGATCCGCCTGGTACATTTTGCGGCGGTTCGCCGCGTCCTCGGTGATAAACGGGACTTGAAAGGCGGAAAGCGAGAGCATTTGCGCAAGGTCGGCCCCGTCAAAGACGGAAACTTCGGGCAGCGCACGGAGTACCTCGTCGCGCTCAAAGGCCGAATCATCCACAAACGCCACGGCGCTGGGCTTGATGTTCAGCGCCGAAATAATTGCCCGGACGCCGACGGACTTCGGCTGCCAGGAGATCTGGGGACACAGGAAATACTCCCCCAAGCCAAAGGCCGCGAGCCGCCGGAGCGCTGGCTCCAAATCGTTTTTGCTGGAGATCGACTGCACAATGCCCCTGCGGTCCAGCTCCCGGACCGCCTCCCGCGCGCCGCGCCGAAGCGTCTGGCCGCCGCCTTCGGTCAGGACGCCCTCCCAGAGGGTGTTGTCCAAATCCCAGACGACACATTTGATTTTCACCATGGCGCCCTCCTATTTTTGCAGATGCCGGTTGACCAGGGCCGCGATGGCGTTGATGGAGTGAAAGTTCTCGGTGGAAATCTCCTTCCGGGTCAGCTTGATGTGAAACTCTTTTTCCACAAACATCACAATTTGCAGCGCAAACAGAGAGTTGATGTGCTTGCTCTTTAGCAGCTCCGTGTCATAGGTCAGGCCGTCGGCCTTTTTCTGTTCGACAAAAAATTGAAAAATCCGTTCTTGCGTATCCATAGAAAACCTCCTGTTATTCGTTTATCGCATTGCGGTAGTCAGATAGGGTTTGCAGCAGCTCATCGCCGGTCATGCCGCCGGGGACGTCGATGCGCTTGAGTTGGTATAGGCTCTGCGGGATCCCCTTGATGACAACGTTAACGCCGGGGTCGGTCGTGACGGTGACGCGAAGACCGAGGCTGTGCAGCACCACCTCCGAGAGCGTGTCATACCGGCCGTGGGGATAGGTGTATACCAGGCAGGAGACGTCCAGGACAGATTGCAGCTGCGCCTTCGCCCGCTGAAAATCGGCGGTGAGCATGTCCACATAGGCGAACTCATCCTCCCCCTCCATGCGCAGGACGCCGGGCCGACAGTCTTCGCCATCCAGCGACGGCACCTGGTGCAGATCGTAGGAGTGGGTCTGGATGTCCAGAATCCCGCGCTCCACGTAGGGCTTGGCACTCTCAAGCGAAAAATGGGGAAGGATGGAGATGCCGGTGTCCTTATAGGTCGATTTGCCAACGGAACTGCCGATTACGGCGATCGTCGCGGTAAAGTTCTCCTCCTCCAGGACCCGAACCGCCAGGTCAAGATTGCTCTGATAGCCGTCGTCCATGGAGATTAAAATGGGATTGTCGGGAAGGGGCGTTCCGCGGTCGACATAGTCGATCAGATCCTGGTAGAAAATTGGGTGATACCCCGCCGCACGGAGCGCCGATAACTGGTCGCGGAAATCCCCAATGTAGGCCTTGACGCCGGTGATGGCGGAGGGATCGTCGGTAAAGGCGTGGTACATTAAAATCGGCACCTGGGCGGTATAGGTCGCCTCGTCGACATCCGGAAGGTCAAACGCCGAGCCAACGCGGGCGTCTACGTTGCTGGCCGTGGTGAGATGGCCAAAGCCCTCCGGCACGTAGACGTCCGGATCCCCAAAAATATAGGCAAGCACCATGGTCCCGGCGTTGTTGCGGAAGTGGTCGGTATCATAGTAATAACGGATGTCCCCGTTGACAGAGTTGTTGCCCCAGAAATCATAAAAGTCCGTGACATTTGCAAGCTCCTTCCAGAAGGTCGCAAGACGGTCAGGATCGTAACGGGTGAAGTCGTCGTTGTGGATCGGAACGCCGATGACGAGAAGGCGGATGCCGTTTTCGTCGCAAACCTGCTTGATGTCCGCGATCTCGGCAATGGCCTCGTCGATGTGGGGAAGAGAGGAGCGCGCCTCCTGGAGAACGTTGCGCTCCAGCGCCAGGTACTCGGACATCTCCCCGATGGGCGTGGCATCCCGCCGCTGCTTGTTATAAACGCCGGTTTGGGCGAGATAGACGACGTCGGTCTGCATCAGGTAGCCGCGCTGCAGGTAGGTGGTCAGTTTGTCGTACCCATATTCGGGATTTGCAAACAGATAGCGGAAATAAAACCGCAGCGCGGAGGAATGATCCACCTTACAGTGCATATTGCCCTTGATGGGATCCGATTCGGTGTTGTACAGATCCGCGTTTTGCGGGTCGACCGCCAGAACGATGTTTTTGACATGATAGTTTTCCACAAGATAGTGTACCAGGTCGTTTTCATCCGCCAGATCGCCGCCGTACCAGGTCATGTTGTAAAAGCTGGCGTCCATGTACGCATTCAACTCCTCCACAGGGAGCGAGGACGCCTTGGAACTGCCAATCACATAGGAGTCGTATTGCCGATAGTGCTGATCCAGATAGCCAATTTTGGCTACGCGCGGATTCATGGTCATGTCGTACGCATACCAGTTCAAAAAATGGTCGCCAAAGACGCCAAAGGGATCCAATACATAATTATAAGCGGCAAACAGCAGGGCGCAGCCCAGCAGCGTGATCAGAAAAACCAAAATCCACTTCTTTAATGCCAACGCGCTCACCTCAGAAATTAAAATACAAAAATGTGGAGACTTGCGACATGCAGAACAGCGAAAGCCCCAGCAGCACGGCGCTGCGCACGGCGTCCTTCCAGGTGAAACGCTCCTGTTCCAGAATGCCGTTGGAATTTGGAAGGCAAAAACAGATGACGGCGGACGCAAGGAGCACAAGGGTCAAAATGGGGTTGCCCTGGACAAAGGCCAGAAATTCGTGGAGCAGTGCGCGAGGATGCAGCAGGCTGCGGAAATTCAGCATTTTTTTGTAAATTTGCACGGCCTGCGTCATGCCGGTGCAGTCAAAAAGCACCCTGGTCAGCGCACCGGTCAGAAAGGTGAGCGTCACAGCGAGCCGGGCGGGCAGGGGCTTGCAGCCCTTGAGCGCGCGAATGTTGGCAACACACACCAAAATGCCGTTGGCAAGACCCCAGATGATATAGTGCCAGGCGGCACCGTGCCACAGGCCGGAAACCAAAAAGGTGGCGATCGTCGCGAAAATCAACTTGAAAATTCCGTCGCCAAAGCCAAACAGATTGGAGAACACCGTCTCGTTGAAAAAACGGGAGATGGTGATGTTCCAGCGGCGCCAGAAGTCCGAAAAGTCCCGCGCCTTGTATGGCGAGTCAAAGTTGATGGGGAGGGCAATGCCAAAAAAACAGCCAAGGCCGCGCGCCATGTCAATATAGCCGGAGAAATCAAAATAATAGGCGAATACATAGGAGAGTACGGCCAGCCACGTCTCCAGAAATGAAAAACTTTGAACGTTGCCGCCATAAAAGGAGGAGGCGTAGTTGATCATAATGTTGGCAAGCAGAATTTTCTTGGCGCAGCCGATGGAGAAAAGCATGATCCCACGGGGGATCATTGTCTTGTCAAAAGTCAAAAGCCGGTCTTGTGCGATCTGCGGCATGATCTCCTCGTGCCGGACGACGGGCCCGACAATCAGCTGCGGGAAAAAGGTGACAAACACGCCATAGTCCAGGATGCTGGGAAAGTCGCACTCGCCCTTATAAAAGCTGACGGTAAAGGCCAGAATCTGGAAAGTAAAAAAGGAAATGCCAAGCGGCAGGATCACCTGGAGCAGCGGGATGTCCATTTTAAAAATCCAGTTGAGATTTTGCAACATAAAGTTGCAATACTTGAAATAAAACAGAAGCCCAAGGTTCCACACGACGGCGGCCAACAGCCACACGAGCCGCCAGAATTGCTTTTCCGTGCGGCGGATCGCCCACAAAAGGACGTAATTCAGGACGATCGAGCCGATAAACCACGGCAGAAAGTCCAGCTGGCCGACACCATAAAAGACCAGCGACGCCGCTACCAGCCAGGCTTTGACCCACGTCCCGCGGCGCGTCAGCCGCAGAAGGTGATAGCCCAGAACCGTCACCGGGAAGAAGATAAAAATAAAGGAATACGACGAAAAAACCATGTTGTTTGCTCCAAAGAAAAATTGTATTTTCCCGCCTAATTTCGCGTCATAACAGGGCGGATCGGATCCATTTCGCGGTACCATTTTGTGCCGCGCTGTGCTATAATCGTTGCAAAGCGATGGGAAAGGAACGAGACCAAATGCAGATTTTTTGGTGTGAAACTGACCCCTGGCTGGACGCGCCGGAGGTGCTGCGGCGCTTTTGCGCGATGTCCCACATTGCGGCGCAGAATTTCTCCCGCCAGGAGGAGCTTGCCCAGCACGCGGCGGGGCGATTTCTCCTGCACAAGGGGTTACAGCGCTGGGCGCCAAGCGGCGTGGCGGCGCCGCGCATGGACGGGCCCGGCGGGAAACCGTATTTCCCAGGGCGAAAACCGGAGTTCAGCATTTCCCACGCCGGAAACGTTGCGCTTTGCGCGTTCAGCAATTCAGAAGTCGGGGTAGATGTGGAAAAGGTCGCGGCGGTTGAACCAGAGCTGCTCTTTGTCCTCCGGCCGGAGGAGCGGGCGCTCGTTCAGCGTACGCGGCAAGAGCTACAGGCGCTGACGTTCTACCGGCTGTGGACCCAAAAAGAGAGCCTGGTGAAAGCGAGCGGCGAGGGCCTGGCGGGAATGCTGGAACTTGCCAGCGTGATCACGCCGCGCCTCGGCTGGAAAAACCGGCTGAACGGTTTTGAACTGCGAAGGCTGCCATTTTTGGAGCCGGATTACGCCGTGGCGGCAAGTATGCGGGAAAAAAGCGTCACGGTTACCCGCGTGGAATTGCCGGAGACGGCCGATCAATTGCCGGCGCGGCTCCACTGGGACAGAGGATAGAGCGTGCCGCACGCGATGCCGTCCAGAATTTCTTCCAGCCGCGCAAGCTCCGCGCCGGTTCCATCCTGCACGTAGATCCACGACGCCCCCGCTTGCTCGGCCATGCTCCACAGGGCGTCTTCGGTCAGGTCTTCGGAATAATACGAGGCGCAGATGGAGACGGGAGAGGCAAGGAAGGAGACAATGGGATTGTATTCGGCGCGGCAATAGAGCAACAGGACCCTTTGATTCGGCCCGGTGAGGGGCACGCGGGACAGTTCGGACAGGAAGTCGGAATAGGTTTGCGCGTAGCGCGCACGCTGTTCCAACCGCTGTGGGTTGAGAGGGTCGTGCCCGACAATGAGACAATCGGCCATGACGGAATATCCGGCGCAGGCAAACACGGCCAGCGCCGCCAGACAGGGCAGAAGCCTCCCCTTGCCGCCGCGCCAAGCGTCCGGGAAACGTTCCATACACAGCGCGACTGCAAGCATGAGAAAGCCGATGTTCATGGGCGCACCGTAACGCGTCATCTGCGTGAGCATGTTGGCCGGCTTCACATACTGCGTTTCCGTGTAGAACATCGTCAGGTGGCTGCACAGCAAGATGAAATAGGTCAGCGCGTAGACGCCTGCCGCAAAGGAAAACAGGCGGACAAAGCGCCGCTTCGGAAGCCAGCGGACAGCCCAAAACAGGGCAAAAAGCGCCAGAATCAGCGTCATGACAAGCGCGGGTGTCAAATCGATGGCGCGGGTACTCACGCGGTGAACGGGTTCAAGGAGAAAAGCCTTGCCATAGGACTTGAGATAGGCCAGGTTGTTTCCACTGGAAAGGAAAGTCCCGTTCCAGAACTCGCGCAGACGATCCGTCAGCGCGGAGGAGAGATTGGCGGTCAGATAGGTTGTCCGCTGGAGAAAATGGCAGTAGAGATTCCACGGGACGTAGCCTGCCGCGACCGCGGCCGCCATCGCGCCGGCGGCGCGCAGATGCGGCTTGGAAACGCCGTGCCAGAGAAGATACAGCACAACCGCGTAGAGCGCCCAGAGAAAGCCGATGGATTTCGTGAGCGTGAGCGCCAGCAGAAGGAGCAGACAGTGGCAGCGGAGGAAAGCAGGGGTACAGGTTTGCTTTAAGACAATCCGGCACAGCAGACAGCCCCAGAGGATGCCCAGAATGGGATCGACATACAGCGCACGGTACCAGGAGGTATCCACAACGCTGGGCAGGGCGAACAGCATCAGCACACACACGCAGCCGGCGGCGAGCTTATGGGCAAACCGCCGCAGACGAAGATGGCCCGTTATGCTGAACAGAAGAAGCCCACTGTAAAAAAAATAACCGCCAAACATCAGGCCCTCGTCACAGCTGCCGAACATATGGAGAAACCACCAGATCATCAGCTGGGTAAACGGCGGATAATCGCCGAATCGGGGGGCAACGTTGCTGTGATACTCTGCAAAGCCGCCGCGGGCAAACAGACTTTTGATGTCGGCGCCCCAGAAATTATAGGCGTCCCACTCCAGAACCCGGCGGTAGTTAACCAACGCGACAATCGCGGCCAGCGCGGCCGCGTTGATCCAAAACTGCGGGTCTTTGAGCGGCGCACAGACGGCCGCGGCGGCCTTAGAGAAACCATACCGCCTCCCCCGCACCACGAACAGGCCGCACAGGGCGAGCAGACAGACGGCCAGAATCGGCGTGATCCAATGCAGCTTCCGAAAAAACGCCAGGACATAGAGCGCCAGGCCAATGGAACAGAGCGTCACAGGAAGCGTCTGCACAAGGCGGTCGTGAAAGCGGACGGACAGATAGATCGAGATCGCAAGCAGCGCGCCTAGGTTTATTACAATCTGCATAAAATGTTACCTAAGTTTCCTTCCGGAAGACCCACTTGCGCTCGACAAAGTAATTGACGACGAACAGAACCACATCGATTATCGCCTTGATGAGTACCGTGGGAACCGGCAACCAGCTCAGCAGCGCCACGCCTTGGCTGCTGACGAGCATGACGGCCAGGAACAGGCACAGGTACCGCCCGGACTCCCGGAGCATGTTCCCCCGTCTGCGGAAGGTGATCTTCTTATTATAGAAAAAATTGACGCCGCCGGACAAAAGCCTGGCAAGCACAGAGGAGAAAAAAAGACCGGTCCGGCCGCTGCCAAACACCAGGCGCTCGAAGATATAGAACGCCGTCAAATCCACCAGGGAGGATAAAATCGCGCCGCCGAGAAAGGCGACCGGCCTGCGGTAGATCAGTAAAGAGTCGCGGACCTTGCGAAAGTGCGAGGAGCGGTTCCCGTCGAGATAGATCGTCTTGATGGGCAGCATGTCAATGCTAAGCTTCTGCTCGGCGACGTCCAGAAGAAAATTCATCTCATACTCATACCGGTTCCCCTCCGCCGCTAGCGCCAGCGGAAACAGGGCAGCGGGAATGCCGCGCAGACCCGTCTGTGTGTCTGAACAGCGCGTGCCGGTGATCAGGCGGAAAATCACAGAGGTGATCCGGTTGCCAAAGTATGAGCTGGACGGGACGCTTGCACGGTCAAAATTCCGGACGCCAAGCACCAGACCGGAGGTTTGCGCTGTCCGCTCCGCAACGCGGGCAATGTCGGAGGGCGCGTGCTGCCCGTCGGCGTCCGCTGTGACGACGCCCGCGCAGCGGGGAAAGCGCGCCATGATATAGCCAATCCCCGTTTTAATGGCGGCGCCCTTGCCCATGTTCTTGGCATGACGGCAGACGCATACGCCAAGCGCCTCCAGCCGGGCAAAGATCGCGGCGTAGGCGGCGGAGCTGCCGTCGTCCACGACGACAACCGGGCCAAGACCCCCCGCCATAAGCGCGGTTACGGTTTGCGGCAGGTGCTCGTCCGGTTCATAGGCGGGGATCAGGACCAGAACGCCGCTATAGGAAGTTTCTCGTGTTACATCTTTCATACGTCATAATCCCAACTTTGATGGGCCGCTCCCACCGCGAGAGCGGGGATGGCACACTTCTTAACACTATATTATAGCAAGTTTGGAAGAAAATTGTCAAGCAATTCCAGCCAAACCCCGTATGTTTTTTGCGCTTTGATGCAATACCGAAAAAATCCGCCCCGCTTCCGGTTCCCGGAAACGGGGCGGATTTTTACCGCCGAATTAGTTGCTGTAGTAGACATAGGTGCCGCGGTCGCTTTGCAAGGTGAGCGTGCGGCCATCCACCAAATACTGGTAGTCCATCGTGTAGGGCTCGTCGACAGAGGTAATGGCGACAACCAAATGACGATCTTCCGTGTACCAGGTGCCGGTCAGGGTTTGATAGGGCTCGCCACGGTAGTCCAGCTGGACGCAGATGGTTCCATCGGCGTCGATGGTCAGAGTTTCAATGTAGTCGGTTTCCTCCGCAAATTCGCCGCTCATGGTCCACGTGCCGGCGAGGGACGAATCCAGGGCTGGCTCCACAACGGCGGACTGTGTGGGCGCGGGCGTGTCCTGCGTCTGCTCGCCGCAGGCGGCCAGACTCAATATCAGCAGCGCAAGGAGAACAATTAACAATCTTCTCATAGGACATTCCTTCCATAGTGATTTTTACCACGCAACCGGTTCGGCGCCGTGGGCGGCCAAAAACGCGTTGGCTTGGGAAAACGGACGGCTGCCGAAAAAGCCACGGTACGCGGAGAGCGGGCTGGGGTGCGGCGCCGCGAGAATCAAGCGGGGATAGGCGGACGCCTGGATGACGGGCGCTTTTTTTTGCGCCTGCGAACCCCAGAGCAGATACACGATCGGCTGGGGAAGCCGCGCCGTGGCGGCAATGACGGCGCCGGTAAACCGCTGCCAGCCAAAACCCCGGTGGCTGTTGGCGCGGCCCCGCTCCACGGTAAGCACGGTGTTGAGCAGGAACACGCCCTGGCGCGCCCAGGCGGTCAGGTCGCCGGAGGGCGGGCGGACGCCGCAGTCCGCTGCAAGCTCGATATAGACATTGCGTAGGGACGGGGGAAACGGAACGCCAGGACGGACGGAAAAAGCCATGCCGTCGGCCTGACCGGGGCCGTGGTATGGGTCCTGTCCGAGAATTACCACACGAACCGCCTCCGGCGGGGTGAGGGAAAAGGCCGAAAAGAGCCGGTCAGGCGGCGGATAGACCGTGGCAGAGGCATAGGCAGCGTCCACGCGCCGGGAGAGGGCTTGAAAATAGGGCTGGGTAAATTCCCCCGCCAATTCAGACTGCCAGGCGGCTAGGGCGGTGAGATCCATGGCGGTCGCCTCCCTCAAAAATATACCCTGATTATAGCACACATCCCGGCGGCGGGCAAGGGGCGGTAAATTATTTTTAAATGTTTTTGCGAGAGTTGCACGGGCCTGTGCGTTTTTTTCGCTTTTTGAAGCTATGGGTGAAAGGAGTTGATCGCGATGAGGCTTCCGGAACAGGCAAAGATCAGAGAGTTTGCCTACCGGTATTTGAAAACCATGGATCCCGAGGCCGCCGCCGACGGACTGGGCGAGGGCGTGGCGCTGCTGGGTAAGAGCGCGGTGCAAGAGGAGATCCAGCGGCAGCGAGATTTGCTGTCGCGCCAGATGACCAGGGCGGACACACTGCGCAGGCTCTATGGGCTGGTGTTCGGCAAGTGCAACGACTGCGTGCGGTTGGTGATGGACGAGGACGTCAAATTGGAGGAGTTGGATCTGTCGCTGCTATCGGAGATCAAACGCAGCGAAAAGGGCGCGCTGGAAATTAAGCTGCTGAATCGGGCGGAGCTTTTGCGGCTGCTGCTGGAAACCACCGTGGAGGAGTCCTCCGGGGCGGCGGACTTTTTGAAGGCGCTGGCGGAGGATTGCGATTGAAGCTGCGATTTTCTCCAAAGCAAAAAACGGTGCTGTCCTGGTGGCGGGCGGGAAGCCCCTATCACGACTGCGATGCAATCATCTGCGACGGCGCCGTGCGCAGCGGAAAGACGCTGAGCATGGGCCTGAGTTTTTTCCTGTGGGCGATGACTTGCTTTCAAAATCAGCGCTTCGGCGTGTGCGGAAAGACCATCGCGTCTTTGCGGCGCAATGTGCTCTCAGAGCTGCTGCCCAAATTAAAGGCGTTGGGCTTTCGGTACACCGAAAGACGCACGGAAAATTTGCTGCGGGTCAGCTATGGCGGAAACGTAAACGAGTTCTACATCTTCGGCGGACGTGACGAGGGGTCGGCCTCCCTCATTCAGGGCATTACATTTGCCGGAATTTTAATGGACGAGGTGGCGCTGATGCCAAAAAGCTTCGTAGAACAGGGCTGCGCACGGTGCTCGGTGACAGGTTCGCGGCTGTGGTTCAACTGCAACCCGGAGGGGCCGTACCACTGGTTCTACAACGAGTGGATCTTGCAGGCGGAGCAGCGCGGGTGCCTGTATCTGCATTTTACAATGGAGGATAACCCCTCCCTGTCCCGCGAAATCAGGCAGCGCTACGAGCGGTTGTACACAGGAGTGTTTTACCGGCGGTTTATCCTGGGACAGTGGGTGGCGGCGGAAGGTCGGGTGTACGACTTCTTCGAGGCGTCCATGGTGCGGCCCGTGCCGGAAGGACCGTTCGCCCAGTGGTATATCTCTTGCGACTACGGGACGGTGAACCCGGCGTCATTCGGACTTTGGGGACTGCTGGACGGCGTGTGGTACCGCGTGAAAGAATTCTACTTCGACAGCAAAAAGCATATGCGCCAGATGACCGACGCGGAATACGCATCGGCTTTGAAAAACCTGGCCGGAGACAGGCCAATCAGCGCGGTTGTCGTCGATCCGTCGGCGGCAAGCTTTATGGAACTGCTGCGCAGGGAGGGCTGGACGGTGCGAAGGGCGGACAACGATGTGCTGTCCGGCATCCGGAAAACCTCGGATCTGCTGAAAAGCGGGAAATTGGTAATCTGCGAGACGTGCGCGGACTGCCTGCGGGAGATGGAGGAGTATGTTTGGGATCTCAAGGCGGGAAAGGACACCGTGCGAAAGGCCCATGACCACGCCATGGACGATATGCGGTATTTTGCGGCGACCATTGTGTCGGGGCCTCCGCCGGTTTTCAGCGTGCGGGCGGTAGCAAGACAAAATGGATAAACGACTTTTGGAGGTGCGTGCATGAAACGAACAAAAAGGCCGGGGGCCGTTACCCCACAGCTGCGGACCGGATCGCGGCATCCCTTTGGCGCAATACGGGACTATGTGCCGTTGGGCGGAAATGAAAATCTGCTGTACCGCAATATGCGCGAGGCGCTGCCGCTGCTGGACGCGGCGATCTGCAAACTGGTTCGGCTGACCGGCGGATTTCAGGCGGATTGCGCCGATGCGGCGGCAAAACGGGGCTTGGAGCACTTTTTGCGCACGGTTCCCTGCGGGCGAATGCAGTTCGGCATCGAGGGATTCTTGAGCGGGTATCTCGACAGCCTGATTTTGTATGGCAGGGCGATCGGGGAAATGGTCGTCTCCCAGGGACAGCTGGCGGCGGTGCTGTGGGGAGATGTCAACGAAATTCAGCTGTTGCAGACGGATTCCCCGCTACAGACCTTGATCTGTACGGCAGACCAGGGCGGGCTTCCCAAGCCGCTGCCGCGGCAGCATCTGCTGCTGTTTTCCACCCTCAACGCGGGACCGGATGCGCCTTATGGCGCGGGACTGCTGCGCAGTATGCCGTTTTTGGCGGATATTTTGCTGAAAATTTTCCATACGATCGGCGTGAACTGGGAACGGGCGGGTAATGTCCGCTATTCGGTGGTGTATAAACCGAGCGGCGACGGGTTAGATCGCAGCTATGCGCAGGAACGGGCCGAACAGATGGCGAGCGAGTGGTCCAGAGCAATGCAGGACAGCAAGAACGGAATGGTGCGGGACTTCGTGGCCGTTGGCGATGTGTCGGTAAAGGTCATCGGCGCGGACGGGCAGATCTTAGATTCAGAGATTCCGGTGCGGCAGATTCTGGAACAGCTGGTGGCCAAGACCGGGCTGCCGCCGTTTTTGCTGGGGTTGAGTTGGTCGAGTACCGAGCGGATGTCGACCCAGCAGGCGGATCTGCTGACAAGCGAGTTGTGGGCAATTCGGCGGGCGGTGACGCCCGTGCTGGAACGCATCTGCAGAATGTGGCTGCGGACAAACGGTTTCGGCTGCGACGCGTCAATCGTCTGGGACGACATCAGTTTGCAGGATATTGTGGATGAGGCGCACGCCGCCTTGTACCGCGCACAGGCGGACAAGTTGACAGGAGGAATGGAAAGTGGATCTTAAAAAGGCGGGAGCAATCACCGGCGCCGGGGCGCCCGACGCGTCCCAGCTGGAAAAAATCAACCGGCTGACAAAGACGCCCCTCAGGGAAGAACAGGTTTACGTGTTCTCCATGCGGCTGTGCGACGACCTGGTGGATAGGGACTTCGAACGCTTTTCACCCCAGGCGCTGCCAAAGCTGGCAGAGCTGTTCGTGGGCAAGACCGGAATCTGCGACCATACGTGGTCCAGCAAGGAACAGGTGGCGCGTATCTTCGACACCCGCGTGGAACACGACGCCCAGGGCAGCTATCTGCGGGCATGGGCCTATATGCTGCGGGAGCCGGAATTCGAGGGAATCATCCGGGAAATCGAGGGCGGCATCAAAAAAGAGGTATCCGTCGGATGCGCCATGGGCGCGGCGACTTGCTCAGTATGCGGAAAACCGTATGGGACTTGCGCACATCAAAAAGGACAGAGCTATGACGGTCAGCTGTGTACCGTGGTGCTGTCAGAACCGGCGGACGCTTATGAGTTTTCCTTTGTGGCCGTGCCGGCACAGCGGCAGGCGGGCGTTATGAAGGCGAAAGGAGGTGGAGAGATGAAGCTGGAAGAATATGTGGCGAAAAGCGGAGACATTCTGCTCTCAGACAGCTTGAAACAACTGCAGCGAGAGGCGGAACTGGGAAGGGCCTACCGCAAGCAGCTGCAGGATGACGCGGTCAAGCTGGGCTTGTGCTTGGACTTCGGCGCGGACGAGGCGCTGCTGCGCGCGATGGTCGGACAGCTGGACGACGCGTCACTGCGGCAGCTGTGCAAGGGGCTGAAGAACAAGGCGTCGGCGCTGCTGGAACCTGCTGCCCAGCTGCCAGGCCCGCAGCAGCGGGAATTTGTAAAGAGCAATGAATTTATGATTTAAAAATTTAAGGAGGAATTCTATGAACAATCCCATCTCGATCGACGGCATCGGCGCGGAATACATGACGTTCATCTGCAACGAGGATGAAAGCGCCGTCGGGAAGGTCTGCATGATGGACAAGGACGACTCGGTCAAGGTCTGCGATGCGGACAAGCCCTTCTTCGGCGTGATCCGCGCGATTCGAAACGGCTACGCCAGCGTTCAGGTGAGCGGCTGCTTCGAACTGACTTATACCAGCACCGCCCCAACTTTGGGCATCAACTCCCTGGTCGGCGTTAACAGCGGAGCGGCTGTGACCAGCAAGGACGGCGGCGTGCAGGTTTTGGTACTGCATACCAATACGGTGGATAAAACAGTTGGATTCAAACTCTATGGCGGCATTTTTAGCGTTAGTGGAGGTGCGGAATAATGACATTTGAGACGCTTCGCCTGGAAAAGGGTATGTACCGCGAGAGCGGAAAAACGTTTACGCAGGTGTTGGAGAGCTTAGACCCAAGCGAGCAGTACAGAGGAACCGCAATGGAGGGACTGGACGCCTTCCAGCGGCAGCTGAAGCGGTTTGATATCCGCGTAAAGGGCGGCGGCTCGAGCCCGGTGGAAAAATTCTTCTCGACGATGGATTCGGCAGTGCTGTTCCCGGAATTTATCGCGCGCTGCATCCACCAGGGAATGCAGGAGGACGGCATCTTGCAGGCAATCGTGGCGTCCGTCACCAACATCGACGCCATGGACTACCGCTCCATCTACTCTGAACCCACGGACGACGACAAGGAGCTTAAAGCGGTGGGCGAGGGCGCGACGATCCCCCAGACCCAGGTGAAGGCCAAGGATCATTTGATTAAGCTGCATAAGCGCGGAAGAATGTTGGTCGCTTCCTATGAGGCCATTCGCTTCCAAAAGCTGGATCTGTTCTCGGTAATGCTGCGACAGATCGGCGCGCACATCCAGAAAATGCACGTGGCCGACGCTGTAAACGTCCTGGCAAACGGCGACGGGAACAGCAACGCCGCAACATCCTTTACCATTGGAACATCGCCTATGTCCGGCACAAAGGGTACCTTGACCTATGACGCGCTGGTGGAATTCTGGGCGCAGTTCAACCCCTATGAGATGAATGTGCTGCTGGCGCCGATTGACAGCTTTATCAAGCTGCTCCAGGTGGAAGAGCTGCAAAATCCGCTGACCGGCCTGAACTTCCAGGGCACCGGAAAGCTGGAAAATCCGCTCGGCGCACAGCTGCTGCGCTGCGACAGCGTGGAGACGGGTAAAATCATTGGCCTGGATCGCCGGTATGCACTGGAAATGGTGCAGGCGGGCGACGTGACGGTGGAATACGATAAGCTGATCGACCGCCAGCTGGAACGGGCCGCGATTACTTCGATCTCCGGCTTCGGAAAAATCATGACTGGAGCGAGCAACATCCTGGTGATCTGAGATGGACTTGCTTGAGGAGATTTTTCGTCTGGCACTCAGCTTGTGCCCCGGCATCAGCAGCCAGGAAGAAGAAATGCTGCGGTTGATGTGCAATGCCGCAGCGCAGGAACTCAAAAGCCGCCTGCGCTGCGGCGTCTCGCCTGAGGACTGCGCAGAGAGCTTTTGTCTGGCGGCTGCCTTGCTGGCGGTGAGTAATTTGCAGACCAGCGGGGGAATCGGAGAAATTGCGTCGTTCACCGTGGGGCACGTCACCATCCGACGCGCCGAAGGCACGGAAAGCACCGAGCGCACCGGCGGACTGCGGCAGCAGGCACTGGAAATTTTGGCGCCGTATATGACGGGAAATTTCGCGTTCCTGGGGGTACGGGGATGAAACGGATGATCAACGCAATCTTGCGCAATTACGGAAGCACGGTGCGGGTGCACCGGGACGGCGAGGCGGTGACGGTGCGGGCGTTTTTGCAGCCCGTCACCAGCCAGAGCTGGCAGAATATGAATCACATGTTCGTTTCCGCCGGAGAAATCCCCAGAGGGCAATATCTCTACATCGGACCGACCGATGTGCCGGTCCTGGGAAGCCAATACCTGTCTTTGGGCCAGAAACGCTATCTGGTGCGGCGGTGCGACACGCTGATGGTCGCAGATGAAGATCTGTATTTGTGGGCGCTGTGCGTGGAGGGAGGCTATGACGACCCATGGAACAACTGATACAGGCGATGGTCCGCGCACTGACACAGGCGGGCGTCCACGCCGTGGCCGCGCTGCCCAATCAGGTGATGCCGCGGTTTCAGTCGGCAGCGGTGGCTGTTTCCATCTCCGACGCCGACTGCCGGAGCGCCGCGGTGTATCACTATTTGGGTTTGCTGGACGGCGAGGAGCTGTACGGAAGACAATTGACGGCGCGGCTGCGGCTGGACGTCTATGCACCGGTGGCCCTGGGCGGACAGGGCGCGCGGGCGGAGGCAACGCGGGTGGCGGATATTCTGCTGGCTGGAATCCCCGGCGTGAACGTGGGGGAAATCCATGTGGACGCATGCGCGTATGACGCCCAGTGCGACTGCTTTACATGCAGTGTCACGGCGCAGACCAGCGCGTTTGTCTATGCGCGGGTCTCGGAGGACAGCTCGGAATTTTTGGATTTTGTACTAAAGGGAGAAGTGCGATGAGTTTTACTTACCATGAGCGGCCGGGCGTTTATGCCGATTTTGACGCGTCCAGCATATATCCGGCGGCGAACCGATCGAAGGTTGTGGCGGTCGTCGGGACGAGCAGCCTGCCAGCCAAGGCCTATGAATACAGCGATTATGAGAGCGCTTATAGCCGGGGCGACACCAGCCAGCTGGGGAGAATGCTCCGCGCACTGTACGAAAACGGAGCACAGCGGGTTGTGGCGTATCCGGTGAGCGCGGATACGCTGCCGCTGTATGTTTCGGCGGTGGCGACCCTGCTCACGGACTACGAGCCGGATTACCTGGTGCTGGGGACAAACCTGCTGGACGTCCAACAGACTGTGAAAGATGACCTGGCAGCGTTGGCCGCGCAGCAGCGGACGTGTATTTGCCTGACCGGCATGAAGGACGCCACAGTCCAGGACATGGTCGCGCGGGCGCAAAAGCTGAACAACGAACGGATTGTTTTGGTGGGACAGAATGTGTATCAGACCGACGACGAAACCGAATTGGACGGCTGCGTGGGCGCGGCGGCGCTGGCGGGTCAGCTGGTCGCCCTGGGCGATCCCGCGGTGCCGGTCCACGGCGCGGTGCTGGAGGATCTGGTAAATGTGACCAGTCAGCTGACGGACAATCAGATCGACCAGCTGACCCAGGCGGGCGTGACGACCCTGGAGAGCAGAGGCGGCGTGGTCAGCGTGGTGCGCGCGGTGACGACCAAAACCAGCGAAAACGGCGAGCCGAGCGCGACGCTGCGGGAACTGAACACCATGCTGGTCGTGGACGAGATCATCCCGGCACTGAAAAAAGGGCTGCGGCTGCATTTTTTCAGAAGAAAAAATAACGCCACAACCCGCTCGGCGATCCTGCACCAGATGGTGCTGTGGCTGGAAGAGTATGTGCGGGAGGAATTGATCGAGAGCTACTGGGATCTGAACGTGACCGCGGACGTCCATGACGCGTCCATCTGTGTGGTGGAATTCGGGTTCACCGTCGTCCAGGGCATGAGCCGCATTTATTTGACGGCGCACATCACGGTTTAAGGAGGAAGTGCGATGAATACCATGAAAATCCCCACCAGCGCGGATATTTATCTGGAAGCAGACGGGAAGAAAGTGGCAGTTGTGCAGAGCTACCAGGCCAGAGCCAGCCGCAGCGGGCGGCTGATCGAGTCATTTGGCGAGGCAGAGCCGGTGGCGGCGATCGCGGGAAACAAGGGCTACCAGATTGAACTGTCGCGGCTGTACGCGACGGATCTGGCAATCGCGGACGGCGTCGACTTCTATACGCTGGAAAATTTTTCTCTGGTCATTTGCAAGCCAGATCGGAGCATCGTGTATGACGGCTGCCAGTGGTCCAATATCGACGAGCAGGCGGAGGTGGGCGGCATGGTGCTAGAAAAGGTAACCGTATTGTCGCCCCACCGGGTGGAGATCCGAAAGGGCCTGACCGACAGCGGCCTGACCGGCGGCTTGGCCAGCGGCGGCCTGACCGCCTGTAAGCGATGAAAAGCGGCTATTTGCCCGGAAAAAAGCGCAAGCGGCTGGGAATTGTGGAGCTGCGGGTTCTCAGCAGCTACGCGCTGCTGTGCGCCAGAGCGGAGGCAGGCTCCGGCGAGGACGCGGGATTGCGGTTTAACTGCTGCGTGCTGGCGCGGGCGGTTTTCTGCCGCAACCGGCAGGTGTTTGCCAGCGGCGAGCAGGTGATGCGGCATTTGAGCGCGGAACAGGTGGGCGCGCTGATCGAACAGTACCGGGAGCTGTGCCGGGAGCAGGATCTGTTGGGCGCGTCGCTGTATGAGATTTCGAGGGTGTTACGGCCTATCGACCGGCTGCGGTACCGGGTGCTGCGGCAATTTGGCGTGCTGCCGACGGACCCGGCGGCGCGGGAATTGACGGACGGGGACGTGCTGCTGTGCGCAAGCGCGCTGGAGGAGGACGCCGACGCGGTTAATCCCAATTTTGATCCCCAGAGATTTGAGGAGTTGCGATGAGACAGTATGTAAGGCAGCTGCTGGACCGGCAAAGTCAATTGGCCGAGGAAATTTTTATGAGTCCGCTGACGGCGCGCGCGGTCAAAAAAACCGCGCGCCGGACGCCAGACACTTTGGAGCAAACGGCGCACGCGGCGGCACAACCGGCGCCTGGAATGGCGCGGGCGGAATCTGCCCCAACTGTTCGCAAAGCGGTGGTGCACGAGCGCTGGGCCGTGGCCGAAACACCGGGACAAAGCTCGCCGCTGGCGGTGGATATGCGGGCGATTTCCCGGTGCTTTGAGCGGGACGCACGTCGATTTTAACGAGAAAAGAGGAAGCGCGCATGACGGCAATGCAATTTAAAACCTTTATCTGGCCCCACAACCCGAAAATCTTTCAGGCGAGGCTGGAACGGCGGGTGGCCGCGCTGAAGCATCCGGGCGGCGGATACACCCTGCAGGACTTGGGCGTGGAGCGCCGGGTGTTCGAGGGAGAAGGAGAGTTTTTTGGGGAAAACGCCTACGAGCAGTTTCAGGCGCTTGCAAATGTGTTCTGCGACAGCGGCGCGGGGACGCTGTATCATCCGGCATGGGGCGGGAGCAGCGCCTATTTTACGCAGCTGGAACTGCTGGAAGAGCCGCGGGAGAACTATGTGGCGTATCAGTTCACATTCGTGGCGGAGCCGCCTGAGGCGGCTGTGCAAAGCGCGGCCGAGAAGACGGTGCAGAGCGCTCCGTTAAAACAGGTGACACTGCGGCCGGGGCAGACACTCGAAGCCGTTTGCAGCGCGTATGGGCTGCGAATGGAGGAACTGCTGCGGAAAAATCCGCAGATCGCCAATCCGGCGATGGTTCCGGCAGGAACGAAGGTGGCGCTGTGATGGTCGGGTCCATCGTGCGGTACAACGGCCAGAGCTGGCGGCTGCCGGAGCTGCTGTCCTGGCAGCTGCTGCGGACGGACGGAGACGGCTGCGATGCCTTTACCGTCAGTTTCGCGGCGGACGCCGCAACCGACGCGCAGCTCGCCGGAGCGACGGAGTTTTTGGCGCAGGAGGGATCACGGCAGGTTTTCCACGGGATCGTGGACGACTATGAGCTGTCTTACAGCACAAGGGGCAGTGTCTGCACGCTCTCAGGGCGCGGGATGGCGGGACGGCTGCTGGATAACCAGGCGGAGGCGGCAAGCTATGCTAGCGCGAGCCTGCCGCAAATTTTGCAGAAATATGTCTCCGTGCTCGACGTAAAAGCCAGCGCGGAGACGCTGCCGGCGGTACAGGACTTTACCGTGCCCATCGGGACAAATTACTGGGAAGTGCTAAAGGGCTTTTGCCTGCACGCGGGAGCTGTGACGCCCTGGTGCGGCGCCGATGGCACGGTGCAGATCGCCAAGGCGTATTCCAACAGCGGAAAGACGTTTTCCGAAGGACAGGCGCTGTCCATTGTCTACTGCAACAGCCGTTATGGCGTGATCTCGCAGATGCTGCAGATTACAACGGCGGGCGCCGTGCTCTCGGCCAGCAACGCCGACTTTGCAGCCATCGGCGGAAGGGCAAAGAAAGTGCAGCGGCTTTCCGGGACTGGCCTGCCCTGTACGCACAGAACGCCCGCGCAGCAGATCGCCGAGTCCAGGGTGCAGCAGTTCCAATTACAGCTGGAGCTGGCGGGAAACTTTTTGGCCGAGCCGAACACATGGGTAACGGTTTCGCTGCCGACGTTGGGGATCAGCGGGCGCTTCCGGGTCAGCCAGTGTATGTCGGAGGGAAGCGAGCGGGGCGTCACCTGCACGCTGAGCCTGACGCGCGAATAACGAAACGGGGGAAAAAGCGCATGTGGTTATCCAAACAAATCGTGAACAAGTACGCGGAACAGGAGAGTGCGGCGTTGGGAACGGTCTGCACGGCGGGCGGCAGCCCGTCGGTAAACACGGATACCGAGCGGCGCAATTTGCAGATAATCAGTCCGGGCGGGTACGGATGGGTCCCGGAGGACGGCCGGCAGGCGCTGGTGCTGCCGGGGACGCCGGATATGCTGCTCGGCCAGGTGGGTACGCCGCCGGTGGAGCTGGAGCCAGGCGAGGTATGCCTGTATACCGGAAAATGTGCGATCATTTTGCGAAATGACGGAACCATTGAACTCAACGGGCGGGTATTGATCAACGGTGTGGAGGTAACGAGTGGAGAATAAACTGATCAACCGGGACTATGTCTCGGACGGCATGGGCGGTCAGGTACGCGTATATGGGGACGAGGCGCTGCTGCAGCTGGCCCTGTTCCACCTCAGCTGCCGCAAGGGCGGATTTGCGCCGCTGCCGGACTTGGGAAGCGAGCTGCATCTTCTGCACAGGCAAAAGGTTTGCCGCCGGCGGGCGTTTGCCATGATAACGGCGCAAAAAGCGCTCGCACCGCTGGGACTGCGGGTCTGCGACGCCGCAGTGACCCAGTTGCCGGACGGGATGTTCGCCGTCACGCTCAGCCTGGGCAAGACGACTTTGGAGGTTACCGTATGAAAGGGAAAGAGGAAATTTATCAGTCGCTTTGCGACAGCTTTGAAAGCCGATCCGGAACAACCTTGGCTGATGGCAGCGAGATCGCCGTCCGGCTCTGGGCGACGGCGGCGGCGCTGGAGAGCCTATACTACTACGCAGATTGGTGCAAACAGCAGAGTTTCCCGCAGACGGCGACGGGAAAATACCTGGATTACCATGGGCAGATGCGGGATTTGACGCGCGCCGATGCGACGCGCGCGACAGGCACAATCACCTTTTATTTGGCGGCGGCCAAGAGCACGGCGACAGAAATCCCCGTGGGCACCGTGGCGGCCACCAGGGACCAGGTGCTGTTTGAGACAACGGAAGTCGGAAGCATCCCGGCGGGGGATGTCTCTGCGCCCGTCCCGGCGGCGTGCCAGTGCGCGGGACGCGCGGGAAATGTGGCCGCGCGGACGATTACATATCTGACGCAGGCGCCGGCGGGTGTGATCGGCTGCGTGAACGACGCGGCGTTTCAGGGCGGTGCGGACGGAGAAGGAGACGAACCCTTCCGGCAGAGAATATTACAGTCCTACCGCCGCCTGTCCACCGGCGGCAACAGCGACTATTACTATCAGCTGGTCATGGAAAACAGAGAGGTGGCCTCGTGCAAGGTGGTGCCGCGAGAGGGCGGCAAAGGGTCGGTGGGCGTGTATATCACCGGCGTGGATACCAACACCGAGACGCTGCGCATGGCCGTGGAAAAACAGCTGAACGAGGAGCGGGAGATCACAACCGATGTGACTGTGGCCTTTGCACCGCGCAAAATGTTCAGTCTGGAGATTCAGCTTTGGCCGGCGGAGGGAATTTCCTATACGCTGGCGGCGGGATTGGTGCGCACGGCGGTCAATAATTATATGCGCACGGTTCAGATCGGGCAAAACGTCTACCTGAGCCAGGTCGGCCATGCAATTATGAACACGGGTCTGGTCGAGCACTACGCGTTCGCGGAGGGCGCGGCGGATATTACGGTTCTGGAGACGCAGCAGGCGTATTTGCAGACGCTGACGCTGCAGGAGGGAACGTGATGGGATATACCGCCTACTTGACGAGGCTTCTGCACCCGCTGGGGGCGTATGACCTGTCCGACGGAAGCATTTCGGGGCAGGAGTTGTATTGCCTGGGGCAGGAGATGGACGCACTGCGCGCGGAAATCGAGCAAACCGTGCTGCAAAACGGCGTTTTGCAGACGGCGGATCAGGACACGCTGCTCAAGTGGCTCGCGCTGCTGCCGGTCCAGCCCCAGGACGGGGACTTGGAATGGACGCGCACGGCGCTGAAAAAGCTGCTGCAAATTCGCGGACGGACGGCCAGCCTGGCAAAATTGGACGCGCTGTTCCGCGCACTGATTCCGGACGGTACGGTGCTGGTGAAGGAGAGAAACCAGGTGGAAATGTGTCTGCCCAGCGGCACGTCGGACGCGCAGCGGGCGCGGGACGCGGTATCGTATTTGCTGCCGGCGCAGGTCGCGGTAACGTTCAGCGCATGACATCATGACATTTATTATTCAATAAAAACAAAAGCCCAGCGGCAGGTTCAAAATGGAACTTGCATCGCTGGGCTTTCTTTTTAAATTTACAAAAAGCAGACCGAAAAACCGGCGCGGACGATTCAATCGGCGGAAAGATCTTCTCATACGGGACGGCGGGGATTTCCTTCAGCAGCTTGATCTCGTCCGGGTAGAGGTGGCGCTGCCCAACCTCCATTTTCGCCAGGTCGTGTCTTTCCTCTGGCGCAATTACGGCAGATAACAAATAACACAGCGGCGTGCTGGCTTCGCCGCGACGAACAATCAGACAGAACAAAAAGATGGCCCGCCGGTTATTCTGGTAGGCCATCTTTTCGTGCGCCAGGGACGCGTATTCTAGCGGGGAAAAACTACGCTATGGAAAATCGAAGAATCGAAAGGATCCTGTGAGCCGGGATTAGTCCGATTAGCGGCGAACAGCCAACGCAGTGTAAAAAGTCGGCCAAAGGGGATCACGCGGGTCAGCTCCAAGTCAAACAGCCCCCGAAAAAGCGATTCAGGCATATTTGATTTCCTCCTTTTCCCGTGCAGCCGCGGATAAATCATTTTTTCGTTTGCGGCGTCATATTTGAAAAACGAAGTTTTGCAGATATGTTTTATGCACAAACTTTGGCCAGCAATAAAAATAAAACACTTTAACACTTTAATAAAGTTGAAAGATGTAGTATAATATGGACAGCGGGAAACTGACAGCCCCGATTTGTGTAAAACAGGACACCTTTGGATACGCCACACAGCCGGACGGCGTCCCGTAGAGGATTAATCGCCGTCAGCTTCCGACGATTGCGCGGGCAATGGCGCCTGACCCGAAGATTATGATACTTGACGAGGCTGCCAGCAACGTGGATACTTGCGTGGGGAAAATTCTTTTGCATGGATCAGTTTTCTTTGGACGTTTGTGGCGATTTTCATAATTGTTAACGCAATATTTCATTTTATGCGCCGCACTCCTTGCGGGCCCTGCGCATGAGGAAACGGAAGCAGAGGCACAGTAAGAACAAATTGTGTGGCTGAGACAGGAGGTCTGGGAATGAAAAAGATAAGAAATGCCGCAAAGCTTGTATTTTATAACTGGAAACCGCTTGCGGGATTTGAAATCCTGTATAAGCTGGCGTCCGTCGTCTTCTTTACGCCACTTCTGCTTGGCGCGTTTAATTTGGCAATGAAGCTGGCAGGGTACTCGTATTTGACGCTTGAAAACGTCATATCGTTTGTCATGAAACCCATGACGCTTTTCATGCTGGCGGTGATTTTGATTCTCGCGGCCATCTATGC
>CAYVEB010000015.1:22050-40959 GCA_964450645.1 uncultured Oscillospiraceae bacterium | reverse complement strand
GCTTTAAATTCATGATTTCCACACTCCTTTTTCCAAGTATAGGACAAAATTGGATATTCGTCAACAGAAATATAGGAATATTCTTATGTTTCCTATAAAATAAACCATATTTGAATTGGTAAATCTTGGTAAATAATGTATGTTATTGTTAAAAAGGTATAAATAGAGCAGATTTCAATAAGAAAAAAGGAGGATTGTTAATGGAAGTTTTGAAAGCGGCGATGGCTGGAACGCTGGAGTCCAGCGACGCCCAAGTTACCGTGGAGCCAGGCAACGGACGGGTCGAGCTGACGCTTCAAAGCAGCGTCATGAACCAGTATGGCCGACAGATCCGCGCGACCGTCCTGGAAACCCTGGAGCGGTTGGGCGTAACCAACGCCAGGGTGACGGTCGTGGACAAGGGTGCGCTGGACTGCACGCTCAAGGCCAGAGTGGAATGTGCGCTGTTCCGCAGCTGCGGCAAGTCCGCCGAGAATGTTCCGTGGGGAGGTGTGGTGCGATGATTCCCCGTCCAAGACCGGAGCGGTTCCGCCTACGCCGGACGATGATGTTCATGAACGCCCAAAAACCGGGTCTGATCAAAGACGCGTATATCTACGGATGCGATTCAATCATGCTGGACCTGGAGGACGCGGTGGCGGAGAACCAGAAGGACGCCGCCCGCTTTTCCCTATACCATGCGCTCAGGACGATTGACTATGGCGACACCGAAGTGATCGTCCGTATCAACGGCCTGGATACGCCCCATTGGCGGGAGGATATCCGCGTGTGCGTCGCGGGCGGCGCCGACGGGATCCGAATTGCCAAATGTGAGAGCGCCGCAGACGTCCACGCGGTGGAGGGGGCCGTGGAGCGGGCAGAGGAGGAATTCGGCGTGGAAAAGGGCAGGACGCTGCTGATGGCCGCGCTGGAGAGTCCCAAGGGGCTGCTCAACGCCTACGAGATCTGCACGGCGTCGGAGCGGCTGTTCGGCGTGGCGATTTCCGGCGGCGATTTCCGGAAATGTATGCAGACCACCTTCCAGCGCGACGGCGTGGATCTGCTGGCGGCGCGCGGCCAGATGCTGCTGGCGGCCCGCGCGGCGGGCATCCAGTGCTTTGACACGGTGTTCACCAACCTGGACGACCAGGAGGGCTTCGAGGCGGAGGTACTGCAGAACAAGGCCATGGGCTTTGACGGCAAGAGCTTGATTAACCCCAAGCAGATCCGTTTTGTCCACCAAGTCTTTGCCCCGACGGAAAAAGAGATTATGCAAGCGGAAAAAATCGTCCGCGCCGTGCGCGAAAACGCTGCCAAGGGCTTGGGCGTGTTCACGGTCGATGGCAAGATGATCGACATTGCGTTCCTTCCCGGCGCGGAGCGCACGCTGCGTCTGGCCAAAGCCTGTGGGATGTATGAGGGGGATTTCGTATGAAAAATGCAGTCGGCAGAGAAATTCCGGAGTTTTTGCTGGAGGGGGGCCGCGAGGTCTACCAGGGCAAAAACTACATGGATGGGAAATACATACAAAAAGCCGCGCCCCGTACCCGCAGATGCGAAAAGCCTGTGCAGAGCAAGATCGTCCCGTCCATCAAGGAAGCGCTGGAACAGTGCGGCGCGAAGGACGGCATGACGTTCAGCTTCCACCACCATTTGCGGGACGGCGACTACGTCGTCAACATGGTTATGGCGGCCGCCATAGAGGAGCTGGGCCTGAAGGATCTGACTATCGCCGCCTCCAGTTTGGGCAACGCCCACGATCCCATCGCGGCCTATATTGAAGAGGGAAAGGTCATTGGCATCCAGACCTCCGGCATCCGCGGCAGGATGGGCGAGGTGGTCTCTGCGGGTAAGCTGAAGACGCCGGCGATCATCCGCAGCCACGGCGGGCGTCCCCGCGCCATCGAGGGCGGAGAGGTTCACATTGACATCGCCTTTATCGCCGCGCCCACCAGCGACTGCTTGGGCAACTGCCGCGGCATCGGCGGCAAGAGCAACTGCGGCAGTCTCGGCTACGCCATGACGGACGCTAAATACGCCGACCACGTTGTGGTCGTGACGGACTGCCTGGTGGACTTTCCCAACATGCCGGCCTCGGTAGAGGCCATCGACGTCGACGCGGTGGTCGTGGTGGATTCCATCGGCGACCCCAAGAAGATTGCTTCCGCCGCGGCGCGAATCAGCCAGAATCCCCGCGATCTGATGATGGCGGAGAACGTGGCCAAGGTCATCGCCTCCACGCCCTATTTTAAGGACGGCTTCTCGTTCCAGACCGGCGTAGGCGGACCGTCACTGGCCGCGAACCTGTTCTTGGAACAGTACATGGATCAGCGCGGCATCAAGATGGGCTGGGCAATCGGCGGCATCTGCGGCCCGATGGTGGAGCTGCTGAAAAAGGGGAAAGTCGGCAAAGTCATCGACGTGCAGGACTTTGACCTGGATGCAGTCAACAGTATCCACCAGACTCCCGGCCATTATGAGATGAGCGCCAGCCAATATGCCAACCCCGCCAACAAGGGCGCGTTTGTCAACAAGCTGGACTTTGTGGTGCTGGCGGCGCTGGAAATCGACACCGGGTTTAACGTCAACGTCCTCACCGGCTCTGACGGCGTGCTGCGCGGCGCGCCCGGCGGGCATCCGGATACGGCGGCGGGAAGCAAGGTCTGCATCATCGTTACCCCGCTCACCCGGGGCCGGATGGCCACGGTCTGCGAGCATGTGGTGACGGTCACCACGCCGGGCGACTGTGTGGATGTGCTGGTGACGGACTACGGCATCGCCGTCAATCCACTGCGTCCCGATCTGATCGAGTGCCTGGACAAGGCGGGCATTCCCCATGTCGCCATTGAGGAGCTCAAAGAAAAGGCCTATAGCCTGGTGGGCCGCCCCGACGATCTTCAGTGGGAGGATCAAGTTGTCGCCGTTCTGGAGGCCAGAGACGGCACCATTTTGGACGTTGTGCGCAAAATCAAGCCCTACGTCCCGGAAGAAGTATGACCCCGCGAAGACGCGGAATATAAAAAAATAAGGAAAGAGGTAGATTCCATGAACGAAACCGTAGTTGGCATTCTTGGCTTTTTGTGCATCATCGCCATCGTGGTGACGCTGTTCAAAAGTAAGACTCTGCCCGCCATCGCATTCATCGCCTTCCCTACGATCCTGGCAATTATTTTAGTCATTTTCGGCTATTATAACTTTAACGAGATCGGGGATCTGGTGAAGTCCGGCTTTAGCAGCACGGGCCCCACCGCCGCTCTGTTCGTGTTTTCGGTGCTGTACTTTGGCATCATGTCCGACGCCGGTATGTTTGACGTCATCATCAACGGCTTGATGAAGGTCGTTGGCAACAGCGTCATCGGCGTGGCCGTGGTCACAGCTGTCATCGCCCTCGTCGGCCACCTGGACGGCGGCGGAGCATCCACCTTCTGCATCCTCATCCCTGCAATGCTCCCAGTCTATAAGCGTATGCACATGCGCCCGACCACGTTACTGCGGATCGCCGTTCTGGCCATGGGTATTTTGAACCTGATGCCCTGGGCCGGTCCCACGATGCGCGCGGCCACCGTGCTGGGTATGGAAGCCGCCTCCCTGTGGCACACCTTGCTGCCCATCCAGATCTTCGGCATCGTGGTTTGTCTGGCCCATGCGGTTCTGGCTGGTTGGCAGGAGCAAAAGCGCGGCGCCGGGCTGCATGGCAAGCTGGCCCAGACCGAAGGCAACGTCGATTTGGAAGACGCCGCCGCTGTTGCGCAGAAGAATGAGCTGGCCCGTCCAAAGCTGTTCATTCCCAACATTCTCCTCACTCTTTGCGTAATCGGCCTGTTGATCTGGGGAAAATTCCCGGATTATCTGCCTTTCATGATCGGTGTTGCTATCGCCATGTTCCTCAACTACGGCTTTAGCGCGAAAATGCACAAGAAGATCGTGGGGCTGCACGCGGGCCCCGCCCTGACGATGTGCTCCACCCTGATGGGCGCCGCCGTTTTGATGGGCATTCTGGTCAAGAGCACCACGGACGCCAACGGCGTCGAGGTCGCCAGCGTGGTCACCTGCATGGCCAACATCATTGAGAGAATTTTACCGGATTTCCTGGGCAACCATTTACCCATCGTCATCGGCATCCTGTCCGTGCCGCTGGCCCTGGCCTTTGATACCGACAGCTACTTCTATGGAATGTTGCCCGTTATGATTGGCATTGGCAGCAGTTTCGGCATCGAGCCTGTGAAGGTCGCCATCGCCATGGTTGTGTGCCGCAACTGCGCCACGTTCATCAGCCCGATGGTGCCCGCTACGCTGCTTGGCGTCGGCCTTGCGGATGTGGATATTAAGGACCACATCAAGAGCAGTTTCCTGTATGTCTGGGGCTTCTCCATTTTATGCTTGATTTTCGCGGTCATCGTTGGCATCTTGCCGCTGTAAATTGCAACATACTTTTTAGAAATTTGCGTCAGACCCCGGCTTTGCGCTTGCAGGGCCGGGGTCTGCATTGGGGCGCAAAAGCGCGCGGACAAATTTCCAATTTTTACTCTTGACAACCGTGTTTGTTTATGATAAGATTTGAACGCTGATAAGATTTGAAAGTTATGCGGGTGTAGTATAACGGCTAGTACAACAGCCTTCCAAGCTGTGGGCGTGGGTTCGATTCCCATCACTCGCTCCAATACGCGCCAGTAGCTCACTCGGATAGAGCAACTGCCTTCTAAGCAGTAGGTAGGGGGTTCGAATCCCTCCTGGCGTGCCAGCAGCGCCGCGGGAGGCTCCGGTCAAGCGACGCGGGAAGTGAATATGGTGGATGTGGCGCAGTTGGCTAGCGCGTCAGATTGTGGCTCTGAAGGCCGAGGGTTCGAATCCCTTCATCCACCCCATTCTTCTCCCTTTCTTGGAACTCGGCACCGCGCGGTTTGCCAGAAAGGCACACGCCGGCGTTGCGGTTCCGGCCCCTCGCGGGGGGTAGGATTTGCCAAAGCAACACAGGGATGTCGCCAAGCGGTAAGGCACAGGACTTTGACTCCTGTATGCGTAGGTTCGAATCCTGCCATCCCTGCCAATATGACCCGCTAGCTCAGTCGGTAGAGCAACTGCCTTTTAAGCAGTGGGTCTGGAGTTCGAATCTCCAGCGGGTCACCAAATTTACCTCAAATCCCTTGGGTTTTGAGGTACTTTTTTGTGTTTTCAGGGTGCCACCGCACAATTCACGGCTGGCGCATTTTGAGCGTATATCAAAGACCCTGAAATGGCAGAAATGGTACGCATAGTAAGGACACCCCCGATTTAACGGGGGTGTCCTTACTATGCGTGTACATTGCCATGTTCTCCATAGCGACGTGCAGATATGGTCCGAGTGACTGGTTTCGAACCAGCGGCCTCGTGGTCCCAAACCACGCGCTCTACCATCTGAGCTACACCCGGTGATTCTGTTTTGCTGTGGCTATCAGAAAAACCAAGCACGTTGCAAAAAACCATCCAGTCTCCGCCTGGGCAAACAAGACCGGAGTGCTTTCTCAACGAAACTCTTTGCACATTATACACCATCCGGATGCGAAAAGCAAGATTTTTTTATCCGCGCGCAATTGTTCCGGGGAAACGGCCATATAAGCCCGCCATCCAACTGCGACAATCATCACAGCTGGATGGCGAATTGTATCAGTTATTGCAATGTGGCATAAATAACGGCTTTAATGGTGTGCATCCGATTTTCGGCCTCCGTGAATACCACAGACTGCCGGGATTCAAAGACCTCGTCGGTCACCTCCATCTCTGTGACGCCGAAACGCTTGGCAATGTCGGCGCCAATGGTGGTGTTGGTGTCGTGGAACGACGGCAGACAGTGCATGAAAATCGCGTGCGGCGCGGCGTTGGCCATGACTTTGGCATTGACCTGATAGGGGTGCAGTAACTTCAGCCGCTCTCCCCAAATCTCGTCCGGCTCGCCCATGGAGACCCAAGTATCCGTATAAATGACATCCGCGTTGGCCGTACCGTCCCGGACGTCCTCCGTCAGCGAAATGGAGCCGCCGCTTTCCCGCGCAATGTCCCGGCACCGCGCGACCAGTTCTTCCGCCGGGAACATGGCCTTCGGCGCACAGGCGGTGAAGTGCAGGCCCATTTTGGCGCATGCGACCATCAAAGAGTTGGCGACATTATTCCTCGCGTCGCCCATAAAGGTAAACCGCACGCCCTTGAGACGGCCGAGAATTTGCTCAACCGTCATCAGATCCGCCAGCATTTGTGTGGGGTGGAACTGGTCGGTCAGGCCGTTCCAAACGGGGACTCCGGCATAGTCGGCCAGCATTTGAACTGTCTGCTGGGCGAACCCGCGATACTCGATTCCATCATACATCCGGCCGAGTACCCGCGCGGTGTCGGCAATGGATTCCTTTTTGCCCATTTGGCTGCTGCCGGGATCCAGATATGTGACCCCGCAGCCCAAATCCCTTCCGGCCACTTCAAAGGCGCACCGGGTGCGGGTGGACGCCTTTTCAAACAACAGAACAATATTCTTCCCTTCCAGATAGCGGTGCGGGACGCCCGCGCGTTTCATTTGCTGAAACGTTTTGCTCAGATCCAGAAGATAGCGAATTTCTTCCGGCGTGAAGTCCAGCAGAGTCAAAAAATGACGTCCTCTTAAATTGACAGGCATGATCGTATCCTCCCTTTATTCTCGAATCAATGGCATACTCATACAGCGCGGGCCGCCCCGGCCACGGGAAAGCTCGCTGCCAGGGATCGTCAGAACGGTGACGCCGTGGTCCTCCAGCAGGCGGTTGGTGACATAGTTGCGGTTATAGGCGATGACCGTACCCGGCGCGATGCACAGGGTATTGGAGCCGTCGTTCCACTGTTCGCGCTGGGAAGCGATGGTATCCATGCCGCCGCAGTGGATGAGCGTGATTTGGTCCTGGCCAAGATAATGGTGCAAAATATCGGCCAACGGCTGGTGCAGTTCCCGCACCCGCAACGGGTTGCCAGGCGTAATTTCAAAGACCCGCAGAGTTTCCAAAATCCCGGGGTGGATGATGAATTTGTCCTTGTCCACCATGGTCATGACCGTGTCCAGGTGCATATAAGCGCGGACGTTGGGGATGCTCATCGCCAGGATCGTGCGGATTGTGGATTGCTCGTCGGAAAACACGTTTTCGGCCATGCGCTCGATGGCCTCCGGTTTGGTGCGTTGGGAGATCCCCACCGCCAAAACCTCCGGCGACAGATTGAGAATGTCTCCGCCCTCCATGGAGAATGGTTCCGCGGGGGTGTAATAAAACGGCACCTGGCCGGCAAAATCCGGATGGTGGGAGAGGATATATTGACCGTAAATCGTCTCCCGGTTGCGCGTAAAGGAATACATTCGATGCAGCGTGACACCGCGCCCGATGCAGGCAAACGGGTCGCGGGTAAAGTACAGATTGGGAATTGGGTCGGTCAGGAAATGCGAATCCCTGTGCAGTCGGGCGGAAAGCGGGCCGCCCACATCGGGGCCGAGTTCGGCAAAGCTGATCCCGGCCATGGTTTTCAAAACCAGCTGCATGGGGTCGCGGATGGCGGACAGATACTCTGTCAGCACATTTTGGTAGCGCTGGGCCAGATTCCCACTTGCGCGGATAAAATCGGCAATAAACTGCTGCCGGGTTTCCTCGTCCGCCAGGGTCTGCGCGCAAAGCTCCGACAGGTAGACCACCTGCGTGCCGTGTTCCCGCAGCACCTGGGCAAAGAAGTCGTGCTCCTGCTGGGCAACGGCCAGATAGGGGATGTCGTCAAACAGCAGCCGCTCCAGGGCACCGGGAATCAAATGTTCCAATTCCTGCCCGGGCCGGTGCAGCAGTACCTTTTTCAGCGGCTGAATCTCGCTTTTTACACAAATCGGCATACCATTCTCCCATCATTTAAAATGTTGCAACTTCCCGCTCCGGCGGGGTGGCGGGCGTAACCTCTTTCGCGGTCAATATTGGGCCGACGCCCTTATAGAGCGCATGGAACCGGTTGGAAACCGTGGCTGTGACCGTCACCCAGTCCCGCGCGTGCAGTGTATTGCTGGGGCCGTATTTGCATGGCAGCCCCATAAAGGTAATATCCGCCTCGCAACAGGTCATGACAAACCGGCCCGGGGCGAAGTAACCGCTGCTCTCCTTGCGGATTTTCGCCACCTGCCCTTTGAATTTGACGGTTTTCCCGTCGTATTTTTTTGGCTCCTCCGAAATATCCCGGTAGAACAGCGCATAGTCCTCGTCGTGAATCTCGATAACGGGGGCGTTGATGTCAAAGGGGAGCGGATCAACGATGTCGTCGAACTTCGTGGTGCCGTCCAAGTAGTCGTAGACGATGTCCACCTGACGGTTGGCCTTCCTGGCCAGATTATGGAAGGGCATCACATCCGCGCCTTTTTCCATCCGGTTGAAGACGACCATCTGCGCGCCGGACAGTTTGTCATAGGTCAGCTGGCGCATGTTGGTGTTGTAGGACATGATCGTGGTGGCGTCGGCGAACATAATTTCCTGGGCAACAACCCAATCCGGCGGCATTTTGTTGTAGAAGTCCGCGACCATCTGCATCCCGTTCAGCTCGACAACGACGCGCTCAAGCCGGTATTTATTTTGCAGCTCCAAAAGGCGCTCGGTGGTGATGGCCTGTTGATCGGCAACCTCCAGATAGACGGCCGAGCGGGCAAAGGCGGAAAAATCGTATTCCTCCTCGCCCTCTTCAAATACCAGAAGGAGCGTCCGCTCCCCGGTGTTGAAGCGCAGGTCTTCCAGAGTTTCCTGAATGAATTTCGTTTTCCCGGACTCCAAAAAACCGGTAAAGGCATAGACAGGAATTTCCATGACAGATCTCCTTATACGCCGAACAGCCGACTGATGGCGTCCTCGTGGATTTCAGAGCCGATCACGCAGAGCCGGCCGGTTACGCCGGGGGCGCCGGTGCGCACGTCGATCTCGCCGGGCACGTGGTCAAAGTGGAACCACTGGCCATCCGTCCCGGCGACAATGCCCTTGGCCCGCAGGATCACACCGTAGCCCTCTTGCCCATCCAGGGCAGCCAGAGCGGTTTCCAGCTCCTCGCGGGTGAATTTTTTGGCGGTCTCACGGCCCCAGCTGGTGAAGACTTCATCAGCGTGATGGTGGTCATGATGCTCGTGCGCATGGCCATGCTCGTCGTCATGGTTGTGCTCGTGGTGATGATCGTGTTCATGTTCGTGGTCGTGATGGTGGTGACATCCACAGTCCGGGTCGTCACATTCATCATCGTCTTCGGCATGATGCGCCTGGGCGACCATTTCCGCCAACTCCTTGGCCAGGGTCTGCTCTTGCTCCATCGCGTCCAAAATCTGGCGGCCCGTCAGTTGATCCCAGGGTGTGGTGATGATGACGGCCTTTTCATTGTGTTCCCGCAGGAGGGCGATGGCGGCGTCCAGCTTTGCCTGGGATATGTTCCCCGTACGGCTGAGAACGATGGTCGCGGCCGTTTCCACCTGGTTATTGAAAAATTCACCAAAGTTTTTGCTGTATAGCTTGCACTTGTTGGCGTCTACCACCGTGGTAAAATTGCCAAGGCGAACGTTGTCGTTGGTCACGTTCTGCACAGCGGCAATGACGTCGGAGAGCTTACCCACGCCGGACGGTTCAATCAAAATCCGGTCCGGAGTGTAATCCCGGATGACCTGAACCAGGGCCTTTCCAAAGTCGCCCACCAGAGAGCAGCAGATGCAGCCGGAGTTCATCTCCGTAATTTGAATACCGGCCTCCTGCAAAAAGCCGCCGTCGATTCCGATTTCGCCAAATTCGTTTTCGATTAGAACGAGCTGCTGGCCGGCATAGGCTTCCTGAATCATTTTTTTGATCAGCGTGGTCTTTCCAGCGCCCAGGAAACCGGAATAAATGTCAATATACGTCATAAGGCACCTTCTATTCCATTTTATAAATTTTCATACATTATAGCACATTTTACCCAATTCTTCAACCAAAAAACATAATTTCATTTACACAAAACGAAAATTATGATAAAATAAAAACAATTGCAAGCCGGGAGGTGGCACCCATTAAAACTTTTACCATTGGAGCCAACGACGCCGGCCAGCGGCTGGACCGTTTTTTGGCCAAATCCGTACCCTTGCTGCCCGCCGCGCTGGCGCAAAAATACATTCGCACGAAAAGAATCAAGCGCAACGGCGCCCGCGCCGCGCGGGATACCCGGCTGCGGGAGGGCGACGTCGTCGACCTTTATATCAGCGACGAGTTTTTCGATCAGCCCAAGGTGGAAAACGCCTATTTAAGGGTGAAGACGCCCAAATTGCACGTGGTCTACGAGGATGAAAATATCCTTCTGGCGGACAAGCGGCCCGGGCAGGCGGTTCATCCCCACGAGGGCGCGGAGTACGGCAAGACGCTGATCGACCAAATTCAAGCGTATCTCTACGCAAAGGGGGAGTGGCAGCCCTGCCGGGAACACGCCTTTGCGCCGGCTCTGTGCAACCGCATCGACCGCAACACCGGCGGGATCGTGATTGCCGCGAAAAATGCCGAGGCGCTGCGAATTATGAATCAAAAAATTAAGAACCGGGAGCTGGACAAGTATTATTTGGCGGTTATCCACGGCGCAATCCGGCCGAGGGACGGCGTTTTGAAGGGATATGTGTTTAAAGACGCCAGGGAGAACCGTGTGTACGTGACCGACGCGCCGAGAAAGGGCGCGAAAACGGCGGTGACGCGCTACCGGACGCTGCGGACGAACGGCGGCCTGTCCTTGGTGGAGTGCGAGCTGCTCACGGGCCGGACGCACCAGATTCGCGCGCAGTTTGCCCACGCGGGGCATCCGCTGCTGGGAGACGGCAAGTACGGCAAGCTGCAAAAAACCGATACCCGAAAATTCCAGGCGCTGTATTCCTATAAGCTTCGCTTTTCCTTTACCACGGACGCGGGGATCCTTGCCTATCTCAACGGGCGGACGTTTGCTGTTTCCAAGGTGGACTTTGTAGAGGAGTATTTCCCGTCGGGGACGAATGGGTAAACCCGCGGCCGTCATGGGGAAACTCCGCCGACCGAGCGCCGCAGGGACGCTTGAGAGGCGCCAAAAGGGTGGGTGTGCTGTACTCCCCGCAATTTGAGGCCCGGCGGCAGGCGCCGCATACGGCCGGAAAAAAGCATAACAACGCAAAAATCAACCGCCCGATGGACAATCACCAGTCCGCCGGGCGGCTCATTGAATCCGAAGGCCATCGGGGAAGCCGGTGGCCTTGATTTTCTATTTTCTTAGGAAGCTCTGAACAAATCACAGCTAACGCCTTACGCGCATCTTGCCTGCATTTTTCCGTCATACATCCCAAAAATCCTCGCGAATCCACAAAGGGTTCGCTGCGGCTTTTGCTTTCTCTGACGAAAAATCTGACTGTGCAAGCTACACGCCGAATTTATTCAAAGTTTCCCTTATTTCTTTTCGCGTTTGCGGTTGAGATAAGTATCCAGCTTTTCCTTCATTTCCTCCGGGATCTCGCGCGCCACGGGGCACCTTGCGCCGCAGGCCATGCGCTGGGCAAACTGGCGAACAAACGCGATGTCCTGGAGCATCTGCTTCTCCTCCACCAGCGCGGCGGTATCGTAGCGGTTGTGGATGGTGGCCGTGTTGTGCGGCGCGATGCGGGCAAAGGAAACCGCTGGCACGCCTTTATCGGCAAAAGGGGTAGAATCGCTGGAATACACGCCCTGCCTGGTCTGGATGCCAAAGCCCTGCTCGGCGGCAAAATAGGCGATGTAGTCGGCCAGCGCTTTTTCACTGGTGCAGCAGGCGATGAATTTGCCCATGACGCTGCCGATCATGTCCAAATTGATGTTCAGCACAAAGGAGGGAAGTTCCTTCTCGTGGGCGGCCACATAGGCCTTGGAGCCGAGCAGTCCCCGCTCTTCGCTGCCGCACCAGACAAAGCGCAGCGCGCAGCGGTGGGGCTGTGCGGCAAAATATTCGGCCATGGCCAGCAGGCCCACGCTGCCGGACATATTGTCGTATGCGCCGGACGACAGGGAAGTGGAATCATAGTGGGCCGTAAAGACGATGGTGTCCTTGGACGAACCGGGCAGCTCCAACACCACGTTTTGCGACTGTCCTTCATACTCGTCCTGTTCGAGCACGATTCGGGCCGTCCGGACGCCGCGGCGGATCAGGTCGATGGCGGACTTTGCGTTAATGTTTACACCGGGGAGCTTGCGGCCCTGGCTGACGTATCCCCGCAGTTCCCGCTGGTCGATGTCGCAGTCGGCGTAGTTGGCGTCCCCGTCGTAGGTGACAAAGCCCACCGCGCCGTTTTCCAGCAGGTCCTGATAGATCCAGTAGCCTAGGTATCCGTCGATCAGGACAATGGCGCCCTTGCACTGGGACAGGGAATAGGGGTCGGTGCTGCGCAGATAGTAGAGCGGCGCTTCCACCTCGCTGCTGCCTGCGCACAGATACCCCTCGCAGGGGACGCTGACGCCGTCGGCCCAGAAACGCGCCTTGCGCACCGTGGCCATCGCCACCGGAAACGGTTCCAGCGCGGCCCGCAGCCCCATCTTTTGGCAGCAATCGATGAAATAGTTGGCGCAGCGCAGTTCCCCGGCGCTGCCGCCGGTGCGAACATAAGCGGTATCCGCGAAAATCTGTTGAATGTCCATTTGCTTTCCTCCGTCCATATGTCAGCGGCCCTTGGTTTGGGCGTGTTTGCGGTTGAGATATTCTTCCAGCAGGAGATAGGCCACGCTGCCCGGCGCCTTGGGATGGACCAGAGCGATCGCCTCTTCGACGGGAATCCATCTCGCGTCGTCCACCTCAACGGACAGCTTCGGCTCAACTTTTCTGGCACTTGCGAGAAAGCCGATCATCAGCATGTCCTTCCGGCCAAACCAGTACGTTCCAATTAATTCCAGCCCGTCGAGCTGGATGCCGACTTCCTCCGCAACCTCCCGCCGGGTGGC
Organism: uncultured Oscillospiraceae bacterium; assembly: GCA_964450645.1. Taxonomy (GTDB): domain Bacteria; phylum Bacillota; class Clostridia; order Oscillospirales; family Oscillospiraceae; genus JAKSPM01. The sequence goes on along the minus strand of CAYVEB010000015.1, from coordinate 28,048 downwards.
CTCCTCAGCGGACTCGCCTGGCTTCATATACCCGGAAACCAGCGTGCGGTACTGGGTGGACATGTAGTCCTGCCGCAGCAGCAGCGCCTCGTCATACTCGTTGACGACCAGGACGATGATGCACGAGGGGAACATGTCAAACCAGGGCTGCTCACATTTTACGCAGTAGGGGACCTTTCCCTCGTCGCCAATCTCCCGCAGTTCCAACCGGCTTCCGCAATTCGGACAATACTGAAATCGCATACAATTTTCTCCTTTATTTTTAAAATGTCGATCCATTTCGCAGCAAATATTGCCCGTGTAATGCTTGCGTTTGGATTCTAAGAGGGTGTATAATAAGGTCTGCAAGGGCTGCTGAATAAACCGCTTGGCGCTTTATTTGCGCGCATATGCCGCGAATTCTATCAATCCGGCATGAATGGCCAAATCGATAAAATTGCGCCATTGTTCCAATGGCCAAGTGCAGGGGTTTTGGATATAAGCATCCGGAACCCCTGCGCCAGAACCGAACCAATGTGCTTGAAAAGCCACGGCTTTTTAGGCTGGCGTTTTGTTCAGTACGCATGAAAATCGTTTGCGTATAACAATACAGTGTGGGGTGTCCTATGAAAACAAGATCACGCCGCGCGGCCGGGAACGTGTCATGAGTCGGAAAAAGCGGCTGTTTGCGGTCTACTGTGCCGTCATGCTGTTCCTGCTGCTGTTTGGGCGGAGGAGCTGGTATTCCGGCGCAGACTATTTGGAAAATTTAAAATGGCATATCAACCTGCTGCCGCTGCATACCGTCCGCCAAATGCTCTGGGCGGCGCGGTACCGCGCCGAGCGGTACGGCGACACATCCCTGATCTGGTTCGCGGTCAAAAATCTGGGCGGAAATTTGCTGCTTTTTGTGCCCCTGGGTTCGTTTTTGCCCAGCTTGTGGCGCGGACAGCGGCGGTTTTGGAAGTGTCTGCTGACCGTGACCGGGCTGATCTGCGTGGTCGAGCTTGTCCAGCTGGTGACCACGCTGGGGTCCTTGGATGTGGACGATCTGCTGTTCAATGTGGCGGGCAGCGCGATCGGCTATGGCCTTTGGCGGCTACAGCACGTGTAAAATCGCGCCTTTCAGATACAGCGACTGCCCGGCGAGCAGGCTTGCGGGGTGGTCGCGGCTTTGCATGAGCGGTTCGATCAGCCGTACCCGGCGGCCGCTGTCCGCGGCGGCCTGGCGGAGCATTTGCAAGAACAGTTCCGGCGTCATAAACTGGCTGCACGAGCAGGTCAGCAGATAGCCGCCCGGCTGCACCATCTTCATACACCGCAGATTCAGCTCTTTATATCCGCGATAGGCGCCATCCAGCGACTTTTTGCTCTTGGCAAACGCAGGCGGGTCACAGATGACGGCGCCAAACTGCTTGCCCTGGTCGGAATAGTTCTTGGCCAGATCAAACACATTGGCGCGTGTGGTGCGAATACGGTCGGCAACGCCGTTGAGGGCGGCGTTTTGCGCCACGAAGGCCAGCGCGTCCGCCGACACGTCCACGGCCTCCACCCGCGCCGCGCCGTACAGCGCCGCGTGGACGGAAAAGCCGCCCGTGCAGCAGCACAGATCCAGCACCGTCCGCCCGGCCACATAGGGCCGCAGACGGCCGCGATTTTCTTGCTGATCCAAAAAGTGGCCGGTTTTTTGCCCGTGGGGGATGTCCACCAGCATTTTCGCGTCGTGCTCCTGAATCTCCACCAGGGGCGGAACCTGGCCATAGACGCAGCCGGTTTGTTGGGCCAGTCCTTCCTTTTCCCGCACCGGCACGTCGTCGCGCTCATAGATGCCCTTGGGGCGGAAGATTTCCGCCAGGCAGTCGATCACCGCCGGCTTCCACTGCTCCATTCCAAGGCTGACGATTTGGAAGGACAGGTACGCTCCGAACTTATCCACGGTCAGGCCGGGAAGCTGATCCGATTCGCCGAATACGACCCGGCAGGCGTCTGAAAAACCGAGCGCTTGCCGATACTGCCAGGCGGAGAGGATCCGGCCGCGGATCCATTCCGGGCCGATTTGCTCCTCCCGGTTTCGCGTGAGGACGCGGACGCAGATTTTAGAGCGGCTGTTAAAAAAGCCCAGGGCCAGAAACCGCAGGCGGCTGTCTAGAATTTCGACGATCCCGCCGTCCTGGCAGCGATCGTCCGCCCAGTCGATTTCGTTGTCAAAAATCCAGGGGCTTCCGGCGCGCACGTCCTGCTCCTCGCCCCTGCGCAGGCAAACCTGTCCGTATTGCATATGGATTCTCCCGTTTGTCCAATATCGTCTTTTTTATCCAGTATACCACAACCGCCGCCGCAGAGCATGCCTCAAAAACGCCAAGGCCAACACAGCACAAAGCCGCAGCAAAGATGCTGCGGCTGAACGGCATATGGGAATCATTCCGCGTCGACAACGAGAACCTCGCGGCCATTATAGGTGCCGCAAGCCTTGCAGGCGCGGTGGGGCAGGCGCGGCGCGCCGCATTTAGGACAGGCGACCAAGCCGGGAACAGCCAGCTTCCAATGGGAATTGCGCCTTTTATCGCGTCTTGCCTTGGATACTTTACTCTTAGGGACAGCCATGGGTGACACCTCCTTGGATGAAATGCGTTCCTATCAGCCAACAACTGCCAGTTGGCAGCAAAGGTACCATTACAGCGGCATGTGGAACACGCCGAGCCGGTCTTCCGGCAATTGGAAGACTTCGGAACAGAACCAAAGTCACGCGAAAAATATTATACTTTGCTTTTTACAGCTTGTCAATCACTTTTTGCAATATTTAAAAAGATTTTGCTAATTTTTTACCCGGAGGGCACCGGTCAAGGCCAGCAGCGCCTCCAATACGCCGCCTCCCACAGCCAGAGCCTTGTCCGAGGCGCAGAAACAGTGGGCAAGCTGGCAGCGGGGATCGATGTCGCCGCTTTTCATGCCGGCGAAGACCGGCGTGTTGTCCGGCAAAATTCCGCGCAAGGTGCCGTCGATGGTACACAGCATGGGCGTTGTGTCGACCGTGCCCGCCACTTCGCCGGCGTGTACCTGCGCGCCGATGTCCAGAACAGGGTGGAACACGCCGCCGCACGGCGCGCGCAGGACGCGTTCCGTGGTATAGCCGCCGATGTTGCCGGGGGTATTGGTGTTTGGAATCGGCTCCCCGTGGAGGATGACCCTGCCCAGGTAATGGCCGCGCATCGTTTCCACCACCGCGTGACAGTCCCGCCCGGCGCAAAAACCCGGGCCGACGGCAACGACCACCGGCGCGTCGGTGATCCGCGTGCCTAAGTTCCGCTTGGCCAGGATTGCGTCGACCAACGCATCCGGGCGCAGCTCCTGGCGGCACGCGCATGGAGGATCCGCAAGCACCGGAATGGCGCTTTTTTGAAGAATTTCTTCCACTTCTCTGCAAGAATCTGCATAAATTGCAGTGACATCCTCCACCTTCGCCGTTTTCTCCAGAATTGCGCGGGAAAATGCGACGGTTCTGCGGATAGTTGTGGGATGGGGCAGATCGGTCATGACGACCTGAATCCCCGCACGGTGCAGCCGCAAGGCGACGCCGGTGGCGATGTCTCCGGCCCCACGGATGAGGACAAGCATATCAATTCCTCCTTTTGTAAACTTCCGGCAAACACCGGGCAAGGCAGCTTGTCGGCCAGTTCCCTGGCAGAGCGAAAGTCCTCTAACGTGTCCGCCTGGTTGAGCACAACTTGCGTGTGCAGCCCCTCCCGCAGCAAAACCTTGGCGATCACCGCCGGAGTCGCTGAATCCGAAACGGCGCACCCGGCCAGGGAGGCGTAGAGCGCGGGGCGGTGCGCGCACAGGCGGATCGGCTGATTCACGCCCCGCAGGCCCACAAGGCAGATGACCTGGTTGCTGCCGGGCGGGATGACCGGCTCATGGGGCAGATGCGCCTTTAACGGCAGCCCCTTTGAGCCGTCGGCCTCGACCAGCACGTAGTCCGCCATGGCCGCCAGCGCGTCAAAGGGGATGGACGGCGCGGTCAGCTTGCCGCCGGGAGCCGGCTCGCCGAGACAGACGGGGCCGCCGCTGGCCAGCAGCGCCGCCAATTGGTGCCGGTCGCCGCCCGTTAAGCTTTTCATATCCGGCATCGGGAAAATATGGGTGCTGGTGGCAACGATCACCGTGCCGGGGAGCTGCCGGGCGAGAACTCGCAGCAGCGTTGTCTTCCCGCCGCTGCCGATGACGGCCGTGACACCCTTTTGAATGAGCAGCTGTTCGTAAATCATGGCCTACACCATCCGTTCGTAAAAGCCGGAAGGTTCAATTCCTGCCTCGCGCAAGGCCGCGCACAGAAGCTCGCGCTGCTCGATGGCACAGCACCAGGCCATGCCGCAGCCGGCGCTGACGCTCCCCGGAACCGGAATCAGGCGTCCCGGAAGGTTGTGGCGCTGACAGTATTGCTCGGTTGCAATGGCGCTGGCGGTGGTCGGAAAGGTGATGAGCAGCTTGCGCGTTTTTTGACGCATGACGTTTCAATCCTTTATCATCAAAAATTTCTGACCGGCGCAGGGAACGCTTTGCGCTCAGCAGTTTTCCCTGCCTGTCTTGATCGCCTGCACAAAGGCGGCTGGCTCCGCGGACTTGAAATAGGCGCTGCCGGCGACCAGCACGTTGGCACCGTTTTGGCGGCAGATCCTGCCGGTGTGCAGATTTACGCCGCCGTCGACTTCCAGCTCGCACCCCGGCCGCGTCTGATCGATATACGTGCGAATCTGCGCCAGCTTGGGCATCATATCCGCCATAAATGCCTGCCCGCCGAAGCCCGGTTCCACCGTCATGACCAAAATCAAGTCGCACAGGGGAAGATAGGGGAGGACCGCCTGGGCGGGAGTCTTGGGCTTGACCGATACGGCCGGACGGACGCCCAGCTCACGAATGCGGCGCAGGGCCGCCAGGGTGTTTTCCTGGGTGTCGGCCTCCACGTGGAGCGTCAGGATATCGGCCCCGGCCTTGCAAAATTCCTCTACATAGCGGGCCGGGCGGTCAATCATAAGATGGACGTCCAGCGGAAGCTCCGTAATTTTGCGGATGGCGGCGACCACGGGGATCCCGATGGTGATGTTGGGGACAAACAGCCCGTCCATCACGTCCACATGGACATAGTCCGCGCCGGCAAGCGTCAGCTTGCGAATATCCCGTTCCAAATTGACAAAATCCGCCGATAAAATCGAAGGTGCGACTTTTATCATAAAATTTACCTCCAAAAAAATGTCACATTCTAGGTGAAACTGAGCATACTAATGACTATGTGGCAGTTTTCATACGAAGGCTCTCGCCCGCGCAGGAAGACGCCACATTTGAGATAGGGATCGCTGGGCGTGTATGGATGGGGATGCACGGCTCATTTTACGCGCCCAGCGGTTCCACTGGGAACAGTATACTATGTTCCGCCAAAAATTGCAAGTGCCGTTCGGCCGGATTCGGGGCTACATAAAAATCGGGCTGCCTCCCAGATAGGGAAAGCAGCCCGAAGACGTGGATTTATTCCGTGCCAACAACGTTGTAGAGGAAACGCATCAAAATCGCGGCGACCTGCGAACGGGTGGCGTCGCCCTTGGGGTCGAGCAGCGTAACGCCGGCGGGGGCCTTGAGACCTGAGATCACGCCCTCCGCCTTGGCCCAGGACAGGGAATCCCTCGCATAGCGGGAGACGGACGCGGCGTCCGGGAACGCCGACAGATCGGCCGAGGAGGACAGGTCGTATCCCTTATACCGGGCGTACCGGTAGATAATTGCCGCGATCTGTTCCCGGGTCACGTTGCTCTCAGGCTCGAAGACGCCCGCATGGGTGCCTTCCACGATGCCGCATGCGTTGGCCCAAATCACAGCATCCGTGTAGTACCGCCTGGGCGCCACATCGGTAAAGGTGTTTTCACCTTGCGGCGCAGGTCTTCCATCCAGCCGCCACAGAACCGTGACCAGCATGGCGCGGTTCATGCTCTGGCCACCGCCGAAGAGCGTGTCCGTGATGCCGGCAAAG
>CAYVEB010000015.1:0-22040 GCA_964450645.1 uncultured Oscillospiraceae bacterium | reverse complement strand
CGGGCTCTAGTCGACGACGGGGCAGCCGGATGTGGGCGGTAGAATTCGGGTTCTGGTCTGCCCGCAGCGCGTACAAGTCAGCAGAAGGACGCCGGATTCAGTTTGCGTCGGCGCTGTGGCGACGACGCCGGAATCCCAGTTGTGACCCAGCGGCGGCGTATGGACGTCCTGCTTTACATAGCCGCAGATGGTGCAGGTGTAAACCGTGGCGTCCGGCGTTGTGCAAGACAGATCCGTGTGGCTGGTTTCATATTCGTGCGGGGTGACCGTGACGGTACAGACGGCCTGGCGCTCGCCGCTCTTCGCTGTGATCACAGCGGTGCCCCCTCCCACGGCGGTGACAAGCCCGCTCTTGGATACCGTCGCCACGGTCGGGTCCGATGTGGACCAGGACACTTGGCCGATGGCGTCGGCGGGCGTTACGTTGATCTGCAGCGCACTGCTTTTTCCCTCGTGGAGGGTCAGCTCCGTCTGCTCCATGGTCAAATCCGTGACGGAACTGGGAATGGTCAGATGGAGCGTGGCGGTTTTGCCGAAAACGGTGGCGGTGATATCGCAGGCGCCGGGCATGAGGGCTTCGATGTACAAAACGCCGCCGCATGTTTCCACGGATGCAAGCTCCTCGTTGGAGCTTTCCGCGTGTACTCTGCGGTCAACGGTGGTGTTCCGCGGCTCTATGGACGCATAGCAGATCAGATGCGGATCGTCCAAAGAGACGGTCGCGGAGGTGACAACGGCGTCCGTATCCATGTCGCGCAAGGAAACGGCGCTGAGCGGTGTGGAGGAATCGGTCAGGTTGGCATTCATCTGGTAGATGGTGTCAGAGATAATTTCCCATTTGCCGGCGACATAGTTGGCGGAGAAGATGGCCACCACGTACGATCCGGTGCGTTCACCGGAGGTGTCCCAGTCCACGTCCCATTCATAGACGCCTTTTGCCTTAGGGTATTCCGTGGCGTGGCCGGCGACATAGTTGGCGTCTGCGATTTCCTCGTAGTACACCTGCACAAACGCGGCCTGGTGCTGCGAACTGACGACGTTCAGGACAAATTGCATGTACATGGTATCTTCAATCATAGCGGACATCCCATCCATGATCAAGCTGGGCAGGACGGTGTTGTCCCCGGCGCCTCTGACTGCAAGGGGCGAGGCAATGCACGCCAAGGAGGCCGTAGAAACCGCTTCGGTTGGCTTGCAGTCCGCGCCCATTTGGATTTTGTCTAGATTTTGCTGAAGGACCTGAAACTGTTGTTCTGTCAGCTGGTCGTCTTCGGCGGCAAACGCGCCAAAGGGCAGCATGGTCAGTAGCATGGTCAGCAGCAAAACAACGGCTGTGCTCCTAATTTTCATAAGAAAATGCTTCCTTTCTAATAGATGCCCCGGCGAAAGGAAATCGCCGCCGGGAGTGTTTTCAGTATAACATATCCCAAGATTTTTGTCAATGCGCCACAAATTTTACGCGGGTTTCCATAATTTTTTGAAAAAGCGGCCGCGCTGAGAATCGGCCGCCGGTTTGCCACTTGTAATTTGTGTCGGAACGGGTTATAATGGCAAAAAGGCGGTGGAAGCATGACAAGAGAAGAATTTCGCTCGCTTGCGCGCGGGCATGTGGTCTTGCTGGACGGGGCGACCGGCTCCAATCTGCGCGCGGCGGGGATGCCGCCCGGCGCTTGCCCGGAACAGTGGATTTTGGAGCACCCGGAGTCCTTGCTTGTGCTGCAAAAGGGCTATACTGCCGCCGGGAGTCAGATTCTCTATGCACCCACGTTCACGGCCAACCGCCGCTATTTGGACATGTACGGCTGCGCGGGCTATCTTGCTGGCTGGAACCGCCAACTGGTGGCGCTGAGCCGCCGGGCGGCCGGCGCAAGCGCTTTGGTCGCGGGCGACATGACCACCTTGGGCCGCCGGGATATTCCGGACAAGGAGCTGTTTGACGTCTATGCGGAGCAGGCGGGCGCGCTGATAGCGGCGGGCGTGGACCTGTTCGTGGTGGAGACGATGCTGGGAGGCGCGGAGTCTGTGATTGCGTTGGAGGCGATCCGGAGTCTGTGCGCGCTGCCGGTGATGTGCACCTTGAGTGTGGAGGCCGACGGGAGGACTTACTTTGGCGACGACGGCGCGGAGGTCTGCCGGATGTTGGCGGAACTGGGGGCCGACGCCGTGGGCGTTAACTGTTCCAGCGGGCCGCAGAGCGTGCTGCGCCTGGTAGAGCGGGTGGCGCGTGCGGTGGATGTCCCCGTGGTGGCCAAGCCCAACGCGGGACTGCCCGATATCGATGCCGCCGGGAACGCCCGCTACGCGATGACGCCGGCGGAATTTGCGCGCGGGATGCAAAAGTTGATTGCGGCGGGCGCGACGATTGTCGGCGGGTGCTGCGGGACGACGCCGGAGCATCTGGCCGCGCTGCGCAAGGCCGCCGGATGAATTCACGGCTGCCGTGAAATTTTGGAAAAAGAAATGCAAAGGAACAGGATGCAATTATGGAGAAAACTTTTCAAGATCTGGGGCTGTCGCCGGAGATTTTAAAAGCGCTGGAACAAAAGGGCTACGGGTACCCCACCCGCGTCCAGGAGGAGGCCATTCCGCCGCTGATGCAGTGGCGGGACGTGATTGCCAAAGCACCGACGGGAACCGGAAAGACCTTCGCCTTTGGCATCCCCATGATCTCGCACATTGATCCCGAAAGCCCGGACCTTCAGGGACTGATTCTCGCGCCAACGCGCGAATTGGCCTTGCAGATCGGCGACGAGCTGCGAGGGCTGCTGGCGTATTATAAAAATATACGTGTGGCGGTGCTGTACGGCGGCGCGAAGATCGACACCCAGATCCGGAATTTAAAGAAGAACCCGCAGATCGTGGTGGCGACGCCCGGGCGGCTGATGGATCACTATAACCGCCATACCGTGCGCTTCGATAAGATCCAGACCGTCATACTGGATGAGGCCGACCGGATGCTGGACATGGGATTTTTTAAGGACGTGACGAAAATTCTGGATAAGATCAAAAACCGGAGAAATCTGGGCATGTTTTCCGCGACCATTTCCCAGGAGGTCATGACGGTTTCCTGGATGTACCAGCGCGACGAGGTGGAGATCACGGTTCAGCCCAAGGCGGAGAGCCGCCCGGATATCGACCAGTATGCGATTTCGGTCTCGCCGCTGGAAAAGGAGATTACGACCCGGAATCTGCTGCACACTATGGGATTTGAGCGCGTGATCATTTTCTGCAACACCAAGGTCATGTGCCAGCGGCTGTGCGACGATTTAAAGCGTTGCGGCGTGGAAGCGGACTGCCTCCATGGGGATATCCGACAGACCATCCGGGAAAAGACCATGGCGGCCTTCCGCCGGGGAGAACTGCCGGTGCTGATTGCCACGGACGTCGCCTCCCGTGGCATCGACGTGGATGATGTAGACTGTGTGATCAACTACGACATCCCGGAGGAAAATGAGTATTACATCCACCGCATCGGCCGCACCGGCCGCGCGCGGAAAAAGGGCATGGCGTTTTCGCTGGTGGGGACCTTCCCGGAGCGGGCCAAGTTGGAGGAGATCGCCAAATATTCCCATTTTGATATCAAGCCTGTCCGTTTTCTGGAAGACGGCGCTTTGGTGATAGCCGAGCCGCCCAAGAGCGCGCCGCGAAAAAGATTCCGCTGACAGGTCTGCCCCGATCGCGCGGCTGCGAATCGGGGCGGATTTTGTGTCCAATCGCCATTTTGGCCATGTAATCGGAAGCAAAATCAGGAATTCCGAGGAAAATGCAAAAAAATAGTTGATTTTTATACACATATCTTATATAATGCACACGTATAAACAAAAGCGGAGGATAAATTATGTGTGGAATAGTCGGTTACGTTGGCAAAGAACAGGCCGCGCCCATTTTGCTCGATGGCCTGACGAAGCTAGAGTACCGCGGATATGATTCTGCCGGCGTCTGCGTTTTTGCGGACGGCAGCTTAAGGGTCGCGAAGGCGAAGGGCAGATTGAAAAATTTAAGCGAGATTATCGACGGCGGCAAGGCCCTGCGCGGAACCATGGGCATCGGCCATACCCGCTGGGCAACACACGGCGCGCCTTCGGATGAGAATTCCCACCCCCACATGGCGGACGCGGGGAAGATTGCCGTGGTGCACAATGGAATTATCGAGAATTATTTGCAGTTAAAGGAAAAGCTCATCCGCTTGGGAAAGACATTCCATTCAGAGACCGACACGGAAGTGGTGGCGAATCTGGTGGAATACTATTATGAGGACTGCCACAATTTCTTTGCCGCGGTCTGCCAGGCGATTTCCCGGATCAAGGGCAGTTACGCGCTGGGCATTTTGTGCAAGGATTTTCCGGACACAATGATTGCCGTGAAGAAAGACAGCCCGCTGATTTTTGGCTTTGGTGAGGGCGAAAATTTCGTCGCGTCCGACGTCCCCGCGATTTTAAAGTATACCCGCAAGGTCTGCTATCTGGACGACGGTGATATGGTCGTTTTCTCTTCCAAAGAAGCCCGGTTCTTCAATGCCGCCGGAGACGAGATCACCAAGGAGCCGGAGATGATCACTTGGGAACTGAGCGCGGCGGAAAAGGGCGGTTATGAGCATTTCATGCTCAAGGAAATCTACGAACAGCCCCGCGCCTTGCGGGACACCATCTCACCGCGAATTAAAGACGGCCGCGTCTATTTGGGCGATTTGGACTGGCCGCCGGAGTATCTGGACTGCCTGAAGAAGATCTATATCGTGGCGTGTGGCTCGGCGTACTATGTCGGACGCGTGGGGAAGTATGTTCTCGAAAAGATCTGCCGGATTCCGGTGGAGCCGGTGCTGGCATCGGAATTCCGCTACTGCTCGCCTATTTTGGACAGCGGCACGCTGGTTGTCGCTATCAGCCAGTCTGGTGAAACGGCGGATACCCTGGCCGCCCTGCGGGAGGCGAAGCGCCGCGGCGCCAGGACGCTGGCCATTGTGAATGTGGTTGGGTCGGCTGTTTCCAAGGCTGCGGACAATGTGCTGTATACCTGGGCCGGCCCGGAGATCGCCGTTGCGACGACAAAGGCGTATTCCACCCAGCTTGCCGTGGTCTATCTGCTGGGCCTGGCTTTGGCCGAGCGGCGCAGGACCATCAGCGAGGAGACGTATCTGCGCCTGGTCGCGGCGCTGCGGAAGCTGCCGGAGCAGGTGGAGGAGTTGCTAAGCCCGGAGTTTATCCAGAAAATTCAGTATTTTGCTTCCAAGCACTTCAACCGGAAAGACGCTTTCTTTATTGGGCGCAATATTGACAGCGCTGTCTGCCTGGAGGGGAGCTTGAAGTTAAAGGAAATCGCCTACATTCACAGCGAGGCCTATGCTGCGGGCGAATTGAAGCACGGGCCCATTTCCCTGATCGAGCCGGGCGTGCTGGTCGTCGCGCTGGCGACGGTGCCGGAGCTGTTTGAAAAGACCATGTCCAACGTCAAGGAGGTTCGCGCGAGAGGGGCCGATGTGCTGGCGATCACGTTGGAACGTTTCCGCGACGAGATTGGCCAGACGGCGCAAAATGTCTTGTTCGTCCCGGAAACGGAGGAGATCTTCCAGCCCAGTCTGACGGTGGTTCCGCTGCAGATATTTGCTTATTATGTTGCGGTGGCCCGCAACTGCGATGTAGATAAACCGCGGAATCTGGCGAAATCTGTGACAGTTGAATAGCAAAAATGGGGAGAGGCGGCGCCTGTCCCCAAAATTTTAATACCATGTCATAAGGCAGGGCTTGACATGCTGATTTGTTTTTCATATCTTTATTTTACACCAATGCTTTGCACTACCTCTGCGCGGTGTTGCCTTAAGTATTTGAAAAAGGAGGCCATCGCTCGCTTCGGTCCGTCGAGCAGTTAAAACAGGGTCTGGTGCGTTATATCTCAGGTTTCCATAACTCGCTTGGGCCCTACTCTCATAACCACGGACTATCCCCGAATCAAGCAGAAGCCCTACTTTTTCAGAATTTTGCTTGCCCACTTTATTGACGATTGCCCAGTCTGCTTTGCTATGGAAATTTTTTACAAAAATTTGGACTTCTGTGCCGCGTTGAATCCCCCTCAATATTAACGGGGCTGTAGTTCCAACTTTTCGTTTTGCTACAGCCTCTACCCAAGCCACCGGCTACGTCGATGGTTGACTAACCCACAATAGCGTCTAGGTCGTCGCCTGAAGGGAAGGAGATGACCAGGCGGTTGGGCAGACACACAATTGGCGCGCCGCTGTTTTGATAGCCCTTTTCCACACAATAGCGATCCGGGCAGGTGGCGCGCGTCACGGCGATCTTACCGCCGGAGACGGTGATTGTATTGGAGGACATTCCGCGGGTGATGGTAAAGGTCTGATCGACAGACAGATCCACCGTCCGCACCAGATTGCCGTCTTGATAGATTTCGGCGCGGCTTGCCGGCGCACCTGTCAAAAGCCAGAAAGACAGCCCGGCGCACACAAGCAAAATGCAGGCGAACAGCAAGAGCCAGGTTCTGCTTTTCATGCGGGGATCACCTCGTAGGAAGAACCGGAAAATGCGTCCGTCAGGCCCTCGGTGACGTAGACGCCGCCGCTGTCCGTGACGAAAACGGCTTCAAAATCCGCACGGCTGCGATAGAGCGCGGCCGCTTGCTCCAGACCCAAGACATACAGCGCGGTGGACAGCGCATCGGCCAAAAAGCCGTCCGAGGTTACGACAGTCACGGAAGCGAGTCCGCTGTGCGCGGGTTTGCCAGTGGACGGATCCAAGATGTGGTGATAGCGCTGACCGTTGAATTCAAAATAGCGGTTGTAGCCGCCGGAGGTCACGATAGAGTGTGTCCCGGATAAGCGAAGGGTAGCAAAGTAGGTGCTTGGGTTGTCAGGGTCCGTAATCCCGATGGCCCAGTCGCTGCCGTCGGGCTTGCTGCCAAGCGTCTGCACGTTGCCACCCAGGGACAGCAGCGCCGCCTCCACGCCGTTCTCCGCCAGCAGATCGGCGCAGACCTGCCCGGCGTACCCCTTCGCCACGGCCCCAAAGTCCAGCTGCGTGCCGGCATCGAGTTGGATGTTACAGCCGTCCTGGTGGATATGCTCGGAGCCAACGTACGCCAGGGCCGCCGCAATTTCTTCCTCCGACGGGACGCGGTAGGTTTCCGTGGGGAAGCCCCAAAGCCGCACCAGCGGATAGACGCTGAGATCCAGCGCGCCGTTGGTCTGCTGGCTCAGTTCCAGGCTGGCCGCCAGCAAATCGGCCAGCTCCTGCGGAACCTGGCCGCTGCCGTTTTGGTTGAGCGTGTAGACGGGGCTTTGCGGATTTGTGGCGGACAGCTCCGCGTCGAGAGCTTGAATGTGCCGGACAAGTTCCTGCGTCTGCGCCTGAGCGCCGCGGCCATAGACGCGGAACGTCATATACGTATCCATTGCGAAAATACTGTGTTCATAGCTGCCGCTTTCACCGCTGCACCCGCCCAGGAGCAATAGCGCCAGAAACAGCCCCAATATACGCCGCATTGCGTTGCCGCCTTTCATTTTACTAAGGAACCTCTGAACAAATCACGGCGAACCCCTTGATGCGCGTCTTGCTTGCATCTTTTCCGTCATGCATTTCAAAATCCCTGTTGCAACATCGGCTCTGTCATCGTGCGCGGGAGCGCACTCGCCAATTGCCGTGTTGCTGCAACTCTTTTTGGCGCGCTGTTTCCGCCACCGGCGACGCGCGCCAACGTCCCCTCGCGAATTCACAAAGGATTCGCTGCGGCGTTTGTCTTGTCTGACGAAAAATCTGACTTTGCAAGCTACACGCCAGATTTATTCAGAGTTTCCTTAAAAATACTGTACCAAAAATGAAAAAAATAGTCAAATAGTATTTGACTTTCCAAAGAAAAAATGCTATGATGAAAAGGCCGCGTCGAAAGGGTCGCAAGCTGCGGAATCCCGCACACCCCCAGAGCGAGACTCCAATAAAGGTAGGTGCAAAAGAATTATGCAGGCTATTATCGTTACCGGCGGAAAGCAGTACAGCGTTCAAGAGGGCGATGAACTCTACGTTGAAAAGTTGAACGCGGAAGCGGACACAACGGTCGTGTTTGACCAGGTGCTGGCGGTGGTAGACGGCGAGAACTCTACATTCGGTACGCCGGTCGTCGAGGGCGCGAAGGTTGAGGCCAAGGTGGTCAAGCACGGCAAGGGCAAGAAGATCACCGTCTTCAAGTACCGTCCCAAGAAGGGCTCTAAGTCCACCCGAGGCCACAGGCAGCCGTATACCAAGGTGAAGATCGAAAAGATCGCGCTGTAAGCTATGATCCGCGTGGAATTTTATGATCAAAAGGGCAGGATCCAAGGGTTCTGCTGTTCCGGCCACAGCGGCTATGCGGACGCTGGTTCCGACATTGTCTGCGCTGCTGCGACTACCGCTGTGCAGTTCGCGGAGGCGACGATTGTGGACGCCTTGGGCGAGCGTGCAAGCGTAAAGGTGGATGCGGGCAGCGCCCGCGTCACTTTAAAACTGCCCGCCACCTGCGAGCATGAGGAAGCGGTACAGGCCGTTTTAACCGGCATGATGCTGACGCTTTGCGGTGTGCGGGATCAATATCCGGATTTCATCGAAGTTTTGGAGGTGTAATACGATGCTGAAGATTAGTTTACAGTTCTTTGCGCATAAAAAGGGCGGCGGCTCCACCAAGAACGGCCGTGATTCCGAGTCGAAGCGCCTGGGCGCGAAACGTGCGGACGGTCAGTTTGTTCTGGCTGGCAACATCCTGGTTCGCCAGAGAGGCACGCACATCCATCCCGGCAACAACGTTGGGATCGGCAGCGACGATACGCTTTTTGCTCTGATCGATGGCAGGGTTCGTTTTGAGCGCAAGGGCAAGGACCGGAAAATGTGCTCCGTTTACGCGGAGCAGTAATAGAAGACTGGAATCCCGAGCATAGTAAGATATGTTCGGGATTTTTTAATCGGAATGGGAAATGGAACGATTGATTGAAACCGAGCGGTTGGTTTTAAAGCCGCAGTGGGCCGGGTGATCCGAAAGGGTGGGCTCCAATTTGACCATTTTGGCCAGTGCAGCCGCTTTGACGGCAGCGAAACGTTTGACGCCGCGCTTTACACCCTGCGGCTGTCGGAGGGAGACGATTTATGTTTGTAGATAAGGTAACGATCTTTGTCCGCGCGGGAAACGGCGGCAACGGTGCGGTTGCGTTTCGCCGGGAAAAGTATGTGGCCGCGGGCGGCCCGGACGGCGGCGACGGCGGGCACGGCGGCAATGTCGTGCTGCGGGTGGACGACAATCTGTCCACACTGATGGACTTCCGCTATAAGCGCAAATACGCGGCAGCCAATGGAGAGGACGGCCGGGGCGCTCGCTGTAAAGGCAAGCGGGGGGAGGATCTGGTGATCCGCGTCCCGCGCGGAACCGTGGTGCGGGACGCCGCTACGGGGGAAGTGATCCAGGACATGTCGGGATCGGAGGATTTTATTCTCTGCAAGGGCGGCCGCGGCGGATGGGGCAACCAGCATTTTGCGACGCCCACCCGGCAGGTGCCGCGGTTTGCCAAGTCTGGTCTGCCGGGTGAGGAGCACGAGGTCATTTTGGAACTGAAGCTGCTGGCCGACGTGGGCCTTGTGGGTTTCCCCAATGTGGGAAAATCCACGCTTTTGTCGGTCACGTCCAACGCCAGGCCCAAGATCGCCAACTATCATTTTACGACGCTTTACCCCAATCTGGGTGTGATTTATGTGGACGAAGGGGTGTCGTTTGTCATGGCGGACATTCCCGGAATCATCGAGGGCGCCGCCGAGGGCGCGGGGCTGGGACATGACTTCCTGCGGCATATCGACCGCTGCCGGTTGATCATCCATGTGGTGGACGTATCGGGCAGCGAGGGCCGGGATCCGGTGGAGGATTTTGAAAAAATCTGCGCGGAGTTGCGGGAGTATTCTCCGGAGCTGGCGCGGCGGCCTATGCTGGTGGCCGCCAACAAGTGCGATTTGCTGCCGCAAAACAGCGATCATTTGCAGCGCCTGCGCGAGCATGTGACCAAGCTGGGGTACGAGCTGTATGAGATTTCCGCCGCAACGACCGAAGGGACCCGCGAATTGATGCGGACGGTGGCGAGAAAGCTGAGCCAGCTGCCGCCGGTGACGATCTACGAGCCGGAATACGTCAAGCCCCTTCCCCAGGCGGGGAGCCTGGAGGAATTGAACATCCGGCATGTGGACGATCTTTGGCTGGTCAGCGGAAAGTGGCTGACACAGCTGGTGGCGGATATCAATTTTGCGGACTACGAATCGCGGATGTATTTTGACCGCCAGCTGCGGAAAAGCGGCCTGTTTGACCGGCTCGAACAGATGGGAATTCAGGAGGGCGAGACAGTCAGCATAGAGGATATCGAATTTGAATACGTCCGCTAAATTTTAAATGGAAGAAATAAAGAAAACGCGTGCGGTGGGGAAGTCCTTGCCGCACGCGGTTTAAATTGCCAGGTTTTAGATTGCCAGGAGTTGTTTTGTATAGGGATGCTGCGGATTGGAAAAGAGCGCATCCACGGTGTTTTGTTCCACAATCTGGCCCTGCCGCATCACCAGCACCCGGTCGCAGATCTGATAGACCACGTTCATATCGTGGGTGATGAACAGGACGCTGATCTGGTAAAATTTTCGAAGCTCCGCCAAAAGACGCAAAATCTGCGCCTGCGTCGTCACATCCAGCGAGCTGACGGGCTCGTCTGCGACGATCAGCTTGTTGCCGCCGATGAGCGCGCACGCAATTGCGACCCTTTGCCGCTGGCCGCCGGACAGTTCCCACGGCCGCCTGCTGCGAAGGCTGGCGTCCAATCCCACCCGTTGGAGCGCTTCCGTCACGCGGCCCTGGCGGGTTTGCCGGTCAATACCCTGTACGCGCAGGGGCTCTTCCAGCATCCACCCCACGGTGTGGGCCGGGTTCAGACTGCTGAAAGGGTCTTGAAATACCATTCGCGGCTTCCCCTGGGGCAGCAATACCTCGCCCTGACAATCCGGCACCAGACCGCACATGGCCCGCGCCAGCGTGGACTTTCCGCCGCCGCTTTCCCCGACCAGGCCCAGAATTTCGCCGGAAAAAATTTGAAAGGAAACATCCCGCAGCACTTGCGTTTTCTTCGAGCGCCCGCGGCTTGCGGCGTAAAAGCAGTTTAAGTGGCGAACCTCTGCCACGACACGGTCCATCGGTCATAACCTCCTGTCTCTTGTGGGAATGGCGTCGATCAGGGCGCGGGTATAGGGATGCCGCGGCACGTGAAACAGATCTTCCACCAGCCCGGTTTCCACGATTTGCCCGCACTGCATCACCGCCGCACGCGTACACAGGCGGCGCACAACCTGCAGATCGTGGCTGATAAATAAAATCGCCATCCGGTTTTCCCGATTCAGCCGGCGCAGGAGCGCCAAGATCTGCCGCTGGGTTGTCACGTCCAGCGCCGTTGTCGGCTCGTCGGCGATCAAAAGCTTCGGCTTTGTCACAATTGCCGCCGCGATCATAGCCCGCTGGAGCATCCCGCCGGACAGCTCATGGGGGTACTTGCGATAAAGTCCGCCGGGGTCTGGCAATTCCACCTGTTCCATAGCCGCCAGCGCCGCGTCCCGCCGCTGGGCGGGGCTGAGGTCTGTGTGGACGCGCAGGGCCTCCTCCACCTGTTTCCCGATGGGCATCAAGGGGTCAAAGCTGCTCATCGGTTCCTGAAAGACGACGGATACCAGCTTTCCCTGGATCCGCCGGAGTTCTT
Organism: uncultured Oscillospiraceae bacterium; assembly: GCA_964450645.1. Taxonomy (GTDB): domain Bacteria; phylum Bacillota; class Clostridia; order Oscillospirales; family Oscillospiraceae; genus JAKSPM01. The sequence goes on along the minus strand of CAYVEB010000015.1, from coordinate 10,300 downwards.
TGGCGGAGCAGCGCAGCATATCCTGCCCGCACAAAAGTACCTTGCCCGCCATATGAACCTGCCGCCGGTCCAGCAGACCGCAGATGCTCATCGCCGTGGCGGTTTTCCCGCTGCCGCTCTCACCGACTAGTCCCAGAATTTCTCCCTCGTCAAGGCAAAATTGAATTCCATTCACCGCGTCCGCCGCCCGGCCAAAGCGGATATGGAGATCCTCCACCTGTAAGAGCATAACCGTCACCTCCGGCGGCTGCGCTGCTGCAGCCCTTCGCCCAGGAAACTAAAGCCCAAGATCAGCACAACCATGCTCAGTCCCACGCACAGGGCATACCAAGGCGCGCTTTTCAAATAGGACTGGCTTTCGCTGAGCATCAAGCCCAGGCTGGCGTTTGGCGGCTGGATACCAATGCCCAAGTAACTCATGCTGGCTTCGCTTAAAATTGCGTTGTTGAAGCCGATGGCGATTGCCGGAAGAAGCAGCGGGAAGGTGTTGGGCAAAATATGTACCGTCAGCAACCGGAACTGGCTCACGCCCATGAGCCGGGCGTTTTGGATATAATTTGCCTCCCGGCAGCGGGCGAATTCCGCCCGCGCGATTCTGGCGAAACTGGGGATAAACAAGACGCCCAGCACGCCGGTGATCTGCCCAGTTCCGTTGCCCAAAACGCTGACCATGACCAGCGCCAGGAGCACGCTGGGAAACGCCGTGATGCTGTCGCAGATGCGGGTCAGCACGATGTCCGCCCAGCCGCCGAAGTAGCCGCACAGACCGCCGATGACGGTTCCCGCGATACATCCGATTGCGACCACGCACAGCGCGATGCGCATTGACATGCGCAGCCCTTCCATCACACGGCTGAAAATATCCCGCCCAAAGTTGTCGGTTCCCATCCAGTGCGCGGCAGACGGCGGTTGCATGATCGCGGAGGCGTCCATGGCCGTTGTATCATAAGGCGTCCAAAACAGGCCAATTACCGTCAAAAGGAGCATCAGCAGCGTAATGGCCGCGCCGATGCGCAAAAAGGAGTTGCGCTTCATGCTTTCCTCCCTTCCAGCCGCACGCGCGGATCGATTCCCTGGCAGAGCAGATCCGCCAGGAAGTGGACCACGACGATCCACGCGGCCAGAATCACGACGATGGCCTGCACCACCGGGAAGTCCCGGTTGACAATGCTGGCAAGCAGCAGTCGGCCGATTCCGGGAATAGTGAATACCTGTTCGATGATAATACTGCTGGTCATAATTTCCGCCGCGGATACGGCATAAAAGGTGATGACGGGGATCAGGGCGTTTTTCAACACATGCCGCCATAAAATGCCCCGGCGGCTATTGCCGCGGCTGCGCGCCGTGCGCACATAGTCCTGCCCCAATTCCTTTAAAATTGAGCCGCGGAGCATTTTGACGGCCATCGCGGTTCTGGGGATTGCAATGGACAGTGCCGGCAGAATTAAATACGCCCAAAACGCGCCGGGATCCTGCGTATAGGACACGAACTCGCCGGGGACAAACCACCTCAGGCTTGTGCCGAACAAAAAGCAGGCGATAATCCCCAGGAAAAACGGGGGAATGCTCATGGTGATCTGGTTAACTGCGGTCACAATCCAGTCCAAGACTTTGTTTTTTACGCTTCCGGCCCAAATTCCCAGCGGAATCGACAAGATGACCGTGAACGCAAAGGCCATCAAAGTCAGAGCCGCTGAAATTACCAGCTTTTCCCCAAGCATGTCGGATACGGCGATCCGGTATGTATAGCTGATTCCCAGATCGCCGGACAAAAATCCGGCGAGCCACTGGCCGTAGCGCGTCCAAACAGGCAGGTCCAATCCCAGCGTATGGCGCAGCTGCGCGATTGCCTGTGGCGTCGCTTCGGTTCCCAGCAGCTTCGTGGTGGGATCTCCAGGGACAATTTGAAAGGCCAGGAAGGCCAAAATCGAAACGATTAGCAATGTAATAATGAGAGCAAATAATTTTTTAAGAAACCGCCTCATATTCTGGCCCTCCTTTCGGTGTTATTTTAGAGAAATCGTGGACATGTCCATCACATATAGGGGATAGAACACGTAGCCCTCCAGTGCGGGGTTGATGGCGACAAAGTCAGCCAGATCCTGCAAGTAGACGTTGGCGGCGGTGTCGCTCAGGATTTGCAGGCATTGCTTGTACAGAGCCGTCTGCTCGGCATCGTCCGCGGTCGCCTGGGCGGCGGCATATGTCTCGTCATAGGCGTCGCTTTGAAAATTGCTCAGATTTTTCTCGCTGCTGCTGACCCATCGGGCGAGCAGACCGCTGGCCGTGAGGGTGTGCGTGTCGAAGCCGACGACGGTCGCCTGGAAATTGCGGTGGTTGTAGGCGTCCTCAACCCAAGCATTCCAATCCACCAGCTGGATCTCGGCCTGGATCCCCACCTGGGATAGCTGCTCAGCGATAACCGTGGCGGTGTTGACGTGGGGCTGATAGTTGCTGGGGACTGTGATGACCAGGGGGAAGCCGTCGGGATAGCCGGCGTTGGAAAGGAGCTGCTTGGCAAGCTCCGGGTTGTAGGGATAGGCGTCCGCCAGAGCAGGGTCAAAATACTTCCGGAAAGCCGGATACATGGAAGAACCGAGCTTGGCGCCATGGCCCTCGGCTGTCAACGCCAGCATGGCGTCCACATCCACCGCATAGCACAGAGCCTGCCGGACCTGTTCGTTGGCCAGTGGCGCATACGCGTGATTGAGGTACAGCGCCTGCACAAGGTTCATCGTGCCCTCCAAAATTGTGTAGCCATTACTCAGGTTATTGACTTGATCGATGGTCAGATGGGCGACTATGTCCAACGAGCCGCTGTCCAGCGCCGTGAACAGGGCGTTGCTGTCCTCATAGACGCGGTAGGTCACCCGTTCCAGATTGGCAGGCTTCCCGTAATACGCCTCGTTCCGCTCCAGAATGATGTTCTCCTGCACGCTCCGGGAGACAAAGCGGAACGGGCCGGTACCCACCGGCTGCGTATCCTGCTGGTCATAGTCCTTTGGGACAATGCTGACATTGGATACGTAGCTGATGAAATCGGGATTCGGGACGCCGAGCGTCAGCACGATTTTGTTCCCCTCGGCGGCGGCGGACACAGCAGAAAGCGCCTCTACCAAGGTGGCATCCACCGAGGTAGCGGCGCAGGTTTCAAAGGAATAGAGTACATCGTCTGCGGTACAGGGACTGCCATTGTGGAATACCACGCCGTCACGCAGCGTGAAGGTATAGGTTAGCAGATCCGGCGACACCGTGTAATCCGATGCCACCGCACAAACGTAATTCCCGTCCGAATCGGGCTTGACAAGCCCTTCAAAGACGTTGAACATGACCTCACGAGTTCCTGCTGCCGCTGTTAAATACGGGTCAAGACTGCTGTCTAGGTCCTGGGCGATGCCAACAGTGATTTCATTGGCATGCCCGGAAGAAGGGGTAGTTTCGTCGCTGGCAGACGGCGCCTGGTTCGTTGTTCCTCCGCAGCCGCAGAGTGAACACGTCAGAACAGCCGTCGCCAGGAAAACTGCAAGAATGGTTTTTTTCATTGCGGATTCTCCTCCCGCCGCGGTGCGCGACGTTACAACAAAATAACTTCTTCTCCCATTATTAAATTGCGTGACTATTGTATTCCATTTCTATCCAAATTGCAAGCGAAACTTTTGTGGATTTTGCGGACCGTTTTGTGCGCTCAATTTACCCGGTACTCGTTTTTTTGCTGCCGGCGTTTTTCTGCCCGGCGCTTTTCCGTGTTGATCATCCGGTGGAGCATCTCCAGCGCGTCGCTCAGGCCGCCGACCCGGTCGATTAGGCCGCATTGTACCGCGTCTTTGCCGTAGAGTACCGAGCCAACATCGGTGGCCAGCTCGTCGGTATCCATCATGTAGCGAAGAAAGTCTTCGCGCTGAATTTTGGAATTCTTCGTCACAAAGTCTACGATCTGTTCCTGGATGCGGTTCATATAGCGGAAGGAAGACGGCGCGTTGACAACCATCCCAGAAATTCTTACCGGGTGGATCATCATCGACGCGGTGGGAGCGATCAGAGATTTCTTCGCTGAAACCGCCAGCGGCACGCCAATGGAGTGCCCGCCGCCAAGTACCAGCGAGACCGTCGGTTTGCGCATCCCGGCGATCTGTTCAGCGATGGCGAGGCCCGCTTCAATGTCACCGCCCACGGTGTTGAGCAGCAGAAGCATCCCGTCAATTTCGTCGCTCTCCTCAATGTTGGCGAGCAGGGGCAGGACATGCTCATACTTGGTCGTTTTGACGGTCTCCGGTTGCACCTGATGGCCTTCCACCTGTCCGATAATCGTCAGGGTATAGATAGCCCCTTTCTTGGATTTGGTCAGAGCCGTTCCCAGCTCCACCAGCTGTTCGCGTTCTTGCTCGATCTGCTCGTTTGCATCCATGGCGCTTCCTCCTGAATCCCAGTTTTCATCCTATTGTACCCGATCTGACAAATTTCATACAGCGCTTGCATTTCTTTTGAGAAACTGATATAATATACACGGTGATTGTATGATAACAACCAACGCAATGCGGCTGCTTACCAAAGCGCGGATCGCTTTCCAAACGGCGGAATACGCCTATGACGAACAGGATCTGAGCGGCCTGCACGCGGCCGAGGCAATCGGTCTGCAGCCGAGGCAGGTGTTCAAAACGCTGGTGGCACGGGGAGACGGCCGGGAGATTTTGGTATTTTGTGTGCCGGTCAGCGGGGAACTGGATTTGAAAAAGGCGGCCAAGGTTTCCGGCCATAAAAAGGTGGAGATGGTTGCGGTGAAGGAACTGCTGCCGCTCACGGGGTATCTGCGCGGCGGGTGCAGCCCTGTAGGCATGAAAAAGCGGTATCCCACCTATCTGGATGAATCCGCCCGCCAATTTGCGCGGATCGCCGTGTCCGCCGGGCGGCGGGGGCAGCAGATGATTCTGGCCCCACAGGATTTAGCCGCGTATTGCCGGATGGATTTTGCGGAGATCACTTGAAGCGGCACAATGCAATTTCGGCGCTTGGCGAAGGGAATCGGGGCAAGCGCGTGAAGATGCCTTTTTGATCCCGACTGGATTATGCGATAAAAATACAAAAGGAGTGTTTTTTATGGTATATCAGTATCAAACACACGGAACCTGCTCCAGCGCGATTTTGCTGGAACTGGTGGACGGAAAAGTCCATAACGTACAATTTATTGGCGGCTGCAACGGCAACACGCAGGGCGTTTCCCGGCTGGTCGAGGGGATGGACGTCGACGAGGCGATCTCCCGGATGAAGGGCATTCGCTGCGGGATGCGGCCCACTTCCTGCCCGGATCAGCTGGCACGCGCGCTGGAAGCGGCGAAAGCGGCCCAATAAAGCGTTTGGAATTGTGCAAATGCAGCCGTCGTAGGTTGAAACCGCCTGCGGCGGCTGTTTTTTGGGCAGAATTGATAGGACTTGCATTTGTTGGGAAACTATGATAGAATAGCCAGGATTCAAACTAAAATTTCATAAAAAATAGACTTTGAAAAAGAATACTTTTTATGGAATTTTCGCATGAGACGTCTTCTCAGCGGCTTGCCGCTGAAAAGCGCCGCGCGTTCGTACGGCATGATTCAATAAAAATGTCTTCTTTATTGGATCATAGTATCAGATATTCGGAGGATGACTCCCATGAGTTTTGAAGAAGAGATTCGCCGGCGCAGAACTTTTGCCATCATCTCCCACCCCGACGCCGGGAAGACGACTTTGACGGAAAAATTTCTGCTGTACGGCGGGGCGATCGCCCAGGCCGGCGCGGTCAAGGCAAAGAAGAACCGCCGGGCCGCCGTGTCGGACTGGATGGAGATTGAAAAGCAGCGCGGCATTTCGGTCACGTCGTCGGTAATGCAGTTTCAGTATGACGGCTATTGCATCAACATTTTGGACACGCCGGGGCACCAGGACTTTTCCGAGGACACCTACCGCACGCTGATGGCGGCGGACTCCGCGGTGATGGTAATCGACGGGAGCAAGGGCGTGGAGGCGCAGACCAGGAAGCTGTTCAAGGTTTGCGCCATGCGGCATATTCCCATTTTCACATTTATTAACAAGATGGACCGGGAGGCAAAAGATCCGTTTGATCTGCTGGACGAGCTGGAAAAGGAGCTTGGCATTGAAACGTACGCCATGAACTGGCCGATCGGCTCGGGCAAAGAGTTTCAGGGGATCTATGATCGCCAGAAGAGCCGGCTGATCTTTTTCTCCGGCAATTCGGGGAAAAACCGCGCCGACAGCGTGGAGGTGGATCTGTATGATGAGGCCGTCACCGGTTTTTTGGGCGAGCGCCGCCGCGCGCAGCTGATCGACGATGTGGAGCTGCTGGGCGCTGGCCGCGAATTTGAATTGGAAGAAGTGCGGGCGGGGCGGCTTTCGCCGGTGTTCTTTGGCTCGGCGCTGACCAACTTTGGCGTGGAGCCGTTTTTGGAGGAATTCCTGCGCATCACCACCGCGCCGCTGCCGCGCCAGGCGGACTGCGGCATGATTGACAGCTTTGACCCGTTCTTTTCCGCCTTTGTGTTTAAGATCCAGGCCAATATGAACAAGGCGCATCGCGACCGCCTGGCTTTTCTGCGGATATGCTCCGGAAAATTTGAACGCGAGCAGGAGGTCTATCACGTCCAGGGCAACAAAAAAATGCGCCTTTCTCAGCCGCAGCAACTGATGGCGCAGGAGCGGGAAATCGTGGACGAAGCTTACGCGGGCGACATCATCGGCGTGTTCGATCCGGGGATTTTTTCCATTGGCGATACGGTGACGGTTCCGGGGAAGAAGTTTCAGTTTGCCGGAATTCCCACGTTTGCGCCGGAGCATTTCTGCCGGGTTTCTCCCAAGGACACGATGAAGCGCAAGCAGTTTATCAAAGGGACAGAGCAGATCGCCCAAGAGGGCGCGATCCAGATCTTCAAGGTACCCAACACCGGCATGGAAGAGGTGATCGTCGGCGTGGTGGGCACGCTGCAGTTTGACGTGTTCCAGTACCGGATGCGCAATGAATACGGCGTGGAACTGCGCATGGAGATGCTGCCCTATGAGGAGCTGCGGTTTATCACAAAAGCGCCTGTTTCGGACTTGAAAGAGCTTTATCTGTCCTCGGACGCGGAACTGTTGGAGGACTATCGCGGGCGGAACCTGTTGGTCTTCTCCTCCTATTGGGCGATTGATTTTATTATTCGCAAGAATCCCGGCCTGGAGTTATCCGAGACGGCCAATTGATCAATATTTGAACCGGCCACGGAAGCTTGTTCCGTGGCCGGCGTTATCCAATCGGCGCTGTATTTTACAAGACCCGTGATTTCCCAAAAGTTTATCAGGAATAGACTCGCACGAATACCCGCAGGCGGCCTTTCCGGGTCTGCTGGCCGACGCCGTCGTAGAGAAAACGGCCCAAACCCCGGACGGAGATCAAATCGCCCGGCTTGACCGATACGGAGGGGCTGAGGGTCAGGCGGCTGTTGACGAACACCTTTTCCTGCTCAAAATACCGCTGGCTGTCACCTCTGGACAGGCGGTAGACCGCCGCGATCAGGGCGTCCAAACGCTCGGACGCGACATTTACCGCGCTCTGCGGCGGCGGCGTTAAGCAAATTTCGGGCGGATCGGTGCGCCGGCAGCGGACGGTGGTATGGCGCACTTGGGTCAATTGCTGGAGGATATAGCCGCAGATGCTATCCAGACAGAACGCATACCCGCAATTGTCGCGGATTAGGATGTCGCCCAAAAGCTGACGCCGGATTCCCAGCGCCATAAGAGAACCGAGAAAATCCCGGTGGGACAGCTGATCGGAAAATTTTTGCGCCACCGGCTCGATGGCGAGGCATACAATCGGGGGCTGTGCTTCGTAGCCGCACAGGTCAACGCTGCCAAATACCGCCACCTTTCGCTCCGCGCCGTCGTAGCCGCCGGTCAGACGCGCGGGGCTTCCGCTCAGGCGGAGGCGCAGGAGTACGTCTTGCTCGGCGAGAGTCAGAAAATCTGTAAAGGTATAACAGCCGCGGGCGTAGGAGCGGCCGGACAGCTCTTCAAAGCGCTTTTTCAGTTGCTGAATTTCCGCTTCCATGGGATCACCTCCAGGCCATCATACCATATTTCCTGAAAAAATGCAGCATATTTTTCTAGGAATGGGAGCGAATTTGTGGTACAATAAACACAGAATCAGCGAGAAGCCTTGAAAAATCAAGGCTTCTCGCATTTTTTGCTACTAATTTGTTATTAGTTCAATGTTTAAGCGCAGCTCTTCTATATTCTTATGCGTATATACCCGCTCACCCGTGCCCTTTGATTTATGCCCCATAAGCCGGTCAATGCAAACCTTGTTCGCCCCGGCAGAATCAAGCCGCGATCGAAACGTGTGCCGACATTCATGGGGCGTATGGTGCATTTCCAACTTGTCCATGATTTCACCCCAAAATTCCCGGTATTGGGATTGGTTCAGCTTTTTTCCATCGTGTTCAAACAGATAACCGCTTTTTGATTGTTCAAAACGCTTTTGAACTATGCTTTGAATTTTTGAATGTACGGGAATCAGACGATTTTTGCCCGCCTCCGTTTTTGTTCCCCCGGTCAGCGTCCATTCTTCTATGTTCACCGTTTCCGTTTTCAAATCAATCATTTCCGAAATCCGGAATCCCGTGTATAGGAAAAACAGCACGGAATCCACCCATGGCTGATTTTGGTTTTCCCACAGCCGAGTAACTTCTTCATCCGTAAAAATTTGCTTTGTCGTTTCCGGAATGGGATCGGAAGTCAACAGATCGGAACAGCACTTTGAAATTATGTCCAGTTCAAGGGCGAAACGGTCAAGATGTCCCCACAGGTTTTTGATCGCCCCTTGCGTGGAGTACCCGCACCCACAGCCGTCAATGCAGTCTTGCATTTGGTACGATTTGATTTGCTTATATTTCAGCTTCCCCAATTTTGAACAATGTTTGTATGCCGATTTCAGCGAAGCACGGTTTGATGCACCCAATTTGACCGCCCTTTTTTCTTCCCACAAATCAAACAATTCTTGGAGCGTGATTTTGTCTGCTTCAATATCCCACGGATCATGATTGTATTGGGCAAGCAAAATCAAACCTTCTTCTTTTGTCGCCGTATATCCAATGGGTTTTTGTCGTCCTGAAACACCTTCCTTTACAACCCAAGGCTTACGTCTGTTTCCCGATAATTTTGTTACTGTTCCATACTTATTTGGTAATTTCATAAAAATATACACTCCTATCTTGATTTTCAACGGATGGAGTGATACAATAGAAATGACCTGACTGAAAATCATAATCACTTCATCCATTTGATTTTTAGGTCGCTTTCCCCGGTGTTCCAGCACCGGGGAATTTTTTATTTTTAAATACTTTGACTTAAATTATAGGTTATAAAATATGAACTGCCTTTTTTATTTTTAAGAAGAATTGATTGGTTTGCCAATTCATCAATGGATTTTCTTAAAACACTTTTATCAACGTCGAGAAATTCTTTGTAAATAGCAGTTTGAAGAAATCCTGTTTTAGAATTTTCTATAATCCAAGGAATTATTTCATTCCGTTTATAAAGCTGGAGCTCCAATTCATCTTTTACGGAATCAATCCAACTAAAACACGCACATCTTGAATTATGTAATTGTTCCCAAAACACTTGAAAATACAGTTTTGCACCTTTCGAATATGTGTAATGCCAGTGCTTAGCGGCTTCAAATGCAGCAACCGTTTGCCGAAGCAATTCAATTTTCTTGTCTATATTTGTTTCATTAAAAGCCAAACTGTTGAGGTGTTCAAATTTATCACAGCGCTTTTGAGATTCAGAACCGTGGTTTAACATAAACTGGTACACAAGCTCATCATCTTTTGGAGAAAGACTTGGTCTTAATTTATCGGCTTCAAGAGCTTGCCGATACCCCATTGTCATTAAATGCGGAATTTCTTCGTCGGTAATAGTTTTTCCGTCAGAACGAGTAATCACGTTTTTATTTAATATATAGGTAATTGGCTGTTGGATAGATTCGGTGGTTTCCAGTGGTGAGTTTGAAGGATATATTTTTTCTTCTTGCGACAATGTATGTTCGGTAATATTTATTTTAGTTTTTTGATTATGCTTAAATTTTTTCACAAAAAAATACACTACAAATGGCGCAATGGCAATAATAATCACAATTATACAACCCAGTAAGCTATAATGTGAGACATTTGAGATAATCCAAATACAATAGGCTAACCAAAGTACAGTAGTAGAATATTTTATTAAAGCTTTCATGGGTACAACTTCCTTTCTTCATCTTGAACCGCTTCAAAGTCAGTAA
>CAYVEB010000014.1:16722-45206 GCA_964450645.1 uncultured Oscillospiraceae bacterium | reverse complement strand
ATTCCTTCACAAAAACAACTTTCTCTAAATCGTCCAAGGTGTTTGTTCATGTTTCACGTTATTCAATTTGCAAGGTACACCGCCGCCTCATAGACAGCTTTTACATCCTACCACGTTTCTTCCCCTTTGTCAAGAGATTTTTTTGTTTTTTTGAAAAATTTTGGGGCTTATGCATAATTCGTTTTTTCAACGGCATTTTGCATCTCCACAAGGGCCCGCCGCGTGTCCACATCCGTCAACTCCTGTTTCGGAATTTCCACAAGGCGCAAATCCTCCATATGCCGCCGGATGACCTGATTCCCGCCGTTATCTTCCTTCAGCGCCATCAGCTCCGGAAAAAAGCGCCTGGGAAAAATGCAGGGATTCCCCCGCTTGCCCTGATGGGCAGCGCCAAAAATGTATTCCGGCGCGCGCATCCATCCTTCCACCACGCTAGCTACGCTATCCCGGTTCAGCAGCGGCTGATCGGAAACCAAATAAATAATCGCATCGCAATCTTGCATCGCGCGTGTGCCCAGAAAAATTGTGTGGCTAATCCCCCAGTCCGGGTGCAGATTGTGAACCGTCTGAAAGCCAAAACACGCCGCCAGCCGCTCGATCTGCGCATATTGCGTGACGACCGTGACGCGGTGAAACAGTTCCCCCGGCACAGCTTCCAGTGCGCGCTGGATCAGCGGTTTCCCATCCAGCTCCGCCGCCAATTTATTATCCTCAAACCGTTTGGCGTTGCCCGCCGCCATTACCAAACATCCAATTTTATACTCCATACGCAATCCTCCAGTTGAATTCACACAAAAATTTAATGAAAAGCAGAGTTTAAAAAAGGATACTTTTTATCACATCAATGGCGCGTTGAATTTTAGTATGAGACATCATTGAAAATTTTCCCATAAAAAGGCAGCTTTTTATGGGAAACCAGTATCAGTATACCCGATTTTATACAAAAAATCAAGAAAATGCGTCGTGCCGGGCGTCGGAGCTGCCAGCAAAAAATATTCATTATTTTCAAAATAATATAACGATACCACTTTCACTTTGTCCCGCGCTATGCTATAATATTTTATATCCTATACGAAAAATCGTTTTCTTTCTATTAATTTTTGTTCACTGTACCAAATTTGACAGGAGGGTTCTTTGCTTATGCGCCAGGTTGGAAGAAGCGTCCCAAGGGTTGACGCCTACGACAAGGTCACCGGCAGGACAAAATACTGCGATGACCGGGCACCAAAGGACGCGTTGATTGCGAAAATTAAACACGCAACCATTGCCCACGGCTATGTAAAATCCATGGATATTTCCCAGGCTGAAAAAATTGAGGGTGTTGTGAAAATCATCACCTGTTTCGATGTGCCCGAGTTCTATTTCCCCACCGCCGGCCACCCCTGGTCCACTGACCCGCACCACCAAGACGTGGCAGACCGGCTGCTTTTGACCAAACATGTGCGCTTTTACGGGGATGATATCGCATGTGTGATCGCGGAAAACGAGGTCGCGGCCGCACAGGCGGTGCGCGCGATTCAGGTGGAATATGAGGAACTGCCGTTTGTCCTGGACGTGATGGACTCCATGAAGGACGGCGCGCCGCAAATCCACGAGAAGTATCCCCATAACATTCTGGCACATACGACTGTGGCTCTGGGCGACTATGACAAGGCCATCCAGGAGCCGGGCTTGCGGATGATCGAGGGCTGGTATTCCACGCCGACCGTCCAGCATTGTCATATTGAAAATCACATCTGTTACGCGTATGAAGAAAACGGCAGGATTGTCTGCGTGTCTTCCACGCAAATTCCGCATATCGTCCGCCGGATCTGCGGGCAGGCGCTAGGGATTCCCTGGGGCAAGATTCGAATCATCAAGCCCTACATTGGCGGCGGTTTTGGCAACAAGCAAGACGCTCTGTATGAGCCGCTTTGCTGCTATCTGACCACCCAGGTGGGCGGCCGCACGGTAAAAATCGACGTAGCGCGGGAGGAGACTTTCGTTAACAACCGCGTCCGGCACGCCATCCGCACGCACATCGTTTCCTGGCTGCGCGAGGACGGCACCTTTGCCGCCAGAAAAATCGAGTGTTTCTCCGATCAGGGCGCTTACGCCTCTCACGGGCACAGCATTGTCGCGAAGGGCATGGGCTGCTTTCAGCAGATGTATCCCTGTGACAATGTGCAGGGCGACGCGTACACCGTATTCACCAACAAGCCCGCCGCCGGCGCGATGCGCGGATACGGCATCCCGCAGGCCATGTGGGCCGTGGAATGTCACACGGACGATATCTGCAAGCGCTTCGGCTATGACCCGATTAAATTCCGCTTCCAGAATCTGATGCCCAAAGGGTACCGCGATCCGTTCAGCAAGAACGAAAACTACGCAGACTCTTTCCGGGAATGTCTGCGCAAGGGCATGGATTACATACACTGGGACGAGAAATACAAGAAATATCAAAATCAGACCGGCCCAATCCGGCGCGGAATCGGCGTCGCAGCCTTTTGGTACAACACGGCAGTTTGGCCCATCAGCTTGGAGACTTCCTCTTGCCGGATGGTGATGAACCAGGACGGCAGCATCCAGATGCAGGTGGGCGAAACGGAGATCGGCCAGGGTGCGGACACAGCGTATTCCCAGATGGCGGCGGAGGTTTTGGGTATCGACTGTAAAGACGTCCATGTGGTCTCCTGCCAGGATACGGACGTGACGCCTTTTGGCACTGGCGCGTACGCTTCCCGGCAGACCTATGCGGTCGGCTTCGCCATCCGGCAGACCGCGCTCTTGCTGAAAGAACGCGTTCTGACCTGCGCCAAGGAGCTTACACGGCAGGCCGTCTACAATATGGACATCATTGACGGCAATATTGTCCGAATCACCGACGGCCGCGTCTTGATGTCTTTGTCCGACTTAGCGACCGAGGCACTGTACAACACGCACCATTCCGAGCACCTCACGGCGGAATCCACCTATACGATTGAAAATAACGCCTACTCCTTTGGCTGCTGCATGGCGGAAGTTGAGGTGGACGTGCCCATGTGCAAAACGCGGATTTTAAATATTATCAACGTCCACGACTGCGGCACGCTGATTAATCCCGCGCTGGCAACCGCCCAGGTGCATGGCGGTATGTCCATGGGCATCGGCCTCGGTTTGAGCGAAAAGCTGATGTTCGATCCCAAGACAGGCAAGCCGCTGAACAACAACCTGCTGGACTATAAGCTGTCCACGGTGATGGATCACCCGCACCTAGAAGCGCAGTTTATCGAAAATCCGGAACCCACATCCGCCTATGGCACCAAAGCTCTGGGTGAGCCGCCGGCCTGCCCGGTCGCGCCCGCAATCCGGAACGCCATCTTGAACGCCACCGGCGCGCAGGTTTACGACGCCCCATGCCGTCCCGCCGCGCTGTTTGACGCGTTTAAACAAGCGAACTTGATTTGAGGAGGGATTCAGTATGTATGACATGAAAGCGCTCTACGAGGCTACCAGCGTGGAACACGCGGTGGCGCTACGCTTGGAGCATCCGCAAGCTCAGATCATCGCCGGCGGTTCCGACGTCCTGGTGCAGATGCGCGAGGGCAAACGCGCCGGAAAAGAGTTGATTTCCATCTATGGGATCGATGAAATGCGCGGGATTTCCATCGATGAGGAGGAAAATATCCGCATCGGCTCGCTGACCTCGTTTTCCCATATTACAAAAAATCCCATTATCCAGGAAAAGATGCCTGTTTTGGCGGAAGCGGTCGATATGGTGGGAGGGCCTCAGATTCGCAACATCGGCACCATCGGCGGCAACACCTGCAACGGCGTGACGTCTGCCGACTCCGCCTCTACCCTCCACGCCTGGGAGGCCATCATTGAATTGACCGGAAAAAACGGAAAGCGGTATCTGCCAATTAAAGATTTCTACATCCGCGCCGGTACGGTGGACATCCGTGTGGAAGACGGCGAAATCCAGACCGCGATCCTGATTCCAAAGGCATCCTATGAAAATTGCTTTGGATACTATATAAAATACGCCATGCGCAACGCGATGGACATCGCCACCACGGGCTGTTCTGTCAACGTGGTGCTGTCGGAGAACAAGAAGACCATCTTGCGCGCAAGAATTGCGTATGGTGTCGCGGCGCCGATTCCGATGCGCGCGCCGCACGCGGAGGAAAAGGCCAACGGACAGCCGGTTTGCGCCGAAACGGTGCAAACATTTGCCGAGACCGTTCTGGAGGATATCAATCCCCGGGATTCGTGGCGTGCGTCGAAAGCGTTTCGCCAGCATATTGCTGTGGAAATGGCAAAACGCTGCTTGACGGAATCCATTCGTCGCGCCGGAGGTGAATTATGATGGAAAAACAATATAACTGGTAAAATTTAATCTCAACGGCAAGGATGTTGCCGCAATGGTCGACGTCCGCGCGTCTTTGACGGATATGCTGCGCAATGATTTCCGCATGACGTCTGTAAAGAAGGGCTGTGAAGTGGGCGAATGCGGCGCGTGCAATGTTTTGATTGACGGCGAAGCCTATAACTCCTGCATTTACCTGGCTGTTTGGGCAGACGGCAAGCGGATTCGCACACTGGAAGGATTGCTTGGTCCCAATGGCGAATTGTCCGATATTCAACAGGCATTTGTGGATGAGACGGCTGTCCAGTGCGGATTCTGCATTCCGGGATTCATCATGACGGCTGTGGAAATTTTGGAGAGTGGAAAGCTGTACACAGATCAACAGCTGCGCAAGCTGCTCTCCGGTCACCTGTGCCGCTGCACGGGCTATGAGAACATTTTTAAGGCTGTGAAAAAAACCATGTACCGGCGTCACGGCCTGGAATGGGATGGAACTTTCGACGAAGAACAGTATAACAACGGCACCATCCCAACCAACCCGTATTTCTAATGCAAAGCCCGTCCTGCCGGAACGCTCCGACGGGACGGGCACTGTTTAGCGGCTTTCGCGCCAAAAAGGATCTGTAAAGGAAGTCCCCGTGACAAGCTGGGGCTGTCGCAAAACGTAAGTTGAGCGACAGCCCCATAATTTTTTGCATTGACTATGTGCCTTTATGCGTTAGCCGCGTGCTTTGAAATTGCCGCCTTAGAGCGTCGTGACCATTGTCTGCAATGGGTAGCGCTCGCTATGGTGCGCAGACGGTTCGCTGTCAGCGGCGGGATAGCCTACCGCCAGCAGGCACACGGGGATAATGTTCTTTGGCAGCTGGTACGCGTCGATCAAATCCTGTGCGCAGTAGCCGCGCGCCCAAAGCGTACCCAGGCCCAGGTCGGTCGCTTCCATCATCATAGTCGTCGCCACAATTGACGCGTCGACCTCGCCGGTATCGTGCTTATCCGGCTCACGGGTCACCTTGGCGCTGACCTTGTTGTCATAGCACACCAGCAGTACAACCGGCGCGCAATAGGTCATGGCCGTCACAGCGCGGACTTTCTCCAGCGCCTCCTGGCTCTTCAGCACATACACGCGCTGCGGCTGCGCGTTGGTCGCGGTCGGCGCAAGGCGTCCCGATTCCAAAATCTGCGCCAATTTCTCTTCCTCGACGGGGCGCTCGTCAAATTTTCTGACAGAATAACGCTCCCGTACCAAATCCATAAACTGTTTGCTCATGCTGTAGGCTCCTTCATTTATAAAATTATTTGCGTATAAAATTTTCTTTGGCGGACGCCAACGCATCCGCCTGCCCGCGCATTGCAGGCTACGGCCCGCAAAAGTGCCGGAAAGGCGCTCCGCGAAAACTTGTCTTACGGGGTTTCATCTTCCACAGGCGGCGTAAACCCGCCCGCTTGCATGGCCTGCCACTGTTCCTTGGTGATCAGCAACTGCCGCGGCTTGGAGCCTTCATACGGACCGACGATGCCGCGCTCCTCCATTTCGTCCACGATCCGGGCGGCTCTGGCGTAACCAAGCTTCAGCCGCCGCTGGAGCATGGACACCGAAGCTTGTCCCGTCTCCAAAATTACCTCCACAGCCGCGGGAAGCAGCTCGTCGCCTTCCGGCTCCTGCTCCTTGGCGGGCGCGGCCGCACCGCCTTTTCCGCTCTGCTCCGCTCTTTGCTCGATCTGTTCCAGGATTTCCTCGGAGTACTCCACTTGGCCCTGGTTCTTGATAAAGTCCACGACGCTCTGAACCTCGTCGTCGGTGATGAAGCAGCCCTGTATACGCTTGGGCTTGCCCTTTCCCAGGGGTGCAAAGAGCATATCGCCCTTGCCCACAAGCTTTTCCGCGCCGGCTGTATCCAAAATAATACGAGACTCCATGGCCGACGCCACAGCAAACGCGATTCTCGACGGAATATTGGCCTTCATCAGGCCGGTGATCACATCCGACGAGGGGCGCTGGGTCGCGATAATCAAATGGATCCCGGCGGCGCGTCCCATCTGCGCGATCCGGCAGATGGACTCCTCCACCTCTTTTGCCGCCACTAGCATCAGATCTGCCAACTCGTCGATAATGACCACAATCTGCTCCAGCTTCTTCTGTTCCGGGTCATTCGCGATCAACTTATTATAGGAGTCCATCCCCCGGACGCCCGCCTCCGACATCACCCGGTAGCGGCGCAGCATCTCCGCCACCGCCCACTGAAGCGCACCGGCGGCCTTTTTGGGATCGGTCACCACAGGGATCAGCAGATGGGGAATCCCATTGTAGACGCCCAACTCCACCATCTTCGGATCGACCATGATCAGCCGCACATCCTCCGGCTTACTCTTGTACAGCAGGGAAATGATGATGGTATTCATGCACACGGACTTGCCAGAACCGGTTGTACCGGCGATCAGCATATGGGGCAGCTTTGCAATATCGTCGACAATGCAGTTGCCGTTGATATCCTTGCCCACGCCAAAGGAGATGGCGCTCTTGCTGGCGCGGAACTGCGGCGAGTCGATCACCTCCCGGATATAGACCGTGCTGACAAGCTTGTTGGGAACCTCGATGCCTACCACCGAGATCTTGTCCGGAATCGCGGAGATCCGGACGCCCGTCGCGCCTAGGGCCAGGGCAATATCGTCGGCAAGGCCGGTGATTTTCGACAGCTTTACTCCGCGCTCCAGCTCGATCTCATAGCGCGTCACCGACGGGCCGCGGGTCACGTTGACAATATGCGGTTCCACGCCGAAACTCTTGAGCGTCTCTGCCAGGCGGCGGCTGTTCTCCCGCATCTCATTTGTTCCATCCACCGCCGCGCCGTTGACGGCGTGCAGCAGTTCCACCGGCGGAAAACGGTATTCCGCCGCCTGTTCCTGCTGCTCAATCTCCATGGCGATCTCCTCGGCTGAGCGCCTTGCTTCCTCCGGCTTTACCTTCTCCGGCAGATCCAGCGTCGTTTGCACCGGTGGCTGCGCGGGGCACTCCGCTTCTTTCACAGGGCCCTCCGGTTCTCCAGGCTCCTCAGGCTGTGCGGGGCGTTTAGACTGCTCAGGCTGCTCAGGCTGCGCGGGATGCTCCGGTTGTTCCGGTGCTTTCGCGGGCGCCGACTCCATACGCTCCAGCTCCTCCTGCACAAGCTCGGCGGAGGACTTCGGGGGCACTTCCTGCTTCGCGGCCTCGCGCTGGGCCAAGACATACTCGTCCGGCGATGTCACCTTGGCCCGTCGCTTTTTTTTCGGCTGCTGTTCCGGCCGCGGCGGATCGTCCACCGGCAGGTCAAAATCCTGCACCTTCTTTTTGGCGGCGCTCCTCATGGCACTGCGCTCAATCTGACGCTCCGCCACGCGGTTGACCAACTTCTCCGCGGGGGTCACATAGGGCTCCTCCTCTTTCGGCGGATCGGGACGCGGGCGGTTCTTTACGGCGTGGAAAATACTGGCCGGGGAAAAATTCATCGACGTCAACAGACAGATGAGAATCAGCAGCAGTAAAATGAAATACGCGCCAAAGGAAAAGCCCTGATAGAGCGCGATGCCGACCAACCCGCCGATCAAGCCGCCGCTGTCGCCTTGAATTCCGTCGCGCCACAAGGTTCCCACCGCGCGCCACGCGAGCGCTTCATTGTCCGTCAAAAACAGATGGGATACCCCGGCCACCGCCACAATGGTAATCACCGCGCAGATTACGCGCCACATGACGGGCCGCTTTCCGCGCAGCAGCAAAAGAAACCCGATCATCAGCAGCATTACCGGCAGAACATAAAATCCCGCCGTTCCGATCAGGCCGCAGACCAGCTTATAGTATAGCCCGGTAATCAGCGCTGATTTGGTAAACATCGTCAGCACGGTAAAAGCGCCGAGCAAAACGCACACGATCCCGCTGACGTCCCGCGCGGAAATCGCAGAGCTCTTCCGCGATTTCCGCGCGGCCACCTGCTCCCCTTTTTTCATTTTTCTACTTGCGTTACCGCCTTTTTTTGCAGCCATAGATTACTCCTCACACGAAAAAGAGCGCCAGTGCCAGAACGCTCAGGCCGGCGCCCCAGCTGTAGTATGCAAATTTAGAAATTGCGTGCCGCTGCGCAGCGATCCGCAAGGTCTGGATCGCCGCGTAACCGGCCGTCCCAGCTACCGCCGCGCCCAAAAGGCAGAGCAGAACGTCTGTCCCCACGATGCCTCCCGCGCGCAAAGCCGCTGCAAAATCCGCGATTGCAATCCCGACAGACACCACCGCCGACGTTAAACACGCAAACATCACGGCAAATTCTTCCTTCCAACCGCGCCACATTCCGACGCACGTTGTAATCCCGATCCGGGAGATGCCCGGCAGCACCGCCACCGTCTGCGCCAGGCCGACCAAAAGCGCGTCGCCGGCAGAGGGCTCCTTTATCTCACCGTAGGCGTAACGTCTGGAGAAAAACAGGCCGAATCCATTGAGCAGAAGCATCGCGCCCAGGAAAATCAGCGAATTTCCCCAGCCGTCCGCGCGGCTGCGCAGCGGGATTGCCAGCACGGCAGGAAGGACGCCGCAAATGATACCCCGCGACATCTGCCGCCCGGGGCTTTTTCTGCGTCGCGACCGGCCCCGGCCACGGTCGGGCGTCAGGGCGCTTCCCAGCATCCTGAGCAGTTCTTTGTAAAACGCGCACAACACCGCTGCCGCGGTTCCAAGATGAACCATTCCCCGCAGCAGGAGAAAGCTGCTGCCGCTGGGAACATCCAAGAGCATTTGGGCAATCTTCCAATGGGCAGAACCGGAAATTGGCAGCAGTTCCGTGAAGCCGTGAATAACGCTGAGTATAATCACCTGCAAAAACCGCAAATCCGATCCCTCCTTAACATGTCTTTTTTATCATACCACAGTTTGGACTGTTTTTCCATAGGGATTTGCACAGATTTTTCATGCGGAAAAAATTTGTATAAAAAAATAGAAATATTTTAAAATTATGGATGACAAATCGATGCAATTCTTGTATACTATTGCACGCGGGGGATAAAATTGGAAATTACGAACAATCCTTTTTGGTTCCCCTTTAAATGAGAGAAGGATGAATGATGTTACAATTGCGTTATATTGGGCACGTGCTGTCGGGAATCCGTTTGTCCCGTTTAAAATCTGTTCTGGACGAAGTCCACGAGAAGAGCGGCCAGAGCCGCGTGTACACCTTCTTTGACATGCTCCACTGTGCCATCCGCTACGGCGCGGCCTATCACGACTATCTCATCTTTGCCTTTTATGACATGGACGCCAAACACCGCGACACGTATGTGACCCGTCTGCGGAACAAAAAAATTCTTTCCCTACTGAACGATCCCCAGTATGAATATCTCTTTACAAAGAAAAATGAATTTGACCGACGCTTCCGCGCCTACCTCGGCCGGGATTTCCGGGACGTTGCCGATCTGACCTATGACGATTTCGCGGAATTTATGGCGGGTAAACGCCGCATTTTCGCCAAGCCGAACGTGGGCGAGAGCGGCAGCGGCATTGAGCGGCTGGAGGCGCAAAGCTTTGCCGGCCTGCGCCAGATGTATGATTACGTGAAAGATCCGGCGCGCGGCTTTGGCGTCATTGAAGAGGAACTGATCCAGCATCCGGCGCTGAGCAAGATTTATCCTTGCTCCATCAACACCTACCGCATCGTAACCTTGGTCGCGGAGGGCGTCGCACACTGTGTGTACGCTGCGGCGCGGTTTGGAAACAACGGAAAATTCGTGGACAACGCAGAAAAGGGCAACGGCGGCGTCTATTGCCCGATTGATCAAGAGCGCGAGGTGATCTGCGGCGTCGCGCATGCGTCTGACCTGACCAATTATGACCGCCATCCCTACACCGGTGTGCTGCTCCTGGGATATCCCCTGCCCTTTGTCCAAGAGGCCGTCGCGCTGGTCAAACGGGCGGCGATGGAAGTGCCGCAGATCGGATTTGTAGGCTGGGACGTGGCCATCACGCCCGACGGGCCGGTGCTGGTGGAGGGAAACGTCTATCCCGGACATGACTTCTGGCAGTTGCCGGAACACACCCCTGACCGGATCGGCCTGTGGCCCTACTATAAAAAATTGCTTCCGCAGTTGTCGTAACGGCAAAACTACAGGATGCAGCAAGTTCAAGCTGCATCCTGTTTTTGTATCCTCTTGACCGGCCAGGCTACTTAACGACCGACTCCTGGAAGTGCATCAGCACCATGGCAAGCTGGGCGCGGTTCGCGGTCGCCTGCGGCGCCAGCAGAATCTGGCTGCCAGCCTTGACGCCGGAAATCAGCTCCACCGCAACCGCCCACTGCATGGGCGTCTTCGCCCATCCGCTCAAGCTCGCCGCGTCCGGAAAAGCGGCGACCGGCGCGCTGGGCGTCATGTCATAGTGTTTATAGGCCGCGTAGTTATAGAAGAATCTCGCCATTTGTTCGCGAGTCAGCAACTCCTTCGGGGCAAACATGCCGTTGCCGTAACCGGCAGCCAGGCCGTTGGCAGCCGCCCAGCACACGGCGTCGGTATACCAGGTTCCGTCATCGACGTCCGTGAAGGGATTTTCATATTCCGACGCCTCCGGGCGGCCTTCCAACCGGTAGAGCACCGTCACCATCATCGCCCGATTCATATCCGTCTTGGGGCCGAAGACCGTCTTCGACAGGCCCTTCATCAGCTTCTCCCTGGCCACGTACTGCACGGCGTTATAGTACCATTGGCCCTTCTGAACATCGGTAAACGGGTTGACAAACTCGGGTTTCTCCGGCTGCGTCACAAGCGTGATGCGGCCCTTCGGCTGGGCATACTCCTGGCCGATTGTTCCGCCCAATACCTTTTGCACGTACAACGCCACAATATCCCGCGTCTTGGTGCCGTTGCCGTTGTCCAGATAGATCGCGCCTTCGGCGGCGGTAATCTCCGGGAAGGAATAATAGGTGTCGCTTCCGTTGATCAGATACTTGTCCGCAATCACGGCATAGGTTGCCTTTTCATCAAACGCCTTGCCGCCGACAGACTTGATGGTGACGCGCTGAATGGACTTGGCCTTGTAGAAGTTGCCGTAAGCCTCGCCGGCGTCGTATTCGTTATAGAGCGCGACTTCGTATTCCAAACCGGCAACCTGCGCCCAGCCCGAATTGGGCTGCGACTGCGTCGCGGACTCCAAGATCTCCAGCAGCTGCGCGCCGGTCACATAGACAATGCCCACGCCCATTGGCGAAAACGGCAGCGCGCACAGCAAGTCCGTCTGCGTAATTTCACCAGGATAGAGGAACTGGTCGCAGTTGCCGCCGTTTTGAATGGCGATTACCGGAACGTCCTTTTGGAATCCGTCAAAGCGGTTTTCCGCGTACCACTTCAGCGCATCCGTGACCAGATCGCCCAAATTGGTTTCCTGGGCGCGGTTGCAGCGGTCCGCGCCGTTGAGCGTGACCTTGCTGGTTCCCACCACGGGAGAAGCCTTGGCCTTTCCCTCGGCAGCCAGCGACGCAATCTCGGCCTTCGGGGCGCCCGTCTTGGTTACTTCCTCATGGGTAATGGCTTTGGTGGCCGGATCGATCACATACGCGCCCCACAAAAACCCGTCGCCGGTGGGCAGGCAAATGTCAGATTTAAAAAACTTGTCCGCGCCAAGGTTCACCATGATGTCGCACTCCGGCAGATTCACATCGCCAAAGGGATAGTAGCCGTCCAGCCAGCCGTCTTGCAGCATCTGCTCCGTCGCGTCGATATCCAGCTCATAGACTACGCCGATCCGCAGCCCGCCGGCCTGCAAAACGCAGTCCTGGTCAAAGGCATAGTAGCCGACGCCCTCCTCGCTCTGGTGCAAATTGGAGCAGATCACCTTAAATTTTGCAGGAGCCTTTGCCGGGCGCATATCCGTAACGGAGCCATTTCCATTGACATTGTAGGTCAACTCCTCCGCACCCCGGTAGAGCTCGGCCTGGGTGTAATACTTATGGAAATTGCCGTGATAGGGATAGCCCGTGGTAGCGCCGCCATAGGCGAAATCGTACGGACCCATGGCCACGGCGTCGTAGCCCGCGGCGTCCATCAACTGGTAGACCAATTCTCCGCGGTCAGAGTTGGCATAGGCCGTACCCTGCAAATGGTTGCCGCCATCAAGCAATAGCACCTCGGCCCCTTGCATCGTGTATTTTTCACAAATCGACGCAACTTCGGCATATACGTCGACATCGCCGCGCACATTGCTGGTATATACCAGCACAACTTTCCCGTCATAGGAATCCGCCGCGCCCGCCGCCGGCGAAAACGCCGTCAGCAGAAATGCCGCAAGCAGCACAAGCGATAGCATTTTTTTCATGGTCAAAACCTCCGTATACTGTATCTAGCATTCATTATACACGTCCCATTTCATCTTTCAAGCCCCCTAGGGGGTTAAAAATCCGTTGAATTTTGTAAAAAGCCTATTGCCGAGATGGGTTTTTTATGCTATACTAATCCAAGTTCTGCGTCGCAAGACAAGAAGGCGGAAAGTCAATGTGCAAACGGTATTTTGGCGATCGACAATTCTATAAAAACAACGCTCCTGGCAGCCATCCCGATCATGATTTAAAACGGCGTCTCCAATTTTGTAAATATGCTGGACAATATTTTGGCCGGCCGGGTGGGAACGGTGGAAACAACCGGCGTGTCCATTGTAAACACATTTGTAAGCACATTGATTTTCTTGTTCAACCTGGCCATTCTCGGCGCCAATGTAAATGTGCGCCGGCTTTGGGCTGATCCGCAAGGGAATTTGGGTTTCAAACATTGTATCAACTCCCCAGGAGGTTCCCCATGAAGCATAAATCTGGTTCTGTTTTCACAATTTTTTTACACTACTTCCGCGCGCATATCAAGCTGTTTTGCATGGATATCGCGTGCGCGATTTTCGTCGCCGCCGTCGATCTGATGTTCCCGCTGGTCTCCCGGCAGGCGATGTACAACCTGCTCCCGGATTACCGCTACCGGGCGTTCTTTGTTGTGATCGCGATCGTCGTCGCTGCCTATATCCTGCGCACGGCGATGTACTATTTAATCACCTACTGGGGGCATGTGTTTGGCGTCCGCGTGGAGGCCGACATCCGAAACGACCTGTTCCAGCATATGCAGACGCTCAGTTTTGACTTTTACAATCAGAATCGAACCGGGCAATTGATGAGCCGCCTGACGACGGATCTGTTTGAAATCACAGAGCTTGCCCACCACGGACCGGAGGATCTGATCATCTCCCTGATCACCATTGTTGGCGCGTTAATTGTCATGTTCCAGGTCGAGTGGCACCTGGCGCTGGTGGTCGCGGTGATTATCCCTATCTTTTTGCTGATGGTCATTCTCCAGCGCAAGGCCATGGGGCGCGCCTCCCGCGAGGTTAAGGCCAAAACCGCCGCCATCAACGCCGAGATCGAGTCGGCCATTTCCGGTATTCGCACGGCCAAGGCGTTCGCCAACGAGCGCATCGAGCGGCAAAAGTACGACCGCACCATCCAACGCTATGTATCCGCAAGGTGCCAGTTTTTCCATGCCATGGGCCGGTTTATGTGCAGCATGGAATTTTTCCTGTCGATGCTCAGCGTTGTGGTCATCGGCGTGGGCGGATTTCTGATTATGCGCAACCAGATGGACTATGTGGATCTGATCACATTCAGCTTGTACATAACCACTTTTATCAGCCCGGTTCGAAAGCTGGTGAACTTTGCGGAGATGTTTGCCAATGGCTTTGCGGGCCTAAACCGGTTTGTGGAGCTGATGCACACGGAGCCGACCATTCAGGACGCCCCAGGCGCGAAGGAGCTGCGCGATGTGGACGGCGTGATTGACTTAGAGCACGTCAGCTTTGCCTACGGCGGCGATCTGGACGTCCTGCACGACATCAATCTGCACATTCCCAAGGGGCAGACGCTGGCCTTTGTGGGCGCTTCCGGCGGCGGAAAAACGACCTTGTGCCAGCTGATCCCCCGTTTTTACGATCCCACTTCCGGCACCATCCGCATCGACGGCAACGACGTGCGCGACGTGACGCAGGATTCGCTGCATCGTGCCATCGGCATTGTCCAGCAGGACGTGTTCTTGTTCGCGGACACAATTTTGGAGAACATTCGCTACGGCCGGCCGGACGCCACTATTGAAGATGTGATCGCAGCGGCTAAGCAGGCGGAGATCTATGACGACATCTGTCAGATGCCGGATGGATTTAATACCTACGTGGGCGAACGCGGCGCGATGCTCTCCGGCGGGCAAAAGCAACGGATTTCGATCGCCCGGATTTTCCTAAAGAATCCCGCCATTTTGATTCTGGACGAGGCCACCTCTGCACTCGACAGCGTCACCGAGGCAAAAATTCAGGCGTCTCTGGACTAGCTGTCGAAAGGCTGGACAACGCTTGTCATCGCCCACCGCCTTTCCACCGTGCGCAACGCGGACCGGATCCTCGTAATTGAGGAAGGCTTTATTCGCGAGAGCGGTTCCCACCAGGAACTACTGGCGCAAAATGGCATTTATGCCGCGCTGTGCAGAACGCAAAATTTGAAATAACGCGCTGGAGGAACAACTATGAAGGAAATGTATCGCTCGGTTGGCATCAGCCCGGAGGTGTACAACTTCGGGCAGCGGGTTTTGGACGGCTTGACGCGGCGGTTCTCCGAAGTCGACCAAGTGGCAGAGTACAATCAGGTGAAAGTCATCAAGGCCATGCAGGCCAACCGGGTCAGCGCCAGCTGCTTCGCGGCCACGACCGGATACGGCTATGACGACGTGGGCCGGGACAATTTGGAGCGCGTCTACGCGGATTGTTTCCACACCGAAGCGGCGCTGGTACGGCCCCAGATCACCTGCGGCACCCACGCCCTGGCAGTGGCCCTTTCGGCCAATCTGCGGCCCGGCGACGAGCTGCTCAGCCCGGTCGGCAGCCCCTATGACACGCTGGAAGAAGTAATTGGCATCCGCGAGAGCAAGGGCTCCTTAAAAGAATACGGTGTGACTTACGCCCAAGTAGACCTGCTTCCGGACGGCGGCTTTGACTACGACGCCATTGCGCGCGCCATCGGGAGCCAGACCAAACTGATCACCATCCAGCGCTCCAAGGGCTACGCCACGCGACCCACCTTCTCAGTGGCGCAAATCGGGGAATTGATTGCCTTTTGCAAAAAGGTCAAGCCGGGTGTCTTGTGCATGGTGGACAACTGCTACGGCGAATTTGTAGAGCCCATCGAGCCGAGCGACGTGGGCGCGGACATGGTGGTGGGTAGCCTAATCAAGAACCCCGGCGGCGGCCTTGCCCCCATCGGCGGCTATATCTGCGGCACGCGCGCTTGTGTAGATCAGTGCGCCTACCGTCTGTCGGCGCCGGGACTTGGGCAGGAGGTCGGCGCGAACCTAGGCTTGATGCCCGCTTTTTACCAGGGGCTGTTCCTGTCGCCAACTGTGGTCGCCGGAGCGCTCAAGGGCGCCATCTTCGCCGCGAATGTCTATGAACGCCTGGGTTTCCGCGTGATTCCCAACGGCTCGGAACCCCGGTACGACATCATTCAGGCCATCGAACTTGGCTCCAAGGAGGGTATGCTCGCCTTCTGCAAGGGGATCCAGTCGGCCGCGCCTGTGGACAGTTATGTCGACCCGATTCCCGGGGACATGCCCGGCTATGACAGCCAGGTGATCATGGCGGCCGGCGCGTTCGTGCAGGGCAGTTCGATCGAACTTTCCGCCGACGGGCCAATCCGTCCGCCGTACGCGGTGTATTTCCAGGGCGGCCTGACCTGGTACCATGCCAAGCTTGGCATTTTAATGAGTTTGCAAAAAATGATCGACGCCGACTTGATCCGGATCGACCGTTTGAAATAGAAAAAGGAATCTATGACGAATTGGTTTTGGCTTTCTATCATTGCGCTGCTGTGTTGGTCGGGATCGGATCTGTTTTCCAAAATCGGCTGCCGGGACTCAGACGACAAGCTCAGCCACTTGAAAATGGTAATGGCGGTGGGCTTGGTAATGGGCCTGCATGCCGCATACGAGGTATTTGTCGATGGGGTGGAAATCAGCTGGTACGTGATCTGGCGGTATCTGCCCGTATCGTGTCTTTACATTTTGTCCATGGCGTTGGGCTATGTGGGATTGCGGTATATTGAACTGTCCATTTCCTCCCCCATCTGCAACTCCTCCGGCGCGCTGGTGGCGATTCTTTGCATCTTTGCCGGCAATCTGATGGACACGGAGTTGACGGGGACGGAGCTGGCCATGGCCATCGGCGCGGTGGTGCTGGCGTGCGCCGGCGTTACCGGCCTTGGCTTCGTGGAAGCGCGGGAGGATCCGGAGCTGCGTGCCAAGCGTCAGGCGAACCGCAAATATGCAAAATCCTGGCTGGCTTTAGCGCTCCCGGTTGCATACTGCATCCTGGACGCCGCGGGCACCTTTGCCGACTCGCTGGTGCTGCGGGAACTAAACGAGGATTCAGCCAATGTGGCCTATGAATTGACGTTCCTGTGCGCCGGAATCGCCAGCGCCATCTACGTTCTGGGCGTCAAGCATGACCGCCTGGCCCTCGGACGGGAGATTCCCAAATATGTCGGCGCTGCCTTTGAGACGGCCGGTCAGTTGGCCTATATTTACGCCATTGCCGACGAGGCCCATGTGGCCTTTGCCGCGCCGGTCATCTCCTCGTACTGCGTGGCGTCCGTTTTGTGGAGCCGTATTTTCCTGAAGGAGAAGCTGTCCGCGAAGCACTACGCCATGATCGCGCTGGTTGTCGTGGGCATTGTTTTATTGGGTATTTTGGATATATAGCGGAAAAACGCCTGCCCTGGGTTCTCCCCTTGGCAGGCGTCATTATCAACTTTACGGTTGATACGCAAAAAATGGCATCGGTTCGAGCTTAAACTGATTCTGGCGGTGCAGCCGGTCAATTTTCTCCTTGACCGCGGCGTCCTCGCAGACGCCCTCGCGGATATAACGGTCCAGCGTGGCATAGGTGAATCCGAGGTTGTCCTCATCCGTTTTGCCGCATAATCCGTCAATCGGCACCTTTTGCACCAGCGCTTCCGGCAGACCCAGCGCCGTGCCTACCGCCTTGACCTCCTGAACGGTCAGCTTTGCCAGCGGGCTGAAATCTCCGGCGCAGTCGCCATAGCGAGTGGAATAACCCACCCAGTCTTCGGAAAGATTACAGGTATTGGCTACGCGGCCATTCCTGGACTGGGAGACTGCATACAGTGTCGCCATGCGGATCCGGGGCGCCAAATTGGTCTGCGTCTGGACGGACGGCGTTCCAATCGCGTCTTGAACGGCCGTCATAACGCCGCGGAAGCCCTCTTGAATGTTGATCGTATAGTGGGAAATGCCCAGATGGTCCACCAAAAGCCGGGCCATATCGATGTCTTGCTGGCGGCCGTTGGGCATCAGAACCCCGATGACCCGATCTTTCCCCAGCGCTTCCACGCACAGCGCGGCCACAACCGAGCTGTCCTTCCCGCCGGAAATGCCAACAATCGCGTTGCAGCCCGCGCCATTTTCCGCAAACCAGCCGCGAATCCACTGAACCGCGTCGTTTTTTACCTTTTGTGCATCAAAAGCCATAAGCAACCTCCGAGTTTTTTCTTATTCTATCACCGTGCGTCCTGAAAATCAATATAGAATTGTGGCAGTTTTGTACAAAAAAAATATTTACTTTTATATGAGAAAGGATTAAAATAAAGGGTAAGGAAACAATAGGAGTGATTTACTATGACGCAAACAGCGAATTTTATCCATCGAATCGGCGTGCTCACCTCCGGCGGCGACGCACCGGGCATGAATGCTGCGGTACGCGCTGTCGTTCGTTCGGCTGTATTCCGCGGCATTGAGGTGATCGGTATTCGCCACGGTTTCCAGGGCCTGCTGAACGGCGATATTGTCAAGCTGAACGAGAGCAGCGTTGCACATATTATCAACCGCGGCGGCACAGTCCTCTACACGGCCCGCAGCAAAGACTTTATGACGGAGGAGGGCCAGCAAAAGGCTGTGTCCGTTTGCAAGCTGCTGGGCATTGAGGGAATTGTGGTTATTGGCGGCGACGGCTCCTTCCGCGGCGCCCTGGCGCTGTCGAAGCATGGCATCGCCGTTGTCTGCATTCCCGGCACCATCGACAACGACATCAGCTGTACCGACTATACCATCGGCTTTGACACCGCTGCCAACACTGCGGTCGAGTGCATCGACAAGCTGCGCGACACCATGCAGTCCCACGAGCGCTGCTCTGTCGTGGAGGTCATGGGCCGGAACGCCGGTCATCTGGCGCTCTATGTGGGTCTGGCAATCGGCGCCACGGCGGTCATGATGCCGGAAACCATCGACACATTTGGCAAGGCGGAGGTCGTCAAGTGCATCCGCGACGCGCGGCTCAACGGCTTCACCCATTACATGATCGTCGTCGCAGAGGGTGCGGATTCCGCCGCCGATGTGGCGGATTACATTAAGCAGGAGTTGGATTTGGATCCCCGGGTTACGGTTCTTGGCCATATCCAGCGCGGCGGTACGCCGAGTGCGCGCGACCGGGTCAACGCGACGCGCATGGGATATTACGCGGTTGAGCTTTTGGCGGCTGGCAAAACCAACCGCGTGGTCTGCATGGATTCCGGCTCCGTACACGACATGGATATCACGGAAGGTCTGGCTATGCGGAAGACCATCGACGCCCAACAGCTTGCCACCATCAAGGCCATGTCCGGAATTTAACACATTTTCCCGAAATCCCGGCCAAATTCCGGGGTTTCGGGAAATTCCGCGAATTTTCCGGCGAATCCGACTTGTCAAGGCCCCGGCCGCGTGATATAATAAGCGTAGTATCTCGATCGGACAAGGAGGGTTTCTTGTGCCCAATCAAAATTTTCGCACCGCCCTGCACGGGTTTCACCGGGACGACGTGGTGCAGTTTATCGAGAATAACACCCTGAACCACGAGCGGGAGCTGCGGGCGAAAAACGAAGAAATCACCCGTTTGCACGACCAAATTCAGGAGCTAGAGGGCCGCTTGGCGCAATCTGAGCAGGAAACCGCCCAACTGCGCCAAGCGCTGGAGGACGTCAAAAAGCCCGCCGCGCCCAATGACGCGCAGCCTCCGCTGCATGTGCTGCGGGAAAAGGAACTGGCCGCTTACCGCCGCGCGGAGTTGGCCGAGCGCCGCGCCAACGCGCGTGTCGCCGCGCTCTATAAACAGGTGCAGGCGATTTTTGACGAAAACCAGGCCGGTCTTGCCGAAACCAATCAGCTCCTCGACACGCTGTCCAAGTCGATTCAATCCGACATCCGGCAGTTGCAAACTGTTTTGGACGAGACATCTGTCGGTTATACGCAAACGGCAAATTCGCTGCGTGCTGTCAGCCGTTCGGTATCGGAGGACCCGGCCTCGGAATGATCCGCGCAGGATATTACGACTTGGCTGGCTCTGCTCCCTTGCCCCGGGCGGATTTGCCTGCGGCGCTTTTGGCGCATATTGCGCGCTACCGTATGCCCAATGACCGCAGGCGCTCGATGGCGGCGTGGTCTTTGCTGTGGCGGCTGCTGCCCGCGCCGGAATGTCCGAGCTTTTCCGAGCGCGGAATGCCCTGTTTGCCGGATTTGTATCTTTCGCTGGCGCACAGCAAAAATATGGCGGCGGCGGCGGTTTCGGATTGCCCGGTCGGCATTGACATCGAGCAGATTGCATCGCGTCCGATCGCCCATCTGGCGGAAAAATGCCTGACACGGGCGGAGTACGCCGTTTTTTCGGCCGCGAGTGATCAAACCCTGTGCTTTTACATGCACTGGACCGCCAAGGAAGCCTACGCCAAGCTGACCGGCGCCGGCCTGCAGGGATATCCTTTGCAGATCGAACTGTATCCGGATAGCTCGGTCGGCGCGCTGAGAGTGCCTGCCGTTCACCGGGTGATCGCGGCCGGGGATTGCACGCGCTACTGCCTTTGCGTGGCGGGAACGCAGGCGCCATTTTTAAAATATGAGGAGTTTTGACTTCATGAAAAAAATCATGCTGGTGTTTGGGACGCGGCCGGAGGCAATTAAAATGTGTCCTTTGGTTAAGGAGCTGCAAAAGCGTCCGGCGATCCATACTGTGGTTTGTGTCACTGGGCAGCACCGGCAGATGTTGGATCAGGTTTTGGATGCGTTTGGCGTTGTGCCGGACTATGACCTGTCCATTATGCAGGCAAATCAGACGCTTTTTGACGTGACGACGAATATTTTGGAGCGAATCAGGTCGGTTCTGGAGTGCGAAGAACCAGACGTGGTGCTGGTCCACGGGGACACGTCCACCACGTTTGCCACGGCGCTGGCCTGTTTTTATTTGCAAATTTACGTGGGGCATGTGGAAGCGGGCCTGCGTACGTATAATATTGACGCCCCGTACCCAGAGGAGTTTAACCGCCAGGCGGTGGGGATCATCAGCCGGTTCCACTTTGCGCCGACCGACTTGGCGCGGCAAAACCTTGTGCGGGAGGGAAAAAATCCCGACAGCATTTATGTGACCGGCAATACTGCCATCGACGCTTTAAAAACGACCGTACGCGCCAACTACACCCACCCGGAGCTGGAATGGGCCGCGGGAAGCCGGTTGATTTTAATCACGGCGCACCGCCGGGAAAATTTGGGCGAACCGATGGAGCATATGTTCCGGGCGATCCGCAGGGTCATGGAAGAAAACCCGGATGTGAAGGCCATTTACCCGATCCATATGAATCCCCGCGTGCGGCAAACGGCCAACGCAATTCTCGGTTCCGGCGAACGCGTCCATTTGATCGAGCCACTGGACGTGCTGGATTTTCACAACTTTCAAAATCGAAGCTACCTCATCCTCACCGATTCCGGCGGCATCCAAGAGGAGGCGCCGGCGCTGGGCAAGCCGGTGCTGGTGATGCGGAACACAACCGAGCGGCCGGAGGGAATCGCAGCCGGAACGCTCAAGCTGGTTGGGACGCAGGAAGAGACAATTTACAGGGAATTTACCCGCCTGTTGACCGATCCGGAGGCGTACCGCGCCATGAGCCACGCCTCGAATCCCTATGGCGACGGCCACGCGTCCCAGCGCATCGCGGACATTCTGGAATTCGGCTATCCGACGATTTAAAAACGTGGCGGGATCTGTCCCAGAAACAAACAGCGCCGTCCCTTCGGACAGCACAAATGAAACCTCAGCGCCGGATGTTTCCGAGACGCTTTCTGGTGCGGGAACTGAAGCACAATTACCAGTTGACCATTTCCTCAACTATGTTACACTTTTTCTCTATAATGTTTTGTTTTATACCTTAATTTTACCAGAAGCAAAGACACCAGCAAGCCTTTTTGGGGCTTCGCTGGTGTTTTTGTTTCGCATGTTATTTTGCAGCGCGCCCACTTCATAATCTTTTTTATGCCTCGATGAAGAACCGCGCCGCCGCTCCATTCGCGGTCTTAGATTTCTTCGCCGTCAAGGAGCCGCAAAAGCTCCTCCTCGCTTAATACCCGGACTCCCAGGTCGTTGGCTTTTTTTAGCTTGGAACCGGCGTTCTCACCGGCCACCACATAGGTGGTCTTCTTGGAAACGGAGCCGGAAACCTTTCCTCCCTGCTCCTCGATCCGCTCCGTTGCCTGGGAGCGGGTAAAGCGCTCCAGCGTGCCGGTCAGCACAAACGTCATGCCGGCAAACCGCTCGCTCCCGGCCTTCGCGGTACTCTGGAAATTGACGCCCGCCGCACGCAGCCGCCCAATGAGATGCTGGGCCTGACTGCTTGCAAACCAGTCGGTGATATTCTGCGCCGTGACGCCCCCGATATCCCAAATATCCGTTAACTCCTCGGTCGTGGCCTCCATGAGCCTGTCCAGGGAGCCGAACTTCCGCGCCAGCACCTTGGCAGCCTTCTCCCCCACCTGGCGGATGCCGAGCGCGTAGATCAGGCGGTAGAGGTCGTTGTGTTTGCTTTGTTCAATGGAATCCAGCAGCTTCTTTGGCGCTTTGTCGCCCTTTTTCCAGAGCGTGGACAGCTGTTCCAAGGTCAGATCATACAGATCCGCCGGGGAGGCTACCAACCCCTGGGCAATCAGCTGCTCCACAATGGCGCTGCCGAGACCTTCGATGTCCATGGCGTCTCTGGAGACAAAGTGAGCAATATTTCTCGACAGCTGCGCCGGGCACTCCGCACCGGTGCAGCGGATGGCCGCGCCATCCTCGTCCCTCACCACCGGCGCGCCGCAGATCGGGCAGCGCTCCGGCAGAAAATACGGCGCCGCGTCCTCCGGCCGCTTTTCGGGGACGACTGACAAAATTTCCGGGATGATCTCCCCCGCCTTTCTGATTTTCACCGTATCGCCAATGCGAATGTCCCTTTGGGTGATGAAATCCTGGTTGTGCAAGGTGGCGTTGGTAACCGTTGTTCCGGCGAGGCGGACGGGCCGGACGATCGCCTTGGGCGTCAGGACGCCCGTCCTGCCCACCTGGACGACAATATCTTCCAGCACCGTCTCTTTGATTTCAGGCGGATATTTGTACGCAGCGGCCCATTTGGGAAATTTGGACGTGCTCCCCAGCTGCTGGCGGCCCCGCAAATCGTTGAGCTTTACAACGGCGCCGTCGATGTCATAGCTCAGGGTGTAGCGCGTCTGGTCGATCTCATCGACCGTTTGGGCGATCTGCTCCATATCGGTGCAGATTGTGTAGGGAATCACCTTAAAATGGAGCTGGCGCAGATAGTCCAGCGTCTGGGAATGGGTCTGGAAGGAAAGTCCTTCGACCAGCTGCAAATTGAACACCAAGATGTCCAGCTTCCGCTCCGCCGCAACCTTTGGATCGAGCTGACGCAAACTACCGGCGGCCGCGTTACGGGGGTTGGCAAAGAGCGCCTCCCCGCGCCGCTCGCGCTGTTCGTTGAGTGCGCTGAACACCGCCCTGGGCATAAACACCTCTCCGCGCACAATTAAGCGCCGGGGCGCATGTTCCAGGTGCATCGGAATGGAGCGCACGGTCTTTAAATTTTCCGTCACGTCTTCGCCGATCTGACCGTCGCCGCGCGTGGCGCCCCGGACAAATTGACCGTCGATATATTCCAGTGCCACGGACAGCCCGTCTACCTTCGGCTCCACAGTGTATTCGGCGCCGTGAATGGTCTGCTGCGTCCGCTGCACGAAATCCTCCAGCTCCCGCGTGGAGAAGACGTCCTGCAAGCTCTCCAGCGGGACGGTATGCTCCACCTTTTCAAACTGGCTCAGCGCTTTGCCGCCCACTCGGCGGGTCGGGCTGTTGGGCAGCGCCAGTTCGGGATGCTGCGTCTCCAGAACCTCCAGGCGGCGCAGCTTTTGGTCGTAGTCAAAATCCGACATCGTCGGATCGTCCAGCACATAATAGCGGTGATTGGCCGCTTCCAGTTCGGCGGTCAAATTCGCCATTTCTTCTTTTGGATCCATGGTATCCTCCAAACTCGTTCTTATTGACCCCCTATGGTCACAAACGTCTCCGGCACGGTGCCAACGATAATCGTCTCGGCTACCACGGCGTTGGTCGAGACCGGGACGTCTTTGCTCCCGTTGGGCGTCATGATCGTCACATTCACAGATACCTCCACCAAAATCTGGTGGCGCGTCTGGTTGATTCCGGCGTCTGAAAATTCGCTCACCAGCTGTGCGTTTGAGGCGCGCAGCGCCACCATGCGGATGGGGATTTTTGGCCCGCGCCCGGAAAACAGCTCCGGAAGTACGACACTCCCCAGCGGAATGGAAATTTCCTCCGAGGACAGTTCCAGAATCAGGTCGCTGACGGCGTCCAGAATCTTCATCCGCAATTCGTTCACCGCAACCATGTTGGCCTGCAGCGCGGTAACCTGTCCGTTCGGATCCCTTTGCAAAATGACAAGCTCATCGTAGTCCACCTGCCCGGTCGCTATGACCCATTCGATGGCATCGTTGATCGCACCTGCGGCGCCGTTTTCCACCTTCAGCACAGCCGCGCGTTCCACGATGGGCGCATAGCGCATCTGAAAGATCAAATACAATCCGCCGCAGGCGATCAGAACCAGCGCGATCCGCGTCCGCAGGGTACAACGTCTGTCCAACCCCATCACCTCGGTAGAGCATATGGTTGGCAGCTCGTCCAATTTACAGTTTTTGCATATGCGCGGAGGCGGAGTTCGCCATCAATTTCTTTGTGCCGATGTTGTCAAAAGCGATCTCCAGCAGCGCGTCGTTGCCCATTTTCACCACCGACAGCACCATCCCCCGCCCAAAGGCCTTGTGCTGCACCATGTTGCCCTTTTCGTAATTGACGGTGGGTTGGGCCGGCATCTGCGCGGGCGTGTGGATGTACAGCGTTTTGTGCGGGCGGGCAGATGCGGCGGCCGCTGGACGCGGCGCACTTAGGCGGGATCTTGCCACGCACTCCGGCGGCAGCTCCGACAAAAAGCGGGACGGCCTGTTATAGGAGGTGCGGCCGTAGAGCATCCTGTGCCGGGCGTAGGAGATGGTCAGCGTCTGCTTGGCCCGCGTGATCGCCACATAGCAAAGCCTCCGTTCTTCCTCCATCTCCTCGCCGTCACCGACGGCGCGCATTCCGGGAAACAGCCCCTCCTCCATGCCCACCAGAAATACGTGGGAAAATTCCAGTCCCTTGGCCGCGTGCATGGTCATTAAAACGACCGCGTCGGCCTCGGCGTCGTACTGCTCGATGTCGGTGTAGAGGGCAATCTCCTCCAAAAAACCTTGGAGCGTCGGTGTGTCCGTATTCTCCGCATAGCTGACAATTGAAGATTTCAGCTCCCGGATATTTTCCAGCCGCGTGCGGTTTTCCACGGTGTCCTTTTCCTGCAGCATTTGGACATAGCCGGTCCGCAGCATGACCTCCTCATAGAAGTCCGGCAGGCTCATCGTCCGTGAAAGTTGGTCGAATTCCTCGATCATAGCGGAAAACCGCAGCAGATGCTCCGCCGCCCGCTCCAAAGACGCGTAGTCGTGCGGATGGGAGATCACCTCGTATAGGCTCTTGTTTCCCGCGTCCGCCTGCCGCTGCGCCATTTCCAAGGTCCTTGCGCCGATCCCGCGCGGCGGATTGTTGATAATCCGTTGCAGACGCAGATCATCCGCACGGTTGTGGATGACGCACAGATAGGCCAGCATGTCTTTGACCTCCGCCCGGTCAAAAAAGCGCGTGCCGCCAATGATCCGGTAGGGAATACCGTTGCGCTTCAGGGCATATTCCAGGGCGTTCGACTGGGCGTTGGTGCGGTAAAGGACGGCGAAATCCCGAAACTTCCGGTCCTCGCCGGTGTTGATGATCTGGCTGGCAACAAAATTTGCCTCGCCGCTCTCGCTCTCCGCCTCATAGACGTACACAGGCGCACCCGCGCCGTTTTGCGTCCACAGGCGCTTGCCTTTTCGCCCCTGATTGTTGGCGATCACCGCATTGGCAGCATTCAAAATAGACTGGGTGGAGCGGTAGTTTTGCTCCAGCCGGATGACCCGCGCGGCAGGATAGGTCTTTTCAAAGTTCAAAATATTTTCAACCGTCGCGCCGCGGAAACGATAGATACTCTGATCGTCGTCGCCTACCACGCAGATATTTTCATACCGCCCCGCCAGCAGCCTCGCCAGCAAATCCTGCTGACGGTTGGTATCCTGGTATTCGTCGATGAGGACATAGCGAAATTTCCGCTGATAAAATTCCCGCACCTGGTCAAATTCCTGCAACAGCCGCACTGTCAAATAGATGATATCGTCAAAGTCCACCGCGTCGGATTCCCGCAATCGCCGCTGATACTCGCGATAGGCGTCGGCGGACTTTTCCAATCGGTAATCTCCCTCTCCGATCACCGACCGCGCGTATTCCTCCGGGGAGAGCTGCTTGTCCTTCGCCCTGGAAATCAAATTTAAGAATAGCTTCGGAGGAAATTGTTTTTCATCCAAGTGCATATCCCGCAGGACATCCTTCATCACGCGCTCGGAGTCGGCGGCATCATAGATTGTAAAATTGCGGCTGTAGCCCAAGCGGTCAATCTCCCGGCGCAAAATGCGGCAGCAGGCCGAATGAAAGGTCATAGCCCATATGTCATTCGCCGCATCGCCAAGCAGATTGTTCAGGCGGGTTTTCAGCTCGTTTGCCGCTTTATTGGTGAACGTAATGGCCAGGATGCTCCACGGCGCAGCCGGATGGCAGGCGCACAGCGCCTTGGCGTGGGGCGCGTCCTCTTCGCGGGGATTGGCGTCATATGTCTCCAAAAAGGCGACGTCCTCCGGCGTGATGGTATCGGGAACCTCGCCGCTGTCAGACGCGCAGCCGAATTGAATTAAATTCGCGACCCGGTGGATCAATACCGTGGTCTTTCCGCTGCCCGCGCCGGCCAGCAGCAAAAGCGGGCCTTGGGTCGTCATAACCGCGGCGCGCTGCTCTGGGTTTAAGTTGGAAAACTGCTTTGTGATCACACTTCGCCGGACACGCAGCAGACGTTGTTCAAGGTCAGGTGTCATTTTAGGGTCCTTTCCGCAGGCCAAACTGGGCCGTAGCTTCTTGACCCCATTTTAACTTATTTTTCCCAAAAAATAAAGAACTTTTTCACGGCTTTGCGAATCGGAAGCCGTAGAATCTTGTCGAAACAAAATTTTTGGCAAATCCGCCGTTTGAAACCGGCACGGGTCCCCGGTTCCAAACAGCAAATTTGAATTCTACATAAAATTGCGCAGCGCGGCAAGGGCCTTCTTCTCGATTCTGGAAACCTGCACTTGGGACACCCCGATCACCCGCGCCACCTTCTCTTGGGTCAGACCGTGGAAAAAGCGCAGACTGATCACCATCCGCTCGCGCTCCGGCAATTGGTGAATTGCCTCTTGCAGAGCGATGCGTTCGACAATCTCCGATTCCATATTGCCGTCTGTCAGAACATTTTCCAGTGTAAAGCCATCCTCGCCGGTCTGACGCTGGATGGACTCGGTGGAGGCCGTTGCCGTCTCGGCGGTGGCAATCTCCTCGGCGGAAAAACCGGTTTCCGCCGAAATTTCTGAAATCAGCGGCTCTCGCCCGTACAGGCCCGTCAGCTTCTGCCGCGCAATTTTAATCGCCGTCGCCTGTTCCTTGATGGAGCGCGACACTTTGATGGAGCCATCGTCCCGCAAAAAGCGGCGAATCTCCCCGGCGATCTTCGGTACGGCATAGGTGGAAAACTGCGTGCCGAAGTTCAGGTCAAAGCCCGCGATTGCTTTTAGAAATCCGACACAGCCCAGCTGGTACAAATCGTCCGGCTCCACGCCGCGCCCATAGAACCGGCGCGCGATCGACCAGATCAGCCCCGCGTTTTCCACAACCAGTTGCTCGCTGGCCTCCCGATCTCCGTTTTGAGCGCTGCGAATCAGTTCCGCCTGATTGACGTTCATTTTTGCCCACCGCGCCGGACAATTTTCCGACGCATATGTACCGTGGTTCCCTTCCCCAGGCTGGATGTGATTTTGAGTGTGGTCATAAAACTCTCCATAATCGTGATACCCATGCCGGAGCGTTCTTCGCCGCCGGTTGTATACATGGGCTGCCTGGCCTTTTCGACGTCCTCGATCCCGCAGCCCTTGTCCTTAATGACGATGTCCAGCACATTTCCCTCCAAGATCTGCGCGCGCATGGAAATCACGCCGATCTGATCCGGATAGGCGTGTACAATGCAGTTGGTCACCGCCTCGGACACCGCGGTTTTGATATCCCCCAGTTCGTCCAAAGTCGGATCCATCTGGGACGCGAAACAGGCAATGGCCGCGCGGGAAAACGCCTCGTTACTGGATTTGCTGGGAAATTCCAGGGCCATATAGTTTTCCGGGTTCACTTTGGTTCTCATAACTTACTCCCCTCTCGGATTTCCGTAATTTTTTCAATGCCCGCCGTACGCAGCACCCGCATCGGCTGGGGCGGGATATTGTCCAATAACAGCCGTCCTTCCAGCTCGCGCATCTTGCGTAGGGCGCAGATCACCACGGCGATCCCGCTGGAATCCATAAATGTGACGTCTGAAAAGTCCAGAATACAAGTCAGCGGCAGGTACAGATCAATTTTCTCCCCGACAATGCGGATGATCTCCCTGGCGCGGTGGTGGTCGATGTCGCCGGTCAAAGCAATTGTCAGCTGCTTATCCTGCAAAAAACTCGTAAGGTTCATGGTTTTCTCCTTAAAACAAAAAATATGGGCGCACAATGAATCATCGTG
>CAYVEB010000014.1:14103-16712 GCA_964450645.1 uncultured Oscillospiraceae bacterium | reverse complement strand
TCCGTCGAACCGTGGGAAAGACTGGGAAAAAAATGACATTTTTTATTTTGCTGAAAGATCGATTGCCCGCCGAACAATAGAGAAGGCCGGAACCGGCTTTGGCAGCTGCATCTGGAATTCCATCTGCGGTGTCTTCGGCTCGGTCAGGATTCCGCCGCCTACATCGCGCATGAGCGGCGCGCGCATGGAAAACGGCCTGAGATCCGGCCCGACCACCTCAACCTCCTGCCCGGCTGTGAATTTGTTTCGCAAAGACAAAGTTGCAAGACCGTTTTCGTCGCAGGACGTCACAATGGCGCAGACCTGCCAGCGGCGGATATACCGGGAGTCTTCATAGTACTGCCCCGGCTGGCCATAGAAAAAGCCCGTGGAATAGTGCCGGTGGGATACGTGCTCCACTTCGTCCCGCCAGACCGGATCCACCGGCCGCCCGGACGCCACGTCGTCCAGCGCGTGGCGGTAAGCGCCGGTCACAATGGCTGCGTAGTACGCGGACTTCGCTCTGCCCTCGATCTTCAGACTGTCCACCCCGGCGTCCATCAGGTCGTCCAGGTGGTCGATCATGCACATATCCCGAGAATTCAAGATGTAAGTACCCTTTTCGTCCTCAAACACCGGGAAATACTCGCCCGGCCGCTTTTCCTCCACCAGCGCATACTGGTAGCGGCACGGCTGGGCGCAGGCGCCCCGGTTGCTGTCCCGGCCGGTCATGTAGTTGGACAGCAGACACCGGCCGGAATAGGACACGCACATGGAGCCGTGCGCAAAGGTCTCGATCTTCAATTCCCGCGGCGTCTTTGCGCGGATTTCCCGCACCTCCTCCAGCGAAAGCTCCCGCGCCAGTACCACGCAGTCCGCCCCCAGCTCATACCACGCTTTGGCAGTCTCAAAATTGGCCACGGACACCTGCGTGGACATATGCCGCTGGCAGGACGGCGCATACTTCCCGGCGAGGGCAAACGCGCCCATGTCCGCAATGATCAGCGCGTCCACTTTGGCGGCCTCCAACAGCTCCAAAAACGCGGGCAACCGGGCAATTTCGTCATTACGCGCCATGGTGTTCACCGTCACGTGTACCTTGACGCCATGGTCATGGGCAAACTGAACCGCCCGCGGCAGCGCGTCTTGGGAGAAATTCCCAGCGGAGCTGCGCATCCCAAAGGAGGTTCCTCCCATATACACCGCATCCGCCCCGTACAGCACGGCAAATTTTAACTTTTCCATGTCCCCCGCCGGAGACAGCAGCTCCGGCGGCCTTTTCCTAATCTGTTTCATCGCTCTCACGATACCCCACATACTCGCTGCTCGTAATAAACTCCTGGAAGGCGCTGAAATCGTTGAAGAAGTGGCTGCTTCCGTCGGCGCCGGCCGCGAAATAATAATAGTCCGTTTCCGCCGGTTTCAGCGCCGCTTTGATGGAGTTCATGCCGGGATTGTCAATCGGGCCGGCAGGCAGCCCTTGATAGAGATAGGTGTTGTACGGGCTGTCGACGCTCAAATCAAACCCCTCGATCCCCGCCAGCTCACAGGCATAGAACACGGTCGAGTCCATCTGCAGCAGCAGCAAATAGTCGTCGTCAACGGTGTCGTTATCCGCCACAGCCAGCCGGTTGTGGATGACCGACGAAATCTCCGCGCGCTCGTGGTCCCCTGCGGCTTCCTCCTCGATCAGCGACGCGATGGTAATTACTTCCCGGACCGTATAGCCGGAGTTTTCAATTTCCAGCCGAAGCTCGTCGTCGACCCTGCGTTCAAAGTTCCGCAAAATGCGGTCTATGACGTTCTCGGCGTCGTCGCTGATATAGAACTCATAGGTATCCGGATACAAAAAGCCCTCCAGCCAATTTGGCTCGGTGGTGTCCAGCCCCTCCAAGAACCAGTAGTCGTACTCCCCCTCCAGAGCGGCACGCTCCAGCTCTTCCACAGTGCAGACGCTATTTTCCTCCAACAGCTCAAAAATTTCCCGGCAATTCCGGCCCTCGGCAATCATTACCTCCGTCGTGGCGCGGTTGCCCGTCGAGCGAATCATCCCGCTCACCAGCGCGTGGTAATCGTATAAGCTGTTCAGCTCATAGACGCCGGGATCAATTTTCTCCTCCGCGTGGGTGATGTCGCAGTACAGCTTAAACAGCCACTTGTGGCGAATCAGGCCCCGCTCATACAGCTTGTCGGTCACCGTGTCGATGGTGTCCGTCTCCGTCACAACCATTTGAACCGTCCGATCCGCGTGTCCCAGCGCCAGCACATCCTGCGCGCACTCCCAGCCAAACAGTCCCAGGCCAATTCCGGCGGCCAAAACAAACGCCCCGTATAGCAGCAGCCGCACCAAAATCGGCGTCCGCTTCCGCTTGTACTTTATTTTTGGCTCCGGCGGCTCCTTCGGAGGCAATTCTTCTTCGGCGTCGTAATAGCCGTAGTCCACATCCTCGTTGGGCAAAGGCATATACGCTTGGTCAGCGGAACTGTCATTCTCCTCCGGCGCGGCATCGGAATCGTTCCCTTGATCATAGGCCTCCCGCGCGTAGGCGTCCTGACCGCCGGAGTCTTCCGGATACCAATCGTCCGCCGGCACGAAGCCGCCCGGCGCAATGATCGTGTCGTCCATTGGC
>CAYVEB010000014.1:0-14093 GCA_964450645.1 uncultured Oscillospiraceae bacterium | reverse complement strand
CTTGGCTCCGGCGGCCCCGCCGGCGTATCCGAAAATTCCTGCGAGGGCGCGTCGTCGCCATCTTCCGGCCACAGCTTCGAGAGTACCTCGTTGAGCCACTCCTCCCCAAGCATCGCGTCCAGCGTATCGCCGGGAGACGGCGTCTGCCCGTCCTGCGGAACCCCCTGAGGCGGCGTCTGCCCGTCTTGCGGGCCGCCGGTTTCTTCTAAAAACTCGTCTTTCATGCTTTCCCCTTATAACACAATCGCCTTGGCAACCTTTTCGGCGGTCTTGACATCCTTCAAGGCGGTAATTAAAGCCAGGCCGAAATCATAGGCCGTCCCTGCCGCCGTGCTGGTGACGATCTTCCCGTCAACCACGGCCTTGCCACGCGGAGCCACCTTCGCGCCGCCCATCTGCTCCTCCATGCCGGGGTAACAGGTCGCTTTTTTCCCATCTGTAATCCCCAGCTTTGCCAGCACCGTCGGCGCGGCGCAAATCGCCGCCACGAACCTTCCGTTGCTGGCCGCCCACTGAACGGTGCCCAGCGTAACCTGGGAATCCAAAATCGATTGAACCCCCCGCAGGCCGCCAGGCAAGACAATCATATCCATCGCGTCCCGGTCGATCTGC
This sequence comes from uncultured Oscillospiraceae bacterium, assembly GCA_964450645.1. Lineage (GTDB taxonomy): Bacteria > Bacillota > Clostridia > Oscillospirales > Oscillospiraceae > JAKSPM01. Next base: position 13,481 of record CAYVEB010000014.1, on the reverse strand, counting down.
TCCACCAAAATATCCGCGCCGACGCGGACGCCGTGCGATCCTGTCACCTGCGTTCCGCCGATTCCCGCCAGCTGCACCGGGATATTGGCCCTCCGCAGCAGATCGCAAGGAACCACCGCTTCCATTTCTTCAAATCCCTCGCCTAAAACAATGTAAACCATGGCGCTTCTTTCCTTTCTACTCCGCCAGACATTGCGTCACCAGGCGGTAAATTTCCTCGTGAATATCCGCGACCGGCCGCAGTTTCCCGCCGCTGGCACAATTCACAACGGTCCAGCCGTAATACTTCGCGGCGTGCAAGCCGGTTTGGCGGCAGATACGCAGATACTCCAAATTCTGCTCATGGATATCGGCATGGGTGTGCGATTCATGCTCGCGTTTGCGCATCAGCCGCTCGGTTATCTCCGTCGGCGCGTCCAAATAGACGACGAGATTCGGGACGGGAAGTTCCAAGTGTCCGTATTCAAACTCGTAAAGCCACGCAAAAAAATCCTCCCGATTCTCCTCCGGCTCTTTAGACGCCTGATGCACGGCGTTGGAGGTGGTATAGCGGTCTGAGAGCATCAAGCCGCCGTTTCGGTAATACGCGCCCCACACCTTTTTATAGGACGCGTACCGATCGACCGCATAGAATGTGGAAGCGGCATAGGCGTTCACGTCTGACGGCCGCTCACCGAACTCACCGCCAAGATACATGCGGATCATCGCCGAGGATGGCTCTGAATACTGCGGGAACACCATCGTCTTAAAGTCGACGCCTTGCGCCGCCAGACGCTTAGTCAGCAGCGCGAACTGGGTGGACTTACCGGAGCCGTCTGTTCCCTCAAATACAATCAGTTTTCCCATAGGAATCACCCTTTCATTCGTTCTTTTACCGTTGCCCAAACAAATTTTGGCAGCCGGAGCATCCGCCCAAATCGTTTGGGTTCCCGAATCAGGCGGTAAAGCCACTCCAATTGCAGGCGAATCATCCATTTCGGCGCGCGTTTCACCGTCCCGGCAAAGCCGTCCAGCGAGCCGCCGAGTCCCGCCATCAGCCGCACCGGCAGCTCGTTTTGGTGGGCCGCCATAAAGCGCTCCTGCTTGGGGGCGCCGAGGCAGACAAACAACACATCCGGTTTTGCCCGGCGGATCGCCTGAACCGCCGCATCCTCGTCTTGATAGTACCCGTCCGCGATCCCCACAATTTGCAGCGCGGGATACTGCTGCCGCATCCGTTCCGCGGCCAGTTCACCGATCCCGGGCTTGCCGCCCAGCAGATATAAACTCTGCCCGCGCCGGGCCAATACTGCGAGAAGCCTGCTCGCGAAGTCGATCCCCGCAACCTTTTGCCGAAGCGGCGTCTTCAAAATTTTGGATCCCAGCACCACGCCCGCGCCGTCTGGCAAAACCAGATCCGCCTGATTGAGCAGCGCGCAAAACGCCGGATCGCGCATGGCCTCGTATACAATCTCCGCGTTTGGCGTCACGCAATACGCGCCCCTGGGCGGCTTGTCCAGCAAATCTTCGGCCTTGGCAACGGCATCGTCCATCGTTACATCGTCAAATTGGACGCCCATGATCGAAATTCTCATAAATGCGCTCCAGTTCTATTTCTTCCGGGAAACATTCCCATAATTATCCTACCACATTTTGTGCCGCTTGTCTACAAAATCTAGCCTGCACAAACCGCAATCTTTTACATAAACTGTTATGAAAGCAAAATTGCTTTACATTTCAAACGGGAGGTTATCCAATTGCCTGACAGAGTTTCTTCCTCCAATCAGGAGGGTCAAACCATTCGCGTCCATACCCAACAAATTGTAGACAGCTGTCTGAATCAGGACTGCGTGGAAGACCTGCGCGTCTACCTGACCCGGGATTCGCAAGATGCCCTGGACAACGCCACCGGCGCAAAGGCGCGCTGCTGTGAATTAATTTACGCCCAGCTTGACGTGGAGTCGATTCCCTACAACTGCGGCCACTACACCGTAGACGTGACTTACTATTACCGCGTCACCGGCGATATCAACACCTCCGGCCTGCGCACCTGCGCCCTGTGCGGCCTTGCCGTATTCAGCAAGCGCGTCGTGCTCTACGGTGGCTCCGGCAGCGCCAAGAGCTTCAGCAGCCGGGAAAGCCAGATCTGCAGCGAGACCATTTTGCGTAGCAGCGAGCCGGAGGCCATCACGGAAGTGGTGGATCCGATGATCCTGGCGGCAAAAGTCGTGGATTCCTGCGACCGTCGCAACCGCGAATGCACGCCGGATATCCCAACGGCGATTTTGGACAGTTTCGGTGAGGAACTGGTCTTAAACAACGAAGGGAAACAGCTGTACATCACCATCGGCCAGTTCTCCACCATCCGCCTGGAGCGGGATTCCCAGCTGGAAATCCCCTATTGCCGCTACAGCCTCCCCACCAAGGAATGCTGCGAGGACCCGGGCTGCGCGGAGGAGCCGTGCGATATCTTCAGCCGCATCGCGTTCCCCATTGACGCGTTTTTCCCCACGGATAACGGCAACGACTGTAATTGCAGCGAATAATCCCGGTTTCGGCAAGTTTCTCAGTATTCCTCATAGGCGTCTACGCAACAAGGGGTTGCAGCAGTTCATTGCTGCAACCCCTCAATTTATTTATTTGAGCAGTTCTTGTGCGATTTTGGCGTTTTCCCCCGCCAGCGCCCGCAGGACGCGGGCGGAATCCTGCTCCGCCGCGGCGCTGCCGTGCGCGCTGTCGATCAGATCGCACAGGACGCCTGCGTTGACCGCCTGCAAAGAGACATACCGGTCATCCCCCAGTTCGTCCAGAAAACCGCTGACTTTGGGATCATAGGCTACGCCCACGGTTGGGATCCCTAATCCGGCCGCGAAGATCAGCCCGTGCAGCCGCATGGACACCACAATCTGCATCCGCGCAATCAGGTTCAGCGTCCCATTGGGGCGGCAATCCGCGCCGGCTAAGCGGTACGGGCATTTGACTCTGGCCGCGACCGCTTTCGCCGCCGCAAGATCCCTGCCCGGTTCCATGGCAAACAGCACCGGCGTCAAGCCATACGTCTGATAGGCATACTCCGCCGCGGCGGCAAACGCGGGAACCTTTTCCGCAAACCCCACCCAGTCGCGCAGGGCGAACAGGATATACCGTTCATCCTCCTCCAGGCCAACAGACAGCAAATACCCCGCCGCGTGCGAATCCGGGTAGGGTTCGCACAGCAGCGCCGGGTCGGCCGTCACCCGGATCTTCGGGCGCGTCACCTTTAATTCCTCCAAAACGCGCCGGGAATACGTGTCCCGGACGGTAATTACATCCGCGTACCGGTTTAAAATACGGGACGCGCGCTTGCGGTTGCTCTCCCGGTTGACCGGGCCGACACCGCAGCCATAGAGCATCACCTGATTCCCCCGCCGCTTCGCCATGCGGATATTCCACAGGTAATACAAAATCGACCGCGTACTGGTCACGTCCTGCATCAAGGTTCCCCCTCCGGAGATATAAAGCCTCGTTTTACGCATGACGCGCCACATTCGCACAATGTCAAACGTGTGTACCGCCTGGATCCGCAGCGCGATTTTGGTCTGCAAGGGCGCTCTTGTTAAAACACAGATGGGAATATCCCGGTCGATGCTGCGCATCTGCTCCACGATCGTCTCCAGCAGCGTCTCGTCCCCGGCGTTCCCGCGGCCATAGGCCCCGCAGATCAGCACGCCGTCGCGCCGTCCCTTGGGCCGCTGCTCACGGCGCAGGATCGTCTGATAAATCTGCTTTTGTTTCCTGACCGTCGCTTCCAGTGAAAATTGCTCCGCAGCCTTTTTATAAAGCCGCTCGCCCATCTCCCGGCGCGTCTGCGGCTGCGTCGCCAAACGCACCATGTGCCCGGCCAACGCCCGCGCGTCCTGGGCCGGGAAAAGCAGACCGTTATATCCGTCGTCAATCAAATACGGCACGCCGCCCACGTTGGAAGCAATCGTCGCACAGCGCCATTTTGCGCCCTCCGTCAGCGAGTAGGGGAATGTCTCGGACAAGGACGTCAGCATATTCACATCCAGCGCGTTGTAAAAACTGTCTGTATCGTCCACCCATCCCAGGAAAGTCACCGCCCCTTCGGGGCACAGCTTTGCCGCGAGCTGCCTGACCTTCCCCTCTTCCTCGCCTCCGCCCGCAATCAGCAGCCGGATCCGCGGGCAGCGATCCCTGGCCAGGGCAAACGCCTGCACCAGAGTCGACATGTCCTTTACAGGGTTGATTCTCGCGGCGATGCCAAATACCGTCTCGTCCTCCCCAATTCCAAGCCGGCGGCGGTATTCCTGCCTGAAAATGGCAGGTTCTTTTGGCGTGTAGTCGATGCCATTATAAATGGAAAACATTCGCTGCGGGTCAAAGCCCCTGGAAATCAGCAGCTCCGCCATCGGGTCGGACACGCCGATGTGGTAGTCCAGCCGCCGCAGCGCAATCCGGTTAATCAAGCCATAGGTCATGCGGCCGAATGGACGGCCCAGATAGTCCAGGCGGTAGTCGCTGTGTACCGTGCTGACGACCGGCACGGGCAGATTGAGCATCCAGCCCATCAGATTTGCCCTGGAGCCATGACAGTGGACTACCTGGTAGCCGCCGTCTTCAATGATTTGCGTCAGCTTCCTGCGGACGCGGAAGATGTTGTTGCCCGCAATCACCTGTGTGGGGATTCCCATTTCCCGCGCTTCCGCGGCAAAATCGCCTTCCATAAAGCAGATCAGCCGCACCGTTTCCGTCTGACTCAGGCCGTGCAGCAGCGAGAGCACATGCGTCTTGGCGCCTCCCACATCGCCGCCGGAAATCAAATGAATGACCTTCATTGTCCGCCCTATCCTCCGTTCATCCGATAAATCAGCGACGGCGTCTGCGTCAACACGCGCAGCTCATCTGACTTGGACATCTGCGCCACATTGATCTCACTCCCGTCTTCCAACGCCACATCCGCCACGCGCAGCAGCTGCGGCGAGACATATTCCGTTTCATACCGCTTTCCGTCTACGAATACCGTGCTGAACGGCGTGAAGTTATCTCCCCGCACAAACAGCATCTGCATCGAGGCGTTATAGGCCGCGGATTTGGCTGTGATCTCCCTGGTTCCCATGCGCAGCGCCGTCGGCGCGAAGGGAATCTCTCCGCCATAGCAGATGCAATCGCCGTACAAAATATCGTAATCCAGCATACGCAGGCCGTCCAGGTAGGCGGCGTCGTCCGCCGGATCGTCTCGATGGAGCTGATGATATTTGGTCAGCACGCCGCTGGTAATGCCCATCCGCTCCATGACCAAAGACGAGAGCTGGAACGCATGAATATTCTTTTGCTGCCGCTGCATGGGAAAGTTCGCCCAAATGATGTATTCCGTGGTCTGTACGTTGCCGTCGCTCAGCTCCTCATTGGTGATTTGAAAACTGGGCAGATGGTCACCATAAAAGACCAGCACCACATCTTCGTCGTAATTCTCCAGCGCTTCCACCAGCTCGCCCACAAATTGATCCGTCTCATAGATCTGGTTGATATAATACTCAAATCCCACCCGGCGCTCCGCGTCCATGCCGGAAACCACCTCCAGCGCTTGATTTTCATCGATCACCTCTGTTGGGTACTGCCCATGGGGCTGCACAGAAACGGTAAACACGAAGTCCTTCCCCGGCGTGGACTGAAGAACATCCAAAATCTCCTGGGTCAGGCATTTGTCCTTGGCCCAGCCCAATGGGTTGGTTTCTGTCTGCCACATATACTCCAAAGACGTAAACGCGTCGAAACCCAAATTCGCATATACCTTGTTGCGCTGATAAAATGTGGCGTTGTTGTTGTGAATCGCATGGGTCTCGTAACCCAGTTCCTTTAAGTCGTATGCAATCGAATCGCAGACCTGGTCGCGAACCACCGTCTTATAGGGATACTCCCCCACGCCGAAATCCTGCAAATTCATCTGCGAAAGTACTTCAAACTCCGTGTTGACCGTCCCGGCGCCGATGGACGGCACGCGAAGCAGCCCTGAGGAATATTTCTCTTTGAGCCTGGTAAAATTCGGCAGAGGATCGTTCGAATAGACGACATCCCGCAAATATTTCACATCAAAAAAGGACTCCAGCTGCACAAAGACGAAGTTAGGCGTACGTGTCTTGCCGGTGTCCACGGTGTGCACCTGCCGCATCATTTCCTCGATCCGTTCGGGGCTGTAATCCTCCGGCCGGTCGATGCCCTGGTACAGGGCGCTGCAGGTAAAGCAGTAGACAAACCCGTTGTTCTGGTAAGCGTCCGGAATGTTGACAAACTGGGAATCCAGGTATCCGCCTTTAATGAGCGCGGAACTGGCACCCCAGATCAGCAGGGAAAACAGCGCGATATGGACCAGTGCAAAGGCATACGGCGCGGTATGGTTCCGAAAATGGAACGCCAAAAACAGCAGCCCGCCCAGCAAAAGCGACAGCACAATCAAAATGGCGATCACCGCATAATCGCTGAGATAGATCTCGATGATCTCCTTCACAGAGCGCAAAACGGCAATATCCTGCGCGGTGAGCGGCGTGGCGACAAATCCCGACAGCATCACAAATGACGTCACCGCCAGGGCAATCCAAACGCCGGCTACCAGCATTACAAAATAGTTGCGCTTGCGAAATAGCAGGCAAAATAAGAACGTCATAAATACGATGCACACGCCATAGACAAATTGCAGCGGCTTATCCGTCAAATAATCCCAAAGCGTGACAAAGCCCCGCCGGTTGCACAGCTCCACAATCAGGTTGACCCCGATCGCCAGGAGAAAATACCGCAACAGCAGCAGGTAATTCTCCCGGTTCCATTGGCGCAGGATCCGATTTCCAAATTCCTTCCTTTCTGTTTTTTTATCCAAAAAATCACCCAATTTCAAATTTATATAGAATAGCGTGCCAAAGAAATTCCCGACACGCTACTATCATATAAAAAAAACACTTCTCTGACAAGTAGAGAAATTCTTAAAAAAGCGAATTTTTTTCTCGAATTTATGTTATTTTGCTGCCAACATCATCAAATATTGGCCGTATTCCGTCATTTTCAGCGCTTCTCCCAGTCTGTAAAGCTGCTGCCTGGAGATGAATCCCTGGGAATAGGCGACCTCCTCCAGGCACGCGATGTAAAGTCCCTGGCGGGACTGGACGGCTTCCACATACTCCGCCGCCTGCAGCATCCCAGTGGGCGTGCCGGTGTCCAACCACGCCATCCCGCGTCCCATCAGCTCCACCTTCAGCCGGCCCTTGCGCAAATATTCCTCGTTGACCGCTGTGATCTCCAACTCGCCGCGCGCCGAGGGATGAATGTGCTTGGCGATGTCAATCGCCTCCGCATCGTAGAAATACAGGCCCGGTACGGCATAGTTTGACTTGGGCGAGGCCGGTTTCTCCTCAATCGATACCACATTGAGTTGATCGTCAAACTCCACCACACCATAGTCGTGGGGATTTTTCACCGGATATCCAAAAACCGTCGCACCGGCTTTATTGTTCACGGCGTTGTGCAGAACCGTTTCCAGCTGCGCCCCGTAGAACAGATTGTCCCCCAATACCAGACACACGCGGTCGCCTCCAAGAAAATCTTCCGCGATTAAAAATGCATCGGCAATGCCGCGGGCCACATACTGCACGCCATAGGTGAACTCCACACCCAGTTCCTCGCCGGTTCCAAGCAGGCGCTTATAGGAATCGATGTCCGCCGGAGAGGAGATGATCATGATCTGCCGGATGCCCGCCGTCAGCAAAACTGACAGCGGATAGTAGATCATGGGCTTGTCATAGATCGGAATCAGCGGCTTGGAGACCGCTTTGGTCATCGGATACAGGCGGCTGCCCTTTCCACCGGCTAAAACAATTCCTTTCATCGCGCCGCCTCCTGCTGATATCCGTTGGGATTCTGCCGCTGCCAGTTCCAACTGTCGCGGCACATGTCGTCGATTGTGCGCCGTGCCGTCCAGCCCAACACCCGGTTGGCCTTGCTGGGGTCTGACCATAACTCGTCCAGATCGCCGGGCCGCCGCGGATCGATCACATAGGGGATCGTCTTGCCGCTGGCCCGCTCAAACGCGTGGACAATATCCAGAACGCTATAGCCGCAGCCGGTTCCCAAGTTGAAAATCTCGGCACCCTGACGGCCTTGCGCGTACTCAATGGCTTTCACATGGCCGTTGGCCAGATCCATCACATGGATATAATCGCGGACGCCCGTGCCATCGTGGGTGTGATAGTCGTTTCCGAATATGTGCAGCATCTCTCGCCGGCCCACTGCCACTTGGGCAATATAGGGCATCAAATTGTTCGGGATCCCTTCGGGATCCTCACCGATCCGGCCGGATTCATGCGCGCCGATGGGGTTAAAGTACCGCAGAAGCACCGCGGACAGCTGCGCATTGGCCTGTACACAGTCCAAAATAATCCGCTCGCCCATATACTTCGTCCAACCATAGGGATTGGTGCAGCCGTTGGGCTTCGTCTCGTCCAGCGGGCTTTTCGCCTCCGCGCTGTAGACTGTAGCCGAAGAGGAAAACACGAGATTTTTAACGCCGTATTCCAGCATCAGCTCCAAAACGGTCAACGTCGCGTCCAAATTGTTCCGATAGTATCGCAGCGGCAGATGCGTCGATTCACCGACCGCCTTCAGCCCGGCGAAGTGAATCACCGCGTCAAACCGTTCTTCGGCAAAAACCTTTGCCATAGCAGGCTTATCTGTAACGTTGGCCTGATAGAACCCCACCTGTTCCCCGGTCAACTCCTCCACTCTGCGGACGCTCTCGCGGCAGCTGTTGCACAGATTGTCCACGATGACCACCTGGTGGCCCGCGTTCAAAAGTTCCAACGCCGTATGTGATCCGATATACCCGGCGCCGCCCGTAAGTAATACCTTCATTTCCATTCCTCCAAATTTTTCGCCGTCACGTACGCGTATCCGTCAATCTCCGATAGGTTGGCACGATATCGGAGATAATGTCGCGGATTTGCGCGCTGTTATGTTTGCAGGCGAGCTCCAACCGCTCCAGGTCGGCGGCAAAAGCCTCCTCATCGATCTCCAAAGGCTTCCCAATGTAAATCAGATGGTTGGGCGTGGAGCGCAGCCCCTCCTCCTGCATCAGCATCTCCTCGTACATTTTTTCGCCCGGCCGCAGGCCGGTGTATACAATCGGGATGTCCACATCTGGCTCCAGGCCCGACATGCGGATCATATTCCGCGCCAGATCGTCGATTTTCACCGGCTCGCCCATATCCAACACAAAAATCTCGCCCCGCTGGGCGTAGTATCCCGCCTGGAGCACCAGGGACGTCGCCTCCGGGATGCTCATAAAATAGCGGATAATATTTTTATTCGTCACCGTGACGGGACCGCCCTCCGCAATTTGCTGCTGGAAGAGCGGAATCACGCTGCCGTTGCTCCCCAATACGTTGCCAAACCGAACCGCCACAAATTTCGTCTTAGAATGTTCGGCCATGGTCTGCACGATCATCTCGCAGATCCGCTTCGTCGCGCCCATCACGTTCGTGGGATTGACCGCCTTATCCGAGGAGATCAGCACAAAGGCTTTCACGCCGTATTTGTTGGCAACCCGGGCTACATTCAGCGTGCCGAACACATTGTTTTTGACCGCCTCGTTGGGGCTGTCCTCCATCAGCGGCACATGCTTGTGCGCCGCCGCGTGGAACACTACATCCGGCCGCAGCTCATCAAAGAGCATATCCATCCGCTCCAGATCCCGAATCGACGCGATCCGGACCGTTAATTTCAGCTCCGGATGCGTATGCAAAAGCTCCTGCTGAATCTGATAAGCGTTATTTTCATAGATGTCTAAAACAATCAGCTCTTTGGGATTGTATGTGGCAATCTGGCGGCACAGCTCGCTGCCGATGGAGCCTCCGCCCCCAGTGACCAGAATCACACGGCCGCTGAGATAGGCCGCGACCTCCGTCATATCCACATGAATGCTGTCTCTTCCCAGCAAGTCCAGAACATTGATATCCCGTATCTTTTTGATGCTGACCTCCCCGTTAGCCAGCTGATACAGCCCCGGCAAGGTTTTAATGCGGAGCTTCGTCTCCTGGCACAGCTGAATAATTTCCCGGCGCATCGCCGGCGTTGCCGATGGGATCGCCAGAACAATCTCCTCTACGCGGTATTTTTCTGCCGCCGCCACAATCTCATGCCTGGTCCCAACAATCCGCACATTGCATAAAAAACGGCCGAGCTTGTTCCGATCGTCGTCAATGATGCACACCACCTGGTTGTTCGAGTGGCTCGACGTCTGAAACTCCCGAATTGCCATCAAACCCGCGCTGCCGGCGCCAATGACCATGGTTCTGCGTTTGGGGGTCCGGTGGCGGAGTTTCCCATAATAGCGGCGCGCCAGACGATAGGACAGCCTGGATAACGTTACGAGCAGCGTCAAGATCATCGCATTGAGCAACGGGAAGCTCATCGGCAGATTCATCACGTCGGTTGACAGCATCACATACTGCAATATCATCAAAATCAGCGCCGCACCGACGATGTGCAGAAATTCATCCACACTCGCATATTCCCAAAGGCTGCTGTAAAACCGCAGCGGCACGAATACCGCGATCGCTACAACGGTATACACGATGGAGAACTCCGTCCAATTGTGATACTGCGGTAGGGAAAAGTCGAACCCGACCCGCACACCCAGCGCCAGAACCGACGAGACGTTGACCAGGCAAATATCCAGAATCACCAGCAAAAGCGTTCGAATAAGCCGGGCAGACGAATCCCGTCTGTATGTTCTATCCACCATTTTTCGAATTACCTCTTCTCTGCACTCTCATTAAATCTCATAAAAACGCAAATTCCTCTTTTTGATACAAAAATCATATCATATTCCCGCATAAAAATCAACATGCGTCAAAGAAAAAACGTACACTTACCAGCGCTTCCAAGTCCATCCCGGCGCAAAAATAGGCGGCTGCCGATCATACCCGGCAGCCGCCTAACTTTATGCGTAACAGATCCCCTATGCTTTTGGATGAAACTTTTGATAGACCGATTTTAAATTTTGCTTGATCACTTGGGTATAGATCTGTGTGGAAGAAATATCGCTGTGGCCCATCATTTCCTGGATGCTGTGCAGATCCGCGCCGTTTTCCAGCAAATGCGCGGCAAAGCTATGGCGCAAGGTATGTGGCGTGATGTCCTTGCTGATCTGGGCCGTCTGCTGGTAGTGCTTGATAATCTTCCAAAAGCCCTGACGGGTCATACGCTCACCGTTGAGGTTGACAAACAGCGACGGCTCGTCCGGGTCGGCGATCATCTGCGGACGCACATTGTGAATATATTCGTTCAAAATTCTTAGCGCGGCCGGATACATCGGAATAATCCGCATTTTCCCGTTAGAAGTACACTTGATAAAGCCGCCCGGAATGCTCACATCCGTCACATTCAGGGAGATCAGTTCGCTCACCCGAATTCCCGTCGCATATAGCAGCTCCAGCATCGCCTTGTCCCGGTATCCTTTCATGTCGGTACACTGGGGCTGGCTCAGCAGCAGCTCGACCTCCTTGCCCGTTAAAATCTGGGGCAATTTTTTCTCCGCCTTGGCGACCTGAATGTGGTAGACCGGGTTGTGCTCCATCATGCCGTCGCTGGTGCAGTATGTATAAAAGCTTTTCAACGACGCCAAAAACCGCGCGACCGTGGCCGGAGACTTGCCGTTGGCAGTCAGCCAATTCAAAAAGGCGCCGATGTCATCGCGCTCGACCTCCTCCAGGCCACAGCCAAGATGCTGCTCGACATATGCCCGAAACTGCCGGATGTCGCGCATATAGGACGAGACAGTATTTGCAGACGCATGCTTGATATTGATCAAATAGTTTTCATAAGCACTGACAAAATCCATCTCATACACTTCCTTTTGTAGAATAACCTGCCCGCAGGGGGAAAAGCTTGCCGCACAGCCAAAATAGCGCCGCCAGCAGCGCCAGCTCCCGCAAAATGAACAGTGCCAGCAGATCGCGCTGCCCCAGAAACTCCAGCAAGGCAAAGGCATAGCCAAAGCACAGCCCTTTCCCCCAGACAACGACGGCGGTCAGAACTGCGCCCCAACGCAGCCTGGAGGCCAGATAAATTGCAGCCGGAAACAGCACTGCCGGCAGCAGCCACGGCAGCACGCCGTGCAGGCTGTCCCGCACCAAAGCCTGCAACGAACGCGCGCTTGCGACACGCATACCGACCGTCATAGGTTCGGCCAGCCAGCAGCCGCACAGTGCCCCCAGCAGCAGAAAAACCGTTAGCAAAAAGAAATAAAAATACAATTTCTTCTTGTTCGAGAAAGATTTTTGAATCATAAAATTACTCTTGTAACTACATATAGTGCCAGGATCAACACAAATCACAAGTTATGGATTTAAGATTATTTCTACCGAGAAAAGTTCTTGCAGCTTTGTTACTATACCTAAATTTTCGTTGAATTTCAAGGCTTTTTCCGAATTTTGTGATTTTTTGTTAATTATGCACATATATTATGTAAACAGTGTTATGTTAACATGGAAACCAGCCGCAACGTGGCCCTGCATCAGAAACAATATCTAGCGTACGTTATTCGCCGCGGGTGTCAAGATATGGTGGTTTTTAATAAAATTACAGTTTGTAACCAGTTGTAACCGCCATTGAATCAGGCGAATCGCCGTTTGTTTTTCTCTTTTGCACCCAGCAGACTGCCGAGCAGACCCCCCGCCAGGCAACATCCCACGATTTCCAGAATATGCACGTAGGGCTGTTGAATAAACATGGCGTGGAGGATACCCAGCAGCAGCACTTCGATTCCGGCGCACGCCATCCCCATTGGCAGTTTCCGCTGTCTTGCCATCTTAGCGCACACCACGCTGCCGCAAAGCGCTGAAACGCCGACCGCAGCAAAGCTAACGATATTCGCCAAGCTCTCCGCGATGGTTCCGGACAGGATCAGCTTGGCGCAGATCATCACCAGTGCCGCCAGAACCGCGGCGGCAACGCCGATTCCTGTCAGCAGCGTTTGGGCCGCACCGGCGGCTTTCCTATTTCCCGCAGTTTTTGTCCGTTTCATTCTGCCACTTCCTTTCACTACAGCCTATGTCCTTGTCCACGCATTCATCACTAAAATGTCCGCCCATCTTTCGACGTTTCCCTACCCTGCTTCATTTTTCGTACGCTCTCAATTGCCATGAAAAAAGCCACTTGGACAGCGTTTGTGCAACCAAATGGCCTGTTATTTTCCCATTCGTGCGGCGCTTAAATCGTCCCTGCAGCAAAGCCGTGGTGTTATAAAAAAGTATCGGGAGAATACTAACGCCACATAAGGCAGTAATTTGGAAACAACAATCAAACACAACTTCACGGGCGTCGGCAAAGGCAAAAGACAGCATAGACGGCAGAAATGCTTTTTTGCTTGGACAATCGTCAATAAAGTGGACAAGCAAGATTTTGGGGGAACATGAATTCGGCCTGGTTTGGGGACAGGCCGTTGTTATGCGAGTGGG
>CAYVEB010000013.1:48721-51933 GCA_964450645.1 uncultured Oscillospiraceae bacterium | reverse complement strand
ATATTTTATCATATTTCTGCTTAATCCTCAATCAGCTACCTTTTGCGGTATTGCCCTAACAATCGCAGAATTAAGCTAAAACGAAATGGCTTGACACCTGCTCAACACAGATCTCAAGCCATTGTAGCTGCCTAATATTCAGTTTGCACAAGTTCTTTATACAATTTTGTCTAACTTTTTGGGGTCACTTTATTACCGGTGGCGTGTTTTTTTATTTAGATAAGTCCCAATATTTTTAACTGTTTTGCGACAATAGAAGTAAAGGCGCATGGAGAGGAGGATAGCCCGATGGAAGATCAGCAGATTATCGCCCTATATATGGCGCGGGACGAGCAGGCCATTGTGGAGACAGACCAGAAATACGGCGCATTTTGCCACCGCATCGCGCGCAATCTTTTGAGCCTGCGGGAGGATGCCGAGGAGTGTGTCAACGATACATATTTGGCTACGTGGAACCAGGTGCCGCCGCAGCAGCCGCGGTCGTTTCCAGCATTCCTAGGCCGCATTGTCCGCAATCTTTCAATCAGCCGGTTTCGCAAATGTCGCGCCCAAAAGCGCTATGACGGCCTGGAAGTAATGCTGTCGGAGCTGGACGATTGCGTTCCGGCGCGGGGCGGCGTGGAACAAATCCTGGAACAAAAGCAGCTGACGCGGGAAATCGGCCGGTGGCTGGACGGGCTGGATCAGGACGACCGGGTTGTCTTTATGCGCCGGTATTGGTACGGCGATGGGGTACGGAATTTGGCGAAGGAGTGGCGCTGTACGTCGAACCAAATGGCGCAGCGTATGCTGCGCCTGCGGAAAAATTTGCAAAAAACGTTGGAAATGGAGGAACTGTTGTAATGGATCGCGAGGATATCTACCAAGCCATCACTGATCAGGACGACCGTGTGGTACAAGAGGCGGCGGACTACCGACCGCACCGGCGGCGCCGGGTGTGGGTGAAGCCAGTTGCGGCGGTGCTTGCGGCGGCGGTGTTGGCAGGCGCGCTCAAGCTGGTCTGGCCGGAGCATGGGGATTCCGATGTCGGGAAAAACCAGACCGACAATCCTGGCGCGGGCGATTTGTCGGCGGCGCTTTTAAGGCGGCCGGAATATCCCGAGCAGATGCAGATGCCCAATATGGAGGATTATCTGGACGGAATTTCACCAAACGATGATGCAAATTATGAGGCGGCCATGGACGCCTATCTAAAAAAAGCAGAGGAATGGATAGAGGACTATCAAAGCCGTCCGAGCTTGAGCGGGGAGGAGGCCGCGGCGCTCTCGCCCTTTCTGATGGAAAACTTCTCCGTCTTTTTACAGGGGGAGGGGAATCGGCTTTATTCGCCCATGAGCATGTATATGCTGCTGGCCATGGTGGCGGAGACGGCCGGCGGACAGACCCGCGACGAGATTTTACAGGTTCTGGGCGCGGCGGATATACAAACTTTGCGGACGCGGACGGAACGGCTGTGGAGCAGCCATTACAGTGACGATGGTTTCGTGTCGCTGCAAATGAGCGATTCTGTGTGGCTGGATGAGGGGCTGCCCGTGAACCAGGAGACGGTGGATCATCTGGCGGATTCCTATTATGCTTTTCCTTTCCAGGGCGACTTGGACTCGCCGGGGATGAACGCGCTGCTGCATCAGTGGCTCCGGGAGCAGACAAAGGGATTTTTGCAGACGGAGGATATCAGTTTTCCGGATCAAGCGCGGCTGGCGATGGTGTCCACGCTCTATTTTAAGGCGCCGTGGGCTGACAAATTTTCTGCCGAGCAAACCTATCCTGAGACCTTCCACACTTTGGACGGTGAGTTCGAGTGCGACTTTATGCACCAGGATATGCAGGAGCAGTATTACTGGGGCGGCCAGTTCGGCGCGGTTTGCAAGGAGATGGAGGCAGGATACAAGATGTGGATTTTCCTGCCGGACGAGGGCGTGAGCGCGGACGCGCTGCTGGAGGAGGCGCAGGTGCTGGAGCTTTTGCGGGACAGCAATTCTTATTCCAGCCAAAAGAATGCTCTCATTCATTTGGCCATGCCCAAATTTGACGTATCTTATGATTTGAAAACCGAGACGATGACGGATTGCCTGCGCCAGTTGGGCGTCAATGCCCTGTTTGACGACGCGGATTTTTCCTCTCTGACCCAAGAAGAAGGACTATTTGTCTCTCAAATCGAACAGAAGGTGCGGGTAGTAGCCGATGAGGAGGGGGCGGAGGCTGCCGCGGTATCGTCTATGATGACGATGACGGACGCGGAACCGAGCGGCGATGAAATCAATTTTTTGGTCGACCGGCCTTTTGTATTTGCCATCACAGCGCCCAGCGGCCTGCCGCTGTTTGTGGGTGTGATGGAATCCCCGGCGGCGTAGAGAGTTGGCCAAAGCGGATGCGATCCAGGCGGGAGAAAAAAATTATCGTTGACAGTCGTTGGGAAACGTGCTATAGTAACCATGTGAAAGGCCATGACGAAGAACGCGCCCCGGTGCCGCCTCCCAGAGAGGGCATGGATTTGCTGGAAAATGCCTGTGTACCGGCCGTGGGCGAACCGCTTCCGAGCCGCCTTGTCCAACCGCTGTAGCGCAGTAAGCAAGGCCGGGCACGCCCGTTACAGCGAAAATGAGCGGCGGCAGTTTTGCCGCAAGCAGGGTGGAACCGTGGAGTACAAAGCTGTATCCCACCCCTGATGACCGATCAGGGGTGGGACTTTTGCACCTGCCCCGACGAAGAAGAGGAGGTATTGTTATGCAAGAAGAAACTATGTACACCTTTGAAAATGAGCAGTACCGCAAGACCTACTGGCATACCTGTTCCCACGTGATGGCGCAGGCGGTTCAGAGATTGTACCCGGAGGTGCGGCTGGCCATTGGTCCGGCTATCGACATGGGCTGGTACTACGACTTTGACGCGCCGTTCTCCTTCACCCAGGAGCACCTGGAGAAGATCGAAGCGGAGATGAGAAAGATCTGCAAGGAGCGGCTGCATCTGGTGCGGACGGAAAAGCCCCGTGAAGAGGCCATCGCCTATATGCGAGAGAAGAACGAGCCGTATAAGGTGGAGCTGATCAACGATCTGCCGGAGGACGCGGTGATCTCGTTCTATACCCAGGGCGAATTTACCGATCTGTGCGCCGGCCCCCACCTGGATTCTACTGGCAGGATCAAGGCGAACGCCATAAAATTGACCAAGTGCTGCGGTGCCTATTGGCGCGGCGACTCCAAGCGGAAGAT
>CAYVEB010000013.1:34986-48711 GCA_964450645.1 uncultured Oscillospiraceae bacterium | reverse complement strand
GAGGAATTGGACGAATACCTGCGTCAGCAGGAAGAGGCGCTTCGCCGGGATCACAATAAGCTGGGTCGGGAGCTGGAATACTTCACGACGGTGGACTATATCGGCCAGGGCTTGCCGGTTTTGCTGCCCAAGGGTGCGCGGGTCATCCAGCTGCTGCAGCGCTGGGTTGAGGATGAGGAGCAAAAACGCGGCTATCTGCTGACCAAAACGCCGCTGATGGCCAAGCGCGAACTGTATAAAATTTCCGGCCACTGGGATCACTATCTCGATGGCATGTTCGTTCTGGGCGATCCCAACGACGAGACGAAGGAATGTTACGCGCTGCGCCCCATGACCTGTCCGTTCCAGTATCAGGTGTTTTTAAACCGCGCCCGCTCCTACCGCGATCTGCCGATGCGCCTGGCTGAGACCTCGACGCTGTTCCGCAACGAGGATTCCGGCGAGATGCACGGGTTGATCCGCGTGCGCCAGTTTACCATCTCCGAGGGTCACTTGATTCTCCGGCCGGATCAGCTGGAGGAGGAGTTCCGCGGGTGCCTGGAGTTGGCCAAATACTGCCTGGACACGGTGGGAATGTTGGATAAGTGTACCTTCCGCTTCTCCCAGTGGGATCCCAACAACCGGGAAAAGTATATCGGCACGCCGGAACAGTGGGACGAGGCCCAGAACGCCATGAGTAGGATTCTGGACGATCTGGGCGTGGACTACACCATCGGGATCGATGAGGCGGCGTTCTACGGGCCGAAGCTGGATATTCAGTTCAAGAATGTCTTTGGCAAGGAGGACACGATTGTCACCATCCAGGTGGATCAGCTGCTGGCGGAACAGTTTGGTATGGAGTATACCGACTCCAACGGCAAGAAGGTACGTCCCTATATCATCCACCGCACTTCTCTGGGCTGCTATGAGCGGACGCTTGCCTATCTGATTGAGATGTATGCCGGCGCGCTGCCGCTGTGGATGATGCCCACGCAGGTGGCGGTGCTGCCCATCACGGATCGCTGCCACGACTATGCCAAGGGCGTTGTGGATCAGCTGAAAGCGGTTGGCATCCGCGCCGAGGCGGACTACCGTTCAGAAAAGCTGGGCTATAAAATTCGCGAGGCGCAGATGCAAAAAACGCCGTATATGCTGGTCGTCGGAGACCGGGATATGGAAAACGGCACGGTTTCCGTCCGCACGCGCGGTGGCGTGGACTTGGGCGCGATGAGCGTGGCGGCATTCCAGGAGCGGGCGCTTGCCCAAATTGTGTCAAAGGACAGGAGCTTCTGAGAAACCCATAGGTTGCCGGCCCCTACGGGCCGGCAAATTGGGGCAATCGCTCGGCTCCGCCGGTGACTTTTTGACCATGCAAAATAATGGAGAAAACGCTGCATAGAAGCGGGAGAGGTGTCACACAATAATCGTGAGGTGATACCATGCAGCACGATTGTGAAATGCTGAACGAGATTCGCAAATCTACGAAAATGGGCCAGGTGGGCATCCACGCGGTGATGAAGGGCGGCCTGACCGGAACGTTCCACCAGGCGTTAAAGAGCCAATTGGAGGAATACGACTCCATCTATCAGGAGGCGGATCAACTGCTCAAGGAACACGGCGGCACGCCCAAAAATCTCAACGCCCTTGCCCAATGGGGGAACACAATGGCCACGTCGATGAAAATGAAAACGGACGGTTCCGTATCGAAGGTAGCGGAGATGATGATTCAGGGGAATACCAAGGGCATGATCAAGAGCATCCAGTCCATCCGCTCGATGGGCGTGCTGGATCCTAAGGTCTCAGCCCTGTCCAACCGCCTTTTGCAGACGGAGCAGGCCAATATCGACCAGATGAAGGCATATTTATAATTAAAAAATAGGAACCAGACAGGCCCTTTTGACATAGAATGGTAAAAACCATTGGAGGTGTTCTATGTCAGAAGGGACTTTTATTGCCCACGTATACACATCAGACGCCCTGATTCCCATTCCGGATGCAACGATTATCGTCAGCCAGGGGCGTAATCTGCTGGCCACGCGGCTCAGCGACATCAGTGGAATTACGCAAGCGGTTACAATTTCCACACCCGACGAAAGCGCCAGCCTGGAGCCGGGCCAGCAGACCCCCTATGCGGTGGTCAATGTGACGGTTGATCACCCGGACTACGGACGCATTGAGGCGAACAACGTCCAGATTTTTCCGGGCGTTGTGACCGAACAAAATTTTGAGTTAATTCCGTTCAGCGAGTTGCCGGAGAGTTGGAGCAGCACAGAGTATTTCAACACCCCGGCCCAGAATTTGTGAGGTTTGCCTATGCCAGTCGTGACGCCATACGTACCGGAGTATATCACAGTCCACCTGGCGGCGCCGTCCACCGCAGCGGCCAATGTGACGGTTTCGTTTCCGGACTATGTGAAAAATGTTGCATCCAGCGAAGTTTACCCCACCTGGGGCGAGAGCGCATTGCGGGCGAATATCTTGGCCATTATCTCGTTTGCCTTGAACCGCGTGTATACCGAGTTCTATCGCAGCCGTGGGTATGCCTTTGATATCACCTCGTCCACGGCCTACGACCAGAATTTTATCAACGGCCGCAGCTTTTTCGGGTCGGTCAGTACAATTGTAGACGATATTTTTAATAACTACATACGCCGTTCCGGGTTTGTCGAACCGCTGGCGGCTAAGTTCTGCAACGGCACCACGGCGACTTGCGAAGGTCTTAGCCAGTGGGGCTCGGAATCTCTGTCCCGGCAGGGATATAACTCAATTCAGATTTTGCGCAATTATTACGGGAACAACATCGAACTTGTGACCAACGCGCCCATCGAAAGCCCAGGCCCATCCTATCCGGGAACGCCCTTGCAGCGCGGCTCCACAGGCCCCAACGTGGTGGTACTCCAAGTGGCACTGAACCGCATTTCCCAAAACTATCCGGCTATTCCCAAGCTGGCGACGGACGGCATTTTCGGTTCCGCCACGGAGAATGCGGTGCGTGCGTTTCAGAGGATTTTCGGCTTGACAGCCGATGGGATCGTCGGCCGCAACACCTGGTATCAGATTGTGCGCGTATATGTGGGCGTGACGCGCCTGGCCGAGCTGAATTCGGAGGGACAGCAATACTACGCCATCAACTGGTCCAATTCGCAGACGCTCCAGGTGGGAAGCCGCGGGAGCCGGGTGGAGCAGCTGCAATATATGTTGGCTGTTTTGTCGGAGTTTATTGATGAGGTGCCGCGTATAAATGTGGACGGGATTTATGGCCAGCAGACCCGCCAGGCGGTTCTGGGCTTCCAGCGCTACGCAGGGCTTCCTCAGACGGGTACCGTGGGCGCTTCCACCTGGGATGCGATTTATAATCAGTTTGCCGGCATTGAAAACACGGTTTTGATGTCGGAGGCCAACTTCCCAATTGTTGAGAACGAGGATTATTCCACATCCAGCCGGTTCTTGCAGTATCCTGCCGGTGGCCTGCAGCTCGGCAGCGAGGATTGAGGTGATTGCATGATCGTAGAGGAACGTAATTTTTTAGGGAAACCTGTCAGCAGTCTGCAAACGATGCTGCGTCTGGTGGGAACCAATCATGGAATTGCGGCGGTGGCGCGTGTGATCCCCGACGGGATCTACGGCAAGCAGACAGAAGAGGCTGTACGGGCTTTTCAGCGGTCGGCGGGGCTGCCCGTCACAGGCTCGGTGAGCTTTGAAACCTGGCAGCAGCTTGTGAAGGAGTTTCAATGCTGTTGGGTCGACCAGATGCAGGCAGCGCCTTTGCGGATCGTCTTACAGCCCAATCAACGGATCTTGCCGGGTGAGCGCAACTGCCACATGTGCCTGATTCAGTCCATGCTGGTGACGCTGTCGGGATTTTTTGACAATATGCCGGCGGCGACCATGTCCGGCGTCAACGACGCGCCGACGCAAAAGGCGGTTAAATTCTTGAAAGGGTGTTCGTGCCAGTCGGACGACGCGGTGATTGACAAACAGTTCTATGCGCTGCTGGTGCAGGTTTACCGAAGCGTTGTAAACGATGGAACGCAATCGCAAGCGCAAAAATAGACAATAGAGAAGTGTCGCCAGCCCGGAAATTCCGGGCTGGCGCTTGTCAAAAAACATGTTTTTTGGCGAACAAGAAAATTGTGGGCCAAACGCATTGACGCGCCGCGGGAAATGGGATAAAATATAAAGAAAACTTGGATAAGGGGATGTTTGCGTGCCTGTTGTATGGATCGGCGCAGGTTTAATTGTATTCGGTTTGGCCAGCTATTATCATTTCTATATCCGCCGCTTTTTTCGGCTCCATTTGCACAAGACGCTGAAAGGAAAGCACAATGCGTTACTGTGGATCCTATGCATCTTGCTCATGTTGCCGTGTCTGAAAATCGGTTCGCTGTATACGATTATTGTGCTGCATCTGATGGTGATCAGCGCGGTGCTGGATGCGGTTTATTATCTGTCCCGGCGCAACGAGAAGGTTGGGAAGGTTTGTACCACTGGCGTGCTGGCGGTATGCCTGACGGCGCTGGTGATGGCGCTTGGCGCCTATAACATGTTCCATGTGATTCGCGTGGACTACACGCTGCACACGGACAAGAACGCCAATTTTTCTATTGTACTGATTTCGGACGTACACACAACCGGTCTCTCCTCGCCGGAGCATGTGGCAAAGTATTGCGAGGAAATCAGCGCACTCAACCCGGATTTTGTCTTGCTGGACGGGGACATCTTTGAGGAGGAGACGACTCTGGCCGATCTGCGGGAGGTGGCGCGGCTGCTGGGCGGAATTCAATGCAAGCAAGGAGTTTTCTTCGCCTATGGCAACCACGACAATTCGTTTTACACCGATACGCCCAACTATACACCGGACGATGTGCGCTCCGCGCTGGGAGAGAACGGAATTACCATCCTGCAAGATGAGGCTGTCACCCTTGGCAATGTGACCTTGGTTGGCCGCAGCGACGTCAGTCTCGGCCCAAGAAAGGCGACCGCCGAGCTGCTGGATGGGATCGATCCGGACAACTATATCGTGGTGATGGATCACCAGCCGGTGAATCTGGAGGAGAATGCGGAGGCCGGTGCGGATCTGCAGCTTTCCGGCCACACCCATGGCGGGCAGATTTTCCCGCTGGGGGTACTGATGCAGTGGATTACCGGCTGGCTCAAACGGGGCAGCCGCGAAATTGGAGATTTTACGGCCATCACTTCTTCCGGCTTTGCCGGGTGGGCCTACCCGCTGAAGACGGAGGGACGGTCGGAATATTTATATATACAAATTGTACCGTGAGGAGAAGCCTATGAATGTACTAGAACGTTTTTTACACTATGTCCAGTTTGACACGCAGTCCCAGGAGGCTTCGCAGACCTGCCCCTCTACGTCCGGCCAGCGGGCGCTGGGCCAGGCGCTGGTAGATGAAATGCTGGCGATGGGCATCGCGGATGCTCATATGGACGCCAACGGCTATGTCTACGGAACCGTTCCGGGGAGCCAGGACCGCCCTGTGGTGGGGCTGATCGCTCATATGGACACGTCGCCGGACTGCTCCGGCAAGGACATCCGTCCGTCTGTCATAGCGTATACCGGGGGCGATATCGTTCTGAACCGACAGGCGCAAATCGTCATGCGGTCGGAGGATTTTGCGTCCCTTTCGCGCAATGTGGGCAAGCATCTGATTGTGACCGACGGAACTACGCTGCTGGGCGCTGACGACAAGGCGGGAATCGCGGAGATTCTAACCGCGGCGGAGCAATTGCTCCGAACGAATCAGCCCCATGCTACGCTGAAAATCGGCTTTACCCCGGACGAGGAAATCGGCCGGGGCGCGGACCGATTTGACGTGGCGGGCTTTGGCGCGGACTACGCCTATACCTGCGACGGCGGCACGATGGACGAGATCGAGTATGAAAATTTCAATGCCGCGTCCGCCACGGTGATTGTCCGCGGGATCAGCATCCATCCCGGCAGCGCCAAGAACAAGCTGCGCAACGCCCAGCTGATCGCCATGGAATTCCACGCTATGCTGCCGGCCAACGAACGTCCGGAGACTACGGAAGGCTACGAGGGCTTCAGCCATCTGTGCGGCATGTCCGGAGACGTGGAGTTGGCTCAGCTGCACTATATCATTCGCGACCATGACATGGCGAAGTTCCAGGCGAAGAAAGCCCGTTTTGAGGCGATTGCCGCTTATCTCAACGAGAAGTACGGCTCGCGGACGGTGGAATTGCGCCTGGAAGACAGCTACTATAATATGAAGGAAAAGATCACGCCGGTCATGTACGTGGTCGAGCGCGCCAAGGCGGCGATGGCCAAGGCGGGAATGCACCCGGTGACCGTTCCCATTCGCGGCGGCACCGACGGCGCGCGGCTGTCCTATGAGGGATTGCCGTGTCCCAACCTGTGTACCGGCGGGGAAAATTACCACGGCCGGTTTGAGTACATCCCGGTGGAAGATATGGAACAGTGCGTGCGGATGCTGGTGACGCTGCTCACCGATGCGGGGGAATAAAAAAATCCGGCTGCTCCGAGAAGGAAGCAGCCGGATTTTCTATCGTTTCCATTTTAAGGCGCGCAGAGCGTCTTTTCGGGCTTGCGGAATGCGTTTGCTTTCCACAGCCTTTTGAATTGCCTTGTTGTGTACCCAGGGGGCAAGCTGATCCAGATAGGGGAGCGCGGCGTCGTACTGCCTGGCCAAGGCGGTGGCAAAAAACCAGGCGATCATCATATTTACATAATATTCCTCCGAACGGATTTTCGCGACGGATTTGAGGGCGTCTTCATCCCGATAGGCGCGCATCAGCAGCCCGATTGCAAACCGGACGGTGTAGGTATGCTTCGATTCCAGCCAACGGCCGATTTGCACGCGCAGCGCCGGCAGATTTATTTCCAGTGCTTTGGGATACATCAAATCGCAGGTCGCCCAGTTGTCCACAAAAGGCAAAAACGCGTTCAGCGCGGCCAAAACTTGGTCAAAATCCCGCATCTGTTCAATCAGAAAACCGTGGAGATTATTTTCTTCATAGTACCTGTGGGGCAGCTGTTGCATCCACTGTGCCGATTCCGGCATTTTGAAGAATTGTTTGGCGAACTTCCGCAGTGCCGGCGTCCGTACGCCGATGACGGTCGCGGGGTCAATGTTCGGAATCAGCCCGCATTGAAACGCGCGATAGTCCAAATCCTGCAGGGCAAACAGCCGCGCTTGTACATAGTCCATCGAATTCTCCTTTCCTGTTGATTTTAGACGCCGCCGGTTACGGTGAAAATTATTGAAATTTATCAGTAAAATCTTTATAGTATACTATTTTGCCAAACGAATTCGAATAACATATGGAAAGGCTTCCCTTAATAGTTTTGAGGTATCGTATATTCTCACGCATTTGCCCATTCGGTTTCAATTCGGTAAACACACAAATCCACTTTGAATGGCAATGGGGTTACCTTTTGTGTTTAAGATTTGTTTGGCGACAATTGGAGCCTGCGTTTTTCAGCGTGTGCAGCTTCGGTTGTACACACTTTTTTACAGGAGGAGATAAAGAAATGATAAGACCTGCAACACCACTTCTCGCGCTTTTGATGATCCTTACACTTGCGGCTTGTGGCGGAGGAACGACGTCGAACAAGAGCGATGAAACAACTTCTTCGCAGAGCAAAACCAA
The DNA here is from genome assembly GCA_964450645.1 of uncultured Oscillospiraceae bacterium. GTDB lineage: Bacteria > Bacillota > Clostridia > Oscillospirales > Oscillospiraceae > JAKSPM01. The sequence continues at coordinate 41,088 of CAYVEB010000013.1, read as the reverse complement.
CGGCAATATGGGCAAGACCGATAATAAAATCGCATTTACAAGTTAGTCGCCGTTGATAATGATGCGTGTGCGATCAAAATTACTGGAATTGAACCTGACAGTATATGGAGCTTCACGCTAAATGCACAGTTTGAAAACAAGGGAGAAGACATATATGTTCTGTGTTGACAGCGCGGCGATTAACGGCGTTCAGTGCGGCCCTGTTTTTGCAACAGAGGTTGCCCCCGGCAGAAAATCCAATGAAGAAATCGGCTTTCTAAGCAACGAACTTGAGAAAACGGCATTGGCGATCAAACAAATATTGAATTGACTTTCCGCGTTTATGGCAGCAATAATTGGGCAGCTGATGCCGTTGCCATGGAAACAGTCCGCGTCTATTCCTATGGGAAAGAGAAAGCGGTTAAATATGTCAGACAAGCGCAGGCGTCCGATCAGGTAATGTTCGGCAACGAATACGTTACCGTCATTGTAACGGGTTACGAGAACGATGAAATTTGGGGCTAAGCTGTGAATCTGTTTTGTTGAACAAAACAGACAAAGATATTATGTATAGTGCAGAGGAGGAGTCTGTGAACGGATTTATGGCGGATCTGTTTTACGCGGCATCTGTTTCCGCCGGCAAGTGTGCATTTCGTTCGATGTCCTGGCCTGACAGCACTTTGGAAGAAAACGGTATCACGGATATTGAAGAGGTTGAATTGAAACTCAGGGCATATGATGAAGATGATTGGATTGGCAACGATTTTGCAAATGAAACAATTACGTGAAATCCATGATCCTTTATCAAGCGATAAAATAATACGTATAACGCTAACGTAGCGGTTTTCAAGGTGTAAATTTTAACGGGGGGGGTAAGGTGTCCGTACCTTATTCCCCTGTTTGTATTTGTGTGAGTCTGCGCTGTCGAAAGCGCGCCAGACACTCTATGAGAGTACAACATGAGTATACCAAATGGAAGTGAAAAATACAAGATATGGAAATATTCGAAAAGGGGTTGCTATTTTTTGCGAGGTCGTCTATAATAGAACAAAAGTTCTAAAAAGAGGTGGAATGCGATGGATACGCGGAATCTTCAAGTGGAAATGATCAGTGTATGTGCGACGGATGGACGGATAAGGCCGCTGCGGTTTCGGTTTGAGGATGCGGAGCACTGTTTACAGACGGTGCATGTGACGCAGATCGTGTGCGATAAGGAGATCTGCTATGTGGGCATCGAGGCGTTTCAGTTTGTGTGCAAAGGGCTTATGAATGGGGTGGAAAAGCTGTTCGAGCTGCGTTATACCGTGCGCAGCCATAAATGGGTTTTGTTCCGGGAGATTTATTGACTATGCAGCGGGTGATTTTTCATATCGACGTCAACAGCGCGTTCTTGTCCTGGACAGCCGCCTACCGGGTGTGCGTCCTGGGGCAGAAGCAGGATCTGCGGGAAGTTCCGGCGGTAGTGGCCGGAGATAAGTCCTCCCGGCACAGCATCATTTTGGCCAAGAGCATTCCCGCGAAACAATATAAGATCCGGACGGGAGAACCGCTGTTTCAAGCGCAGGAGAAATGTCCAGGTCTGATCGTGGCGCCGCCGGACTACGGGCTGTATGTCGAGGCGTCGCGGCATTTTATCGCGCTGCTGCGGACCGTTTCGCCGGTGGTGGAGCAGTATTCAATTGACGAAGCGTGGGTGGATATGACGGGCACGGCGAGCCTGTACGGTTCGGCGGTGGCCGCGGCGGAAATGCTGCGGCAGAAGATCTATGATACGCTGGGCTTTACCGTCAATATTGGGGTTTCTTCCAACAAGCTGCTGGCGAAAATCGCGGGGGATTTTGAAAAGCCCAACCGCGTACACACTCTGTTTCCGTCGGAGATGGAGGAGAAGCTGTGGCCGCTTCCGGTGCGGGAACTGTTTATGGTGGGCGCCGCCACGGAGAGAAAGCTGTGGAATATAGGCGTCTATACCATCGGGGATCTGGCCAAGGCGGATCCGGCGCTGATCTACCGGAAACTGCACAAGCCGGGGATCGCGCTTTGGCACTCCGCCAACGGCCGGTGGAGTGACCGTGTGCAGCCCACGGCGGAGGACAACAAGGGCTATGGGAACTCCACGACCGTACCGCGCAGTGTTGTGGACGTCCAGACGGGGCATGAGGTTTTGCTGTCTTTGTGCGAAACGGTTGCGATGCGGATGCGGCGCGACGGTAAGAGCGGCAGCTGCGTGACGGTGAGCCTGCGTTCGGATCAGTTTGAGAACTGGAGCCATCAGCGCAAGCTGAGCTGCGTGACGGATGTGACCGAGGAGCTATACCGCGCGGCCTGCCAGGTATTTGACGAGATGTGGGATAAAAAGACGCCGCTGCGCCAGCTTGGCGTGCAGGTGACGCAGCTGTCCGATCAGCGCTACCGGCAATACGACTTTTTCGGCGGCGTCAGCGCCGGGCAGTACGAGCGCAAGGCGAGGCTGGACGCGGCGATCGACGCCATCCGGGAAAAGTATGGCGAGGAGAGCATCACCCGCGCCCGTTTCGTGGGTGCGGAGATGACGCACATGGCTGGTGGGCTGTCGAAGGAACGGCGCACCGGCGTCACCAAAGCGGTGTAAAGGCCGTGGGCAGGTACGATGGAAAATATGGGGAGTCGGGGGACTTTTTGCAGATTGCCTCTGGCGATTTTGGGTATTTTATTGTACAATGGTCAAAGACAGGGCGGACGCATTGGGATGCCGCCGAATACAACGCGCTTTGGAGTGGAAAATGAATATTGTAACCTTTTACGTCAACGATCCCCATGCGCCCAGGCCCAACCGGCCGGCACATTTGGGCGCGAATCTTCTGCTTGTATGGCAGGGCAAGCTGCTGATGGAACGGCGGCGCGACTGTGAACGCTGGGGGCTGCCCGGCGGGGGAGTGCGGCGCGGAGAAACGCTGCGGCAATGCGCGGCGCGGGAGCTGTATGAGGAAACGGGAATCCGCGTAAGCCCGGCGGAGCTGCTGCCATTGAAGTTTTATGACGAGCCGCGCGTCGCCGCCTATCGGGACGGCAGCGTTTGGCGCATGTATGTCAAGCTGTTTGCCCTGCGGCCCGCCAGGCTGCCGGAGCTGCGAATCAGCGCGGAGTCGCTGGAAATGCGCTTTTTCTCCCAGGAGGAATTGGAGAAGCTGGACATTGTGCCCACGCACCGGGATATGGCGGCGGACTACGTCGATCTGCTGTGTGAAGACCAGGCAACGCAGGCGCTGGACTATTTGATGGGGGACCGGCTGCTACACGCGGATATGATCGAACCGATCCGTCGGGGCCATGCGGAGATTTTGTACGCCGGGAAAGACGGCGTTTTGCTCCGGGAGACCAATAACCGGGTGCCCATGCTTTCGGCAAGCGGCGAGCGGGCGGCGAAGCTGCTCTTGCCGATGCTGGAGCGGCCGGAGGAATTGGTTGTCCACCATGACTATGAGCGGGCGCTGGTCGAGGAGTGGCTGCCGCGGGTCTGCCCCTGCTATCAGGTGATCTACCCGGAGGATGAAACCCCTGTCTGGGGCGATATTCGGCGGCTCGACGTAACGTTTTTGCCCCAGGTGTTAGCGCACTACCATCTGCTGGACGATCCGCAGGAGATGCGCGAATACCTGGAGCGGGGCGATCTGTTCGGGCAGTTCTTGAATGGGCGTCTGGCGGGGTTTATCGGAACCCACCGGGAGGGCGCCATCGGGATGCTCGAGGTCTTCCCGGAATACCGCCGGCAGGGGCTGGGACAGAATTTGATTCGCCACATGGCAAAGCTCTGGCAAGCGCGGGGATACACCGCTTTTGCCCAGATTATCTGTGACAACGAAAAATCCCTGCGTCTGCAAAAAAAGCTGGGCGCGCGCCGCTCCAAGACCATGCTGTATTGGATGAACCGCTGAAAAGATGTCTTATACACGGATCCATAAAAGCGGCATTTGTCTGCCTTTTATGGAATTATCGTTTGATTTCCGGGCGACCGATTTTGCCGGTTTCGGCAAAATCGGAACAGGGCCAGTCGCAAAAACTTCGCGACTGGCCCTGTTTGACGTTGGTTTAGTAGAAGCGGAAGCGTCCGCCAATAATTTTTTCGATTTTTTTGATGGTTTCAGCATCGCGGCCCGTGGTTTCCAGCACACCGTGGGCGCTGAGCAGCAAGATAATTGCGAGATAAGTATCCCAACCCATAGGGGCTACCCCGCGCTCTATTTCTGAAATCTTTTGGCGGCTTTTTCCGATGGCGATTGCCAAATCACCCTGGGACATGCGCATTTTCTTGCGGTAAACGGAAAGTTCAGGGACCAACGCACAGATGAGCTCCTGCTGCGGTTTGGTTATAACAAAACCCGGCATTTTCAATCTCCACCTTCGTCAGAATATCATGTAAGCTTTTACATCCTAATATAAAATACACGATAAAAAAACTTCTGTCAACAGCATTTTAAATTTTTTTTACAATTTCTGACATTTATAGGCATATTTTTCCACGCTGTTATGAAAAAAACTACTCCAACTCGTCCAGGTTCAGGCTGAAACTTTCCAGGCAATGTTCCATGAACCAGTCCAGCGCCGGCAGGTGCATCTGCTCCAGCGCGAGCCGGGTCTGCTTCGCCGCGGACTCAAATTCCGCGTTTCCCGCTTTCAACTCTTCAATGCACTTAATATGGGCCGACAGCTTATCCGCGGCTTTTACGAGGTCGCGTACCGAGGGATCGTTCTCTAAAATATGCGGCCGGTAGCTGTCGCGCAGCTCTGGCGGAAGCATTGCCAGGAGCTTTTCGCCGCTCACGCGCTCAATTTGTTTGTAGGCCGATTTGATGGCGGGATTGTAATATTTAATCGGCGTCGCCAAATCGCCGGTCAAAATCTCGCTGGCATCGTGAAACAAGGCGGCGGTCGCGCAGCGGTCCGGATCGGCATCGCCGCCCAAAATATCCCGCTGAATCAGCGCCAGGGCGTGGGCCAGAACCGCCACCATATGGCTGTGTTCTTGAATATTTTCCGAAAACGTATTGCGCATCAGTCCCCAGCGCGTGATGTAGCGCATCCGGGAGATCAGGGCATAGAAGCGATACTGCATGGAATGACTCCTTTTTTAGTGTTTCAGACGTCCGGATCCGGCGGAATACGCCGATGGGGCCGGACATAGGGCGTTTGGGCGACGGGTTCCGGCACGGGCACAGGCGCGCCGCGCGGAGTGCTGTAATTCCTGGCGCGCCGCTGGCTGGCACGCTTGTGCCGGGTATGCCGGCCGCGGATGAAAATCGTCAGCGGATTCGGCTTGTCCTCCTTGCGCATGGTCGCGACAATGGAGGCATACAGTTCGTAAAATCCCAGCGCCGTGGTCGGGGTGCGTTTGGCGTTCTGCAGCCAGTCGCAAGGTTCGAGCTTGATGCCGCCAAAATGCTTGGCAAAGGTTCGGCCAAAACCCATCGCCTCGGCATAGGGCAGCATGTGGTAAAAGTAGAGAGGATCCCGGCGTAGCGCCTTGCGCACCTCCGCGCCCGACAGGCGCCGCAGATGGCTCCGAAAACCTAAAATCAGCAGCAGAAGCTCCCAGCCGTTGCGGCTGCGCATCCCGCCGTACATCCCGACGGCGCCGATGAACACTTGCAATAGAATTTGCAGCACCATTATGCCGCTGTTGTTTGCGATGCTTGCCACAAGCAGCAATGCAAGCGCACTGGCCAGTGCCCAGCAGGCAGGCCGTTTCCATCTGCGGCGCAGCGCGGAGATCACGCCCTGCTGAATTTTCCAGGAGAGTACGCACGCGAACGCCGACAGCAGCGGGATCAAAATCCACCGCGCGGAAAAGGCGCCCAGCAACAGGTCAAACGTCATAAAATGCACCGCGTATGCCGCGATCAGCCCCAAAATGCGCAGCAGCCATACGCTGCCGCTGCGGGATTCGAACATGCGCCTGGCGCTGTAAGCGGAAAACGGCCGGCGCATCCGCTTGGCGGCGTTTTGATAGCGCGGACTTTGCACATCGCAGGTGTTTCCGCGCCGGAAAAGCGCTGCAAACAGTTTTGCCTCGATACTGCGGCGCTCGTTTCCCATGTCGATCCGCCGGGAGAGCACCCGCGGAGAAGGCGCCGGTCATCATCATCG
>CAYVEB010000013.1:0-34976 GCA_964450645.1 uncultured Oscillospiraceae bacterium | reverse complement strand
CGGGAGAGCACCACGCGCCCCTTGCGGCTGCGGAGAATTGTCAAATAACCCAAGTCGGCCCAATGCATCACGAGGGACGCCAGATCCGGCTGCTCGCAGGACAGCTGGTAACCGATCTCCCCAGCTGTCACATTTGCCGGGGGCTGCTTGCGCCTTTTGGGCAGCGGAATACCATTGCGCAGCCAGAACAGCCAGTACAGCACGGCCAAAACTGCCGCGCCCAGGAAGATGTACAAGTCAATGGAACGGGTTTTCCCGGGCATATTACGCAGATCAAAGTAGCCGTCCGGGAGATCCATGCGCAGACGGAGACTGTCATGATCCTGCATGACGGTGAGCATCTGGCCGGTATAGGTGCCGCCTTCGGTTTGAATATCAAAATCGTTGAAAGCGGTGTCGCCGTGGTAGCCGGAAAACAGCTCCGGCACGGCGTCAAAATCGGCGGGGAAATGGATTGTAAACGTCCATTGGTCGATGGGGCAGGTGAAGCCGGGGGCCAGGACGGACAGATTCAGGTGCTGTACGCCCTCACCCGGCGTTACCTGGCAGGGCAGACGGTAGGTGACAGAAAATGTCTGCTGCCCGGTAAAGCCGACGCTGTTGGTCAAAACATAGCAAGTGACGTTGTTGATAACCTCTTCCGACGCGGCGATGCCGATGGAAGGATCGTCCGCGTCCTCGCCGAGGGGAATGACGAAGCTGACGTCGTTGCCCGAAAAACGGACGGAGATATTCGACGTAACCGTGCAAGAGCCGTCTTCCAGCAGCTGAATATCCGTGGTCATGGAGGTAATTTCTGTGTCAGCGGCGCCCGCAGCGTTGACGCAGACAACCAAACAGCACAGGCACAGGATAAGCCATACAAACCGCCGCATCCGAACACCTCCCGTCCGCAGAATTCAACAACGGTTCCGCGTAATTATTTACATCATAACATATTTCGCCATGAATTTCAATGGCGCGCGGTTAGAATTTCTATTCAGGCAAATAATGCGTGCCAGAGGAGTTCCCTCTGGCACGCAACAGTTATTCAGCTGTACCCAGCATATCCGCCAGGGAAGTATCCGCAAAATAGGTGCTGGCGTTGTAGAGCAGCAGCACGTCGGTGACGCCCTCCCGCGCAATCAGCGCGTCCGCGCTGTCGTAAAAATACCGCGGATCGGTGATGAGAATACGGTCAAAGTAAGGCGTGAGGAACTGGACGAAGCAATTGGCGTAGGAATCCTTGACCAGCAAGAGAACCCGCTGCGTATCGGCGGTTGTGTCGATGTCGATGCGCGGATGGTTGCCGCCAAAAAAAACGGTGTATTGATCCTTGTCATTCAGACAGTCCCGCACATAGAGCGAACACGTGGGCTGCTCGCCGTCGGAATAATTGACGGTGTACTCTACCGGCGTCTGTGGGACGTAGATTTCAATGGTGTCCTTCACCGTGTGGCTGCCGCTCTTCGACGAGAGGGTTCCCTCAAAGGAGTCCGAGATGGGGTAGACGTCATAATTTTGAATGGGATTCAAAATCCCCATCTGCGGCGCCATGGCCTGGAAAGCGTAATACGCGCCGAGACTGGTCCAGTGGTGGTCGGTGCGGTAATACAGCTGTTCGTCCTTGTGGGCCAGCAGCGCATCGGTCACATCGATGAAGGTGACGTCCAAGCGGCTGCTCAATTCCGCAAGGTCGGAGCGCTGATCGCGCGTAGGCGCGTTGTTGGGCAGTAAATCCGATTTTACATAGAACGCGTTGGGTACGACCGTCATCATGATGTTTAGATCCGAATGGCGCGCGGCAAAGGCGTTGATGGCGTCCACGTTGCGCTGGGCCAATTCCGCGTCCGGTTGGGTGGGAATTTCCATCAGATAGCCGTCGTCACACAGGTATACGCCGTTGGATTCCTTCTTGCCGGTGAGCTTGTCAAAGCGCAGCTTGAGGGAAATCCAGGCATCCCGTCCGGGAAATTGGTCGGTGATATAGCTCACCCAGCCGTCGAAATAGCTGCCGTCCCAGAGACTGCTCCAGGAAAATTCCGGAGCCTGTGCCAACATCCGGTTTTCATTTTCCGAATACGTCCGATCCGCGGACAGAAGATTCAGGAGCGTAAAAAACGCCACAACGCCAAACAGCAGAATCGCCAAAAGGGTTCCCTGCAAACGGCGCCTTTTCCGATAGTGCTGGCGGGCGCGATTTCTGCGGACCGCGCGGGGAGTAGTCGGTTGTGTTTCGTTCAAATGGGTCGCCTCCGATCAGAATTGGGAATAGAAGACGAACGAATAGGTGTCATTCATCATCCCCGCAATGGACAGAAGTAAAATACAGGCAAAAAATGCGATTGACAAGGCCATGGACACCCTGGACTTGCTGCGGTAGACGCGGCTGCCTAGGTGCGTACCGATGGGCGTACAGGCGAAAATGCCAATTAGGAGCAGCGGCCAGCAGCCGCTGAAATAGTATTTGGCGGTGGCGTCCATAAATGGGCCGACAAAGAACATTCTGCCGAGCCACGACAGCGCGCCGCCCAGGGAATTGGAGAAAAAGAACACCCAGCCGATCACCACAAGCACAAGCGTCAGGATGTGGCGCAGGGCGCCGGGAAGCTTTTCCACAAGCCGCTTAAGCACGAATTTTTCCAAAATCAGCAGTACGCCATAGTACAGTCCCCAGACGATGAAATTCCAGCTGGCGCCGTGCCAGATGCCTGTCAGCGCCCAGACTACCAGCAGATTGCGGATAATCAGCTTTGTGCTGACCCGGCTGCCGCCCAGCGGGATATACACATACTCCCGGAACCATAATCCGAGGGAGATGTGCCAGCGCCGCCAGAAATCCGTGATGCTGGAGGAGAGATAGGGATAGTTGAAGTTTGGCTGAAATTGAAAACCGAACAGCTGCGCCAGACCGATGGCCATGTCGGAATAGCCGCTGAAGTCAAAGTAGAGCATCAGGCTGTAGCAAACCGCGCCCAGCCATGCGCTGGCGCCCGAAAGGGAGGAGGTGGGCAGCGCGAACAGGGCGTTGAACGTCACGCCGATGGTGTTGGACAAGAGTACTTTCTTCCCAAGCCCGATCAAAAACAGCCGCACGCCCGCGCCAAACTGCCCGCTTGTCATTTTGCGCTCCCGGATCTGCGCGTACATATCCGCGTATTTTACAATGGGGCCGGAGACCAGCTTGGGGAAGAACGCGATGTATACGCCGAAGTCCAGCGGATTATGGAGCGCCGGCGCTTTTTCGTGGTATACATCCAGCAGATAGGAGAGCATGGAGAAAGTGTAGAAGGAGATGCCGATGGGCAAGGGCAAGTCGGGATTTTTGAACGTGGTACCCAGCAGACGGTTGAGATTGTCCACCAGAAACCCATAATACTTATAGAAGCCCAGGAGCAGCAGGCAAAAGATCACGGCGGAGTACATGGTGAGCTTGACCCGGGTAGCTTGCCCTTGCTCGCGCTGCTGCTCCATCAACAAACCGGAAAAATAACAAAAAGCCGTGCCGCAGAGCATCAAAATCAGATACGAAGGCGTACCCCAGGAGAAAAACACCAGGCCGGTGAGAAGCAGTACCGCGTTTTTGAGCGCGCGTGGTACAATATGGTATAAAATCAGACTGACCGGCAAAAATACAAATAGGAAAAAAATGTTACTAAATGCCATCGCCAACCCTCCTTACAGTGCGTCCAGGAACGCCGTCACGGCGTCGGAGGAGGCGGGGTTGACCACGAACAAAATGAAATTGCCTTGCACTTCCAGCACGGAGTTGTTGGTCAGCAGATCGTATTGTTCGATGCCATAGCCCTCAAAACTGTTCTTTTGGGTTTCCAGTCTGGCCTGGACAGCGTCCGCCACGGCTGCTTGCTGTGCGGTGTCGGCCAGTTTTACGATCAGCAGTTCCTCCGCACCCATGTTGGTTGTCGGATAGTAGAGGACGATGCCCTCATATTCCGCCGGATCGAGCGCATACAGCCGCCGAATCATTTGGTTGTCCGCGGCTTGCATGGTCTGCATGTCCAGAACCGCCGTTACAGCAGATTCCACTTCTTCCAGGGACGCGTCGCTGCCGCCGCCGCTGTCCAAGACGCTTGTGCCGATGAAAATCACCGCCGCCGCTGCAAACAGCCAACGCGACAACTCTAGGATGGTTGACTTCATCTATGTTCTCCTTTTTCTCTGTATTTCTCAATCCGAACAAATTCTCCTGCGACGCGGACGCCGGAAAAGCCGCCCGAATGGGACGATTGCTTGCGGTGTGTCATGGCCGCCCGCGCGCGGGGTTTTCTCTGAAGAAAGACACAACTCAGGAAGATTCTCCCGTGTGTTCCAGCATGGTTAAAATCAGATTGCTGCCCCAGTAGGGGTAGAAGTCGGGCATCAGGTGGATGCCGTCGGGCTGCCACAGATCTGAGTGTTCGGCGCACAGGTCGTCTGAATTGGCAAAGGCGATGCCGTGTTCGTTGCAATAGCGCTCCAAAGCAGCGCTGTAATCCGGCAGCGCATACCAATCGCTCTCTTTTTCAAAAGCGGGGTCATAAATAGAGATAATAGAGCTGACAATCAAGGTGGCGTTGGGAAACTCCCGCTGCAAACCCTCCAGCATTTCGCCAAAGCCTTCCGCAAAGCTCTCGGCGCTGTCCCAAAAGATGATGTCATTTAGCCCGTAGCACAGATAGATATAAGAGGGATTCAAAGCACGGATTTCGTCATAGTGATCCTCTACGGCAAAGATATTTTCGCCGCTGGCCGCCAAGACCTGCTCCTCGCTCAAAAAATTGTAGTAGGAGAAGCCGACTGCCCGGGAATCCCCCAAAATCACTGAATCTTGAAACATCGACCAGACGTCCTGCTCTCCGGAGACCAACTGATGCATCAGTTCGTCCCGCTGGGCCTGCAGCCGCTGCGCCTCGATTTCCTGGATCGCCGCCACGACGACCGCTGGGTCGCGGCTTTCCTGCGCGTCTAAATAGGCGATACCGGGCGCCAGATCCACCGTTTCGCCTGACTCGGAGTCCGCGCAAGCCGCCAGAGAAAATAGCATTGCCGTTATAAGGAAAAGACAAATCCATCGTCTCATTGAAAATCACCACCAAAATAGATATGATTCGTGTATAAAATCCTCTGATAAGGAGCTTTGACAAATCGCAATTGCCGGTGGGAAACCGCCGGCAATTGCTGCCAGTTACGCCGGATAAAACACCAATACCCCCACGGACAGAGTATGTCCGCGAGGGTGATATGGAAAATTTTCTAGGGTTCCGTTGGCGTATCGGTCGGCTCAGTCGGCGGTTCGGTCGGCTCTGTAGATGGCTCAGTCGGTTCGGTCGGCTCAGTCGGCGGCTCGGTCGGCTCTGTGGAGGGTTCCGGCGGCTCCGTCGGTTCCGTGGATGGCTCAGGCGGCTCGGTTGGTTCCGTCGGTTCCGTCGGAGGTTCCGTCTCGGTCGGGGGTTCCGTCTCGGTCGGCGCGGGATCGGTATTCTCCTTGTGGAACATATAGGTGCTGTTGTCAATCTTGCTGTCGGAAATCAAGTTGCCGTCGAGATCGTATTTGCGCATATAGGAGGCGTAGCTGATGCCGTTTTCATCCTGGCCGGTGCAAACGCTGTATAATTCTACGGTGTAATCATGAGTTTGCGTACCAATGAACTTGATGTGTACATAGCCATCGGATACCGACGCATCAATTCGAATGGGATAGTTGGTGTTGTTGACAAAGCAGAAGTCGAGATATCCCCAATAGATGGTGGCGTCCAGGCCCTGGGGAACATAGGTGACCTGATACATATGCTCTGTCCGCTGCGTGATCTCCAGATCTGCCAGCAGCGCGCACATGTACAGGGTCGATGCAACCTGGCATACGCCGCCGCCGGTTTCCGGCTGCGAAATGCCGCCGGCGAGATAGGCCGTCGCGGGACGGTAGCCCTTGTCCTCGGTGCGTTCGCCCACGACCTTGTTGAAGGAGAACTCCCCGCCGGGCTTGAGAATGGTGCCGTTGATCGCCTCGCAGGCCAGCTCCAGGTTCTTGGTGCGGTCGGGAATTGCAGTATGCGGCGTATCGTATTCCGCTAGCACGTCGGCAAACAGCTTTTCCTTCAGCATAGCCGCCGTTATGGGCGCGTTGAGATCCGTCAGCGGGACGATAATCTTATCCCCGGGCTTCGCGGCGATCAGTTGGTTATAGACTGTTTCCTTATCAAAGCCGAAGCCGGGTTTTTCCTCGATAATATCAAATGTTTCCGGGTCAAAGGTGGCGTTGGCCCATTCCTTGCCGTATTGCTTCATAAGCGCGTCGAGATCGATGACGTCGGGATAGTTGACTTCCACGTCAAATTCCAGCGAGAAGGACCGCTCCTTATAGGCATTGAGGATCTGGTCATACAAGGCCTCAACGTCCAGTTGGGATCCCACATTGCCCACAGTAATCTCTAACGCATCCACGGTTTTGGTCGTCGGCTTTTGATCCTCTTTCTCAGCGGGAACCTCGATTTGGGTGGTGGTCTCCAGAATTTCCGCCGGGATGAATTCGGAGTTGATCTCCGTCGCCATGCGGTCCAGCTTCGAATGGATATAATCCTGATCGACGCTCAAGTACTTGGAGATGTCCAGATCATACGGCTCGGCGGGCGCGGTGACGCGGAATCTGCCGCGGCCCACCTGGTAGGCGTCTTCCACAGCGGCTGTGATGTCCACGGACAACCCTACCTCGGAGGGCGTCAGCTCCAAACTGGAAAATTCCTCTTTCCCATCGGGGCGGGAAGGCGTCTCCGGTTCCGACGGCTCGCTTGCCTCCGGCTGGGTAATCTCGGAGGGCGCTTCCTCGACCTCCGGTTTGACGGTATCCGGGTCTACTTCCAGCTGATCCAGGTCCACCTCCGGCGCGCTGGCGGCCACAAAGAACTCGCTCAAATCCGTGGGAATCTCCACCTTCTCAATGGTGGCCTTGATCAGTTCCTCCTCTTGCCGCGCACGCAAAAACGTGACGGACATATTATGGCTGCCGTAGCTTTCGTCCATGGCGGCCTGAATGGCCTGCGTGGCTTCCTCTTTGGTCATGCCGCCCAAATCGACGCCGGCGATATATACGTTATTTGCAATCGTGTCATTGTTGTTCCGAAACAGAAAGAACCACGCCGCGGCACCGCCCGCTGCGATCACCAGCACGGCGCAGCAGATGATCAACGTATTGCGCAGGACATGGGACTTTTTTTCAGACGGCTCCGACTGGGACTGTATGGGTACACGACTTTTTTCAAATTTTCCTCTTGCCATTTTTGTTCTCCTAATCCATTAAGCTACTAATTTTCTATATGGGTTTGTATCGTTGCCGGTGGCGGTACCTTAGCCTTACCGGTTCATATGCTTATACCTTGTATTATAAAACAATTTTTTACAGAATGCGATTACAAAAAGGAAACATTTAGAAAATTTTTCACGCTTTGTTTGTTAATAGTATTTTCAGACATCGCGCCATCAAAACTGCATCATTTTGTCAATTTTGCGGCAAATCTAGAGGATTCCGGTTCACATCGGCCGCGCAAGACAATAAGACCGATATTGGCGTACGAACCGCTGGGCCAGCTTGAGCGGGTCGTCGTCCGGCAGGAGCTTGAGGAGAATCACCGGCTTGTCGCTCTTGGGGGAGAAGAACAACCTCCCGCGGAACTCCTGCGCCGCGCAGACTTGGGACACAGCGTTTAAATTGGCGCTGGCTGTGGTGAACTGCAGCTGCCCGTTTTTCTGGCTGATGTCGCTAATTTCCGCGCCTATTGCGTCCGCCCGGAGCAGCGCGATGGCGATCAGGTTCATCACGCCCTTGGGCGGGTCGCCGTAGCGGTCGACCATTTCATCCAAAAGCTCGTCGGCGTCGTCCTGGCTGCGGATGGCGGCCATTCGTCGGTACAGATCCATGCGCTGCTCGCCGGAGGCCACATACTCCTCGCTGATGCTGGCGGGTACTGACAGGTCGGCGGTGCACTCGGTAACGACCGGCTTTTCCTCGCCTCGCTGTTCCAGCACGGCGTCTTCCAGCAGCTTCAGGTACAGGTCATAGCCCACCGAAATCATATGGCCCGACTGCTCCGCGCCGAGCAGATTGCCCGCGCCGCGAATTTCCAGATCACGCATGGCGATCTTAAACCCGGAGCCAAACTCTGCAAAGTCCCGGATAGCGCTCAGGCGCTTTTCCGCGACCTCGCTGAGTACCTTGCCCCGCCGGAAGGTCAGATAGGCGAAAGCGTGCCGGTTGCTGCGACCCACGCGGCCGCGGATCTGGTGCAGCTGGGCGAGGCCCAGGCGGTCGGCGTCTTCAATGATCAGGGTGTTCACGTTGGGAATGTCAATGCCGGTTTCGATGATGGTGGTACAGACCAGGATCTGCACCGTGCCGTCGGCCGTCTCCTGCATGACGTCGCCCAGCTGTTCCTCGTTCATCTGCCCGTGGGCGATGCCAACGCGGATCTCCGGCAGTTGCTGCTGAATGTGTGCGGCGCACTGTTCGATGCTCTCCACCCGATTGTGCAGGTAGTATACCTGTCCGCCGCGCTCAATCTCCCGGCGCATGGCGTCGAGCAGCACCGTTTCTTCATGCTCCATAACAAAGGTCTGCACCGGGTAGCGGTCCTGGGGCGGTTCCTCGATGGTGGACATGTCCCGGATGCCGGAAAGAGCCATATTCAGTGTCCGCGGAATGGGGGTGGCGGATAAAGTTAAGACGTCCACGCCACGGGAAAGTTCCTTCAGTCTTTCTTTATGGGTTACGCCAAAGCGCTGCTCCTCGTCCACGATCAGCAGACCTAAATTTTTAAACACGACGTCTTTTTGCAGCAGCTTATGGGTGCCGATGACGAGATCTGCCGTGCCGCTGCGCATATCGGCCATTGTTTTTTTCAGCTGGGCCGGGGTGCGGAAACGGGACAGTACATGGATATTGACCGGGAAGCCGCGAAAGCGGTTGACGCAGGTGACGTAGTGCTGCTGCGCCAGAACGGTGGTCGGGACGAGAATCGCGACCTGTTTGCCGTCCAAAATAGCTTTCATCGCGGCGCGCAGCGCAACCTCCGTTTTGCCGTAGCCAACGTCGCCGCACAGCAGGCGGTCCATGGGGACGGGCGATTCCATATCTGCCTTGATCTCTGCGATGCAGCGCAGCTGGTCTTCGGTCTCCACGTAAGGAAAGCTGTCCTCAAATTCCGCCTGCCACGGGCTGTCGGCAGAAAAGGCATAGCCCGGACAGCGCCTGCGCTCGGCATACAGCTGGATCAGACTGGCGGCCAAGTCCTTGACGGCGGATTTGGCGCGGGATTTGGTCTTGTGCCAGGCGTCGCTGCCCAAGCGGTTGAGTTTTACGGCGGCGGCCTCGCCGTTGCCGATATATTTGGAGATCAGATCCAGTTGGGTCGCGGGGACATAGAGCGTGTCGCTGCCCTGGTAGGCGATTTTTACATAGTCCTTCACAACCCCGTCAATCTTCATCTGCTCCATGCCGATATACCGACCGATGCCATGGTGCTCGTGGACGATCAGATCGCCGGGGGACAGATCGGTAAAAGTATTCAGCTTTTGCCGGTTGGTGGTCTTTTTCGCGGGCGCGCGTTTCTTGACCGGGCTGGCGGTCAGCTGCCCCTCGGTCAGCACGGCAAATTTCAGTTCCGGGTACTCCATCCCATTGGGGATGCTGCCGTCCACCAGCAAAATTTGGCCGGGTTTGGGCAGATGCTCGGCGGGAAAGGCCAAAAACGCGGACAGGTTCCGCTCGCGCAGCATCGCCGCCAAAAGTTCCGCCCGGCGGCGCGTGCCGCACAGAACCAAAGTGGCGTAGTCGTGGCGCTGGTAAAACGTCAGGTCGGTTACGGCGGCGTCCAGATTGCCGCCGTAGGAGGGCAGTTGCTTGGCTGTAAAGTCCAAAAGCTGGCGCGGCGGCAAGGCCTCTGGATAGGCGGCTGAAAGAAACGCGTCCAGATAGACGACCATTTTCCCGCGCAGATCGCCGCAGAAGTCCTCCCAAGGGCGGGAAAAGTCGCAAAGATCCCCGAATAAAATGCCGCTTTGCAGCAGATTGTCCAGCTGCATCCCGATCTGCTGGAGGTTCAAATTGGCGGCGCGGCGCAAATTCCCGTGGTCGCAGAAGAAAACGGTGCTCTCCGCCGGAAAATAGTTTGCGGCGCAGGCAAATTCCGGATAGATCAGCGCCATATAGCGGTCCGCCGCCGGCATCGGCAGACGGTTTTCCAGGCGCTCCAAGTCCTGCGTCAGCGTTTGGAGCAGCGCCGTGTTGGGCTTTTTCCGGCGCTTTTGCCGGGCGATCAGGGCGCACAGATCATCGCACAGGCCGCGAATCCCGCCCGGGTGCAGCTGCGGCTGGGTTTCACACACGGGGAGGATCAGCGCCTCGGTGATATTCTCTGTACGGCGCTGGGTCATGGGGTCGAAAAATCCCATGGCGTCCAGCTCGTCACCGAAAAATTCGGCCCGTACCGGCTGGTCGCAGCCGGGGGAGTAGACGTCTAGGATTCCGCCGCGAACGGCAAACTGGCCGACGCCCTCTACCAGGCTGCACCGGGTGTATCCGGCGCGCAGCAGGCTCTGCGTCAGCTGTTCCGGATCGTATTGCCCGCCCTGGCGCAATTTCAGCGCGGCGGCGAAGAGCGTCGCCTTGGGAATGGTTCGCAGCGCGGCGGCGCCATAGGACAAAACGAGGATTCGCGTCTGCCCGGCGGCCAATTGGTACAGCTGGCGCAGGCGCTTTTGTTCCCACTCGCGGGAGACGCCGGCGGCGTCGTAAAAGGTCATATCCCGCGTGGGGAGAAAGTTGACGGGTTCGCCCAAAAAGGCCTCCAATTCAGCCGCCACCCGCTGCGCGGCCAGATCGTCCTGGCAGATGGCGATCACCGGGCGGCCTGTGTGGGCGCGGTAGGCGGCGATGAGATGGCTCTGGTTAATACGGCCGCCGCCGGAGATGGCGACGGGCTGGTTTTGTTCCTGGGCTTGCAGCAGCTGGGCAAAAGCCGGCAGCTTGGCAAGCGCTTTGCACAGAAGCTCCATGGATATTTCCTCAAAAGTAAAGGTTGCCAACGTAACAATGCGGAAAGCGGCGCTTGCGCTGCTTTCCGGGGTCTATTCCAAATTGTATGATTTCCTAGAGGCCATTATACCGGTTCATGGCTTCTAAAACGCCGTGGGATAAAATTTCCGGCACAGCATCCGCGGCGCGTTCCAGCACTGAAGCAAGCACTTTTTCCTCGGCGGATGAAAAGCTGGACAGAACCCAGTCGGCCAGATCGTAATCGGGATCCGGCTTGGCGCCGACGCCCACTTTAATCCTGGGAAATTCCTGAGAATTCAGCTCCGCGATGATGGACTTGACGCCGTTGTGGCCACCGGCGGAGCCATGGGGCCGCACGCGCAGTTTGCCAACAGGTAGGGAGATATCGTCAAAGATCACCAAAACCCGTTCCGGGGGGATTTTATAGTAATTCGCCGCTTGCCGCACAGACTGGCCGGACAGATTCATAAAGGTCTGCGGCAGCAACAGCAGCACCCTTTGGCCCTCCAGCGTGGTCATGGCGGTGAGTCCGGAAAACTTGCTCTTGTCAATTTTAACGCCCTGCTGCCGCGCCAGCAAGGACACAGCCCGAAAGCCCACGTTGTGGCGGGTGCGCTGGTACTTGCCGCCGGGATTGCCCAATCCCACGATCAGCCAGTCGCAGTTTGCCTTGCGAAACAGCATATCAGAACAGCGCCGAAATAGAGGTGCTGTCGTAGATGCAGCGAATGGCCTTCGCAAACAAAGGACTCACGTCCAGCTGGCGAATTTTTTGGCCGGCATATCCGTCGGGCATACGGATGGTGTTTGTCAGCATCAACTCTTCGATCGCACTTTCCTCGATTCGGGCGCACGCGTTGCCGGACAGCACCCCATGCGTGGCGCAGGCGTAGATCTTTGCCGCGCCGCCGATCCGTTTTAACGATTCCGCGGCGTTGCATAGGGAACCCGCGGTATCGACCATATCGTCAAACAAAATACAGGCTTTGTCCTTCACGTCGCCAATGACGTGCATAACCTCGCTCTGGTTCGCTTTGGGACGGCGCTTGTCCACGATGGCCAGACTCATATGCATCCGCTTAGCGAAATCTCTGGCACGGGAGACGGAGCCAACGTCCGGGGAGACGACTACAAACTGGTCGTGGTCGAACCGATCTTCCGGGAATTTTTTCAGATAGTACGACGCAAATATCTGCGTCCCCTGCAGGTGATCCAGGGGGATGTCAAAAAAGCCCTGAATTTGCGCCGCGTGCAGATCCATGGTCAAAATGCGGTCTGCCCCGGCGGTCGTAATCATATTGGCCACCAGTTTGGCAGTGATGGGGTCCCTGCCCTTGGTTTTGCGATCCTGCCGGGCATAGCCAAAATAGGGGATCACGGCGGTGATGCGCCCGGCGGAGGCCCGCTTGAGCGCGTCCGTGAGAACCAAAAGCTCCATCAGGTTGTCGTTGACCGGTGTGCTGGTGGACTGTACCAAAAATCCATCGCGGCCGCGGACGATCTCGTTGACCAGCACGTTGATTTCACCGTCAGAAAAGGATTTTACCTCGCAATCGCCCAGGGTGATGCCGAGTTCCCGGCAGATCCCGTGGGCGAACGCGGGGTTGGCGTTGCCGCAAAAGACTTTAATTTCTGTTCCGTGTACGATCATAGTTACCTCTCTTTATGTTCATTGGAGTTGACCGTCTTGTGTTTTACGGCCCATTCCTTTTTGACGGACTGATTGGGGCGCGAGATGGCGAGCGCGTCGGGCGGAACGTCGTTGGTGATGACGGAACCGGCTGCGATATAGGCGCCCGCGCCTACCTTCACAGGCGCGATCAAGCTGGAGTTGCAGCCGACAAAGGCGCGATCGTCTATCACGGTTTGATGTTTCTTCACCCGGTCAAAGTTGACCGTAACCGTGCCGCAGCCAAGGTTGCAATGTTTGCCAACCTCGCTGTCACCGATGTAGCTCAGGTGGGAGGCCCAGGTGTCCGCCCCGATATGGGACTTTTTAACCTCCACAAAGTTGCCGATCTTGACCCCTGGATCCAACACGCTGTCCGGACGGATATGGGCATAGGGGCCGACATCCACGGCGTTGGCAATTTTTGCACGGCAGACGTGCGAGGCGTTGATGGTACAGTGATTGCCGACGGCGGAATTCTCAATGAACGCGTTAGGGCCGAGGATACAGCCATAGCCGATCCTGGATGGCCCGCGGATGATGGTGCCGGGCATCAACACCGTGCCGGCGCCCACCTTCGCCGCCGGATCTACGTAGCAGTTGTCCCAATCCCAGATCTCAACGCCGTCGCGAATCAATTGGGCCAGACGCAGATGGCGCAAGGGAGCGGCCCAACGGGCCAAGTCCACCGGTTTTGAAACGGAGAACATTCCGTCCCGACTGGTGTAGGCGCTGGCGTTGTCCAGCAGGAATTGGCTGAACAGAAATTCGTCGTCCAAAGCGTCCAGCAAGGTCTGGCGGGACACGTGGCAGATACAGGCGCCCACCGGCTCACCCTCGCGCGCCGGATCAGAGGAGAACGTGGGCGGAAGATAGACCGCCGGACCGGTTACTACGTCAATTTCCTCTTCGTTATCCCCGGCGGCAGATAAGAAGACGCGCAGCAAGTCCGCGTGGTCGCGGCTGGCGGCCAGGCCAGCGTCCGGCGGAAAGCAGGCTTTCGCCTGCTCCAGGTAGGCGTCCGGGCAGACCAGAAAAAATCGTTTGACGCCGGACAGGCCCAAAGACCAGACCAGCCAGGTCAGCAGCGGTGTCCCCATGATAGGGTAGAGCATCAATGGCAGCGGCGTTTTGGCGTCGTCCGGCACAAAAATCACCGCGGAACGTCCAGGCATATGGGTTTCATCCTTTCCTAGCCGGAAGGCCGGCATTTTTTTCTTGCATGGGAGCGCCCTGGGGCAGCTTGTCCTTCAAAGCGAACAGCAGGGCGGCCAAGCCGTATGCTCTGTGTAAAATTAGCCAGTAGGCCAACCGTTTGGCCGCCGGCAGGGGATAGGGATCCGAGCGGTAATCGGGAAACGTCCGCTCCACGTAGGCGCGGAACTCCGCCAGCAACGGATGACGCCGGTCGCACCGCAGGACCCGGACGCTGGCGACGATCAAAACATGTTCAATCGTCAGATGGCACAGCTCCTTACGGTAGGTTTCGAATAGGCCGTGCGCCTGAAAATAAGAGATCAGATCCTCCATTGCCTCCAAAATCTGGCGGTTTCGATCGACATTTTTATTATGGGTGATGGAGTTTTCGCGGATGACATAGTAATAAAGCGCCTTGGGCACCGCCACAATGCTTTCGGCCTGGGCGAACAGCTTACCGGATGTGCGGATGTCCTCGTACCAAACGCGGCAGGGATAACGGATCCCCGTCGACACAAACAGCGACCGTTTCCAGACGCGCGACCAAGCGGTGGGGGAGCAGAGCAGAAGCTGCGGACATTGGGCGAGCGTGAACGCGGCCCCTTTCGGCAGGCAATCACAGTTGGCATAGTGCTCCGTCCGATTGGGATAGGCGCAGAAAAAGTCAAAGGTATAGATGTCTGCGGGCGTCTGATCGATTTGGGCGGAAATGGTGGAAAGATAGTCCGGCGCAATGTAGTCGTCGCTGTCGATGAACACCAGATAGTCCCCTTTTGCCTGGTCGATGCCGGCATTGCGGGCGTCACCGAGGCCGCCGTTGGGCTTGTGGACGGCGCGGATAATCTGCGGCTGCGCGGCCGCAATGGCGTCGCACAGGGCGCCGCTGCGGCCGTCTGTGGAGCCGTCGTCAATCAGCAGAATTTCACAGTCCGAGCAATCGTTGGCCAGAATGGAATCAACGCATTTTTGCAGGTAATCGGCCACATTGAAAACCGGGACGATGACACTAAAGCGCATTGGCTGCTCCTCCGTCCGCATGTTCTGACGTTTTGCATTCCTCGCGATCCGGATATTTTTTGAGTACAAATAAATAGTAGGTCATGGCCAAAAGGCCCGCGCAGTAGAACAGCGTATTGGCGCGGCGCAGCACGCCGCAGGTAAAATAGGCGTGTACCAGACTGGCGACCAGGGCGATCCCCACTGCGCCGGATTCCAGCGTAAAATAGCGCTTAAAGTCGCGGAACAGCGCCCGGAGAATCAGCCAGGCAAAATAGCCCAGGAAAGCCACCAAAAGTGCCAGACCTACCCAGCCATAGAGGAAGTAGATGCCGTGAAAGTCGTTTTCCACATCGTAGCTGGTGCCGCCATAGATCATGCGCGAGACCTCCAGCCCAAACAGCCGGGAGATGGGCGTAGATTCGGCCATCAGCATGCGGCAAAATTGCAGCTTAAACTCCCGCTCACTGATCAGGGTTTCCGTATCCAGCGAATAGTCATAGAATTTCAGCACCGTGCGCAGGCCGAACCGGCTGACAAGCCCGTTAATAAAGTGACTATAGACCGTGTTCATAGCGCCGTCAACCCACATCTCGTCCGTCACGCCGGACAAATCGATCTTTGGCATCGCCACAGACAGCGGCGTGTAGCCCTCGTCGCAGATACGGAAATCCGGGTGAATGGCAGAGGCCAGCATCGCGATAAAGTCGCCCCGGGTAATCTTCCCGCTGGGGCGGAAATACTCCGACGGATAATGGCCGGTGATCAGACCCGCCTGGAAAAGCGTTGTAATCTCCTGGGCGTAGGGGGTGTCGGGCGTGACGTCGCGGGGCATGTCCACGTCGCGGGTCTGCGGAAATGCCGACGAATCAAGCGCCTTGTAAATCAGCCAGGCGGCCTCGGCGCGCGTTAAGGGCTGCTCTTCCATATCGTCCACGCCCTCAGGAATCAAGCCGTAGATTTCCGCCCGCTTCAAATATGGCTCAAACCAGGTGTCGCCCACGTAATCGTCCAATTCCCGCACACCGTGGTAGCGCTCATATACGTTGTCCGCGATGCACACGGCCTGCAGAACCGTCATGCTCTCGTTCGGCAAGAACGCGTAGACGCTGTTGATGCCGCCAATCAGGCCCATGGTCTGGCAATAGGCGAGGTACTCCGAGCGCCAGTCGTTAGGCTTGACGTCGGTAAAGACGGAGGTGGTCAGCGGATCGGGGAGGGCAAAGGCTTCCAATCCGGTGCCCCGCTCGACCAAATGGTTGCTGGTCATAATGTAGCTGACGCCGTTTTGCATCTGCGCCTCGCCTAAAATATATAAATTTTCCGCGGCGTCCGATTTGATATGCACCGCTTCGTCCACTTTTTCTTGGTTTTCCGACACCGGCGAGATGAACAGCAAGGCGATCCCGATCGCTGTGAATCCCAGCAGCATGACCCCGTAGCGCTTCGGCGCCTGGCCGGTGATAAACACCACAATGGCCATGCCCAACGACGCCATCAGCATACACGCGTAAGAAAGGCGCGTACCGTGGACATACAAAACCGCCAGCGCGACGGTTGTCAGCGCAAAACACAAAAGCATATCCCAAATGGTTTTCTGGTATTTTTTCAAGGCCCACCCGATGGCAATCGGCGCGCTGAGGCTGAGGATCGCGCTCTGGGCGTTGGGCCAGAAGCTGTAGCCGCGGACGCCGACGTTTTGATCCGGATAAGTCATCGGCTCGGTGCCGGTGCTGGTGCTGACCACAAAGGAGACCGCCAGAATGATCAGCGAACAGACGATGCCCCGCCAGATGGCCTCATAACATTCGGCGTTGCACCGAAGGCAGGTAATCATGGCGAAAGTAGTGATCGGCAGCTGCAGCACGCGGATAAAATTGGATGTATCTTCCACAATCGAAATGTAGCCGTTGGTATAGCAGGCATAGACATGCCCGGCGAAAAAAACGGCCAGCACGCCAGTCAGGATCCAATAGTATTTTTTCCTATCCGACAGCGCGTAACCGCCCAGAAAGAGCGCAATTAAGATGGCTGTGCGCGGTACAAAGGACAACGAGAAGGGGATATGGAGTGCGTCTTGCCAGTATGACAGAATATCCAGCACAGGCTGCAGACAAAACAAGACCACGAGGATGATAGGCAGGCGAGGATGGATCAGGCGGCGCCTGGCCGCGAGCGGTTTTTTCATGGCAAGCTCCTTCCCACAAGATAATGCGCATAATTTAACAAAATAATTATAACATAAACTGGCATGAATGTCCACACCTTTTCACGGATTTTGACTTGCGACTTTGCAAGAAACGTATTATACTAATTTTGAGCTGCAAGCTCCGAATTAAACCTGTTTTGATTTGGAAATTTGCGCTGCATTCACGCTGGAAGAAACAGGCGCGGGGGAAGACCATGAGAATGGAAGGTGCCGTTATGAATAGGATTGCCCGAATTCGTACCGATTTTCCAACCAAATTTGGGGTACCGCGTCAAAGCGGCTTGGTACCGGCGCTGCGGGCGCAGGTGATCCTGGAGCCGGAGTACCGCAACCCGGACGCGCTGCGCGGGATCGAGGGCTTTTCCCATCTGTGGTTGATCTGGGAATTTTCAAAGGTGAAGCGGGAGAAGTGGTCGCCAACGGTACGCCCGCCGCGCCTGGGCAGCAATACCCGCGTAGGCGTGTTTGCCACGCGCTCGCCGTTCCGCCCCAATCCCATTGGGCTTTCCTGTGTGCGTCTGGAGCGTCTGGAGCTGTCGCCCAAATTTGGGCCTGTGCTGCATGTGTCCGGGGCGGATTTGATGGACTCGACGCCGATTTTGGACATCAAACCGTATCTGCCCTATGCCGACTGCCATCCGGAGGCCACCGGCGGATATACGGACGGCTTGGAGCAGTGTCTGCTGGACGTGGATTTTCCGGCCGCCTTGCTTGCCTGTCTGCCGCAGCGGCTGCGGCAAGCCGCCTGCGAGGTGCTGGCGCAGGACCCCCGCCCGCGCTATCAGCACGATCCCCAGCGGGTGTATGGGATGCCCTTCGGGGAATTTGACATCCGCTTTACCGTGGATGGCCAGATTTTGCACGTCGTTGCGGTGGAAAAGGGGAAGAGATAGAAAAAACCTCCGGCAGAAGGGCCGGAGGTTTCGCTTTGTTTGCGCAGCAAAAAACAACCATCGGTTATGCAGGTGAGTATACAAGAATTTTCGTTGTAAGCATCGAGCGAAGTGAGAATACTAATCTTGCGAGTTTGCTTTAATGGGTAGCCTATAAATGGGCAAAGGATAAAATTGCCCATTTATAGGCGGCAAGGCAAGTGATGCAAGAGGGAGAATCTTCAGCGCGTCTTTCAGATGCTTGCCAGCAGTAGGCCCTTCCAGGCCCCCACAAGCCACCGGCGAAGCCGGTGGCTGTGTTTTTTGGAAAAAATCAATTTGCCCTATTCGCCGTAATTGCGGTAGAGAAAGGACACCACCTGGCCGCGCGTGCAACGCGTGCAATTATTGTTTGGCACAAAGTGGGTGGAATCGACCCCGACGGTGATATTGTTCGCGTAGGCCCAGAGCACCTTGTTATAGTAGAACCGGTTCTTTGCCACGTCCGAGAAGGAATTTTGCGTGGGCTGGATTTCTGATTTGCCATCCCATGTGGCCGTCGGATAACCGTTCCAGGTGGGAGAAGTCCAGCCGGATTTGCCCTGGATATAAATATAGTGTCAGGCCGAGGATAACCCATGCACCACCAGAAAGATCCACCTGGGCTGTCATGAAAACATTGTAGCCGATTTCCGGTGCGTCTTCTTTGAAATACACACTGACCAAATGATAGCAGCCGTATGACCAAATGATAGCAGCGGTAAAATGCATGGCTTTTGATTGCCGTCACACTGTCCGGAATTGTCACCGACGTGAGAGCGTGGCAGTTAAAAAATGTCCCGTCTCCAATCGTCGTCACGCTGTCCGGAATTGTCACCGACGTAAGCGCGTCGTGCCAATAAAATGCCCTGTCTCCGATCGCCGTCACCGCGACCCCCTCGATCTCGGCGGGGATGTCCGCACGGGTGACGGTACCGTCGCAGTCTGTAATGGCGCCGGTGGATTTGTTAAAATAGATGTTGCCGCCCTCGACGGGATAGGCAACCTCATCCTCCGCAAACGCCGGAACAGCGGCCGCGGGAAGCAGTGTGCATAACAATGCAACTACAAGAACCAGGAAGAACCAGGCATAGAATTTTTTATTTCATCGTAAAACCTCCAATTTGTTTTTGAAGCGCCAGAATTTCGCGTGTCCTTGAAAGTCCTACCCCTCTTACGAACGTATTTGACACTTTTGAGCGGAAATATCTTGCAAATTTTATCTACAATGGCAATTGGCAATTTTTATATTATAAATTTTAACGAAAATAGCAGTATACCATAATAATTTATTTTAAAAAGCACAATTCTATACAATAAAATCTAACAAAAATAGGATGGTAGCTTGCGATGCAAATGGAAGTCGATTATGTAAAAATCGCTCAGCGCGTGCGGAAGCTGCGCCTGGCCAAGGGGTTGACCCAAGCCGATCTAAGCGCGATGGTCAATGGCTCAAACAATTATTTGAGCCATATTGAAACGGCTCAGTGTAAATTGTCGCGGTCTAAGCTGCTGCGCCTGTCCTGCACGCTCGGCGAGAGCACGGATTATTTACGGATTATTTTTTACTGGACACGCCCTATGCGGGAAAAGACGCGATTATCAGCCGCGATCTTGCGGCAAAGCTGGAAAAATGCAGCCCGGTAACGCTCAACGCGGTTTCCCGGATGATCGATGTTTTACTTGAGCAACAAAAGTACCTGTCGGAGGCATAGTTCCCGAACCGAAGCGGGTCCGGGGCTGATCCGATTTTCTTTGCTTTTTCCAAGAAAGTGTGGTATAGTTTCTGGCGAGGTGAAAACAAAGGATGATTGAAAAGGAAATTTCAGAGCTGCGGCGCCATCTCAAACGAGAGCGCTGCGGCATTACGCGGATTCACGGCTGCTATGTCGACGACCGGCGGCAAATTGTGTCCACGTTTGACCAATCGCTGGCCGCGCTGCCGGAGGACGAGCAGGAAAAATATTTGACGCTTTTAAAAAAGGCTTTGTCTGGCACGCTGGGGAAGAATCTGGTGGACATCAGCTTTTCCACCGAGCAGGTGGCGGACAGCGACGAACACCGGCTCCTGATGGCGCTGCGGGCGGACCCGGCTCCGGAAGCGCTGCAAAAATTTTATGAAACGGTGGTCACGTCTTTGGAATTGGGCGTAAACTACCTGATTTTGGTGGCCGGGGATACTTACGACGTGCCCTATCGCTCCAAGGACGGCGCGCTGCAGGAGGACGCGGGGGACAGCCAGCACGCCTATTTTTTGTGCGTGATCTGCCCCGTGAAGATGAGCAAGCCCGCGCTTTGCTATGACGCCGGGCAGCGGGAGTTCCATAACCGCGCGATCGACTGGGTGGTTGGCATGCCGGAGCTGGGCTTTGTGTTCCCGGCGTTTGACGACCGCCGAACCAATCTTTACGGCGCGCTGTACTACTGCCGCGACGCGGCGGCGGACTATGACGAGCTGATCGAGGCGGTTTTCCACACGCCCGCGCCGATGCCGGCCACGACCCAGCGGGACACCTTCCGCCAGGTCCTCAGCCAATCCCTGGGCGAAGAGTGCCGCTACGAGGTGGTGCAGACCGTACACGAGCAGCTTGCCGGCATGATTGCCGCCCATAAGGAGGCCAAGGAGGAGCAGCCGCTGACCATTTCCCGCGGACAGGTGGACAGCGTGCTGAAGGATTGCGGCGTGTCGGAGCCGCGCGTGGCGGCGTTTCACGTCAAATTTGACGAGGCGTTTGGAACGGATTCCGAACTGCGGCCCGGCAATCTCATCGACAGCAAACAGTTTGAACTGCGCACGCCCAGCGTCGTGATCCGGGTGGACCCAGAGCGGCAGGAGCTGGTGCAGACGCGCGACATCGGCGGCGTCCCCTATATTTTGGTTCGCGCCGACGCGGGCGTGGAGCTCAACGGCGTGGATTTGCAGCTGGGGACACGGCCGGAATAAAATGCCTGGACAGTGGAAATACTGTGGTTATCAAATGATAATGAGGTGATTTCCATGTTCCGGCATGAAAAACAGCTGTTCCACCCGGTCGCGGTGGAAAGACCCAATCCTCAATACGCGGCGCTGATGCAAGAGCAGCTGGGCGGCGCCAACGGCGAATTAAAGGCGGCTATGCAGTATCTTTCCCAGAGCTTCCGCGTCAAGGATCCCGAAATTAAGGATCTGTTTATGGACATCGCGGCCGAGGAGTTGGGCCATATGGAGATGGTCGCCCAGACCATCAACCTGCTCAACGGACACGATGTGGACGCAAAGACCGTCCCGGCGGGCGAAATTCAGACCCATGTTCTGCTCGGACTGAACCCCGGACTGATCAATGCGTCGGGCTACTCCTGGACCGGCGACTATGTGACCGTGACCGGCGATCTGTGCGCGGATCTGCTGTCCAACATCGCGTCTGAGCAGCGGGCGAAGGTGGTCTATGAGTACCTGTACCGGCAGATTGACGACAAAAAGGTCAAAGAAACCATAGATTTCCTGCTCAACCGCGAGGAGGCTCACAACGCCATGTTCCGCGAGGCGTTTAACAAGGTGCAGGACTCCGGCTCCAACCGCGACTTCGGCACCACGAAGGCGGCGAAGATGTACTTTAGTATGTCCGAACCCTCTCCCGGCGATAACCGCTTTTCCAAAACGAACGTCGCTCCAGCTTCTTTCCAATAAGTTATGATGATGAAAAAGTGCCCCGATCGGCTTGGAAATTCGATCGGGGCGCTTTTTGGCGGATAAAACCTTGACAGAAAAACGGATCCTTGGTATAATCTACCTAAAAATGCTCCCTGGAGGTTGGTTATGAGAATTAAAATTTCAGCCGACAGCACCTGCGACCTGTCGCCGGAGCTGCTCGCGCAGCATCAGATTGCGGTGACGCCGCTCTATGTAAACAAGGGTGGGAAATTCTACCGCGACGGGGTGGATATTATGCAGACAGATATTTTTCAGTACGTGGACAAGGGTGGCGAGCTTTGCGTCACGGCCGCCGTGAACGTAGAGGATTACCACGCCCACTTTGCAAAATGGGCCGGGCAGTACGACGCGCTGATCCATATTGATATTGGCGCGGAATTTTCTTCCTGCTATCAAAACGCTTGCGTTGCGGCGGCGGAATTTCCTAATGTCTACGTGGTCGATTCCAGGAACCTATCCACCGGGCAGGGACATGTGGTGATGGAAGCGTGCAAAATGGCGCAAACCTGCACCGATGTGGAAAAAATGGTCAGTGATTTGCGCGAATTGACCCATCGAGTGGAGGCAAGCTTTATTATTAACCGGCTGGACTACATGGTCAAGGGCGGCCGCTGCTCCACGGTGACGGCGCTGGGCGCGAACCTGTTGCACCTCAAGCCCTGCATCGAGGTCGCCGACGGAAAAATGCGTGTGTGCAAAAAGTACCGCGGGAGCTATCTTAAATGTCTGGAGCGCTACGTAACCGAGCGGCTGTCCGGCCGGGAGGACATTGTCTATGACCGGCTGTTCATCACTTATTCTACCGCCTCCCAAGAGGAGCTGGAGGTTGTACGCGCGGCGGTCAAGCGCTGCGCGCCGTTTACCCAGGTGTTTGAAACGCAAGCGGGCTGCACGGTCGCGTGTCACTGTGGCCCGCAGACGTTGGGCGTGCTGTTTATTCGCAAGAAGTGAGGAATCGGAATGTAGGAAAAAAAAGATGCCTGAGTGGCTGCGGGCGGTGAAATTTATGCTGATTTCGGCGCCCGCCGGGGTAATCCAGCTGGGCAGCTTTAACGAATTGGCAACGTTTCCGGACTGGGTTTCCACTTTTGGCGAGGAATACGGCATGGTCTGTTTGATCGCGCTGGTGCTGTCGGAGCTGTGGAATTTCAAAATCGTCCGGCGTTACACGTTCCGTTCTGCCGCCAACGTCCCGGTGGAAATGTTAAGGTGTTCACTTTTCACTGCGTTTTTCGCCGGTTACCACGGTTGCCGGAGATTTTTGCACAGGGGCCTGGGCCGGAACAAATACCTGGTACTGATTGGGACGATGTGTTGAACGTGGTGCTGGGATATGGATACTGACGCTTGTTTGTCTACCGCGGGACGATCGATACGAGAACGGATCGACACGAGAACGTAAGAGGTAACGTTATGCGAATGCGCAAGATGAAAAATTTGGAGCCGCGCCTGGCCGCCTGCGGCCGGTATTTAATCGCGGACCCAGCCGCCTACCGTGGCCGCTGGCGGGCACTGATGCCCCAGGCGAAGGAACTGCGGGTAGAGGTGGGCTGCGGCAAGGGGAAATTTACCGTAGAAACGGCCGCCGGCGAGCCGGACGTGTTGCTCATTGCGCTCGAGCGGGTGCGCGAGGCCATGGTGATGGGCATGGAGAAGGCCATGGCGATGGAGGTGAACAATGTTTGGTTTGTCTGCGCGGATGTGGCCGGGATCGACGAGTTGTTTGCCCCGGACGAGGTGGATCTGCTGTATATTAACTTCTGCGACCCGTGGCCCAGGAACAAGAACGCAAAACGCCGCCTGACCTACCATACCTTTTTGGAAAAGTACCGGAGGATTCTCCGTCCGGGCGGGCAGATCCACTTTAAAACAGACAATGCCAAGCTGTTTGAATGGTCGTTGGAGGAGTTCGCGGCCTATCATTTTCCGGTGCGGAACGTCACCTGGAATCTCCACGAGCACGGCCCGGTTAGCGTCATGACCGGTTACGAGGAGAAGTTCTACCAGCTGGGGACACCGATCTGCCGATGCGAAATTTTGATTGATCCATAAAAATTGGGGCATGCCGTTTCGGCATGCCCCGAAGTTATAGCATTGTTGGTTTAATCGAAGACGCCGGCGCGGTCGAGTACCACAAGGGTACGGACCGTGTCCTCCGACAGATCGATGATGCGCGCCTCGCCGTCGCCGCCGCGCCCCACCAAAAGCCCACGCTTGACCAATTTGTCGATGGTCTTGCGGTAGGTGGCGTTGTGGATGTCGCCGACTGTCTCATAGCGCGACTTGTCCGTCTGTTTCAGCTGGTAATAGGCGGCGATCACATCCGCCTCCGCCTGCGCCAGCTTTTTAAGGTTGCTGTCCGACATCAGCCAGTTGGCGGCGCTGGTGTTGGTGTGGAAGCTGTGCTCCAGGATCATCCCGCAGCAGCCAACGCTGGCGGCGCCGCGAATGACGCCGTAATAGTCCGCTGTTTTGGTGGAATTGATCCGGGTCAGCGCCTGCCCCGCCTGGCGGGTCTGCATGGTCTGCGCGATGGCGTTTGCCAGCTGCACGGCCAATTGCTTGTTTTGCCCGCTGATGGGATAGAAGACGCAGGGATAGTCGGTGGAATCGTTGACGCCGCTGCCGACCGCATTGGAGTGGAGCGACAAGAACAGATCGCAGCCGGCCGCCAGTTTTCCGCGCCCCACCACGTCGTCCGTGCCGTCGGCGTTTTTGGGATGCCCATTGATGGTGGCCTTGGTGCAAGTCACGCTGACCCCATATTTTTCCAGAGCAGTTTTCAGGTGGCCGTACAGAATCCACACCTGGTTTCCCTCATAATATGCCGCGACGGCGGGGGAGTGGTTATAGTTTTGATAATGTCCGGGATCAATGCAAATTTTCATGTGTTATTCTTCCTTTCGTGCTGCGTGCCAAAATAAAAGCTGATAATGACGGTAAAGATTGTTAAAAATTGATCTCCGGAGATAAATCCCCGGAGGGAAAGCACACAGAAAACAAGACACAGTAAAAGCGTCACCAGGGACTTGACGTTCAACAGCCGTTCCAAGTGCTCCTTCAAGATTCTAACCTCCCTTCATGCTCAAGATCACCGATCCGATGCTCGCA
Source organism: uncultured Oscillospiraceae bacterium (assembly GCA_964450645.1). Classification (GTDB taxonomy): domain Bacteria; phylum Bacillota; class Clostridia; order Oscillospirales; family Oscillospiraceae; genus JAKSPM01. The sequence continues at coordinate 10,169 of CAYVEB010000013.1, read as the reverse complement.
AACCTTGATTTGCTCCTCCAAAACCGGGATCCGCTCGGCAAAATTGTTATGCTTGGCCACTTTCTTTTCAAGCTGTTCAATGCGGTAATTTGTCAGCTTGGAAGACGTTAGGATACCTCCGAATGTGCCAAACATGGTTCCGATCAGTGCGATCATTGCCACGAGAATATCACTGCCCATCCATTCTATGCGCACAGGCATGTACCTGTGAGACCGTTCCCTCCTTTCGTTTAAAGTCAGGGTACCGCGCCCTTCAACCATAGCTTCAAAAAGCAAAATTTGCGCACATTTTTGTGCAAGATCCGTCGCCAGGCGCACAGGATGCTGGAAAAAAGAAAGAATTTGCGTGAATCATTTTACAGCGATGGTTGAAAGTGGGAAAAAATTGTGGTATAATCAATTCCAGTGAAATGTGTTGCTGCGGCAGCAACAAAAATACCGCCGTGCGGCGGATGAAAGGAATGTTACGAATGGATATTCAAGCAATTGTCCAGCAAACGACCCAGGAGCTGCTCAACCATGATCCCGCTGTGACGGCGCCGGTCAACTGTGAGAATTTGGCTCCAGCGGATGTGGCCCAATACATCGACCATACGCTCCTCAAGGCGGACGCGTCCGTGGATGACATCCGCAGAATCTGCGGCGAGGCGAAGGCATACAAAACGGCTAGCGTCTGCGTCAACCCGTCATACATCAAACTGGTCGCCGAGGAATTAAAGGGCAGCGAGGTAACGCCCTGCTGCGTAATCGGCTTCCCCCTGGGCGCCACCCGTCCCGAGGTCAAGGCGTTTGAAACAACGTTGGCCGTGAACGACGGCGCCCGCGAGGTGGACATGGTCGTGAACGTGGGCGCGGTCAAGTCCGGCGACTGGAAACTGGTTCAGAAGGACATTTCGGCGGTGGTCAACGCGGCGGGCGATCGCGCGCTGGTCAAGGTGATCATCGAGACCTGTCTGCTGACCGATGAGGAAAAGGTGAGAACCTGCACCATCGCAAAGCTGTCCGGCGCGCATTTTGTCAAGACCTCCACAGGCTTTTCTACCGGCGGCGCGACAGAGGAAGACGTACGCCTGATGCGGCAGACCGTCGGCGAGGGCATCGGTGTGAAGGCGTCCGGCGGCGTGCGCAGCTATGCCGACGCGCTGAGAATGCTCAAGGCCGGCGCGAACCGTCTGGGCGCTTCCGCCGCGAAGAAAATTTTGTCCGGGGAATAACTTAGGAGGAAGGATTATGAGAAAACCTGTCATCGCCGGCAACTGGAAGATGAACAAAACACCTTCGGAGACAACCGAGCTGGTGGAGCAGCTGAAAAAGATTGAAAACACCCATAACGTCGACATGATCGTCTGCCCCATGACGGTATCGCTGTTTGCGGCGAGCCTAGCTCTCAAGGGCAGCGACATCCATCTTGGCGCGCAGAACGTTCATTTTGAGGACAAGGGCGCATTTACCGGCGAAGCCAACTGCGCTTCCTATAAAGAATTGGGTGTGGAATATATCATTCTTGGCCACTCCGAGCGGCGGCAGTATTTTGCCGAGACCAACGAAACAGTCAACAAGAAGACCCTAAAGGTTTTGGCAGAAGGGTTTAAGCCCATCATCTGTGTCGGTGAAAAGTTGGAAGAGCGGCAGACTGGCATTACCAATGAGGTTGTCCGCCTGCAGACCAAGGCCGCGCTCAATGGCGTGACGGCCGAGCAGCTGGCAAATGTTGTAATCGCCTATGAGCCTGTTTGGGCGATCGGCACTGGCATGACCGCCACGGCCAAGGACGCCAACGAGACTATCCGCGCCATTCGTGGCGCGGTGCGCGAGTTGTTCGGCGATCTGGCAGACGATCTGCGTATTCTCTACGGCGGCAGCATGAATGAGAAGAACTGCGCCGAGCTGATGGAGCAAGAAGAGATTGACGGCGGACTGATCGGTGGTGCGAGTCTCGTCGCGGAAAAGTTCGATAAAATTGTCAACTATTGATTCGATTTAAATTTTGTGTAAACGTGAAACCGGCATAGCCTTAATTCTGGCTATGCCGGTTTTGTGTGTCAATAAAGAATCTTTGAGACGGCGGAAACCGCGCCCTATCGCCTTGGATTAAGCTTCGCCGGTGGTGATAACTGGAGAATCGCCCGCTTGACCCGCGTCGCCAGCGTTGTGCGCATCTTCCGCAACTTCCGTGTCGTCTGTAACTTCTGCAACTTCCGCGTCGTCTGTGCCGCTTGTTTCATCCGCTTTTTCCGCGTCGCCGGCACCGTCCGTATCGACTCCGTTGCTCGTATCCTCATGCGAATCCGTCTCTTGTTCGATGGCTTGGCGCAGCTGATTGATGCGGCGGTAGCAATCGCTGATCTTGTCGCACCAGGGCTTATATTCGGCCTCGTCCGGTTCCGCGTCGGTGATATAGTCCTTGTAATAGACACGGCCCAACTCCCGGTACGCTTTTTTGATCTTTTCCTGTTCGTTTAAGATCTGCACCTGGTTTTTGGCGACACGCGCCACAGATTTGGCGGTTTGGGCAGCGCTTTCCGCCACGTTGGCGGCGGAGTCCTTAAAGGCTTCAAAACGGTCTGACAATACCATGCAAATTCCTCCTTATTGTGTATCATATGCTTTCAATCAATTAGCTTTTCACGCCTCGCCGTGATTATTCCGCTTGTTCGGTGGTTTCGTGCTGCGTCGTTTCCGTTTCCTCGGCTTCTACGGATTTTGTTTCGATAGGTTCCCCTTCTTCGGCTTCTGTTTTCGCGGGTTCCGCTTTTGCAATTTCTTCTCCCGCTTTCGCTTCGGCGGCTTTCGCGACCTGATTGACAAACAATTGATTGGGATCGTGGGGCTTTTTGTGCAAATACAGCAGCAATCCGCCGGCAAGCAGAACGCACGCGCCCGCGAGGACTTGGCTGACACGGAAATTGTTCAGCATCAAGCTGTCTACGCGCAGTCCCTCGACCCAGACCCGGCCCAGGCCGTACCAGAACAGGTACATCAAGAAGACCTGCCCATCATATTTGCGCCGCTTGGACAGATAGTGGATGAACGCGAAGCCCACCAAATTCCACACGGATTCATATAAAAACGTGGGATGCACCTGAATCCATCCGGGATACCCGCCCTCGGCGGCCTTTTGGTTGAGCACGGCAAGGGCGTTGGCGTCTTCGATGCGGCCTGCGTCGCCCAGGCTGATCCGCATGGCGAACAGGGAATCGGTGTAGCGGCCAAAGGCCTCCCGGTTGATGAAATTGCCCCAACGGCCGATCGCCTGACCGATCAGCAGGCCCAGGCCGGTGACGTCGAGATAAGGCGCGATTTTGTGCTTTTTGTAGCGGGTGACCAGGAAGATCCCCAAAACCGCAAAAATCACGCCTCCATAAATGGCCAGGCCGCCGCCGTGAATATCAAAGACGCTGTCGGTGGCGTTGGGGCCAAAATAAGTGGAAAAATGGAACAGCACGTAGTACAGCCGCGCGCCGACGATAGCCAGCGGCACGCAAACCAGCAGCCCGTCTATGAGATCGTCCTGCGAGATGCCGAATTCTTTGACGCGGCGATAGGCGTACAGCACGGCCAGGGTAAAACCAATGGCGATAATTATACCGTACCAATAGATGGAAAAACCGCCGATGGTCAGCGCAACTTTGCTCGGATCCACGCTGAAGCCCAGATTGGGGAAAGAAATCGCAGCTAGCATGGGGAACCTCCTTCATTGGGATAGATCGTAGAGAGCGCCATTCGCTCCCGCCGGACGCTCTCGCGCAGGAAGGTTTGGACCTGTTCCGGCGTGACCCGGTCATAGATTTGCGGGAACTGGAAATAGTCCAGGCCTTGAAAGCCGTATGCGCACATACGGTAGCAAATACTTTCAAAGCTGTCCAGGTCGCGCATCCGGCGGCCGACAGCGGAGCGCTTGAGCCGCTCGAACCGGGCCAGATCAAAGCCCTCCCGGCCAATCCGCTCCGCCTCCAGCAAAATTTCCTCCGCTACCTGCTCCGGGACGTCGGAGTCGCCGTCCGCGGTCAGCATGGACACGCCCTTGGTACACTCAAAGCCTGCGCCGAAGCTGCTGTCGATCTGCCCGCCTTCATACAGTCGCTTATACAGCGGCGAGGCCTCGCCCATGAGAATTTCCGCCGCCAGGTCACCTACGATCTCCATCCGCAGAAAATCCTCCCCTTTTGATGGCGCCGGGCAGCGAAAGCCCAGGTCGAATTTTGGCATGGAGATGTCCATGTGCTTTTGTGCCTTTGCCAGTTCCCGGTCCAGCACTTCCGGCGGGCCGTAGTCCCGCAAAGGCGGCTGATTGGACGTCTGGGGAACCAGCGGCGCGACGAGATCCACAATCTGCCGCGGGTTCACATCGCCCACAACGCACAGGCGCGCGTTGGACGGATCATAGAACGCCCGGTGGCAGTCGTAGAGAATCTGAGGGGTGATGGCACGGATGCTCTCCACACTTCCGGCGATGGGTACACGGATCGGGTGGTGGTCAAAGAGAATGGAAAACAGCTGCTCCGCGCCGCTGGAATCAGCGCTGTCGTCATACATCCGGATCTCCTGCGCAATGATGCCCTGTTCCTTGGCGACGCTTTCCGGGGTGAAATAGGGCGTAAACACCATCCGTGTGAGCAGCTTGAGATTCTCTTCAAAGTTTTGGGTACACTGTACATAATAGGCGGTCATGTCGTAGCTGGTAAAGGCATTGGGATTGCCGCCCAGCTTGGAAAAGGCGCGCATCGCGTCACCCTCCGGCATGTCGAACATCTTGTGTTCCAGATAGTGCGCGACGCCGTCCGGCGTGACGGAGGAAACGCCGCCAAAGGAAAAACGCGTATCGATCGCGCCGTAGTCAACGGCGAAGAACGCGTATTGACGGGCAAAACCCGGCCGACAGATCACCTGGATGCGCAGGCCGTTGGGGAGCTGCTCCTCCCAGCAGCGCTCGTCCAGTTGGGGATATTCTTTTAAAATCATGCGTCCACCCCCGTGAGATAGAATACGGTGTCCAAGGAGATCTTCTGCGCGGCGGCCGCCACGTCTTCAATGCCCAGTTCGCGCACCGCCCGCGCGAGATACTCGGTGTCCTGGACCCGATCCGCCAGGGACATGCCAAGGTAGAAGTCGTCCAACGCGCCGGGCGAGTCCTGATTGGCGGCGAACGCCGAAAGGAGGCTCTGCCTGGCGTCTTGCAGCTCCTGAGGCGTAATGGCGCCGTTTTTGCAGTCGTCTAGCTCCTTTAAGATGGCGTCGCGCGCCGTGTCGAAGTGGTCGAAGCCCACCCCGGCGTGGATGATCATAATTCCCTTGAATTTCTCCACAGACGAGCTGATGGAGTAACACAGCGAACGCTTTTCCCGCACGTTTTCAAACAGTTTGCTGCTCTGCCCCTGGCCCAGGACAGCATTGAGCAGCAGCAAGGCGGGATAGTCGGCGTCGCTGGCCGTGCAGCCGGTTCGAAGCCCCAGGATCAGCTGCCCTTGCGTCACACGCATGGCCTGCTGGCAATATTGCGGCTCGGCCGCCTTCGAGACGACCCGCGTGCCCACCGGGATCTGCGCTTGCCGCTCCAGACCGCTCAGCGCCCGGCGGAACGTGTCCGCAGCCGTCTGGACGTCCTGGCGGCCCATATAGAAGATCTCCACCCGGGAAGTGGCGAGGACGCGGCGATAGTGGTCGTAGATACTCTGCGCGGTCAGCTGGGCAAGGGGTTCGGCGTAGCCCAGGCGAGGGATATGGTAGGCCTCGTTGGGACACATGGCCTCCAGCATTTGATTAATGGCGTGGCTGCGCTTGTCGTTTATCCGCGAGGCAATGGCGCTGACCAAATTCTGCCGCTCGCTGTTTAGAACATCGGGAGGAAAGCGGCCGCCTTGCAGATTGGGACTAAGCAGCAACTGCCCGACCAGTTCCACTACCGGCGCGAACACAGGCTCGGAAACGAAGCGGTCCTCGATAAAATCCGAGTATAGACCGACGCACTGTACCTCGCCCTTTTTGCGGGTCAAAGAACCGATTGTCGCGCCGTACAGCTCGTCCAGGCGGTTGGAAATGGCCGCGATGTCCGGATACTGGGCGCAGCCGCGCAGCAAAATGCTGGGAATTAAGACGTTTTTCGAGGCCTCCACGGCGTCAAGCGGCCGGAGGAAATTGATGCTGAAGCATCCTGTTTTGAATTTATCGCTGGTCACCGCCCGCAGAAAGATGCCCGGGAGGATCTCCACTCGTTCAGATCGATTGTTCAGAATGTTCATCCTTTCGTGAAAGGTATTTTTTGTTATTATAATGCGTACCAAACAAAGCCGCAAGCCTAAAAAACCTTGGTTTTTCAAGTACCTTGGCGCTGTTCTGGTGCGAGGGTTTCGGATTGGATATTCAAAACCCTTGCATTTGCCATTGGCGGCGCATGCAGCGCCAATGGCGGTACGCATTGTAACAATGGCTGAATTGGCCATTCAGGCCGGATGGATAGAAATGCGCGGCATATGCCGCGCGAATAAAGCGTCAAGCGGTTTATTCAACACACATTATTATACTACATTTTTCCAAAAAGAAAAGGTGGAGAAAGCAATTTCTGCCCTTATTTCCCGAATTTTTTAGCAATACGCCGGAAAATTGCAGAACTTTCCGCAGTTTTCCGGCGTTTTTGCAGTTTATATGATCCAAATCCAGCGGGCGAGCATCCGCTTGGGCGGCGGAAGGAACCGGTACGCGTCCCGGCGGAATTTTCGGCGGTATTCCGCCAAAACGTCCAGCTCCGCCTTTGCAACGCCGCGGCCGCTGTACTTTGCCCGCAGGGCGAGCGCTTCCACATCCTTGTCTGGCGTAAGGTGGGTGTATTTTGCAATTCGCAGCACTTGGCTCCAGAGCATCTCTGCCCGGAGACGGTTGTCCGCCTTTGCAAAGCGCCGCCTTCGCCTTTGCAGAATCAACACGCGCCGCAGATACAGACTTGCAAGTCCCAAAACCGGCAGCAAGACCAGCCAATATGGCCAGTTCCCAGCTGCCGACGGATCGTGCGGCTCCGGCTTGGTCTGGGAGGGCCTCGTGGCTGCCTCCGGTGCGGAGGGCTGGGCAGACGGCGCCGGGCGGGAGGACTGCATCGGCTCCGACGCGCCGGGGTTCGCGGCAGCGGTGCTGTCGGGCGGCGTCACTTCCAGCAGACGCCAGCCAAAGCCGTTACAATAGTATTCCACCCACGCGTGGGCATGGCGCTCGGTGACATTTGTGGTTTCCCCCGTTTCGGTGCGTACCGCATAGCCGGTGACATAGCGGGCCGGTACGCCCAGCGCCCGCAACATCGCGGCCGCTGAGGACGCAAAGTGGACGCAGTAGCCCTCCATGGACTCGCGCGTAAACCACACGGCAAAGTCCTCGCCCACCGGCACCATTTCCGGGTCCAGCGTGTAGGTGCCGTTGCACTGATAGAAATCCGCCACCGCGTTGGCGATGGTTTCCGCGTTATTATAAATGCGCCCCGTTCCGCCATCCGCCATGAAGATGGAAGACTGATCGGAAAGTTCCGCTGAAATTCCGGCGGCTTGCGCAATTTCCCGAAGGGCCCGCGCCGTCTCGGCGGGTAAGTCCAAATCCGCGTCCATGACGCGCTGTGCGTATTCCTCCGAGGCGTCCGTGACAAGAAAATCCAGCGGATCCAGATCGGGTGCGGCAACGGAGGTTGACACATAGCCGACGGTATACGCGGTGCTTGCCGCGCTGTTTGCCCAATAGGCGTCCCCCTGCGCCGCCGCGTCGGACGGAACGGAGATCGCGTAGTAGGGGAGATAGAGTACGTCGTGGACAGCGGCCGTTTGAATCTGAACCTGTGAGGGGAATTCCTGTGACACTTGGTTGGTAAGCCGGTAACAGGGATTGCCGCCGTCGATGGGTTCCAGGGACCAGCCGTCTTGGCTGTACACATTGAGCGCCGTCCCCCGCAGATAGAGAAGGCCGTCCTGCGGCGCAGTTACCCGCATGACCACAACCGGCCGCTGGGACAGGTAGCCCAGCTCGGAAAAGTCGACGGTCTGCGCTACTTGCATATAGCCTGCGCCGCCCGAACCCTTTTGAACATAGCTTTCAAAGGTTTCTCCAGTGAACAGCTGCAGCAGCCGATCGGAGAACGTATGGCGCTCATAGGAGGCCTCGGGCGCCAGCCAAGCCAGCAGCAGACAAAACGCGGCCACCGGCGCCGCCAAGAATGTCATAAGACGGTTGGCGGCGGCATCGTCCGCGCTGCGTACCGTCTGGGTCAGCGCCATCAGCGCCATGCAGCCCACCAGGCACAGCAGCGCGCCCGCCGACGGCGTATAATTGACCAGCGTGACTGATACCAGGAAATAGGGAACCGGCACGGCGGCGCTGCTTGACTGCTATGTGGGACTGTATGAACACTACAACGAATATACAAGCGCGATTTAAGGGGGCGCGACGGCATGAAGCTGAAAGACAAGAAAATCGAACTGCTAAAGCCCGTCTATGAGCAGGACGGGAGCGGTTTCACGGCTGAAAGCCTTGAAAGCGTGGCGACAGTATGGGCGTATTTCCGGCAGCTGTCCGCAAGCGAATATTTCGCGGCGGCGACGACCAACTACAAGGAAGAAGTCCTGTTCACGATAAATTTCAGGACCGACCTGACGACGGCGCACGTCATACGCTACAACGGCATTCTGTACGACATAACCCGCATTGACACGTTTGAGGGGTACAAGGAAGATTTAACGCTGTACTGCAGCAGGCGGGCAAGGCGATAAGTTTCACCGTTTCGCGATATGAAGTTGTATTGAAGCACTTGAAATTCAACGCCCGCCATGCTATTATAAAAAATGGGTTTTTGTATACAAAGAAAGCGAGGTTGTAGCGATGAACCCTGTTCTGAAATATCGTGGTGGAAAATCGCGTGAAATACCACGCTTTTTGCAATATATTCCCGATGACTTTAATAGATATATAGAACCTTTTTTCGGCGGCGGTGCCGTGTTCTTTTACCTTGAACCCGATAGTGCCATTATTAACGATGTCAATACCCGTCTCATGACGTTCTATAAGCAATTAAGGGATAGTTACCCCGAAATGCGAGTGCAGCTTGATGAACTTCAACGACAGTACGAATTTAATCAAGCAGAATTTAAGCGACTGAAAGCCCTGACGCCTGATGAACGAGTGCCTAACGCAAACGAGGATTTATACTACCGTATGCGTGAATTGTTTAATCACCCTGATGGCACATTTTTGGATGGCGTTCTATATTTCTTTATCAACAAGACCGCTTATTCTGGCATGATAAGATATAACAGCAACGGAGAGTATAATGTTCCGTTCGGACGCTATCCCAATCTTAACACACGTTTAGTAACATTGCAGCATAGCGAGCTATTGCAGCGTGCCGAACTATTTAGTGTAGATTATAACCAAATCTTTAATATGGCGGGAGAAGATGATTTTATTTTTCTTGACCCCCCGTATGATTGTGTTTTCAACGATTATGGCAATATTGATATGATGAACGGCTTTGACGAGGCCGAACACCGACGTTTAGCACAGAATTTTAGAAATTTGCCTTGCCGTGCTTTAATGGTAATTGGGAAAACACCTTTGACCGAAGAATTATATGGAGATTATATATTCGATGAGTATTACAAGAATTATTCTGTAAATATAAAGAATCGTTTCAACAATGATAAAATGCACATTGTCGTTAAAAATTACTAAGGGGGAGCGGAATATGGCAAGAATAGACAACAAGCTGCTGTTCTTTACAACATCCCCAAGAACGCCCGCAAAAATGATACCTGAAATACAGCTTTTATGTGAGACTTTTTTGGGGCGAGCGTGGAATAATGAAACACAGGAACAATTCATTGATGAATTAGCAAAGAGCAGTTTTTTCGAGGGGAAAGGTTCGTCGTCTGATAAAGCGTTTAGTGCCCGTGATAGAATAAACCGTGCGCCAAAAGCGTTAGGATTTGTAGACCTAAAGCCTCACGTTGAAATTACAGATGCAGGAAAAGCACTTGTATACGGGAAAAGACCACAAGAAATATTTTTACGGCAGTTGTTAAAGTTTCAATTACCGTCACCATATCATGTGGAAAATCGAAATATATCCGGCACGTTCTTTATTCGTCCATATTTAGAGATTTTCCGTTTAGTGCGGGAATTGGAGTATATGACCTTTGATGAAT
>CAYVEB010000012.1:0-52612 GCA_964450645.1 uncultured Oscillospiraceae bacterium | reverse complement strand
CCTTGCGGAAGTCTGCGGCGGTAAACTGACAGCCCCGGTCTGTATGAAACAGGACACCTTTGGATACGCCGCGCAGCCGGACGGCGTCCCGCAGGGTATGGATGGCCAGGAAACGGTCGATCTTTGCGGAAACCCGGCTGGCAATGACCTTTCTGGCGTACAGATCCACAATGGCGCAACAAAACTTTCCCGCGACTTTTACATAGGATGTAATACACAAAAGCTAAACTACACGGAATTTAATTTTTACAGTCTCAGACATACGCATGCGACGATGCTGGTCGAAAATGGTGCAAGCCCAATGTATATCCAGCAAAGATTGGGACATAAAAATTTAGATGTAACATTACGTGTTTATTTTCACTATACGAAAAAATGGATCAGGATGGAACGCAAATTCTGTCAAAAATGTTCGACAAAAAAGTACAACAAAATTTCAACATTTAAAATAAATGTTGAAGAATTGTTGTATGTTGTAACTTTTTAGCAAAATAAACGCAAAAAATCAGGACTTCCGAATTTTCTCGGAAGTCCTAACGTGTCAAATTTTATATTGTTAAATTGATTTTATCGCTTCGCTTACGGCGACCGCAACCGCAACAGTGGCCCCAACCATGGGGTTGTTGCCCATGCCGAGGAAGCCCATCATTTCCACGTGCGCCGGGACAGAGGAGGAACCGGCAAACTGGGCGTCGCTGTGCATACGGCCCATGGTGTCGGTCATGCCATAGGAGGCGGGGCCGGCCGCCATATTGTCCGGATGCAAGGTACGGCCCGTACCGCCGCCGGAGGCAACGGAGAAATACTTTTTGCCCTGTTCCCAGCACTCTTTCTTGTAGGTGCCGGCCACGGGATGCTGAAAGCGGGTGGGGTTGGTGGAGTTGCCGGTGATCGAAACGTCGACGCCCTCCTTGTGCATGATGGCGACGCCTTCGCGGACATCGTCCGCGCCGTAGCAGCGAACCTTGGCGCGCTCGCCCTCGGAGTAACGAATCTCGCGGACAATGTGCAGCTCGGAGGTTGCATAGTCAAACTGGGTTTGCACATAGGTGAACCCGTTGATTCTGGAAATGATCTGCGCGGCGTCCTTGCCGAGGCCGTTGAGAATGACACGCAGGGGCGTTTTCCGAGCCTTGTTGGCGTTGTTAACAATGCCGATGGCGCCTTCCGCAGCCGCAAAGGACTCGTGCCCGGCCAGGAAAGCAAAGCACTTGGTCTCTTCACTCAGGAGCATCGCGCCCAAATTCCCATGACCCAAACCGACCTTCCGGTTATCCGCCACAGAGCCGTCAATGCAGAAGGCCTGCAGACCTTCACCAATTTTGGTGGCGGCTTCCGCAGCCGTCTTGACGCCGGATTTCAGCGCGATTGCCGCGCCGACTGTGTAGGCCCAGCAAGCGTTCTCAAAGCAAATGGGTTGGATTCCCTTGACGATTTCATAGGGATCGAATCCCTTTTCCTTGCAAAGCTCCCGACATTCCTCGACAGAGCCGATGCCATACTGCGCGAGGACACCGTTAATTTTGTCGATTCTTCTTTCATAGCTTTCAAATAATGCCATTTTCGTGTCCTCCTCTTATTCCTGCCGGGGATCGATATACTTGGCGGCGGCGTCCCACTGGCCATAGTGGCCCTGCGCCTTTTTCAGCGCGGCTTCCGGTGTATCGCCTTTTTTAATAAAATCCATCATCTTGCCAAAGTTAATAAATTCGTAGCCAATAATCTCATCTTGCGCGTTCAGGGCCAGCTTCGTCACATAACCTTCCGCCATTTCCAGGTAACGGGGGCCGGTCTTAAGGGTTGCGAACATTGTGCCCACTTGGCTGCGCAGACCCTTCCCCAAATCCTCCAGGGACGCGCCGACAGCCAAGCCATCTTCCGAGAACGCGGACTGGGTGCGGCCATAAACGATCTGCAGGAACAACTCGCGCATGGCGGTATTGATGGCGTCACAGACCAGGTCGGTATTCAGCGCTTCCAGAATGGTCTTGCCGATGAGAATTTCGGCCGCCATTGCCGCCGAGTGAGTCATGCCCGAACAACCGATTGTCTCGATCAGAGCCTCCTGGATGACGCCTTCCTTGACGTTCAAGGTCAGTTTGCAGGCGCCCTGCTGCGGAGCGCACCAGCCGATGCCATGGGTAAAACCGGAGATGTCGCTGATTTCCTTCGCCTGTACCCATTTGCCTTCCTCAGGAATGGGGGCAGGGCCGTGATATGCGCCTTTTGCCAACGGGCACATATGCTGTACTTCGCTCGTATAAATCATGGGATCCGTTCCTTTCTTACATAAGACTGATTCCTCAATGAATCCTAAATGGAAACATTTTTCCAACCACATTATACAAAACAGATGAGTGCTTGTCAACGGATAAGTGCGAAAAGCCGGTAAAAAACCAGCTATCCGCGCAAAAATCCGGACGTACCAAAGCCCGCGCGAAAACCGGAAAAGGGCGTCGCGCGGGCTTTTTGGATAGCTCTGACGTTCGGATTGCGCAGATCATAATGTCGCGCGTTATTCTCCTGTGTAGATCCATGCGTTGGGCAAAGGACGGCCGGCAAGCGTCTTGTTGGAGCAGTGGTTGACATACTCGCCATCATACCACATAATGGCGCTGGAGCCGCCGTCAAGATTGATAGCCTGCGCCGCGTTGTGCCGCGCGAGAATATTGGCACATTCCACGACGCCGGTGCCCACAATTCCGCTGAGGACGGAACGCCCCTCGATGACCAGCATTAAAATTTCATCATCCTTGGACTGGCCAATGCAGGCCCGGGGATTGAATCCGTTCCAAAAATCTGTCTCGTCCACGAGAACTTCACCGTCTACAATTAACGCGGGTGTAAATTCCACAGCGTCGGTGGCGTTCTCACTGGTAGCATTTTGAGCGTCGGTGATATAAAACTTGTTGTTTTCGTGCAGTTCAATCCGCTTGTAGCCCCAGGAATAGTGGCTGCCATACTCCACGCCGTCACACATGGCGTAACCGGCGATCTGGCCGCCGTTGCCATTGCCGCCGGGATCCGCAAAACCGCTGCCGTTGATGCCAAGGACACCGTTATTGTTAGCCGCGATGTCGCCAACATACTGGCCCGCGTAGCCAATATTGGAGGAGGGACAAAGCTGCAGACGGGACGCATCCTTTGCTACGGCCAAAACGCCTCGATAGCCATTTCCCTCAACCCGCAGCAGGAGAATTTGGTTCTTCGCGTCGATCGCGAGAACTTGCTCGCCAAATCTGGTGTAGATCGAAGTGCCGGAATCGTCCAAGCCGGCTTCATTGATATTGATATTCTCCCAACCGTCTTTCAGCGCGTCGGGGTTGCGCTGCAGGTAGTCTTGCATGGAAAGCTGGTCCAGTTCCCAGAACATGTCATAGAAGGCTTCCTCGTCCGTGACGACCGGCTCCTTGCCGGAAGGACGGCTGGTATTCGGGGTAGAGGCGCCCGTCGCCTGGGGGGAGGACGGATCGTCATCGTCAATATTGCTGACAATGCCGGTTTGATTCAGCTGTACGTTCGACATCCCATCGCGAATCGGCGCTACGATCGTTTCCGGGAAGAAGTACGTGGCGAGCCAGTGATGGCTCATCGTCTCCATCGCGGTTTGAATATAAATGGTGCGGTATTTTTTGATAATGGGAATGTTCGAGATTGCCACAATAAAGTATAGCATTTCCACAGCCCACACAATCACCAGCACGCGCAGCGCAATCATCAGTCCGCTGCGCTTTTGCCGCTTTTCGCGTGTACGGCAGTGGGTCCGCTTGGCGTCGTCTTCGGCGGACTCCGGCCCGTCTTGCAAGGTTTCCTCTAGGAGCGTTCCCCTGGGCAACTCTGGCTCCTGCGGCAAAAAATCAAGCGCATCCGAAAACGGTTCCGCCTCAGAGACTTGCTCCGAATCCGGCTCCAGTTCGGAAGCCCGCTCCGAAACCGACATATCGGGCGTTTTTGCCGCTTCCACTTCTTCCCCTTTTTCCGGTTTTTCAGGCGCGGTAGGGGCTTCTGCGGGCGGCGCGGCTTGAGCATGGGGCGTTTCCGGTTGGGAATTCTGCGCTGCATCCAAATGGTTCATTTCCGCTAAAATATCTGCAATGCTCCATTCCGCCTGTGGTTCCTGGTCTTGCAGCGGAATGGGGCGGCGTTCACGGGGCTTCGATCTTTTTTTATTGCCAAAAAGTTTGATACGGCATTACTCCCTTCTTTGGCATTTACGTTTATAATAACATATACCAGTCATAAAATCAAATCTTTTGTGGAAGAAAAGCACAAAAAAATAAAAATTCACACAAACGCCAGAAAACCGCGGCAAAATTGGACGAATTTTGGACGAGCCGCGCAGAATATAGTATTCTTGGAGTAGTGTTCTTGGAGGTGGTATACGTTGTTGACGGCGACGGTTTGGCTGATCCTGGGTAGTATTCTGTATTCCCTGCGCCTTTCGGGCGGCTCGTTTCCCAAGCCGCTTAGCGCCGAGGAGGAACGGCACTATCTGGCCCTGGCCGCCGAAGGCGATTTAGAGGCAAGAAATATTTTGATCGAACGAAATTTGAGATTGGTTGCCCATATCATGAAAAAGTATTATACCCAGGTCGCTGACCAGGAGGATTTAATCTCGATTGGGACGATCGGGTTAATCAAAGGAATTTCCACATTTGACGCGTCCAAGGGCGCAAGGCTGGCGACGTACGCGGCGCGCTGTGTGGAGAACGAGATTTTGATGCATTTCCGCAGCCAACGCAAAAGCGCTTCGGACATATCGCTGTCGGAATACATAGAAACCGGCAAGGACGGCAACGCGCTGTCGCTGATGGATGTGCTGTGTTCGGAGGAGGATCTGTTTGAGCGGCTGTCCGATCGGGAAATCCAGGGGCAGCTGCGCCAACTGCTGGACGATTGCCTGACGCAGCGCGAGCGCAACATCATTATCCTGCGCTATGGCCTGGACGGCAAGCAGCCGCGCACCCAGCGGGAGGTGGCAGCTATTTGCAAAATTAGCCGCAGCTATGTCAGCCGAATTGAAAAAAAGGCGTTAAAAAAGTTGCAGGACGCATTGGAAAAATGATATAATGGTTACAGAGCGAAAACCTGTGCCGGTGAGCCGGATGAAAGATTTTTGAAATCCGCGCGGCATACAAGAGAATGGAGGCGCACTATGCACCCTTGGAAACACTTTCAAACGATCACAAGGCATCGCTTGCTGGTATGCAGGTACTGTTTTCAAGTGGGACTGTACTGGCGGGGATTGGTACACGATCTGTCTAAGTACAGCCCTACGGAATTTTGGCCGGGAGCCAAATATTACCAGGGTACGCGCAGCCCCAACGCGGCGGAACGGGAGATTAACGGGTATTCCAAGGCGTGGATGCATCATAAGGGGCGCAATAAGCACCACTATGAATATTGGACGGATTTGGACCAGAAGACCCATCAATACCAGCCTGTCCCAATGCCCACAGTGTATCTTGTGGAGATGACAATGGACCGCATCGCCGCGTGCAAAATTTACCTGGGCGAAAAATACCACGACGGCGCGGCGCTGGACTATCTGGAGCACGCCCATGAGACACCGCTGCTCCATCCGGATACCCGCCGAAAATTGGTCATTTTGCTGACCATGCTCCGCGACCGGGGAGAAAAGGAGACTTTCCGGTTTATCCGCAAAAATTTACGGAAGTACAAGGAACACTTCCTGTCGGAGTCAGCAGAAGAGGATGCACCGCCCGCGAAAAAGGATTAGCCGCCGTAGAACGCTTCGATGGTGCGGCTGCGGAGCGGCGCGGGCAGCAGCCTGAGAAGGGCACGGACGAAGCGATAGGAAAAAGCGGTGGTGGCGCGGTGGCTCTCCCAATGCCCGCGGCACTGCCGTTGATGAGGGCGGCGGGTTGAGGCATCGGGAGCGCTCCTTTCTTTTGTGTGTCGTGACACAATTGTGACTTATTTTGCCCATTGTAGCACATTTTTTCAATTGGCAATCGGCGTTGCCGTTTTTTGCTGTGGAAGCTCTGAATAAATCTCTAATGTGCTGATTGCGCCCGCAGATTTTTCGCCAGACGAGAAAAAGCCGCAGTGCATCCTTTGTGGATTCACGAGAACTTTTGTAAAAAATGACGGGAAAGATGCAAGCAAGCGGCGCTCCAAGGCGTAAGCCGTGATGAGTTCAGAGATTCCCTAAAACACGGAGGAGTTGACAGAATTGATTGGTCGTTTTGCGCCAAGCCCCTCGGGGCGGATGCACCTGGGAAATGTCTTTTCCGCGCTGCTTGCCTGGCTGTCCGTCCGCGCCCAAAATGGCACGATGCTTCTGCGGATCGAGGATTTGGATCCGCAGCGCTGCCGCGCGGAATATGCAGTTCAGCTAAAGGACGATTTGCTTTGGCTGGGACTGGACTGGGACGTGGAGTCCGAGCGGCAAAGTGCGCGGAGCGCGGTCTACGCCCGGTATTTTGCCAAGCTGCAGGCGATGGGGCTGATCTACCCCTGCTTCTGCACCCGCAGTCAGCTCCACGCGGCTTTGGCGCCGCACCAAGCGCAGACGCCCTATTCCGGCCGCTGCCGGGGGATGCCGCCGGAGGAGATCGCCGCGCAGACGCGCAAACCGGCCTGGCGGCTCCTGGTTCCGGACGCGGTCTTCGCGTTTACCGACGGCCTGCAAGGCCCGTGCAGCCAGAATCTTGCGCGGGCCTGCGGCGACTTTATTATCCGGCGCTCGGACGGCGTATACGCGTATCAGTTGGCGGTGGTCGTGGACGACGGGAGCATGGGCGTGACGGAGGTGGTGCGGGGAGACGATCTGCGTCTGTCCACGCCGAGACAGCTGTACTTATACCAATTGCTGGGGTTTGCGCCGCCCAAATTTTACCATGTCCCGCTGCTGGTCACCCCGGATGGCCGTCGTCTGTCCAAGCGCGACCGGGATCTGGATTTAGGCGAACTGCGAAAGCGCTGCCGGCCGGAGGAAGTGATCGGCGCTTTGGCCTTTGCGGCTGGCCTGCTGGAGGAAAGGACGCCAATTTCCGCCAGAGAATTGGCGGCGGATTTTTCTTGGCGGCGGGTGAGGCCGTGCCACAGCCTGTGTATTACAAATTTCCTGTAGAAAGTTGTGGAAATACAACTTTACAAGCGGGAAATTTCGCGATATAATAATATTAAATTAAGCGGAGTGGATCCGCAACGAAAGGGAAGTCAAGCCATGTTTCAAATTGTTCGTAAAAAGGAACTGAACGAAGCGGTGACCTTGATGGAGATCCAGGCGCCGTTTGTCGCCCAGAAAGCGCTTGCCGGGCAGTTTATCATCTTCCGGGTGGACGAGCTTTCCGAGCGAGTGCCGCTGACCATTGCTGGTTATGACCGGGAAAAGGGAACGGTCACGATCATTTTCCAAAAAGTTGGCCTTTCCACGCAATTGCTGGGTACGCTGAACGAGGGCGACTATATCCGCGACTTTGTCGGCCCGCTGGGCAAGCCCACCCATACCGAGGGTGTGAAGCGCGTATGTGTGGTGGGCGGCGGCGTTGGCTGCGCAATTGCCTATCCGTCCGCGAAGGCGTTTAAAGAAGCCGGCGCGGAGGTCGATGTAATTGTGGGCTTTCGCAGCAAGGACATCGTCATTTTGGAAGACGAGTTCAGAGCCGCCAGCGATAACCTGTACATCATGACGGACGACGGCTCATACGGCGAGCACGGTTTTGTCACGGTCAAGCTGCAGGAACTCTTGGAATCCGGGCGGCAGTACGACGAAGTATTGGCCATCGGGCCGATCCCGATGATGAAATTTGTCAGCAAGACGACCGAGCCGTTCGGCGTTAAGACGATGGTGTCGCTCAACCCCATTATGGTAGACGGCACCGGGATGTGCGGCGGCTGCCGGGTGAGTGTGGGCGGCGAGGTCAAGTTCGCCTGCGTCGACGGCCCGGAGTTTGACGGCCATCAGGTGGACTATGCCGAACTGGCCAACCGCAACGGCGTCTACCGCGAGCGGGAGCAAGAGACTGCGAAAACCCATCTTTGCCGCATGGAAACCATGGGCAAGCAACTGATTCCATAAGGGGGAAGAAACCATGCCAAATATGCAAATGACGAAGACCCCAATGCCGGAACAAGCGCCTGACGTGCGCAACCACAACTTCCTGGAGGTCTGTACCGGCTATACCGCCGAGATGGCGGTCAACGAGGCGAAGCGCTGCCTGAACTGCAAGAAACCCATGTGCGTGGGAGGGTGCCCGGTTAACGTGCGTATCCCGGAATTTATTCAGAAAGTCGCGCAGGAGGATTTCCTCGGCGCGTATGAGATCATCACGTCCACCAACGCGCTGCCCGCGCTTTCCGGCCGCGTATGTCCCCAGGAGACCCAGTGCGAGAGCAAGTGTGTGCGCGGCGTCAAGGGCGAGCCGGTTGCCATCGGCCGGTTGGAGCGGTTTGTGGCGGACTGGTACCGCGAGCATGTGAACGCCATGCCGGAGAAGCCAGAGTCCAACGGGCGGAAGGTGGCCGTGGTCGGCTCCGGCCCCGCCGGACTGACCTGCGCGAGCGATTTGGCCAAGAAGGGCTATGAAGTGGCCATCTTTGAGGCGCTGCACACCGCCGGCGGCGTGCTGATATACGGAATCCCGGAATTCCGGCTTCCAAAGGCAATCGTCGCCAATGAGGTAAAGAAGCTGGAGGCGATGGGCGTGCAGGTGATGACCAATATGGTCATCGGACGCGTGCTGTCGATCGACGATCTGTTTGAAATGGGCTATCAGGCCGTATTTATCGGCTCCGGCGCGGGATTGCCCATGTTTATGAACATCCCAGGTGAATCCTTGCAGGGCGTGTATTCCGCCAACGAATATCTGACCCGGACGAATTTGATGAAAGCCTACTTAGACGAGAGCGACACGCCGATCATCCAGTCTAAGAACGTCGCCGTCGTGGGCGGCGGGAATGTGGCGATGGACGCCGCCCGCTGTGCAAAGCGCCTTGGCGCGGAGAATGTGTATGTGGTCTACCGCCGCGGCGAGGCGGAGATGCCCGCGCGCCTGGAAGAGCAGCACCACGCCAAGGAAGAGGGCATCATCTTTAAGACCCTGTGCAATCCTACGCGGATTCTGGGGGATGATTCCGGCCGAGCGGTCGGCATGGAGTGCATCCGCATGGAGCTGGGCGAGCCGGACGCGTCTGGCCGCCGCCGTCCCATTCCGGTCGAGGGCAGCGAATTTGTGCTGGATGTGGATACGGTGATTATGTCGCTGGGCACGTCGCCCAACCCACTGCTCCGCACCACCACGCCCGGCCTGGAAACCAACCGGAAGGGCGGCCTGATCGTCAACGAGGACAACATGACCACCCGCGAGGCCGTGTTTGCCGGCGGCGACGCCGTGACCGGCGCGGCTACGGTGATTTTGGCGATGGGCGCTGGCAAAAAAGCGGCCGCCGCCATCGACGCACATCTGAACAAAAAGCTTTCCTAAATATTCATAGTAAAGCCGTCTGCTTTGGGAGCGCCCGGAGCAGGCGGTTTTTGCTGCCTTTTTAATGGAAATTGGATCAAACGCTGCCAGAGGAGGAAAAGCTGGTGCAGCTGAGTTAGCTTTTCTCAGTCACCGTGGGCTGGCTGCTCGGTGTCGAGGCAGATCCGGATTCTCCAAACCCGCTCGACGCCGACCGGGAACTCACGCCCCGGCAAATTTAGATGGGAGAAGACATTGCGGAGCGCTATTTTGCCGCGTTTCCCCGCCCGGAGGAAAGCCAGAGCGCGCCCGCTTTACAAAAAACACGCCGCACCGGAAATGGCCGGCCGTTCTGACATAGGCGGCGTTTGCTCAGGATAGGGGAGACATGGTGCTGTAGGGATCAAAGCGGGGATCCTTGGAACTGGTGAAAAATACCAGTTGGGTATAGGGGTTGAGCGAGCTATAGGCCTGCATATACTGCTCCAGTTGCGCGGCGTCCACGTCCTTTATATACAGTCGGCCAGTCAGATCCTCCACGGAAAAATCCTCCGTCTCCGCGACAAACGAGATGGTCAAATTGCTCCCGGCAAAGAAGTCGGACAGCTCCCGCGCCGCCCGCGCGACGACCTCCGCGCGCGATAAATCGGAGTTATAGAAAATGTTTTGGCTGGAAGGGAAGTAGAAATCCTCAAACACCACCTCGGAAAATCCCATGCTGGACAGTTCCCGGGCGATTTGCCGCAGATAGTTGGTGACGGTTTCGCTCGCCGGGTCCAGCCAATAGCAGTTATTTTCATCGACCCACAGGGCGCCGTTGGACATGGGCAGCCCGCAGGAGAGATTTGCCAGCGCGAAGCTGTAGTCGGAAAACGCCGGGACAAGGGCGATCAGATTGCAGTCCCGCTGACGCAGATCGGAAATTAGCTGCGTGATTGCGTCGATGTCCACGTCCGCAGTCTCCGCGCCGGTGATGGAGGTGTCGTAATAGAAATATCCGCGCGGGCTTTTCAGTTCCAACATCACCGGATCGCCTGGCTGCAGCGCGTCGATCCGGCTCGACAGCGCGTCCAAATTTTGCAGGTCGCTGACGGTGAGATAGACGCCTTTGATGGGCGCCGAGTCCGCGATTTCAGGGCTGAAGGCCTCATAAACAATTTCCGCGTCGATCGGATCTTTTGGCTCGCTGCTGGGCGGAGCGGAAACCTCCAGCTTTTGGGCAGAGCGGCTGTAGTCGATAGTGACGCCGTCGGCGGTGTAGATTACGTACCGTCCCACATACTGTAAAAACAAAATCAGCAGCGCGGCCAGCGCCGCCACAGAGATGGCAAGAACCTTGAACGTTCGTTTTAAATAACGTTTTTGGCGGTAGGTCATTCGTAGCAAGGCAAAGCCTCCTTTCGCCGCGCGCAGAAGCCGCACCAGCCGTCCAATTCAGCGCGGCTCGTAATTCGCAAACCGGCGGCCTCGAGCGCAGCGGACACTTCCCTGGCACGCTGGGCGAGGATACCGGAGCAGATCAAAACGCCCTTCTGGCGCAGAAGCACCGGAACAACCGGCGCCATGGCGATGATCACATCTGCTACGATGTTGATGCATACCAGGTCGTAGCCTCCCTCAGCGACGGCGGCCATGGCCTTGTGATCCTCCAAAACATTGCAGGTTTTGGCCGTAAAGCGTTCGGGGCCAAGGCCGTTGAGAGCGGCGTTTTGCCGGGCAATGTCCTCGGCTTTGGGGTCGACGTCCAGCCCAATGGCGGTGGCCGCACCCAACAGCAGCGCGGCGATGGACAAGATCCCGCTTCCGCTGCCCAGGTCGATCACCCGCTCACCGCCGTGAACCAGCCGTTCCAGAGCTGCCATACACAGCTGCGTGGACGCGTGCGCGCCGGTGCCGAAGATCATGCCCGGGTCCAATAGCACCGGGATGCGGCCGCCCGGATCCTGATCCGCCAGCCAGTAGGGCTGCACAAGCAACCTCTGTCCCACGGGCAGCGGCTGGTAATTTTCCCGCCAAGTGTTGGCCCAGTCGGCGTCCGGCAGCTTGGACGCGGCGATGGTCAGCGGCCCAAAATCCACATTGGGATTCTCGCTTTTCAGCGCGTTTAGCTGAGATTGCAGCTGCCGCAGCTGCTCCGGCGCGTTGGGCGTATCCTCGATATAAAGCGTGATTTGGGACAGACCGGACATCTTATCCGCCAGCGCTTCATCCACATAGTCCCAATAGGCGGTGTTTTCCGCTAAAAAATTCTGAAAATCCGCCTGATCGTCGATCATAAAGCTGTCATAGCCCAAGGCGGTCAGCCGGGCGGCGACCAGGTCGATTCCGGCGGAGGCGGTCTGGATGACCAATTCAAGCCATTGCACGGTACATTCCTCATTTCTGCTCCTATTTTACAGGATTTTGCCCGGAATGACAAGTATAATTTTCAGCCTGTCGCCGATGCAAGGGGCGCTTTTCAGGACAGATACCGGATCGCGCCTTCGGCGGCGATCGCCCCGTCGGCTGCGGCGGTGACAAGCTGGCGCAGAGATTTCTGCCGGGTGTCGCCGGCGGCATAGAGCCAAGGGATAGAGGTTGCGCACGCCGCATCCGTCACAACATACCCGTCGTTGTCCAGTACGCCGAGATCCAGCAGCAGGCCGTTGTCCGGCTGGTACCCAATGGCGACGAGTACGCCGTTTACCGCCAGTTCCCCGCCGCTGGACAGGGTGATTGCCTCCACCCGGTTCGTCCCGTGGATCGCAGTGACCTCATCGCGCAGATGCAGGCGAATGTTGTCAAAGCCGCGTAAATTTGCCGGAACGGACAGCTGCTCCCGCCGGTGAATCAGGTGGACCTCGCGGCAGATTTTTAAAAGGTATTTTGCCTCCTCCACAGCTGTGTTTCCGCCGCCAACGACGGCGACGGCTTTCCCCCTAAACAGCGGCCCGTCACAGTGCCCGCAGTAGGTGACGCCTCGGCCCGTCAGTTCCTGTTCGCCGGGCACACCCAGCTTTCGCCGCGTTACGCCGTTGGCCAGGATGAGCGCGCGTCCTTGGTACGTCCCGCTCCGGGTGGCGGCAACGCCAGGCTGCGCGATTTTCAGCACGTTCTCGTAGAAAATTTTGGCGCCGCTGGCAAGGGCTTGCCGTTCCATGTTTTGCGCCAGGCTGTCGCCGCGGATGCTGGAAAAACCGGGATAGTTTTCCACCACGGCCGCTTGGGTGATCTGCCCGCCGCAGGCCGCCTTTTCCAGCAGACACGTGGAAAGACCGCCGCGCGCGCAGTAGATGGCGGCGGTCATACCTGCGGTTCCGCCGCCGACAATGACAACGTCATACATATTCCTCTCCTCCGAAGTATATTTTGTCTCCGCGACCGCAAAATAAACTTTGGAGGTGAAGGATATGAACGCAGTAGAAATTACCCACGATAATTTTCATCAGGAAGTGATGGAATCGCAGCAGCCGGTGCTGCTGGATTTCTACGCCGACTGGTGCGGCCCGTGCCGCTCACAGTGGAAAATTTTGGAGGAACTAAGCCAACAGGATTGGAACCAGTGGAAGGTCTGCAAGGTCAATATTGATGAGAATTTGCCCTTGACCGACCGCTTTGGCGTCTACAGCGTGCCGACGCTGATGGTGGTGAAAGACGGCAACGTTGTGACCAGCAAGACGGGCCTGCGGGATAAACAGGAAGTTTTGGAAATGTTGAAAAGCTAGACGGGAAAGCAGGAACGAATACAAAAGGGGCTGCCTCAAAACGAATTTTCATTCATTTTGGGACAGCACCTTTTTACAGCTTGTAACGGGCGATCAGCGCCTCGGCGCAGAGAATCCCGTCTACGCTGGCCGACATAATGCCTCCGGCGTAGCCCGCGCCCTCGCCGCAGGGATACAGCCCGGCGATGGCCGACTGGTAATTCTCGCCGCTCAAAATCCGGACGGGTGAGGAACTTCGTGTCTCCGGCGCGGTCAAAAGGGCGTCGGGATTGTCAAAACCGTGGAGAAGCCGACCCATCTGGGGGATCGCTTGGGAGAGAGTTTGGCAAATTTTATCCGGCAGGATGTCGTGCAGATCGCACAGTGTGACGCCGGGGCGGTAGGTCGGTTGAATTTGCCCCAGCGTGGCGCTTGGTCGGCCTTTTAAAAAGTCCTCGACGCGCTGGCACGGCGCGTGATAGTTGCCGCCGCCGGCGGCAAAGGCGCGGCGCTCGATCTCCCGCTGCCAATTCATGCCGCCCAGCACCGACGGGTTCGGGAAATCCGAGGGCTGCAGCGTGACCAACAGGGCGCTGTTGGCGTTTTCACCGTCCCGCGCGGCGCAGCTCATGCCGTTGGTTGCCACGCCGCCGGGTTCCGACGAGGCGGCCACCACATATCCGCCGGGACACATGCAGAAGGTGTAGGCCGAATTTCCGTCCGGCAGGTGGACGGACAGCTTATAGTCCGCCGCCGGGAGCGCGGGATTTCGCGCCATCGCAAACTGCGCCAGGTTGATGGCCGTTTGCCGGTGCTCGATGCGTACGCCCATGGAAAACGGCTTGGGTTCCATGGGGACATGTTTTTCGTGGAGCATGACGAACGTATCGCGGGCGCTGTGGCCAATGGCCAGGATGACGTCGGAGCAGGGAAGGGTTTGCACGAATTGTCCGTGGGTCAAGGTCAGGCCGCGGACGCCGCGTTGATCGAAGTCCAGGCCGGTCATCTGGGTGTCAAAACGGATTTCTCCGCCGAGCGACAAAATCTGCGCACGCATGGCCTGCACCACCTGGAACAGCACGTCCGTGCCCATGTGGGGCTTGGCGTCGTACAGGATACTCTCCGGCGCGCCGGCGAGATGAAACTGCTCCAATACCCAGCCGTTGCGCACGTTGCCCGTGCCGGTGTTCAGTTTGCCGTCGGAGAAGGTTCCCGCGCCGCCCTCGCCAAATTGGACGTTGCAGTTAGGATCCAGCTGGCCGGTCCGCCAGAATGTTTCCACTTTTTTTCGTCGCGTCCGCGCGTCGGACCCGCGTTCGACCACGATGGGCGCAAGCCCGGCCTTCGCCAGCACCAGCGCCGCGAACATCCCGGCCGGCCCGAAGCCGACCACCACCGGGCGATGGGAGGGCGGCGCGGGGCAGCGCGGAATTTGATAAAAATACGGTTTTACCTGGGAGATTTTGGGATCGCGGCAGGCCTTTAACAACCGCTGCTCGCCGCTTTTCACTTGCACGTCAATCGTGTAGATATAATGGATGCGGTCTTTCCGGCGGGCGTCAAGGGATTTTTTGACGATTCGTACGCCGACGATGTTGGAGCCGGAACAGTGCAGCGCCTTGGCTGCCATGAAGGGAAGCTGGTGTACGTTGTGGATGAGGGGCAGCGACAAATCACGAATTCGAATCATTCAAATCTCCTTTCCCGGCCAGATAGCCGGATACCCACGCCCAGTGCAGGTTGTACCCGCCGCAATCGCCGTCAATATCTAGTACCTCGCCGCACGCGTAGAGCTGGGGGCAGCGTTTGCTCTGCATCGTTTTTGCGTCGAATTCCCAAGTTTCCATTCCACCGGCCGTCACTTGCGCGCTGTCCATGCCCATGGGACCGACTACGGGCAGGGTAAACGCCTTGGCGGCCCGCGCGGCGGCGGAAAAATCTGTCCACTGGGTCAGCGGCAAGGGAGATAAGCCCGCGTAGCGCAGAATGGTGCGGCCCAGCCGGTTGTGAAGCATCCCGGTGAACAGATCGTCCCCGGTCAGCTGGGGAAAGTGCGCGGCGCGCCGGGTCAAAAGCCGCTGCACTTGCGCAAGGGAATAATCCCGCAGCAAGTCCAATTCCAGCGTCATGGGGCCGGCATTTGCCGATACCGCGCGGGACAACTCAAAAATTGCGGGGCCGGAGACGCCAGTCATAGTGAACTGCACTTCCCCCTCGGCGCGGGCAAGCTGCTCGCCGCGGCGCAGCAGCGTGATGGCCGCGTCCGCGCGGATGCCCTTGAGAGATTTGACAAAGGGATCACCCGTTTGGACCGGAACCAGGGCCGGATGCAGCTTTGTGGGCCGGTGGCCGAAGCTGCGCAGAATCTGATAGCCGGACATCCCGCCGCCCAGCTTTGCCCCCGCCGGCCCGCCGCAGGCTACAATCACGCGCTGGGCGGTGAACGTTCCATCTGCGGTTTCGACGATAAAATCCCGCCCGCTTTTTTGAACCGACAGCACCTCGCAGCCGAGCCGCTGCTCCAAATTGGGCCGCTGCAGCGCAAAACGCAGCACATCCAGCACGCTGTTGGCGCTGTTAGACAGCGGGTATACCCGTCCGGATGGCTCCGCCACGGTCAAAAGTCCCTGGGCGTGGAACCATTCCAGTGGGTTGAACTGGGAGAGCGCATACGCCGCAAATTCCGGGTCGCTGCCGTGGAAATGGGATAAATCCATATAAAGATTGGTTAAATTACAACGCCCGTTCCCGGTGGCGAGCAGCTTCCGCCCCACACGGGCTTGCCGCTCCAGCAGTACGACGCGGTCATGCGGATAAAAACGGGCCGCCGTGATGGCGGCCATCATCCCGGACGCGCCGCCGCCAATTACTAGAATTTGCAAGACACTGCCCTCCTGTTGATTTGCTCCATGTCTTTATATTATAACGTATTTTTCGCTTTCCGGCAAGTGCGTGTTGCGCAATGGAGAAAAATATGTTAAAATGAGCTGATAAAACGGGAATTGGAGGGAACGAATTGAAATACAGAGTTTTGACGCTGCTTTTGTGCGCGGCGCTGATTGTATCGTTGCTGTCGGCCTGTAATAATCAGGCGGCAACTCCATCGGAGCCGAGCGCCAGCAAACCCGTCTTGCAAGACACGACAAGCGCACTGCCATCAGAATCGGATTCCACGGAGCCGCCGCAATCGGCTTCTGCCGCGCCGCAGGCGGAAATCCCAGAGTCACAGCTGGAGCCGATCCGGACCGCCGCGTCCACACAGGAGCTGTACGAGCTGTTTAGCAGTCAAGCCTCGGAGGATGTTTACCCGGAAAGCGGCGAGCAGACGGATCTGCCGGATGGCGGCGACGTCAATCTTTTTGCAGACGGGATGAGTATCCGCACGCCCGGCGAAAGCGAAGGGGATACGGTCAAAACGGACGGGAGCTACTTGTATGTGTTGGGACAGGCGGATTTTAAAATCGTCCTCGCGGATGGCGCAAATACGAAGCTGCTGTCCACGACCAGCATTTTGAGCGGGACGGACAGCCGGTATGAATCCGCGAATGCGATGTATCTGGATGGAACGACGCTGGTGATCGTCACCTCCCAGGAGCGGTATTATGATTGGGCCGGGCCGGATGGCGATGTGGATAAGTGCTGCGTTAAGCTGTACGATGTGTCCGACCCGGCGGCTCCGAAGCTGCAAAGCGAGCTGGCGCAGGACGGGTATTATTTGGATTCGCGCCTGGTCGACGGCCAAATCTATCTGGTGTCCATGGACTACAAATTATCTCCCCAGGAGGAGCCGAGAAGCTATCTGCCCACCCTTTGGGAGGGGGAAACGACCAGCGTTCTGGATTTGGACAAAATCTATATTTGCCCCGACGAGCGGACGTATTGCTATACGATTGCAAGCGTGTTTGATGTGGGCTCGGCGCGGCGGGTGGACGCGTGCGCCTTTACGGGCGGCTGCAACGCGGCCTATATGGATGAGACGGGGTTGTATCTGGCGCGGTATGTGAACGTGGAGAGCGAGAGCGAACCCTACGCGGTGGATCAGTATTCCGTGGTGAGCGTGCGCAGCAGCGGCCTGACGGAACTGAAAAAGGTCACGCTGGCCGACGGGAACCTGTCGCTGGCGGCAAGTGCGTATGTGGACGGAGAAGTGCTCGGCAAGAACGCCATGAATGTCTATCACGATACGCTGCGCCTTGCCACGTCCGCCAATACGTTGGAATATCAGGTCTTTACAGATGAAAATTACGGCTGGAGCAACACGAAAATGGGGGATAGCTCCGGCGGCAATTATGTGTGGGTTTTGGATACCGGCCTGCAAGTTCTGGGATCCGCCGAAGATGTCGCGCCGGGCGAGAGAATCTACATGGCTCACTTTGCGGGCGACCTGGCGATGTTTGTGGCGAACGAGGTTGTGGCGGTTGATCTGTCCGATCCGGCGACGCCGCAGATTTTGGACAAGCTGGTGGTTCCCGGTTACCCGGAATATCTGCAGCCGTATCAGGAGGGGAAGCTGCTGGGGCTGGAAGTGCAAGATGATCTTGGGCTGCAAGCGGTGACCTTTGATGTGACAAACCCTGGCACACCGTCGGTGGAGAGCCAGCTGGATCTGTCGCAATACGGCTGGGAAGCGGTTTTGCACAATCCGTATGCGGTTATGCTTGACGCGTCCGAAGGCATGGCGGCCCTGCCCAGTGACGATTGCTTTGTGCTCCTGCGCTATGACGGTTCCGCGCTGAGGGAGCTTGGCACGGTGCAATTCCCGGTTTTCTCTGACAGAAGCCGTGTTGTTCGGGTGGGGGAGACGCTGTATCTGTGCGACCCGCAGGCGGTTTTGGCGGTGGAGGTTAATACGCTGAAAGTAGTGGCGAATTTGCCGTTCGGAGTTGGATAGGTATGGATGAACTGATTCGGCGCATCAATGAATTGGCGCATAAAGCGAAGACGCAGGGGCTGAGCCAGGATGAGGTTGCCGAGCGGGACGCCCTGCGCAAGCAATATGTGGCTGCTTTCCGCCGCTCGCTGGTTCAGCAACTGGACAATACCTATCTTGTTGACGAATACGGCAACAGACGGAAACTGACGCCAAAGGGGAAGCAGTAAAAAATACCTTGATACTTTTACCAAATATTTTTTTAGATTTTACAAAAAGTTCACACTTTTGCACAAAGCATGCCATATAATAGAATCGTAAGCAAAACAGACCTGCCGGTGATGATGCGGAAATATCTGCGTATAACCCGACGCCGGCAGTATTACGGAATCCCATGCAGGGCCGCCGGATGTGTGACAGATCCGGCGGCCCGGATGTTTTCAGGCCCGGCGGCGGATGGACAGCAGCTGTGGCGTTCTTTTTTAAAAACGCGCAAAAAAATTGAAAAAGCACTTGACTTTTTTCCAAAAACGGTTATAATAAGCTACGCAGCGTATGCGATAGGGGATTTGTGTAACGGTAGCACACCGGACTCTGACTCCGTTTGCGGGGGTTCGAATCCCTCATCCCCTGCCAGAAGAAAGCACCGGTGAAGCCGGTGCTTTTTCAATGGGCCGGTGCTCTTTTAATGGAACCCGACCTACGGGCGGATAAAATTGCTGCCCGGCAAAAGAATTCCGATGCGGAAGCATCGGGTTTTTTAAAGTATGCCGTGAACAAAAGTATGGTGTGAACAAAGGTATGCCTTGAACATAATTGATGCGCTTGCGGCGAGCTGGGCGGCAGTGTGTATGCGGCTGTGCGGCGGCTGAGGTGTTCGCCCGGCCGGCGCGGGAGACAGGAGGCGGAATATGATCTATTTGGATAATGCGGCGACGACCCTACATAAGCCGCCTCAGGTGGCGCGGGCTATGGTAGATGCGCTGTCATCCATGGGCAACAGCGGCCGCGGAACCCACGCAAGCGGCCTGTGTGCCGCCCGCACGATCTACGCGGCCAGGGAACGGCTGGCCGGACTGTTGGGATGCTCAAGGGCGGATCATGTGGTCTTCACAAGCAACGCGACCGAAGCGTTAAATCTTGCGATCTATGGGCTTTTGCGCGAGGGCGACCATGTGATTTCCACAGATTTGGAACACAATTCCGTTCTGCGGCCACTGTATCGGATGCAGGCGGAGCGGGGCGTCGAGCTGGACTTCCTCCCCACGGACGCCTGGGGCAACCCGGATTATGACAAGCTGGCGGAACAAATTCGCCCCAATACCCGTGCAATCATCTGCACCCACGCGTCGAATGTGACCGGGAATGTGGTGGATTTGGAGACAGTCCGCGCGATCTGTCGTGGACGGCTGCTGATCGTCGATGCTGCACAGACCGCCGGCACGCGGCCAATCCATATGGAAAAGCTGGGGATTGACGTTTTGTGCTTTACCGGCCACAAGGGCCTGATGGGCCCGCAGGGCACCGGCGGCCTGTGCGTCCGCGAGGGATTGGAGCTGCAGCCGTTCAAGGTGGGCGGAAGCGGCGTGCAGAGTTATCTGCGCACGCAACCGAAAGAATTTCCCACCTGCCTGGAAGCAGGGACGCTGAATGCCCACGGGATTGCCGGGTTGCTGGCGGCGGTGGAATATATTCAAGAGGTCGGCGTGGAAACCATCCAGGCAAAGGAGGCAGCGCTGACGCGCCGGTTTTATGAAGGCGTCCGGGACTTGCCCGGCGTGCGCGTCTACGGCGACTTCCGGGGCGACCACGCGGCGATCGTGTCGTTAAATGTGCGGGATTTTGAGTCTGGCGCGGTGTCGGATGCGCTATCCGAGGAGTATGACATTGCCACGCGCCCTGGCGCCCACTGTGCGCCGCGGATGCATCAGGCCCTGGGAACGCGAGAGCAGGGCGCGGTGCGCTTTAGCTTTGCGTGGTATAATACCCAGGAGGAAGTTGACCAAGCTATTCGTGCGATATGGGAATTGTCCACAGAGTAAAAGTATCCCGCGGGGTTCGCCCCGCGGGATTTGCCTATTTCGAGCCGGTGGAGCCGAAGCCGTTTTTGTCCCGTTCGGTTGGAGAAAGCGCGTCCGCCTGCGTAAACACGCCGGTTAAGTACGGAGTCAGGATCATTTGGGCAATTCGCTCGCCGTGCTCGATCACGCGGGGAGCATCGCTGTGGTTAAACATGCAGATATACAGCTCGCCACGGTAGTCGCTGTCGATCACGCCCACCTTGTTGGCGGGGGCCAAGCCCTGCTTTGTCGCAAGGCCGCTGCGGGCGTAGATCAGGCCGGCATAGCCAGTTGGAATTTCAAATGCCAGACCTGTGGGCACCAGAACCGTCTGGCCCGGCGCGACGGTCATTGGCTCGTCCAAACAGGCGTACAGATCGGCTCCGGCGGCAAACTCCGTGGCATAGACGGGTAAGCGCGCGCCGGCGCGTACTTTTTGAATGGGTACAAGCTGCTTCATAGATTTCCTTTCTTGTTGCGGTCATACTGGTCGTCCCAGAGGGTGATGCGGCCGGTGGCCAATGTCTCCGGCAGACGGATTAGACGCTGGTTGGACGAGCCGCGAAATTGCAGGCTAAGATTTTTTAAGGCCGCCACAAAGCGCCCGTCCACCAGGACGTCCAGTTGGGAGAGCAGCGCCCGCGTCACCTCTGGATCACCGAGGCGGCCGGGCAGCAGATCCTGGTCGAGCGTGTAGCCCGTAAAGGCCCAAATGTCCTTGCCCGCGCCGTACTTGGCGCGGACCTGCCGCACCAAATTCAGCAGCGGAGGTTGATTCTCCGGCTCGAATGGCTCGCCGCCCAGCAAAGTCAGGCCCTGGATGTAGTCCGGTTCCAACAGGCGCAGAATTTCATCGACCGTGTCCTGCGTAAAGGGCTGGCCATAGGCAAAGTCCCAGGTTTGCGGCTGAAAACACTCCGGACAGTGATTCCGGCAGCCGGAGACGAACAGAACAACCCGCACGCCGGGGCCGTTTGCAATATCGCAGTCTTTAATTACAGAATAATACATTTTTAATCCTTTCTTGGCTGCCCGAGCTTCGCAAAATAGCGGAAGGTGCGGGGCCAGAGCAAACCGGCGAACAACACTACCGCGAGGTACCGCAGCAGATTGGGAAACAGCGCGGCGCCAAAGAGTGCTGCAAACAGCACCTTGAGGCCGGAGCGGATGATCAGAATTCCGATCAGACCTAGAACGACCTTTAAAATCTGCGCCCACCAGACGGCTTTCGTCTCATAACGGATGTACCGGCGCTCGATCGGGTAGACGATTAGCAGACCCAACAACGCGCCCAGCAGGGAATAGGCATTTTTCAGCCCTTCCCGGTAGTTTTCAGAATCGAGATCTACGGGGAATGTATACAGTTTAAGAAACAGCAGATAGCCGACGGACATCGCCAGGAACACAGCCAGAAGCGGATACATCCGGTTCGGATGCTCGTCCAGGCTTTCAAAGAGGGGATAGAGCACAAGGACCAGCGCCAGCGCGATCCCGAAGGACACCGCGACGTCTGTCAACGTGTGACAGCCCAGATACATCCGCGAGAAGCTGACCAGCAGCAGCAGCACGATGCAGACGACGCGCAGCGCGCGGTTTTTTGACGCGCGGGCGATTCCGCCGAAGGTGCCCACGGCGTTTTGCGTGTGGCCGGAGGGGAAGGAATAACCGGTGGCGCCGCTGCGCGCGCTTTCCACGATTGTGAAGCTGGGATCCTTGACCCATGGCCGGGGAATTCGAAACCACAGCTTTAAAAACTGATTGACGACAGTGCCGGAAAAACCGATACTCAGCAAATAGTATCCGATCCGCTTGTTGACGCACCAGAGGACACTGATTGCCACAAGCATGAAAACCGTTTCTTCGCCAAAGTAGGTGATCACCTGCATCAGCTTATCAAGAAGCGGAAAGCGCAGCTTTTCCAGCCAGGACAAAAAGCCCATATCCATAAAACCACTGTAATCCATAGAATGCCTCCTAATTATCCATCACTCCATTTTAATCATAGCACAGATTTCCAAAAAGTAAACTGCGTTTTTTAAAACCGGGAACGGCGCGCAAATTTTCCGGTCATGTTGACGGATGCGAAAAATTGTGCTACAATCAAACAAATGAATTTATTTAATGTGTGCAAATGGAGAAAGCATGAAAAAACAGGTAAAAATTGCCGCGGCGATTACAGCCGCGGCGTGCGCGGCCGGAGTGACGGCGGCGCAGGCGGTGTTCCACATGAGCGTGGCGCGGGATGTTCCCAGAGTTTCAAAAAAGAAAAAAGATGACCCCATCTGGTTGGCGCGGGAACAAGCGCAGCGGGAATTGGAGCAAAGGCCGCATGAAATTGTCGCGATCACCAGCCGGGACGGGTTGCGGTTAATCGGCCACTGGTTTGCCGGGGAGCATCCCCGGCGGACGGTGGTGATGGTTCACGGCTGGCACAGCACTTGGGCGTGGGATTTTGGCGCGCACGCGGCGTTTTTGCAGGATTGCAACCTGCTACTGATCGAGCAGCGCAGCCACGGCGCCAGCGAGGGCGAATATATTGGCTTCGGCGTATTGGAGCGGTACGATTGCCTGGACTGGCTCGAATTTTTGCGGACGAAAACGGGAGATACTCTGCCGGTCTATCTGTTTGGGATCTCCATGGGCGCCGCGACGGTGCTGATGACGACGGGGCTTCAGCCAAAGATTCAAGGCGTGATTGCGGACTGCGGATTTACGTCCCCAAAGGAAATCATCACCTACGTGATGCGGAAGGGGAATCAATGCCTGCCCCATGTTTTGTATCAGCTTGTCAACGCGATGACCCGGCTGCGGGCGGGCTATGGCTTGGCAGATTATTCGACCTTGGACGCGATGGCGGCGAACACCTGTCCGGTGCTGTTCATCCATGGAGACGCGGACAATTTTGTTCCGCTGGCGATGACGGTGCAAAATTACGAGGCGTGCCGGGCGCGGAAAATGCTGCTTGTGGTGGAGGGCGCGGGCCACGCCACAAGCTATTTGACGGCCCCGGAGCTTTACCGGCGGACGGTTTTGGAATTTTTCCGGCGCTGTGAGGAGAATTGGGAGGAAAATCCATGAAGGTAAAAATTATCGCGGACAGCACTTGCGATCTGTCAGAGGAAGTGGCGGCGCTGTACGGAATTGAGATCATTCCGCTGCCGGTGATGAAAGAGGGCAAGGAGTATCGCGATCAGGTGACCATCCATCCGGAGGATATGTTTGCCTATACGGAGCAGACGGGGATTTTGTGTACTACGTCGGCGGTGAGCGTTGCGGAGTATGAGATGATCTACTCCCGCGTGCTGGCCACGTGCGACGAGGTTGTCCACTTTACGGTCAGCAGTGCGCTGTCCTCCTGCTGGCAAAACGCGACGCTGGCCGCCCAGGGCAAGAAGCAGATCCACGTACTCGACAGTCAGAGTATCTGCACTGGTATGGGAATTCAAGTGGTCTATGCGGCCATGCTTGCGGAGGAGGGACTTTCCGCCCAGCAGATCGTGGAGAAGGTTCTTGCGCGGCAAAAGCAGGTCCGGATACAATTTTTGCTGAGCACATTGGAGTACATGGCCAAGGGCGGGCGCTGCAGTTCCGTTCTGGCGCTGGGGGCGAATCTGCTGCGGATCAAGCCCTGCTTGTATTTGGAGGGAGGGACGATCCATATAGGCAAGCGGTATCGCGGCAGCCTGGAAAAGGCTTTGGACGCGGCGATCACGGACTGGCTCCGGGAGCCGGAGACCATTGACACCCGGATCGCCTTTGTGAGCAGTTCCGCGAGCAATCCAGCTCTAGAAGAGATGACCGAACGCCGGCTGCGGGCAGCGCTCCCGTTTGAAAAAATTTATCATACGCGCATCGGCTGCATCATCGGGGGCCACTGTGGGCCAGAGTGTATCGGCGCAGTATTTTACCGAAAATAGGCGTATAATTTGCTCGGAAATTGGTAATGCTGTTCCCAGATACCTGCTAATTTGGCGGTGAAAGGGGAAAACAGGATGCTGGTTAAGGATATTATGACGGACAAAGTAATTACAGTGTCGCAGGACGAGACGGCGGCGTTGGCCGCGCGGCTGCTGTCGCGGCACAACATTGGCGCGCTGCCGGTGTGCAGCACGGAGGGCAAGCTGCGGGGCCTGGTGACGGACCGGGACATCGTGCTGCGGTGTGTGGCGGTGGACGAGGACCCGCACACCACGAAAATTTCGCAGATTATGTCCCGCCGGATCGTCTCGGTCAAGCCGGAAGACACGGCGAAGATGGCAACGGATCTGATGGCGAAGGAGCAAATCCGCAGATTGCCTGTGGAAGAAAACGGGAAAGTAGTGGGCATGGTTTCCCTGGGCGATATGGCCACCGCGCCCGACTACTCCATGGAGGCCAGTGCGGCGCTGTCGGAGATCTCTTTGAATGTAAAACGCAAATAAAACCGCATGGCGCGGTGCAGGAGGGACGATCATCCATCTTGCACCGCGCGCTTGTACTCCGCCGCGCTGCGGCGATTATTTGTAAAAAGGGAGGGGCTGTCGCAAAACGAAAGTTGAGCGACAGCCCCATCGTTTATATATATTTCAATAATTTCTCCAACATTTTTTGAAAAATTTGAACTCTCCATTATCCAATCGTGCCGGATCCGGTGCAGTTTTGCGTCGTTCATTTTACCGCGTTGATCTCATATAACATCTTTATTTCATTTGAGGCAACACCGCACAATTCTTATGGTGCAGATGCGCGGCCAGATTTTTCGTCAAACAATACAACCCGACGACGGCTGCACTGTTTTACTGCCCAGGAGATTTGTGCGGCTTGACGGAAAAAGCAGATGCGCCATCAAGGCGCCAGCCATGAATTGTGCGGTGGCGCCCTTCTTAAAATGTCCCTCTCCGGCGTCTTTGGCGGCGCCGGAGAGGATTTGCGTTTTATGTGGGATTATAGTTGATAATCACGGTATCCGGGTCAAAGGCGGAAATATCCTCCACATTGGTGCCAAACGCGTTGATCTGCACAAGCCTTGGGCAGTCGAGCAGTGCGTCGAGCGACGAGACGTTGTTGTAGTCAACGTCGACATAGTTCAGTTCCTGCAGGCCGGACAGACCGTCGATATTCTCCAGGTAGTTATGGGCCGCGTAGAACTGCTGCAGCGTGCTGTTGGCGGCAAACTCAGGCAGCGTCTTGACGTCGTTGTAGTCAAGGTTGAGATAGGTCAGGGTCAGAATATTTTCCACGCCGCCGATGGATTCCAGCTTGTTTTCCGATACGTCCAGCCGCTCCAGCTGCGCACAGGAAGAAATTGCGCTAATTTCGGTCAGCTGATTCTGAGCGGCTGTAAAAATTCGCAGATATGGCATGGAAGCGATACAGTCGACCGTGGTCAGCTGGTTGGAGGACAGATCCAACTCCTCCAGCTTGCCGCATTGAGACAGCGGCGCGGCGTCCGTCAGCGCATTGGAAGACAGGTTCAAAATGCGAAGCTGCGTGCAGGCGGTCAGGGGTGAAAGATCGGTAACGCCATTGTTGGAAAGGTTCAGCTGGGCGAGCGCAGTGCAGCCGCGCAGGGGCGACAGGTCGCTGATATAGTTGTCGGACAGATCCAAAATCTCCACTTGCGTCAGGGCGGCCAGGGGAGAGATAGTGGACAGGCCGCAATTCGCCAGGTACAGTTGCTTGAGCGCCGGCAATTGGTCGAGGGCGACCAGCTGCTCCGATACCAGCGCGCAGCCGCTCAGATCCAGCGTGGTCAGGTCGGGCATCGACTGCAGGAACGCAAAGTCTGTCTCAGGCAGGTGCGGGATGGTCAGGGAGGTCAAGCCAATGAAGTATTGCAGATCCTCCAAAGTCGTGACGTCCTCCGGAACCGCCAATTCTGTAATTGTCCACAGTTCGTCGGTTGTGATCCGCTGATCAGGCGATTTATAGAGCATCTCGCGGATGGACGCTTCTAGTTTGGGATCCTGGAAATTGACCTCCTCCACCACGCCGGAGATGGTGAATTCCCCGCTCACTAAGGGACTCACAAGGCCGTTTTCGCCAACCGCGATCGCCGTTACGGTGGTGGTGCCGCTGGGAAGCGTTGCGCCGGAGAAAATGCCGCTGGCAATGGAGGGGTATTCGTTGTCTAGGGAGACGTACACTGTCCCCGACGGAGCGGTGACTTGCAAAGGGACATACTCCGAGTAATAGCCCGGCTCGATCGAAAATTCCGGCGCGCCGGGACGTTCTGCCTGCAATTCCGCCTGGACGGAGGGGGGAATTCCGTCGTCCAAAAGCCGCTGAGCGTCCAACAGCTTGTCCTGGGCGACAAAGACCTGCGAAAGAGCCTTGTACAGCGCCGCGTTTTCCGGGTTCAAACGGATGGAGTCCATCAGCACATATTCCGCTTTCGTGTAATTTCCAGTCCCGGAATAGGCGTTGGCCAGAGAAAACGCCAAGCCGACATTGTTCGCGTCCAGGTCATAGGCCCAGGCATACAACTGGATTGCGCGGTAATAGTGCCCGTGATCGATGGCGTTGGAGCCCCAGTGCATTAAAATAGACGCGGTGGTGTCCGGTGCGAGCATAAAGAAATATGTATAAAGTCCGCCCAGGATCAGCGCCAGAACCAACAGCGGAATGAAAATTTTCAAAAGTTTTCTCATTGGAATGCCCCACAAATTTTTGATAGTTGTATTATATGCAAAATTGTGTCATAAGTCAAGGAAATAAGGCGCGGACAAAAGGAATTCTTTAAAAGAAATCTTCCGGAATTCCTGGTAATTTGGCGGAAAATATGGTATGATTTTGGTAGATTGTGAGGGGTTTGGATGGATCAGGCTACGGTCTTATTTTTTCAAAAGGCGCCCGCCGCGCTGCCGCTGTACGCGGCGCTGGAGGAGCGTGTCTTGTCCGCGTTTGACCCGGTGCGTATTCAAGTAAAGGCGACGCAAATTTCTTTTTTCAACCGGTGCATGTTTGCAGCGGTGTCATGTTTGCGAGTGCGCCGGGGGATTGCACGTCCGTTTTTGACGCTCACCTTTGGCCTGGACGTGCCGCTTACGTCACCGAGGCTGGTCAGTGTGGAGGCCGCGCCGAACCGCTGGACGCACCATGTGGTCCTTCAAAGGCCGGAGGAGATCGACGGAGAATTGATCGGGTGGCTCACCGCCGCGTACCGTTTTTCCGACGGGAAGGGAAGAAAAATATAGTCGGTTTCGGGCTTCAAAATTGCGGAAAATCATGGTACAATCATGTAGGTGAAACGATATGAAAAAACTCGTTGTAGGCATCCTGGCCCATGTGGACGCGGGCAAAACCACGCTCTCCGAGGCGCTTTTATACCACTGTGGAGCGATCCGCCGCCTTGGTAGGGTGGATCACAGGGATGCTTTTTTGGATACCGATCAGTTGGAGCGGGAACGGGGCATCACGATCTTTTCCAAGCAGGCCATTTTCCGCACGGATCAGTTGGAGTGCACGCTCCTGGACACGCCTGGCCACAGCGATTTTTCGGCGGAGATGGAGCGTACCTTGCAGGTGCTCGACTGCGCAATTTTGGTGATCAGCGGCACGGACGGCGTCCAGAGTCACACGCATACGCTCTGGCGGCTCTTGCAGCGGCGCCGGATTCCCACGCTGATTTTTGTCAATAAAATGGACCTTCCGACGCGGGGGCAAGACGCGCTGATGGAGCAGCTGCGGCGGGAGCTGTCGGAAAACTGCGTGGACTTTTCCCGGATGGATGCCGCCATGGAAGCGTGCGCGATGTGCAAAGAGGAACTGCTGTCGGAATTTTTGGATACCGGAAGCCTGCGGCCGGAGCATGTGGCTGGGGCGGTAGCCGGACGGGAGATCTTCCCGTGCTGGTTCGGGTCCGCGCTGCGGCTGCGGGGGATTGAACCGCTGTTGGACGGCATGGCCGCCTTTATCCCCCAGCCGGAGTACCCGGAAGAATTTGCCGCCAGGGTCTATAAGATCGCGCGGGACGGCCAGGGGAACCGGCTCACGTTTTTGAAGGTACTGGGTGGCAGTCTGCGGGTGCGGCAGCCGGTTTCGTATGGGGAAACGGAAGAAAAAATCCACCAGATTCGCCTGTACTCCGGCGAGAAGTTTACGAGCGTGGAGACGGCGGCGGCGGGAATGGTCTGCGCGGTCACCGGTCTGACCAAGACCCAACCCGGCCAGGGACTCGGCGCGGCCGCGTCGGCGGAAGAACCCTATTTGCAGCCGGCACTGACCTACCAAATCATTTTGAACGACGGAATGGATCCGGCGGTTGCGATGCAAAAGCTGCGCCAACTGGCCGAGGAGGACCCGCAGTTGCATTTGGTTTGGAATGAGCAGCTGCAGCAGATCCACATACAGCTGATGGGCGAGGTGCAGATGGAGGTTCTGCAGCGTGTGATTGCCGAGCGGCTTGGGATGTCAGTGTCGTTTGGGGAGGGGAATGTGGTCTATCGGGAGACGATCGCGGCGCCGGTCATCGGCATTGGCCACTTTGAACCCCTCCGGCACTATGCGGAGGTGCATCTTTTGCTGGAGCCTGGCGAGCGCGGCAGCGGCATCCAACTGGCAAGCGCCTGCCCGACGGATCAACTGGCTTTAAATTGGCAGAGACTTATTCTGACCCATCTGGCGGAACGGAACCATCCCGGTGTTTTAACCGGATCGCCGGTGACTGATATGAAAATTACCCTGCTCGCCGGGCGGGCCCACCCGAAACACACTGAGGGCGGCGATTTTCGCCAGGCCACGTACCGCGCGGTACGCCAGGGGCTGCGCTCGGCCCAATGTATTTTGTTAGAGCCGTACTATAGTTTCCGCCTGGAAATTCCCCAAAGCTGCGTGGGACGGGCCATGACGGATTTGGAGCGGCGAAATGCCGATCTGCGGCCCTGGAAGGCCGAAGGCGATCGGGCAATTATGTGCGGAACGGCGCCGGTGGCTGCCATGCGGGGCTATTTAACCGAGGTCAACGCCTACACCAAAGGCCGCGGCAACTTAAGCTGCACCGTGCAGGGCTATGCGCCCTGTCGGGACCAGGAACAGGTGGTGGAGCGGATCGGATATGTATGCGACCGGGATATTTTAAATCCGGCCGATTCGGTGTTCTGTTCCCACGGCGCGGGATATTTGGTGCCGTGGAATGAAGTGCCGCGCCATGCCCACGTGGGAAGCGGCCTGCGTCTGTCTCCGGATGGCCAGCCGGCGGAACCGGCTGTGATTCGCCGCAGTGTGGGCGCGCAGAGCACGGCGGAGGAGGAGCGGGAGCTACAGGCCATCTTTGAACGCACGTATGGCGCCATTCGCAGGACGGATTTTTTGCCGCGCCGGCAGGAGCAGGTGGGCAATACCCAGCAGATGCTGGAGAGGATGGAGCCGCAGGAGAGTTTTTTGCTGGTGGACGGCTACAACATAATTTTTGCCTGGGACGAGTTGAAGGCCATTGCCCAGGAGGATTTGGAGCACGCGCGCGAGGTGTTGATCCGGATTTTGTGCAATTACCAGGGGTACCGGGGCGGCAACTTAATATTGGTGTTTGACGCCTATAAGGTGTCCGGCGGCAAGGAGAAGATCGAAAAGCACAACGGGATCTACGTTGTTTATACCCGCGAGGCGCAGCTGGCGGACAACTACATCGAGCGGGTCACCAATCAACTGGGGCGGCGCTACCAGATCCGGGTCGCCACGTCGGACAGCCTGGAGCAGATTATCACGCTGGCCCATGGGGCCATGCGCCTGTCCGCGGCGGCGTTTTATCAGGAGGTTTTGGAAACCGACCGGGAAATTGCAAAATTTTTGGAGCGGGAGGTGCGCCGTGGAACAAAATAAACGTATCGTCTATATCGATTTGGCCCGGGGCGCGGCGATACTCGCTGTGATGTGGGGCCATGTGATGCTGACGGGCAGGACCAATACGTTGGTCTATGCGTTTGATATTCCGCTGTTTTTCTTCATGTCGGGTATGATGTTTCGGAGGGAAAAATATGCTTCTTTCAAGGCCTTTTTCCTCCGGCGGTTCCGAACGCTGCTGGCGCCGTATGCGATTTGCTCGGTGCTGAGCTGGCTGTGGTGGGTGGCAGACAATGCGCTCCAGGGTAAGCAAGGCCTGGATATTTGGAGCCCGCTGGCGCAGACGGTGCTGGCGCAGGGGTCTGGGGGGTTTTTAGTCCATAATGTGGCGTTGTGGTTTGTCACATGCCTGTTTGCACTCGAAATGATCTACTGGTTTGTGGGCAAAGCGGGAAATCCTTGGAAGGTCACTGCGCTGTGCGTGGTATGCGGGCTGATCGGTGCAGCATTGATGAAAGCGAAAATAACAGATCTGCCCTGGAGCTTAGAGGCCGCCTTCGCCGCCGTGCCGTTTTACGGAGCCGGGGAGATGCTGTCGCGTTATGTCGGCGCAGTACATATGCGTGACATGGCCAAGCGGCATCCTGCCCGAACGCTTGCAGTCTGCGCGGTTTCCGGGGCGCTGCTGTATGTGTTGGGCTGCGGCAACGGACATGTCACCATGGCGCAGGGATCTTTGGGAAACAACACGCTTGTCTTTTACCTGGCGGCATTCAGCGGAATTTTGTGGATGCTCAGCGGCTGCATATTGATCGATGACTGGCAGTTCCCACCTTTCAAGTTTTTGAGCTGGTTTGGAAAAAACAGTTTTTGGATCATGGCAACGCATGTGCCGGTAATGCTGATCGGGGTCCGTTTGGTGGCGGCGGCCTGCCATGTGTCTTTAGATCAGGTGCGGCTGGCCTATCGCTACACGGTACCGGTGTTCTTGTTTATGATAATTGTTTGCAGCGCTGCGGTTGCTGGTCTGCAGTTCCTTTACCGCCATTTCTTAAATAAAAACAAATGAAATATGCGGCAGAGAAAATTGGCTCCTCTGCCGCTTTGCTTATTGTAGCCGCCGCGCGCGGGAGAATTTGCTGCGGCGTTCCAGAAGAAGGCCGTACACCTTCGCAAGGTAGTGGGCAAATTGCAGCATAAGATCCGGCGCGCCGGAGGTCAACTCCAGTTCCATTTCACACAAGGGTTCCTCCTGCTCGGTCCCGTGCAGAATCCCCACATCGCCGGAAATCGCAGCGGTGCTGCCGTCCGGCATCCGCAGACGCGCCACCCGCCGGAGAAATTTAGCTCCGCAGACCGGCCGCAGCTGCGCCGGATCCGCCAGCTGGAAAATTTCCTCCGGTGCGCCGGCCTGGCATAACCGGTTAAGCGCCTGTGCGTCGATCCGCTGCGTTTCGGTTTCGTATTCGTTGCGCGCCATGCGGACGGTTGATGGCGTTTTCAGGCAAAGCACGCGCCGGCCGTCCTCAACACGCAGACGGAACGTCCAAAGGCGGGCGGCCAAAGCACGGGAGGGCGTGTCGTAATAGGTAGTCTGCATGGGGATTTCTTCCCAATCGCCGTATCTGAGCGATTCCACGGCCTCGCACGTCAACGCAGCGGCGAGCTGCTCTGGGCTTCCCGCGCGGTATTTGATTTCCAATTCCTGTGCCATTCTTCGTCCTCCTTTTTCCGGGATTTTCTAGGAATAGTATAGCGGCTGCATAACTTTTTTGCAACCGCAAGATTTCCCGACAGGATTTTCCTTATCTCTGTGCTAGAATCAAGGCAAAGGGAGATGGAATAATGAAGGAAACGATCCGCCAAGTGCCCGCGTACGCGCAGCGGGTACAAAGGCTGCTCGATTTGTGGCACGAGCGGCCGGCTCTGCGCTTGGTTGTGCGGTGCGTATCCGGCTTGTGCGCCGGATTTGTGCTTGCGGGAAGCCGGTTTGCCGGCGGCTTTTTGCCGTTTTCGCTGTGCCTGACGGCGGCTATGCCGCTTGGCGCGGGCAGTATAGGCGCGGCCTTGGGCGGATGCGCGGGATATTTGCTGTTCTGGGGAATTGATATTGCCCTGGAGCCAATCAGCGTCATGCTGCTAATTTTGGCGGCGATGGGGATCTTCTATAACACGACTTTGCAGGATCAGTTTTGGTTTATGGCGGCAATCTGCGCGGGAATGTCGGGACTGGTGGGCATTGTGTTCCTCCTGGACGGCCCTGTGACGCTGCTGCGCGTGAGCCTGCTGGTCAGCCGGTGCGTTTTGGGCTTCGGCGCGACCGTCGCCTACCGCGCGGCCATGCAGCGGCAGGAGGGCGCCTGCCTGTTTTTAATCGGGTGTATCATCTCCGGGTTGGCGTCGATCCAGTTGGGCGGAATTTGCAATCCCGGAATCGTGGCGGCGGTTGCGCTGGGCGTGTTCGCGGCGCTTTTAAAGCACGGGATGGTCGTGGCAGCGGCGTGCGGAATCGCGGTAGATTTGGCGGGAGGATGTTCGTTTCCCATGTCGGCGGTGCTGTGCCTGGCGGTGATCGCGGTGCGGAATTTTCACCAGCGGCTGCCGGGATACCGGATCGTCGGAATTGCACTCGGCTGCGCGGGGGCGGTACTCTTTTTTGCGCTTTTGCCGGATATCAGTCTTTTCTCAGCGAGCCTGGGGATGGCCGTCGGGTTATCCCTGCCGCAGCAGCTGCAGTCGCAGAAAAAAACTGTCCAGCAGGACGAGACCGTAAAAATTCAGCAAAGACTCTACCGAATTTCCCAGGTGCTGGATGACATGCGGCAGACCGCGCAACGCGCCAGCGCGCCACAGATTGGCATTACGCCGGAGATGGTCTATGACCACGCAGCGGAAAAGGTTTGCCGCTGCTGCGCGCAATTCCATACCTGCTGGGAAACCGACGCGGAGGAAACCTACCGGGCGCTGTCCATGGCGTCGTCGGCGGTTCTGTCTCGTGGGAAAGCGGAGGCAACGGATTTTCCAGAGGCATTTTCCGC
Organism: uncultured Oscillospiraceae bacterium; assembly: GCA_964450645.1. Classification (GTDB taxonomy): domain Bacteria; phylum Bacillota; class Clostridia; order Oscillospirales; family Oscillospiraceae; genus JAKSPM01. The sequence goes on along the minus strand of CAYVEB010000012.1, from coordinate 19,771 downwards.
GCGCTGCCGCCATCTCGACGGATTCACCACGGCGGTCAACCAGGAATTGGACGGCCTGCTCTACCGCCGCCAATACCGGATTCGGACGGCGGAACAGCAAAAGCTGCTGGGGTTGCACTTGGAATGCCTGTCGCGCTTGCTCCGCGATACAGCTGCCGAGGCGGACTGGCAGTTTCCCGCGACGCCCCGTTACCGCATGGAGATCGGCAGCGCTGTGTCGGGAAAGCTCAACGACTCCGACTGCGGTGATCAGTGGGCCTGCTTTGTGACCGAGCCGACCGTCTGCTATGTGCTGCTCAGTGACGGAATGGGGACGGGGGAGGAGGCGGCGCACGAAAGCAAGACGGCAATCAGTCTGTTGGCGGATCTGCTCCGCTCAGGCTGCGAGCCGAATGACGCGCTGCAGATGCTCAACAGCCTATATATCCTCCGCGGCGACGGCGTGTTTTCGGCGGTGGATGTGCTGCGGTTGGATTTGGCCAGCGGGGAGGCGGCACTATACAAATGGGGCGGCGCGACGACTTATCTTAAACGCGGCGGCACGGTGAAGAAACTTGGGACTGCGTCGCCGCCGCCGGGAATCGGAGTCGGCTTGGATCAAGGCCCTGAGCGGATATCGCTGTCCCTCCAAAAAGGGGAGATGCTGGTCCTGACCACCGACGGTGTCAGCGCGGAGGAAACCACGGCGCGCATCGCCGGCTATCAGGGGACAAATTTAAAGGAGTTTGCTGCCTATGTGATTGCCGGCGCGCAGCTGTCCGGCAACGATGATATGACCGCGATTGCCTTGTGCCTGTATCCGAGGCACAAATCCTAAAAAAATTATACGTCAGCAGACTTGCTTTTGGCAGGTCTGCTGTTTTTTTGTAGAAAATCGAAAAAACCTATTGACAAATCCAAATTGCCGTGTATCATGAATATATGAACAGATGAACATATGTTAATTTGGAGGGATCGATCTGGAACCGGCGAAACAATGGATTGACGAGTTTGACGAAGATCAGCTCTTTGACATGGCGGAGCTGTTCAAGGTATTTGGGGATTCCACGCGGATCAAGATTTTGTTTGTTCTATTTGATCAGGAATTGATGGTGTCGGAGATCTGCGAGGCCGTGGGGATGGGCCAGTCGGCCATTTCCCATCAGCTTCGCCTGCTGAAGCAGCACAAGCTGGTGCGCGCGCGCCGGGAAGGGAAGGCCATGTATTACTCCCTGGCGGACGATCATGTGAAAACAATTATTGGGATGGCAAAAGAGCATTTAGAGGAATAATTATGAAAGAGGACATAACGATGAAAAAGACTTACAAATTGCAGGATCTGGACTGTGCAAACTGCGCGGCGAAGATGGAGCGGGCCATTCAAAAGCTGCCCGGCGTGAACAATGCGGCGGTGAGTTTTATGACCCAACGCATGAGCTTGGAATGTGAAGACGGTACGGATTGGGATGCTCTGCTGAAAGAAGTCCTCCGCGTAATTCAAAAGGTGGAACCTGGCTGCAAGGTTGTGGTACGATGACAAGGAAGCAAAAACAAACCCTCGCCCGGATTCTGACGGCGCTGGCGCTGTTTGCGACGGGTTTGGTGCTGGAACATTGCAGCGGAATCGGGCAATTGCCGGTTGCGGCGCTCATGGTGGCTGCCTGGGCCATCGCGGGTTATACCGTGGTGTTCGCGGCAATTGGAAACATCGGGAGAGGACAGATTTTTGACGAAAATTTTTTGATGGTTGTCGCAACCCTGGGCGCGTTTGCACTGCAGGATTGGAGCGAGGCGGCGGCGGTGATGATCTTTTTCCAGGTCGGAGAGCTGTTTGAGAGCATTGCCGTGCAGCGTTCGCGCCAGTCGATCGCGGCGCTGATGGATATGCGGCCAGACTACGCGGTGGTGTTGGAAAACGGCGGCGAAGTGAAAAAGGAGCCGGAGGATGTAGCGGTTGGCGACGTTCTGCTGGTGAAGCCCGGCGAACGAATTCCGGTGGACGGGATTATTTTAGAGGGCACGGCTACGCTGGACACCACGAAGATCACCGGCGAGTCCGTGCCGAGCCAGGTATCCGCCGCAGACCCGGTGGTATCGGGCTGCGTGAACGTCAGCGGCGTTCTGAAAATTCAGGCCCAGAGCGCCTATGAAGAATCCACGGTGGCAAAAATTTTGAAATTGGTGGAATCTGCGTCCGATCAAAAAGCGCCCGCGGAGCGGATAATTACGCGCTTTGCCAAGTATTATACCCCGGCGGTCGTAATTGCCGCGGTTTTGCTGGCCCTTGTTCCGCCGCTGGCGCTGGGACAGGGTTGGGCGATCTGGCTCAAACGCGCGCTCACGTTCTTAGTGATCTCCTGCCCGTGCGCGTTGGTGATCTCGGTGCCGTTAAGCTATTTTGGCGGTATGGGCGCGGCGTCTGGTCTCGGCGTGGTCATCAAAAGCGGAACGGCGCTGGAGCGGCTGGCAAAGGCGGAGGTGGCCGTGTTTGACAAAACGGGAACTTTGACAACTGGCGAGTTCTCCGTCCGCAGAATCTGCGCGGAGCATGTGTCCGAGCGGGAATTGCTCCGTTTGGCCGCCGCGGCGGAAACCTATTCCGCGCATCCGGTCTCCGCCGCGATTCGCAAAGAGGCCGGAAATGTTCCCGTACCCGAAAGTACGCAGGAGATTCCCGGCTGTGGAATTTGCGCCACGGTGGAGGGCCGGCAGATTCTGGCCGGAAACCGCAAACTGATGGAGCGATACCGGGTTGCCTGCGGGGTGATCGACGCGGAGGGGACTGTGGTATATGTGGCACGGGATCAAACATACCTTGGCGCGATCGTCGTCGGAGACACGGTGCGGCCCGGCGTCCGGGAGACGCTCAAGCGGCTCAAGGCCTGCGGGGTCCGCAAAAACGTCATGCTGACCGGCGATCTGGAGGCGACCGCAAAGCAGGTCGCCCGCGCGGTGGGACTGGACGCGTACTACGCAAGGCTGCTTCCGCAGGATAAGGTCGCGAAACTGAAGGAGCTGCTGGCCCGCGCGGACGCCAAGGGAACGGTTCTGTTCGTGGGCGACGGCGTCAACGACGCGCCGGTATTGGCGCTGGCGGATGTGGGCGTGGCCATGGGCGGCGTTGGTTCGGACGCCGCGGTGGAGGCGGCGGATGTGGTCATCTTAAATGATGATATCTCCAAGCTGCCACGGACGCTGCGGATCGCCCGTAAAACCGACCGGATCGCCAAGGAAAATATTGCCTTTTCGCTGGGTGTCAAGGGTGTGGTTCTGGTGTTGGGCGCGCTGGGATATGCGCCGATGTGGCTTGCGATTTTCGCGGATGTAGGCGTGGCGGTGCTGGCTATCTGCAATGCGCTGCGCGCCATGAAATGTAAATAAAATTTGTGGGGCTATGGTGATGCGGCAAAATTGTTTTCATACCACTATTTTACCACAAAAAAAACGGCACCGGGGTCTTGCTTTTGCAGCCCTCGGTGCCGTTTTTTGTGGGACCGTTTTGCGACAGTCCCATTTTTTAGCGCTTCAAACGCTCCACAACGAATTGGGCGCATAGGCCGGTAAACAACCCGGTGATTAAGCCGGAGATCAGCAAGACTGGCAAATAAACCAGCAATTCCGCCGTCCGGGTCAGGGCAATTGCAACCGCAATTTGCCCGATGTTGTGTGCCATGCCGCCGATGGTGCTGGCAACCCAAATCTGATTTGGCCGCAAAATTGGCCGGATCGCCAGCACAACGCCGATGGACAGCAGTCCCCCCACCAGACTGAACGGCAGATTGGACACCCCCGCGTACAAGCTGCCAAGCAAAATCCGCGTCACCAAAATCGCCAGCGCCTGCTTCCATCCCAGCAGAAAAACCGCAGCCACCGTAATCACATTGGCAAGTCCCAATTTCACGCCGGGAATCGGAACCAAAGCCGGAATCTGTGCCTCCAGCACAAAGATCCCCAGCGCGATGGCGCTGAGCAGCGCCGTCTGCGCCATCTTTTTTGCGCGCATAACGCACCTCCCCCTGGGGAAATGTTACAAGGTCTTGAGTTTCTGATCAAGCCCACGCGCCTGCAGCGCCAGCAGCAGCGGCATTCCAAGTACGTATAATACCACCAATTCGCCAAACGCCACCTGTGCGCTGTAGATCCAAAAGCCCTTCCACCAGCTTATTTCCGTCAGTACCGAAGCCAGCATCGCGCCGACGATCAGGCCGTTGCTGATAACGGTGGGCAGCGGTACAATCCAGCGCGAGCGGAGGCGGGCAGTAACAAGACACGCGACCGCCGTGGCCACCGTTCCCGCGACAATGTCCAGCGCCGTCACCGGCGAAAACAAATTTGCCAGCAAACAGCCCAAAATGAGCCCCCAAGAGGTCCAGGACGCCAAAAACGGCAGCACGCACAGCGCTTCCGATATGCGGAATTGCACCGCGCCATAGGCCAGCGCGTTCAGCGGCGGCGTGATGGTCAACACCACGTAGACCGCCGCCAGAAGTCCGCAAAATGTCAATCTTCGAATGTTCCAGGTTTTCATGTTTTTTTCGCGCAAAAAATGGGCGCAGATAACCCATCGCGCTCCTTCCGTAGTTTTGTTTTGGCCCGGATGAGCCGAGGCAGGATGGTTTCGAACTGCCTTGTGGTATTCACGAATCTATTGTAACGTATTTTCCATATTTCGTCAAGTCTTTTGTTGATTTTGCCTGTATCGTATGATATAATAAAAAAGAATATTCAAAAGGAGAGCAGCCATGTTTTATGCTTTCATGGGCCTGTTTGCCGCCGGAATCGTGGCGGCGGATCAGGTGAGCAAATATCTGGTGGTACACAATATGGCGCTGGGCGAGACACGCGCGTTGATTCCCGGCGTGGTGGAGTTGCACTATGTCCGCAACTCCGGCATGGCCTGGTCGCTGCTGTCCGGGGGCGGCGCGCGGTGGTTTTTCGTCGCGGTCACCGCGGCGTTTGTCGGTTTGGCGGTCTTTGCCGTCTACAAGAAGTATCTGACCAAAAAATTTGAGCTGTTTTGTCTCGCGGCCATCCTCGGCGGCGCAATCGGGAATTTTATCGACCGGCTTCTGACCGGCGAGGTGGTGGATATGCTGCGCGTAACGTTTATAAATTTCCCGGTATTCAACGTGGCGGATTGCTTCGTCACCTGCGGATGTATTTTGATGGTGATCGCTCTGCTCTTTTTTGACCGTCCGACAAAGGAGGTCCGCGATGATCCTGCAAAGTGACGCGCCCGGCCAGCGGATTGACGTGCTGCTGGCCCAGCGGATTCCCGGCTTAACGCGCAGCGCCGCGCAACGTCTGTGCGATACCGGAGCGGTGACCAGCCGAGGCGTTGCTGTGCGAAAAAATTACCGTACCGCCGCGGGCGATTGCTTTGAAGTGCGGCTGCCGGAACCGGAGGAAGTCAATTTGCAGCCGGAGGCCATCCCGCTGGACATTGTCTATGAAGACGGCGACGTGATCGTTGTCAACAAGCCCAAAGGGATGGTGGTGCATCCGGCGGCGGGGCACTGGAACGGCACGCTGGTCAACGCACTGCTGTACCATTGCCACGATTCCCTGTCCGGCATCAACGGCGCGCTGCGGCCCGGCATCGTCCACCGTATTGACCGGGATACCACGGGGCTTATCATTGCGGCAAAAAACGATTTTGCCCACCAGCGCCTGGCCGCCCAACTGCAGGATCACACGCTGGCCAGGACCTACGCGTGCGTTGTCTGCGGCAATTTCCGGGAAAACGCCGGAACCATTGACGCGCCCATTGGCCGCCATCCTACGGACCGCAAACGCATGGCCGTGGTGCAAAACGGCCGTCCGGCCGTCACCCGCTTCCGGGTTCTGGCGCGTTACGGCGGGTATACCTACCTCCAGTGCCGGTTGGAGACGGGCAGGACCCATCAAATCCGCGTCCACATGGCCTATGAGAATCACCCGATCCTGGGCGATATGGTATACGGACGCAAAAAAACAGAACTGGGCTGCGACTCCCAGTGTCTGCACGCGCAGCGGCTGACGTTTGTCCACCCGCGCACGGAGAAGGTCATGACGTTGGAATGTCCGCTGCCGGAATCGTTCCAGGCCGTCCTGCGCAGGCTGGGCAAGCCAATTGATATGCCGGCGGAAGAGGTAGATCTATGAGATATTGCATTTCCCTTCTGCTGTTGTTTGCACAGCTCATGGGCGCCGGACTGCGGCCGCAGCCTGTGTCGTCGTTTATGGTGGTCGTGCAAAATCAGTGCGGCGAGGCTATCCACGGCGTCGGTTTTGAATACGCGGTGGACGGCGTCGAAATGGACAGCATCCTCAGCACCGTTCCCGACGGCGGCTGGATTGAGCCGGGAGAGCAGCTGGAACAGTGCTTCCTCACCGGCAGCTCCGCTGGCACATGGACGGCAAAAGTCTTTGTCGTCTCCGGCGGCAGCGCGCAGTTTTGCACGTCAGGCCCGATCACGCTCGACACGCAAAACGGCGGCGTTTACACTTTTGTTTTAACCGGGACGGAAGAAGGAGGGTTTCGGCTACAATGAAGCGCTGTTACATTGTCGGCGCGGCGGCCACGCCGCTGCCGGTTCCGCCGGAACCCGGCGATTTTATCATCGCGGCCGACGGCGGCTATGCCACCTTGCGTCAGCACGGTATCCAGCCTAATTTACTGCTGGGCGACTTTGATTCCCTCGGCAGCGTGCCAAGCGGCGTCGCGGTCATCCAGCATCCCGTGGAAAAGGACGACACGGACACCGCTCTTGCTGTGCAAGAGGGGCTTGCCCGGGGGTGCGACGCCTTTGTGATCGACGGCTGCCTGGGCGGACTGCTCGACCACACGCTGGCAAACCTGTCTTTGCTCGCATGGCTCACCGAGCAGGGTGCCGTGGGCTATCTCTTAGACGGGCAGCTGGCCGTGACAGCGCTGCACAACGGGCAATTGCGTTTCCCCGCCTCGGTCGCGGGCCGCGTTTCCGTCTTTTCCCATAGCGACGAATCCATGGACGTAACGCTGGAGGGCCTTTTCTATCCGCTGCGACACGCCCGCCTGACTCGGCAAGTCGCGCTCGGCGTCAGCAATGAATTTACCGGCGTCCCCGCCTCCATCCGCGTGGGCCAGGGGACGCTTTTGATCGTATCGGACAGAAAAAATTTTTCGTTTTTCTTTGACCAATCGAAAAAAATGTAATACAATGTGTTTGCCAAAACAAAATATGTCAGGGGTGCTATGGCTGAGGCATGCCGCTTTTTTGGGGTTAATTTCCAGCTGTGGATAACTTTTAAGGACAAAATAGGCACACTTACCACACTTGGTATTGTTTTGCTTCATTTTAAGTACATTATTGAATATTTTTGCAGGCTGTACCTCCCGGCACAGCCTGCTTTTTATTGGGGACTTTCTTACAGCCCATTGACTTCGAGGGTAAAACGCTGAATTTTGTGAAAAGCAATCTGCCTTGTAAATTGTGTAAACCTCCATAGTGTTGTAAAATAGAAGCGAAAAGATGGAGGCTGGCTTTGAGATTTATTGGAAAGAGCAGTTTCCACAATTTTGTGTAAACATCAAATACCGGTTCAAGACTTTAGGCCTTTCCATGGAGCGATAGCAAAACGTAAGGCTGGAGCCAAAGACCCTGCCCATAAAATTTTCTTGCCTTAGTTATTGATGAAGAGCTGTCGTTTATTCAGGCCGTTTTGCTACCGCACCTTATGCCATATTTTTGCAAAAATTCCATTTTTAGATTTCGAACAGGTGAAAATGGCGGTAGATTTCTTTCCGCGCGGCGGCGCCCTCTACCATCCTGCCAAGGTGAATTTTGGGTCTGCGCCCCGACAAAATTCGCGCTACATGCCGCCCGCCGATATAGATCCATCCGGCTGGCAGCAGCGCCGGATGGCGCCGGCACGCGGGCATAGCGCGCCGGGCGCGCTCGTTCATCGTGCGGCAGAACTGGCGCGCGAAGCTGGCGTCGTCGACTGTCCGGCGGGCGGAATCGGTCATGAGTTTCGCCTGGTTGATGCGCTCGGCGTCCTTCCGGCCAAAGTTCCCGCCGGCAAAAATATCCGCCATGAGCGCATCCAAAAGGGCGGCGTCTGCCGCGCCGGCGGCCCAGGCGTAAGGCGGCGCGTGAAGGTAAGTTTCGGACAAAAGCGTCAGCAGCCGGGCAAATTGCCACAGGCCCACGGATTTTAACGGCTCCTCAAAGCGCTGGCAAAACGCTTGCCCGGAAAACGAGCCGACGAAAACGGCCCAATCGCACAGATGCCGCAGACCAATGCCGGTGTTGATCATGTGAGACGCGGTGTGCAGCAGTAAAATCAGCCCATGATGAAAGGCGTCGGGCGCTAAAAAGGCGTCATTCAGCGGCACGGCGGTGTCGATGATGTCCGACAGCAGCGCCCGGACGCGCCTGCCCGCCTCGCCGTCGGGAAGCCCGCCCGGCTCCCAGTGCATCTCCCAGGGAGAGGTGCCGCTTCGGTGATAGGCGATGTGGAAGGCATGTTCCCTATCCACGGCGGGAGAGAAGCCGTTGGCTTGTAAAACCGCACCGGCGCGCTCCAAATCGGCCTTGCGGACGAGAAAATCAACGTCGCCCATCTCCCGCAGCGCCGGCTCGGGATAGTAGGCCGCCGAAGCGGAACCCTTCATAATCACATATGGAATCCGCTGCGCGTGCATCAGACGGTGCAGTTCGGCGTGCTCCCAGGCAATGCGCATGGAGTTGGCAGTCAGCCGGTCCGCCAAGCGGCCCCATTGCGCGCGCAGCGCCTCGTCCGGCGTCAGGACGGAATAGGCGAGGGGAAGCACCGCCTGCTGCCGCGCTTCCAGCAGAACTTCCGACCAATCCACCGATTGATCGGGAAGCGGAGTATGGAACAGCGCTGTGGAGAGTAGATGTAACAGTGCATGCTGGGCTTCTGAAATCAAGCGATGACCCCCTTCCAGCGGATCTTCACCGGGTATCCGGCCAGGAACCAAGGCGGCGCTTAAAATCCGCGTAGCCAAAATGCGTTAGCTGGCGGAACGTTCCGTTTGCTTCCCATACGAACAAATCCGGCAGCGGCATCCCGTTGAACGTGTTGTTTTTGCAGGTGGTGTAGATGGCCATGTCACCGAAAATCAGCCGGTCGCCGGTGTGCAGAGGCGCGGGAAAGGCGTAATCACCGATGACGTCCCCGGCAAGACACGTCGGCCCGCCCAGGCGGTAGATATAGGTCCCGTCGCCCGCGCCAAAAAGGGGTGGCGTGTAGGGCATTTCCAATACGTCCGGCATGTGACAGGCGGCGGATGCATCTAAAATAGCAATCTGCATACCGTGATTTTGCACAATGTCCAAAACTTCCGTCACCAAATATCCCGCGTCCAACGCGCAGGCCTCGCCGGGTTCCAGGTAGATTTGCAGGCCGTATTGCGCCTGTAGGCCAGCGACGCAGCGTTCCAGACGGGGCAAGTCATAGCCAGGACGGGTGATATGATGGCCGCCGCCCAGGTTGAGCCAACGCATTTGGGGCAGGACGTTTCCAAACGCCTGGCGGACGGCCTGCACCGTCTGCTCCAAAGCGTCGGCGTCCTGCTCACAGAGCGTGTGGAAATGCAGCCCGTCCAACAGTGCGATCAGTTCCGGCGTCATTTCCGCGTCCCACTGGGCGCGGGGCACGCCCAGGCGGCTGCCGGGCGCGCAGGGATCGTAGATTGCGCGGCCATCTTGCGTGGAACACTCCGGGTTGATCCGCAAGCCGACGCTTTTCCCGGCGTCTTTGGCGGCGGGGCCAAAGCGTTTGAGTTGATGGGGGGAGTTAAACACGATATGATCGGCATAGCGCAGCAGCCTGGCAAAATCCTGCTCTCGGTACGCGCCGCAGAAGACGTGTACCTCCCCAGAGGGCATCTCCTCCCGGCCGAGCCGGGCTTCAAACAGGCCGCTGGCCTCGGTCCCCGCCAGGTAGGGCGACAGCATAGGGTACAGGTCATAGTTGGAAAACGCCTTTTGCGCCAGCAAAATTTTGCAGCCGGTTCGCTTTTGGACGCCTTGCAGTATCTCGCCGTTTTGGCGCAGGCGCGCCGCGTCCAGCACATAGCAGGGCGTCGGGAGCGGACGGAACAGTTCATGGACATTTTGGCCCGCCAGGCCCTGGAATGTCAGCCGTTCCATCAATCCACCAATACCGGGTTCCGGTTCTCCAGATGGGGCAGCCCGTGCTCACGCAGCGCGGCCAGATAGGGATCGGGATCGAACTCCTCGACGGTGTAGACGCCCTTTTTGTCCCATTTGCCGGTCAACAGCATCAGCGCGCCGCACATGGCGGGGACGCCGGTTGTGTAGGAGACGGCCTGGGAGCCGACTTCCCGGTAACACGCCTCGTGGTCACAGACATTGTAAATAGAATAGGCCTTGGGCTTGCCGTCCTTGACGCCGGTAAAGATGCAGCCGATGTTGGTCTTGCCCTTGGTGCGGGGGCCGAGACTGGCCGGGTCGGGCAGCAGCGCCTTCAAAAATTGAATGGGGACGATCTCGCGGCCCTCAAACAGAACCGGAGTGGTGGAGAGCATCCCCACGTTGCCCAGGCAGCGCATATGATCGAGATAGCTCTGGCCAAAGGTCATGAAGAAGCGGATCCGCTGAACCTCTGGAAAATTTTTCGCCAAAGACTCGATTTCCTCGTGGTGGAGCAGATACATGTCTTTGCGCCCGACCTGGTCAAAGTCGTATTCGCGCTTGATGCTCATGGCGGGTACCTCGATCCAGTGGCCGTTTTCCCAATAACTGCCGGGTGCGGAGACCTCGCGGAGGTTGATCTCGGGGTTGAAGTTGGTGGCAAAGGGGTAGCCATGGTCGCCGCCGTTGCAGTCCAAGATGTCAATGGTGTCAATGCGGTCAAATTCGTGCTTGGCTGCATAGGCGCAGTACGCCTGGGAGACGCCGGGATCGAAGCCGGAGCCGAGCAGCGCCGTCAAACCGGCGGCCTGGAATTTTTCATGATAGGCCCACTGCCAGGAGTAGTCAAAATACGCGGAGAAACCGGCCTCCTTACAGCGCTTTTCATAGACGGCCCGCCAAACGGGATCGTCGGTGTTCTCCGGCTCGTAGTTGGCGGTGTCCATGTAGTTGACGCCGTAGGCAAGGCACGCGTCCATAACGGTCAGATCCTGATAGGGCAGGGCAATGTTCATCACCAAATCGGGCTGGTAGGCTTCAAACAGCGCAAGCAGCTGCTCTGGGCTGTTTGCATCCACTTGGGCGGTTGTAATGCGGGTTTGGGTGACGGGACGCAGCTTTTCCGCCAGGGCGTCGCACTTGGCCTTGGTACGGCTGGCAATGCACAGATCGGTGAAAATTTCGCTGACTTGGCAGCATTTATGGATAGCGACGGACGCGACACCGCCGCAGCCAATCACGATAACCTTACTCATAAGACGGATTCTCCTTTCAATGTATCAAGAGTGCGAGCATCAGCTCCCGCAGTACCTTGCATGCCATGGCCGTGGACGCGCCGGAGACGTCCAGCATGGGGGCGAGTTCGTTGACGTCGGCCGCCACGACGTTGGTGCGGCATACCGTACGGATGGCGTTTAGCAAGGCGGGGAAGGTGATTCCTCCGGCCTCCGGCGTGCCGGTGCCGGGGAAACAGGACGGGTCAAGGCAGTCAAGATCAATTGTAAAATAAACCGGCGTCTGGGCGGCGCTCAGCGCGTCAACGAGCGGCTCCAGACCGTCAAAGGCAAACTTGTGCAGATCCGTATGCGCCCGGGCAAAGCGGAACTCCTCCCGGTCGCCGCTGCGGATGCAGAACTGGTGGATGCGTCCATCCCCCAAAAGATCGTGGCAGCGGCGCAGAACGCACGCGTGGGAGAGCTTTGCACCCAAATAGTCGTCCCGGAGGTCGGCATGGGCGTCAAAGTGGACGATGTGCAGCTTGGGGAATTTTTCCAGAACCGCACGCACCGCCCCAAGCGTCACCAGATGTTCGCCGCCGAGCAGGACGGGCAGCTTGCCGTCGTTTAAAATCACCTGCGTGCGCGCCTGAATGTCTGCCAGGGCGGCCTCGGCGCTGCCAAAGCACAGTTCCAGATCTCCGCTGTCAAAGATAGCGCAGTCCGCCAAGTCGGCGTCCTGATAGGGACTGTAGGTTTCAAGACCGTAGCTCTCATGGCGCATGGCGGAGGGGCCGAAGCGGGCGCCCGGACGGTAGCTGGTTGTCGAATCGAAGGGCGCGCCGAACAGTACCAATTTCGCCGGCGCGTAGTCGCTGCAGCAGCCCAGGAAAGTCTCGACGTTGCGCGCTAACATGACTCCACCTCCTGCAGCTTCCGTTCCAGGAAAGCGGGCAGATAAAACGCGCCCACATGGAGCCGGGTGGTGTAGTAGCGGGTCTGCAGTCCCAGTTCGCGCCAGCGCTGGGCATCCAGATCGTCCACCGGGTGGTACTTTTTACTGGCAAAGCCAAACAGCCAGTACCCGGCGGCATAGGTCGGGATATGGGCCTGATAGACACGGCTGATGGGGAAAGTCGTGACAATGCGCATATGACTGCGCTGCATGGCGTTGGCGTCCTCAGCATAGAAGGGGCTGCCCTGCTGGTTGACCATGATCCCGTCCTCCCGGAGGGCCTTATAACAGTTGCCGTAGAACTCCCTTGTAAACAGGCCCTCGGAGGGGCCAAAGGGGTCATTGGAATCCACAATGATCAGATCATAGCGGTTCTCACACCGGCGAATATATTTTAATGCATTCTCATAGTAAATATTCACCCGTGGGTCGTCCAGCCGACAGGCGTTGCCGGGCAGATACCGCCGGCAGACCTCAACCACCAGCGGGTCCATCTCCACAAGGTCAATCTCCTGGACAGTATTGTAACGTGTCAGCTCTTTTACCACGCCGCCGTCGCCTGCGCCAATTACCAGCACGGTCTGAACGTTGGGGTGGACGGCCATGGGAACATGGGTGATCATTTCGTCGTAAATAAATTCGTCCCGTTCCGTTAACATAATATTTCCATCCAGTACCAGGACCCGGCCAAATTCCGGGGTCTCCAGGATGTCAATGCGCTGAAATTCGCTCTGATGGGAAAACAGCTGCTTGCTGACCCGCAGACTCAGCTTGACGTCGGGGGTGTGGTGTTCACTAAACCAAAGCTCCATGGCGGCCTCCTAGCGCAGTACGTTCAGGTATTCAATGTTGGGATCCTCCGGGCCGGTGAGCTGGCAGCCCTTGGCCCGGGCATAGGTGATATACTGCAAAATGTCCGCTGTGATCCGCTCGCCGGGGGCGAGGATGGGGATCCCGGGAGGATAGCACATCACAAACTCGCTGCAGACGCGGCCCTCCGTTTCGGCCAGCGGGAGACTGACCTTTTCCGCATAGAACGCCTCCTGCGGACTGGCGACCACGATTGGATCAATGTATTCCTGGCTCAGCAGGCCCGCCGGATCCCGCCGGTAACGCCGGCGAATCTCGGCCAGCGCGCTGACCAGCCGCTCCACCTCCTGGACGCGGTCGCCGATGGACAGATAGGCCAGAATGTTGCCCAGGTCGCCAAATTCAATTTGAATGTCGTAATCGTCACGTAGGGCGTCGTAGACCTCGATCCCTGCCAGGCCAATGTCCAGCGTGTGGACGCTGAGTTTGGTGGCGTCGAAGTCAAACACGGAGTCGCCGTCGATCAGTTCCCGGCCAAAGGCGTAGTAGTCGCCGATGGCGTTGATCTCCTCGCGGGCATATTCCGCCAGATCCCGCACGACGTTGAACACCTGTTTCCCGCGGAGGGCCAGGTTGCGCCGGGAAATGTCCAGGCTGGACATCAGCAGATAGCTGCCGGAGGTGGTTTGGGTCAGGTTGATGATCTGGCGCACATAGCCCTGGTGGACGCCGGGGCCGGCCAGTAGGAAACTGGATTGGGTCAGACTGCCGCCGCTCTTGTGCATGGAGACGGCCGCCATATCGGCGCCCGCCGCCATGGCGGAAACAGGCTGGTTCTCGCCAAAATAGAAGTGGGTCCCGTGGGCTTCGTCCACCAGGCAGAGCATTCCGGCCTGGTGGGCCATCTGGACAATGGCGCGCAGATCGGAACAGATGCCATAATAGGTGGGATTGTTAGCCAACACCGCCACCGCGTTCGGGTGCTCGGCGATGGCCTTGGCCAGCTCCTGGCGCTTCATACCCTGGGAAATCCCCAGCTTTTGATTGACCTCCGGGTTCACATACACCGGAATCGCTCCGCACAAAACCAAAGCATTAATTACGCTGCGGTGGACGTTTCTGGGCAAAATAATTTCATCGCCCCGCTTGCAGGCCGTGAGTACCATGCTCTGCACCGCGCTGGTGGTGCCGCCGACCATCAAAAATGCATGCGCGGCGCCAAACGCATCGGCCGCCAATTCCTCCGCCTGGCGAATGACCGAAACGGGATGGCAAAGGTTGTCCAGCGGCTTCATGCTGTTGACATCCACATCGACGCACTGTTTTCCCAAAAAGGCGGTCAGCTCCGGATTGCCCCGGCCGCGCTTGTGGCCGGGGACGTCAAAAGGAACCACCCGCATTTCGCGGAAACGTTCCAGCGCTTCATAGATCGGCGCCTGGTTTTGATCCAATCTCATTTTCATATCTATCCACCTCGATGGCCATAGTCGGCAAACAACAAAAACCAAGGCAAACCGACCAGCGGTTGCCTTGGTTGCTGCCAAATCTGCTGCCGACACTGGGAACCCCATGTGCGGCGAAGAAGACGCGCGTACCCAAAAGGACGCAAGCCGTCTTAGATTATGGAAGACTGCGGAGCATGTCAGAGTTTATATAGCATGATACTTTTACGACTCTTATTGACCGTTTCACAAGTCAGCGCCTGGACGCTGTTCGGTTTGTAAGAAACCAACTTATAAAATTCGCAAACCTTTGCGGAAAAAACCGCAAAAGCTATCAATAAGGCAACGCAAGTTGCCATTCGGCAGCGGACCCGGCTGTCCGTATGGCCTCAACTCCCGCCGGGGAGTGGTCCAGAAATTGCGTTGGAAAAACTCTCATACTATTCCCTCGCTGCACTCTCGGGGAAAGCATATGCTGGCGCACATTGCCGCTTTAAGCGAAAAAACCGCTTAAAATACGTTTCGTGGAACCCCGCCGCGCACCATGCCGGGAGGGCTCGCGTCCGAAACGTGCAGCTGCATCCAATTCTTCCAAATTCTATAAAGGATTGTACCATATGCGCGCTGGTTTGTCAAGGCTGGAGCGGGTATAATTTCATATTGTTCCATTTTTCTGATGGGAAATAGAAGGGAAAGGATGTCTACCCAGGACGTTTTTTGGCGATTTTCACAAATTTTGAAAAATGTAATAAAAAAGAAAAAATGTTGTGGAAATCTTTTGCAAACAGTGATATACTTTTATTTGGTGAACGTTGGCGATTTGTCCAATACGTTTTTAAATAATGCCCCGCCGGCCTGGCGGAGGCTAGAATTCTGATTCAGGAGGAGAACACTATATGGAAACTTATGGCCTGGAAAAGCTCGGCATCATCAACGCGGCCGCGGTTTATCGCAACCTGACGCCCGCGCAGCTGACGGAGCATGCGCTTCGCCGCGGCGAGGGCACCTTGTCCAATACCGGCGCGCTGGTAGTGAAAACTGGAAAGTATACTGGCCGTTCCGCGAACGACAAGTTTATCGTAGATTCCGAAGGCGTCCATGACGAGATCGCCTGGGGCAAGGTCAACCGGCCCATTTCTCAGGAGCGATTCGACGCGATTTACAGCAAGGTGATCGCCTATTTGCAGAACAAAGAGATTTTTATCTTTGACGGCTTCGCGGGCGCCGATCCCAAGTACACCAAGTCTTTCCGCATCGTCAATGAGCTGGCATCGCAGAACCTGTTCATCCATCAGCTGCTTCGCCGCCCCACCGCGGAAGACCTGGCCAATTTTAAAGAGGACTACACCATCATCGCGGCACCCGGCTTCAAGTGCATCCCCGAAATCGACGGCACCCGCAGCGAAGCGGCCATTCTCATCGACTATGAAAAGCACATGGTGGTCATCTGCGGTACGCAGTACGCCGGCGAAATTAAGAAGTCCGTATTCTCCGTGATGAACTATGTCCTGCCCAAGATGGGCGTTTTCCCGATGCACTGTTCCGCGAACATCGGGGAACAGGGCGATTCCGCTGTGTTCTTCGGCCTGTCCGGCACCGGTAAGACCACCTTATCCGCTGACCCCGACCGTAAGCTGATCGGCGACGACGAGCATGGCTGGGCGGATGACTCCGTGTTCAACTTTGAGGGCGGCTGCTATGCAAAGTGCATCAACCTCTCTGCGGAGAAAGAGCCGGATATTTACAACGCCATCAAGTTTGGCGCTCTGGTGGAAAACGTCGTGATGGATCCCGACACCCGCGAGTTTGACTTTGACGACGCCTCTCTGGCTGAGAACTCCCGCGTAGGCTATCCTGTGGAGTATATCAACAACGCGGAGCTGTCCGGCAAGTCCTCCAGCGTGCCGAAGACCGTGATTTTCCTGACGGCCGACGCATACGGCGTCCTGCCCCCCATTTCCAAGCTGGATCGGAATCAGGCGATGTACTACTTTGTTTCCGGCTTTACCTCCAAGCTGGCCGGCACGGAAATCGGCATCACCTCTCCCGTTCCCACCTTCTCCACCTGTTTCGGCGAGCCTTTCCTGCCGTTGGATCCGTCTGTGTACGCTGCGATGCTGGCGGAAAAGGTTGAAAAGTCCGGCGCCAATGTGTATTTGGTCAACACCGGCTGGAACGGCACAGGCAAGCGCATGAAGCTGGCCTATACCCGAAAGATGGTCACCGCCGCCCTGACCGGCGCGATTGAAAAAGTGGAACTGGTCAAGGATCCGTATTTTGGCGTGCTGGTTCCCACCAAGATTGAGGGCGTCCCGTCCGATCTGCTGATCGTGGAGAACACCTGGGAGGACAAGGCTGCGTATGCCGCCAAGGCCAAGGAGCTGTCCAGGGCGTTTGTGGAGAACTTCAAGAAATACACCCATATGAGCGCGGAAGTGGTTGCCGCCGGTCCCAAGGCCGAGTGATTTGCAAAACCGGGCAGTCCTTATGGACTGCCCGCGGAAAATTGTTCCGCCTGAGAAGCGGGCGGGAGCATATAAAAATTCTGTAACGGAGGGAAAGTATGGCACGAAAAGTTCAACTGACTGAAACAGTTCTTCGTGATGCCAACCAGTCGCTGATGGCGACCCGCCTGCCCTATAGCGACTATGAAGAGATCCTGTCCACCATGGACAAAGCGGGTTATTATTCCGTGGAGTGCTGGGGCGGCGCAACGTTTGACTCTTGCCTGCGCTACCTGGGGGAAGATCCGTGGGAACGTCTGCGGAATATCCGCAAGCACATGCCCAACACCCGTTTGCAGATGCTGCTGCGCGGTCAGAATCTGCTGGGCTATAAACACTACCATGACGACGTGGTGGAAAAATTCGTTGAGTTGTCCATTAAGAACGGCATTGACATCATCCGAATTTTTGACGCGCTGAACGATTTCCGTAATCTGGGAACGGCGCTGGACGCCACCATGAAATACGCGAATAAGCGCACGATCGCTTCCGGCTGCATTTCCTATACGCAGAGTCCGGTGCATACCGTGCAAAAATACGTCGATATGTGCAAGGAACTGAAAAATATGGGCTTCAAAACCATCTGCTTGAAGGACATGGCCGGTACGATGAGTCCCTATGAGGCGGAAAGCCTGATCAAGGGCATTAAAGACGCCGTGGGCGATATGCCGCTTATCCTGCACACGCACTGCACGACCGGAATGGCATACATGACGGTGACGAAAGCGATCGAGTCCGGCATCGACGTGGTGGATACCGCCACCTCCTGTTTCTCCAACGGTACCTCTCAGCCGGCCACGGAGACGATGTTCTACGCGCTGGAGCAGTACGGCATCCGGACCGGTCTGAAAGAAGATGTGATCAACAAGGTCAACGATTTCTTCAAGCCTGTGAAGGAAAAGTATGTGGCCTCCGGCCGCATCAACCCCAAGAGCATGGCGACCGACGCGCAGGCGCTGGTCTACAAGGTTCCCGGCGGGATGCTCTCCAACATGATTGCCAACCTGACGGACATGCACGCGATGGACAAGTTTGACGAAGCTCTGGCCGAGATCCCCAATGTCCGCAAGGATTTGGGTTATCCTCCGCTGGTCACGCCGCTGTCTCAGATGGTGGGTAACCAGGCGGTTACGAACGTGCTGCTCGGCGAGCGGTACAAGACTGTGTCCAAGGAAGTGCAGAACTACTTCAAGGGCGAATATGGCATTGCTCCCGCGCCCGTGAACGCGGAGCTGGAAGCCAAGATCCTCAAGGGCGCGAAGCCTGTGGACTGCCGGATCGAAGATCAGAAGCGCACCGGCGAGGAAATGAAGAAGGCCAAGAAAGAGCTGGGCGATCTGGCCCGTTCGGAAGAGGACCTGATGAGCTACATCTGCTTCCCGGAGCAGGCGAAAAAGTTCCTGGAAGAGCGCAAGGCCAAGGAAGAGAACATCGTCACTTACTCCATCGAGGAACTGTAAGGGGGAGAGGGCATGACGTTTTTAGCCTTTGCAATCAATAAGGAAATGGAGCAAATTGGCATTGGCACGGCCACCTTGGTTGCCATTCTGGGCTACGCTGTGGTGTTTGTTGGCCTAATCCTGCTGATGGCGGTGATCTATGTTGTGGGAAAGCTGATGCGCTCCCAGAAGAAAGCTCCCGCGCCTGTGGCAGCCCAGGTGGAGACCGCTCCTGTAGTTACGGCGGAACCGGCTTCCGGAACCGCGGGCGAAATCAAGCTGCATACGGTCAGTGACCGGGACGCGGCGTTGATCATGGCCATCGTTGCCAACCGGCTGCAAAAACCCCTGAATGAGCTTCGGTTCAAATCCATCAAGGAGGTTCGGTAAGCATGAAATATAAAGTTACTTTGAATGGAAAGACCTACGAGGTCGAGGTCGAGGCTGGCAAGGCCATGCTGGTCGACGAGTATGAGGCCTATGCCCCTGCCGCTCCCGCGCCTGCGGAGGCGGCTCCCGCCGCCGCTCCCGCCGCGGCCCCGGCGCCCGCTCCTGCGGCGGTGGCAATTGGCCCCGGCGAAGTCGTCGCGGCGCCTATGCCCGGAACGATTCTGCGGGTTAACGTGACCCAGGGACAGGCGGTCAAATCCGGCGATGTGCTGGCTGTGCTGGAAGCCATGAAGATGGAAAACGAAATTTTGGCTCCCCGTGACGGCTCTGTTTCCCAGGTGGTCGTCTCCAAGGGCTCGACGGTTGATACGGGCGCTCCGCTGGTCGTGCTGGCTTAAGGAGGATGTCCATGAACGTACTTGCTTTTAGTATCAGCGATACCTTGCTGAAGCTGTGGCAGGACTCTGGCTTTGCCAGCTTCTTTACTGGCGACGGCTGGAAGTCTTTGGCCATGATTGTTGTGGCCTGCGTGCTGCTGTATCTGGGTATTGTCAAGAAATTTGAACCGCTGCTGCTGGTCGGCATTGCATTTGGCTGCTTGCTGACCAACCTGCCCAACTCCGGCCTGTATCATCCGGAAATCTGGACGGCCTTTATGGATGAGACCAGCCAGTATTACCACAGCTACGGTCACGTCATGCAAGAAGGCGGCCTGCTGGACTTCTTCTACATCGGCGTAAAGGCCGGCATTTATCCGTCGCTGATCTTTATGGGCGTCGGCGCGATGACCGACTTCGGCCCGCTGATCGCGAATTCCAAGAGTATGCTGCTGGGCGCGGCCGCGCAGCTGGGCGTGTTTGTGGCGTTCCTTGGCGCGGTATTCCTGGGCT
>CAYVEB010000011.1:2126-55595 GCA_964450645.1 uncultured Oscillospiraceae bacterium | reverse complement strand
TAGCACATGACCTTGGAGAGGGTCACTAATAACTACTACTCTATAATACAAGGGATGTAACATGGCAAAGGCATTGGTACTGGCGGAAAAGCCGTCCGTGGGAAAGGAACTGGCGCGGGTGCTGGGCTGTAAGCGCGGCGGCGAAGGATACCTGGAAGGGGAGCGGTATGTGGTCACTTGGGCGCTGGGGCATTTGGTGACCCTGGCGGATCCGGATGTATATGAAAAAGCATGGGAAAAGTGGGATATGCAGACGCTTCCCATGCTTCCGCAGCAGATGAAGCTGGTGGTCATCGGTCAGACCAGCAAACAGTTCCGGGTGGTTCAGAGCCTGATGCGCCGCGGGGATATCTCGGAATTGGTGATTGCCACGGACGCCGGTAGGGAAGGGGAACTGGTCGCCCGGTGGATTATGAAAAAGGCCGGCTGGAACAAACCCGCTCGGCGGCTCTGGATCTCCTCCCAGACGGATAAGGCAATTCGGGAGGGCTTTGCCAAGCTGCGTCCGGCCAAGGAATTTGACGCGCTTTATGCCTCCGCCCAGGCGCGCTCTGAGGCAGATTGGCTGGTGGGCTTAAACGCCACACGCGCGCTGACTTGCAAATACAACGCGCAGTTGTCCGCCGGACGCGTGCAGACGCCGACGCTGGCCATGATCGTCGCGCGGGAAGAGGAAATCCGAAAATTTGTGCCAAAGGAGTTCTATGGGGTCCAGATCAAGCTGGACGGCTTCACCGCCACATGGAAGGACGAAAAAGGGCAGACCAGAATCGCGGAACGTGAGACGGCGGAGAAGATCGCCCAGGCAGTGGAAAGCGGACAGTGCGTTTTGACCCAGGTCAGCAATCAATGGAAGCAGACGCCGCCTCCGGCGCTCTACGACCTGACCGAGCTGCAGCGCGACGCTAACAAAAAATACGCGTACTCCGCCAAGGAGACGCTGAACTTGATGCAATCGCTCTATGAGCGCCACAAGGTCTTGACCTATCCGCGCACGGATTCGCGCTATATTTCAGACGACGTCGTCTCCACGCTGCCAGACCGTCTGCGCGCCGTGATGGTGGACGACTACAAGCCGCTGGCACAGAGAATTATGCGCAACCGTCCGCTCCGGACAAAATACATTGTCAACAACGCGAAGGTCACCGACCATCACGCCATCATTCCCACGGAGCAAGCTCCGGATCTTTGGCAGATGTCCGGCCCGGAACGGAATATATATGATCTGGTAGTGCGCCGTTTTCTGGCCGCGCTGATGCCGGCGTTTGAATATGAAGAAGTGAAGCTGACCTTGACTGTGGCGAAGCAGACCTTCACGGCGCACGGAAAAATCATCCACGAGACGGGGTGGAAGGCGGCCTATGGGAAAAACGACCTGGACGAGGAGGGAGAGGACGACCAAAATCTGCCCACTTTGCAGCAAGGGCAGCGGATGCGCATCCAGTCCGCCCGCATAGTCACGGGCAAGACATCTCCACCGGCCCGTTACACAGAGGCGACCTTGCTGACGGCAATGGAGCACCCGCCCACACAGGGCGCGGATCGTTCCCTGGGGAAAATTCTGGAGGAGACCTCCGGCCTGGGAACCCCGGCGACCCGGGCGGATATTATTGAAAAACTTTTTTCCACGTTTTATATCGAACGGCGCGGGAAAGAGCTGGTGCCGACCTCGAAGGGCATCCAGCTGGTAGATTTGGTACCGGAGGATCTGCGTTCGGCGGTGTTGACGGCCAAATGGGAAGACCGCTTGAAAAAGATTGCGAGCGGCCAGGAAAAAGACCGCGATTTCGTGGCCGAGATGCGGCAATACGCTGCGCGTCTGGTCAATGAGATCAAAGCCAGCGACGCGCGCTACGTCCATGACAATCAGACGCGCAAAACTTGCCCCGACTGCGGAAAGTTCCTGTTGTTGGTCAACGGTAAGCGCGGGCAAATGCTTGTCTGCCCGGATCGGGCGTGCGGTTACCGCAAGAGCGTGACCCAAACCACCAACGCGCGCTGCCCAAACTGCCATAAAAAGATGGAGCTGCGCGGCGAGGGAGACAGCCAGACCTTCGCCTGCGTCTGCGGTTATCGCGAAAAGCTGTCCGCGTTTAAAGAACGCCGCCAATCCGCTGGAGCTGGCAAGCGGGACGTGCAGCGATATTTGCAAAGTCAAAACCAGCAGCAGACGCCCAACAACGCGCTGGCGGAGCAGCTGGCCAAATGGATGGAACAAAATCAGGGAAAATCAAATTCGTAAGCGTAAAACGCCATAGATTTTTTACAGTCGGGCAAAACTTTGCTACGCCGTCTGCGCAGTGTGAAATGCGGAGCATGTTTCATGTTTTTTTCATGTTTTTTATGTATATACATCGTTGAATTTGCCACGCGCTTGTGCCGAGGAATGGCGGCGTCCCGGCCTTGCCGCATGGCTGCGCAAGGTTTTCGGTTATCCGCCACATGAAATTGCGTGTGCCCAGGGAAGATGAGGCAGCGCAAAAGCAATTGCCCCCAACGCAACAAAATAAAAATTTTGTTGCGTTGGGGGTAGACAATTTGCGCTCCATGTGGTAGAATCAAGTCGGCGCACGGTTATCCCGGTTCTTGGTCGGCTATACTCCAAGTAACGGGCTTAGTTGCGTACATCTGCGCTCTTTCAGGAGGTTTTATGGAACGCTATGCCGATTGTCCGCTCATTTTGCGGGAGTTCTTATCCTATCATGAGACAATCAAGGGTCAGTCGCAGCGGACAGTTTATGAGTACTATCTGGATCTTCGGATGTTTTTGCGATTTATGGTTCTTGTTAAAAATCAAATGCCTTATCATACGGATTTGGAGAACATTTCCATCAAATCTGTGGATCTGGCGTTTTTGCAGACGATTACGACCGCGGACGTATTTGATTTTCTGTCGTATCTTGCCAACGACCGCACGCGCCCGGACGACGCCTATTCCTCTGGAATTGATACCGCGGCCAGAGCCAGAAAATTGTCCGCAATTAAGTCGTTTTATAAATATCTCACGGTCCGTACGAAGCAGCTGCAGACCAATCCCGTGCAGGACTTGGAATACCCCAAATTGCGCAAATCCCTGCCCAAATATCTGACGTTGGAACAGTGCCAGGCGCTGCTGTCCGCCGTGCAGGGGCCGAATGCCAAGCGGGATTACGCAATTTTGATGCTGTTTCTCAACTGCGGAATCCGGCGCTCGGAGTTGGTCGGATTGAATATTTCTGACGTGTATGATGACAGAATTCGCGTACTCGGCAAGGGCAACAAGGAGCGAATCGTCTATTTCGGCGCTGCATGTAAGGCCGCAATTCAGGATTACCTAGCGGTGCGCAGGCAGGTCACGCTGAGCGATAACCGCGCACTGTTCGGCAGCGCCAGCGCGGTACACCGGCTGGTCAAGAAACATATGCTCGCCGCCGGGCTGGAACAGATGTCGGCGCATAAGCTGCGGCACACGGCGGCGACGTTGATGCTTTCCAACGGCGTGGACGTCAAGACCGTCCAGGAGGTTTTGGGCCACGAAAATCTCAATACCACGCAGATTTACACGCATATCGAAAATACGGAACTGAAAATCGCCGCCGAGGCCAACCCCATTTCCCGGCTGAATGTAAAAAAGGACTGAATAATTATGGATTTTACAAATTTTACGCTGGATCGGCTGCTGAGTTTCCTCTCCGTGGATACGCTGCGAACCTTGGGGGCGCTGATTGCCCTGCCAATTGTCTATTTCACCGTGGAGTGTTTCTTTGGCTTTCGCTTTTTTCACATCAAATGCGCCGTCGTCGGGTTTTCCGCCGGTGCTTCCGCGGGGCTGCTGCTGGCGACCGCGCTGGACGCCAGCAAAGGCGTTCACATCGGGCTGTGCGTTGTCTTGGGGCTATTATTTGCATTTTTATCCTATAAAGTGTATAAATTTGGCGTATTTTTCATCATCGCGATCACCGCTTTCCCAATCGGATTGAATCTTGGCGGAACAACCGCCGGGATTATTCTGGCGATTGTGGTGGGAATTGCGGCGGTATTGCTGACCAAACCAATGATTATCGCAAGCAGTGCCTTTTCCGGCGGAACCGGCTTGGCGGCATGTATCTTTACGCTGCTCAATTATACAAACGACACCCTGTTATTTTTGCTGGGACTTCTCCTGTGCGCGGCCGGGGCCGTTGCGCAGGCAAAGATGTCCGTGCATATATAGAATGTTCGCCTGCTGTACAGGTAAATTACACGCCCGGAAGGCCTTCATTGGGCCAGACTGGGCGTGTAATTTATTTTATAAAGCGGTTTCAATGGCTTCGCGGATATTGCGCACGCGGATCAATTCCAAACTCTCCAGCGGCGGGAGTCCTGTGGCGGAGTGGCGCGGAATGATACACTGAGTAAAGCCAAGGCGCGCAATTTCCTGCAGACGCTGGGACAGATTGCTGACGCTGCGAACTTCGCCCGTCAGTCCAACCTCCCCGATGGCAGTCAAGCGATCGTCCAGTGGCTTATCCCGGAAACTGGACGCCAGTGCTAATATCACCGGCAGATCGGCCCCAGGTTCGTCCAGGTTTAATCCGCCGATAATGTTGAGATAGGCGTCACAGCCGCTTAAATTGACGCCGCCGCGTTTTTCCATCACAGCCATTAGAAGGTTTGCCCGGTTATAGTCAAAGCCGTCACAGGTGCGGCGGGGCACGGTAAAGCTGGATTTGGTCACCAGGGCCTGCACTTCTGCCAGCAATGGGCGCGAGCCTTCCATCACGCAGGCGACGCAGGTTCCCGGCGCATGAAGCGGCCGGCCGGAGAGCAGCATTTGGGACGGATTGGGAATCTCCTGCAGCCCGCTTTCGGCCATCTCAAAGACACCTGTCTCGTTGGTGGAGCCGAACCGGTTTTTCGCCGCCCGCAGCAGACGGTAGGATGTATTGCGATCGCCCTCAAAATACATCACGCAGTCCACCATATGTTCCAGAACCTTCGGCCCCGCGATGGCTCCATCCTTATTGATATGTCCCACTACAAAAACGGTAAAACCGCTTCGCTTTGCCAGCTGCATCAAAGTCATGGTGCAGTCTTTGACCTGGGAGATGCTGCCCGGGACGGATGTATTGCCGTCGCTAGATAGCGTCTGGATGGAATCCACGATCAACACATTGGGCAGAAGTTCCATGGCTGTGTCCACAATCCGCTCCATATTGTTCTCGGATAAAATCAGTAAATTGTCGCTGTGAATTTGCAGCCGCTGGGCGCGCATTTTGAGCTGCCGCTCGCTCTCCTCCCCGGAGACGTACAGCACCGTCTGCGTCCGGCAGATGTATTGGCAAATTTGCATCAGCAGCGTGGACTTCCCAATTCCCGGCGCGCCGCCCACCAAGACCAGCGAACCGCGCACCGCGCCGCCCCCCAGCACCCGGTCCAATTCCTCCATACCTGTGGAAAAGCGGATTTCATCGCCGCCGGCAATTTCATCCAGGCGCTTTGCGCCGGCGCTCTGCCCTGCTGTGCCGCGGATAACAGTTTTTCCCTCTGGCTCCTGCGTATGTTCAACCAACGTGTTCCATTGACCGCAACCGGGGCAGCGTCCCATCCAGCGCGGGGTTTCGGCGCCGCAGTTGGTGCAGAAAAAGACGGTTTTAGATTTCATTTTCGTTCGATTCCTTTTGCATAAAGCTGTGAATACTCCCGGCGATCACCACCGCCAGCTTCTTTTGATATTCCGCGTCCCGAAGCTGCAACTCCTCCTGCGCGTTGGATAGAAAGCCGCATTCGACCAGGATTCCCGGACACTGAATCTTGCTCAGCAGGTACACGCTGTCAGCGGGTTTGCAGGTGCGGTTGTTGGACGCGTCCAAGATACGAAAATTGTCTTGTAACAGTTTCGCAATGTCTTCGCTGCTCTCGGTCGGCGCGTAGAATACCTGCGCGCCATGATACTTGCTCTGCGAAAAGTGGTTTTGGTGGATACTGACCAGGATCGCGCCTTGCGTATCATTGACCAGCTGCACGCGGTTGCGCAGGTCGGACACCTTTTTCTGGGCAATGGTTGTGGCATCCGGACCATGCAGAGAGACGTCCTGCGTCCGCACCATCACAGTACGTCGGCCCAGCAGATGGCACATATCGTCGAGGCGCAAGGCAATTTCTAGATTGATCTGGCTTTCATAAATTCCGGTGCAGGAGACTGCGCCGCCGTCCACGCCGCCATGGCCCGCGTCGATGACAATTTGCCGCTGGCCTTCCAGCGCCTCGGACGAGGCCGGAACTATGTTCGCACTGTTTGACAGCCAAAGCGCAAATCCGATGCAGGCCGCGCAAATAATTACAATGGGAAAATAATTTTTCTTCAAATACTCCATAGGATCACCCCAGACAAGCATATGCTCGCGGGATGGATTTGAGCATTTAAATTTGTGCAAGCACCGCGCACAGATATTCCCATGTGCGCCGCGCCGAGGAAATGGACAGCCGTTCGCGCGTGGTGTGGATGCCCTGCATTCTCGGCCCAAAGGACACCGCGTCCAGGCCGGGCAGTTTATCCGCCAGAACGCCGCACTCTAACCCAGCATGGACGGCCTCGATGACCGGCGCTTTGCCGTAGAGCTTTTCAAATGTCGCGGCCATCAGCGGGCGCAGCTTGGAATCTTTGCGATATTCCCAAGCGGGATACTCGCCCGACTGAGTATAACAAGCGCCGAAGCGCGCGGCAAGGTCTTTCAATTTGCCGATCAATTCTTCCTTTTCCGTGTTGACGCTGCTGCGGACGGAAAGCGTTATCGTGAGGGCGTCTTCACACGTATCCACAATTCCTAAGTTCAAAGAGGTCTGCACCAGGCCCGGAATTTCCTGGCTCATGGCCTGCACCCCATTGGGCAGTGCCTGAAGCAAATGTACAATTTTTTCGCTGCTCGCGGCCGACAGAACGGACACATCCTGAACGCTTGCTTCCTCTAGAGTGATGGAAAGATTGGGTTCAATCGCCTGATACCGTGCGAGCATGGCCTGCTTTGCTTCTTCCGCCGCGGCGTACAGCGCCGCTTTGTCCGCGCACAGGAACCGCGCCATTGCCGTACGCGGGATCGCGTTGTCCTTTTGGCCGCCCTCCAGGTGCAGCAGCTGAATTTGAGGAAGTTTATCCAGCAGCGCGGCGAGGAGCTTGTTGGCGTTGCACAGTCCCTTATGGATTTCCACGCCGGAATGGCCGCCTCGCAGGCCGTCAACTGTCATGGTATACACGGCGCCCGCGGCGCTTTGCCGCGTAAACGGCAGACAGATTTTGGATGTCGCGCCGCCAGCGCAGCTGACGGTTAAAATTCCCTCCTCTTCCGAGTCAATATTGAAAAGCAGCCGCCCTTTGAGCATGGAGAGATCCAAGGCGGCAGCGCCCAGCATCCCGATTTCCTCGTCAACAGTCAGCACAATTTCCAGCGGCGGATGCGGAAGCTCCTTGGCGTCCAACAGCGCCAGCGCATAGGCCACCGCGATGCCGTCGTCCCCGCCGAGCGTGGTGCCTTGGGCGGAAATCCAATCCCCGTCGACCCGCAGGCGCAGCCCGTCGCGGGAAAAATCGATCGCGCATCCGGCTTCCTTTTCGCAGACCATGTCCAAGTGGCCCTGCACAATCACCGTTGGATGCCCTTCATACCCCGGCGAAGCGTCCTTCCAAATGATCACGTTGTTTTGCGCGTCCTGCAAGCAGCGCAATCCCCTTTCCCAGGCGAAGCGCACGCAAAAATCGCTGATCCGCTTCGTATCCCCGGAACCGTGGGGAATGGCGCAAATTGCCTCAAATTGTTCAAAGACAGCCGCAGGCTCCAACCCCGCCAAAATATGCATCATGTGAAGTATCCTCCTAATTAAAAACTGTAAAATCTTTTTAGTTTTAAAGTTATTGTACCATACTTTCCCCGGAAAGTCCACGGTTTTTCCGGAAAGCCGCCGCCGGATTTTATAAAATGGAAAAATTGTGAATAACACGTAAAAAATTCTTGCAATTTTCATGTTAAGAGGATATAATGGAGATTGATATCAGCAAAAAATAGGAACGGTATAGGCAGTAGTCGCGCAGCGGGAGGTCGTTATGCATTCGGTGATGAAAGTTCTGCATGCGCTGGTCTGGGTGACGCAGCTGGGATTGTCGGTGATCGCGCCCATTGTGACGTTTGTGCTACTGGCTGTGTGGCTGCAGCGACGCTGCGCCTGGGGAAACTGGGTGATTTGGGTCGGTGTGATTCTGGGAATTCTGGGAACAATTGGCGCCCTGCGCAGCTGTTTGCGCGCCTTGAACCATCTGCCCGACGACAAGGACGATCCTCCCCCCGCCCGTGGATTTAATGACCATAAGTGATCCTTTTGGAGGTATGCATGAACGAGAACCGTGCAATTTATCGGGAAATTTTGTTCCTTGCCGTGGGCGAAGCGGTCTGCGTGGCCGCGATGCTGGGTGTTTTTGCCTTGCTGCACGCCTTTGATTGGCGCGTTCTGGTTGGCGGGCTGTTTGGCGGCGTGCTGGCCGTTGGAAATTTCTTCCTGACGGCGGTCAGCGTGACGGTCGCTTCCAAAAAAGCGGCTGAGCAGGATGTGCGCGGCGGCCAGGCAACGATGCGTGCCTCCATGACGGGAAGGCAGATTTTGCTGATCATTTTGTTGATCGCGGGCGCCGCAAGCGGGTATACGCACCCGGTGGCGCTGGTCGTTCCCCTGCTCTTTGTGCGTCCGATCATTGCAGTGGGTGAATTTTTCAGAAAGTCAGGTGATGGAACCCCATGAGTATTACAGGCCCCGGCGTCTATTTTACCATCCCTTTGTTCGGCGGGATCCCGATCACGCAGACGATTGTTTCGTCCCTTGTGGTCATGGTTCTGCTGTGCGTGGCCGGTGTTTTGCTGGGCCGGAAGCTGAAAAAGCGCCCGAGCAGGATGCAGGTGATCACGGAAAAGGGCGTGGGCATGATCTATGACCTGGTGTCCGACGCCATGGGCGCCCATAACGCCCACTGGACGCCTTATATCGCAACATTGTTTTTGTCTTCCCTCTGCGGTTCTCTAATCGGTATGACGGGCTTCCTGCGTTCAACCACCAGCGATTTGAGCACCACCGCCACTTGGGCGATTATGACAAGCGTTCTGTGCTGGTACCACAGCATCAAGAACTTTGGCTTGAAAGAGTGGCTGAAAGGGTTCACACAGCCGGTCGTCATCATGACACCAATGAATATTATCTCTGAAATTGCGCAGCCGGTCTCCTTGGCTTTCCGTCACTTCGGCAACATTGCCGGCGGCGGGGTAATCACGACGATGGTCTATTGGGCACTTGCCGGCGCGTCGTCCGCGCTGCTGCGGCTGCTGACGGCCAGCGGCGTCGTCGCGTCGGTCGTGATGCTGGCAATCGCTGCGGTGCTGTTGATCGTCGCCGTGCAAAAGCGCAAATGGATTTTCAAGCTCCTGTGCGCGATCTTCGCGGCGATCGGCTTGGTCGCGCTGCTGGAAGCGCTCGGCGTTTTCCAGGGCGTGCCGATTTTGCAGGTTGGCCTGCCGGCAATCCTTTCGCTGTATTTCGACCTGTTTTCGGGCCTGATTCAAGCATTTGTATTTTCCTTGCTGTCGATGATCTATATCTCCAATGCCTGCCCTCCCCCGGAGGAGAAAAAGGCGTCCAAATCATAAACAACCTACGATAAAAAATTATTTAGGAGGAAATTACTATGGAAGAAGCAATCGTGAGAGCGGCTTGTGCGTTGGGCGCCGGCCTGTGTATGGGTCTGGGTGCGATCGGCCCGGCGATTGGCGAAGGCAATGCAGTCGGCAAAGCGCTGGAAGGAATGGCTCGCCAGCCGGAGTCTGTCAGCACCTTGCGTCTGAACATGCTCATCGGCTGTGGCGTCGCGGAAACCACCGGTATTTACTCTCTGGTTATCGCCATCCTTTTGCTGTTCGTATTCTGAACTGCTTTCCCAAGCAATCAGAAAGGAGTGAGCATGTATGGAGGGATTTCAAAGCTTTATCGGCCTGGATCCCTGGACAGCGCTGTTTACTTTGGTCAATATGATCATCACCTTCCTCGTGCTGAAGAAATTTCTGTTCAAGCCTGTGAAGAAGATGATCGACGACCGTCAGCAGGAAATTGACAATCTTTATCAGGACGCCGATCATGCCAAGGCAGAAGCGGAAGCGCTGCGGAAGGACTATCAGTTCCGTCTGTCGAACGCCAAGACGGAAGCCGCCGGTATTTTGCAGAGCGCCACGGTGGACGCCCAGCAGCGCGGGGAGCAAATTATCCGCGAGGCCAAAAGCGAGGCGGAGCGGGTTCGTCAGAAGGCTTCGGCGGATATCGCCCGTGAGCGGCGGCAGGCGCTGAACGACGCCAAGGACGACATTTCCAGCATCGCCATGGATATTGCGGAGAAAGTTGTGGAAAAAGAGCTAAACGCCAGCGATCAGCAAAAGCTGATCGAGCAATTCATTCAGAAAATGGGTGAAACGCAATGACGCAAACAGCGAAAATCTACGGAAAGGCTCTGTATACCCTGGCGCGGGAGGAACAGCTGGAGGGTGAGATTTTGCGGCAACTGCGGATCTTGTCGGAGGTATTTCGCCAGACGCCGGAGTATATCAAGCTGCTCTGCACCCCTACGATCACAAAAAAAGAGCGGTGCGGCATTTTGCAGCACGATTTCGGCGGCGTGGTTCAGCCCTATGTATTAAACGCCATGAAGCTGATGACGGAGCGCGGGCTCATGCGGGACTTTTCCGGCAGCTGTGAGGAATTTTGCCATTGCTACAACGCCGACTACGGCATCTTGGAGGCGACGGTTGTCACGGCGGTTCCGATGCCGGATGCGCTGCGCGAGAAGCTGGTGCAAAAGCTCCACGACGTCACCGGGAAACAAATCGACCTGACCATGCGGATCGATCCGACGATCTTGGGCGGAATCCGCCTGGAGATGGACGGCGAGCAGCTAGACGGCACTATCCGCAACCGTTTGGACAATATCCGCGCCATGCTCCGCAAAACGGTATTGTAGGCCCCGTTTGTATTTTACACAGAAAGTTGGTAAAACATGGAATTAAGACCGGAAGAAATTACCAAGATCATACGTTCCCAAATTAAACATTACGAATCAAAGATCGAGCAGAGTGAAACCGGCTCCATCATCCTGGTGGGCGACGGCATCGCACGCGTGGCCGGTTTGGATCGCTGCGTGGTCAATGAGCTGATCGAACTTCCCAACGGCAGCTACGGTATGGCTCAGAATTTGGAAGAGAATACTGTGTCTCTGGTTATTCTTGGATCTGACGCAGGGCTCAAAGAGGGCGATACGGTAAAGCGGACGGGCCGCGTCGTTTCCGTCCCGGTGGGCGAGGCGCTTATCGGACTCTTGTTGGATGCACTGGGGCATCCCATCGACGGCAAGGGCCATTTGGTGAGCGGTACTTCCAGCAAGGAGATCCCCTATCGGCCCATTGAAACGCCCGCGCCCGGAATTATCGAGCGCAAGTCGGTTTCTGTCCCTCTGCAGACGGGCATCAAGGCTATTGACTCCATGATTCCGATCGGCCGCGGCCAGCGCGAACTGATCATTGGCGACCGTCAAACGGGCAAGACGACGCTGGCGACCGACACCATCATCAATCAGAAGGGCCAGAACGTGATCTGCATCTACGTATCCATCGGGCAAAAGCGCTCGACGGTGGCGCAAATTGTAAATAGTCTGACCGCAGCGGGTGCGATGGATTACACCATTGTTGTCTCCGCAACCGCTTCTGAGCTGGCGCCGATGCAGTATATCGCCCCCTATGCCGGCTGCTCGATGGGCGAGTATTTTATGCAACAGGGCAAGGATGTGCTGGTGGTCTATGATGACTTGAGCAAGCACGCCGTGGCTTACCGCGCCATTTCCTTGCTTATTCGCCGCCCGCCCGGGCGCGAAGCCTACCCTGGCGACGTGTTCTATCTGCATTCCAGACTGCTGGAGCGGGCCGCCAGAATGGCGCCGGAATACGGCGGCGGTTCCTTAACCGCTCTGCCCATTATTGAGACGCAGGCCGGCGACGTATCGGCTTACATCCCGACCAACGTCATTTCGATCACAGACGGACAGATCTTCCTGGAAACAGAGCTGTTCCACGCCGGCATTATGCCCGCCGTCAACCCCGGCATTTCCGTCTCCCGTGTCGGCGGCAACGCACAGATCAAGGCCATGAAGAAAGTGGCGGGGTCTTTGAAGCTGTTGTATTCGCAGTACCGCGAGCTGCAAAGTTTTGCCCAATTCGGCTCCGATCTCGATCAGGACACGAAGGATCGCCTGGCGCAGGGTGAGCGGATTGTGGCCGTTTTAAAGCAAAAAAACAACGCGCCTGTGGAAGTGGCCCACCAGGTGTGTATTCTCTACGCGGTGGTCAACGGCTATTTAAAGGATATCGCCGTGGAGGACGTTCCAGAGTTTGAAGCCGGGTTATATGAATGGATGGACAACCGCTATTGTAAGGTACTCGATTCCATCCGGGCCACCGGAGCGCTGGAAGACGAGGCGCTTTTGAAAGAAGCGGTCGAAACCTATGTGGCTGAATTCTTGAAGAGGAAGTAAGGAAGGAGTGACGACGCATGGCCGGTGTTTCCATGAAGGATATCAAACTGCGGATTAAGAGCATGAGTTCGACCAAGCAGATTACCAAGGCCATGGAAATGGTTGCCGCTTCCAAACTGCGCAAGGCGCAGGCCCGTGCGCTGGAAAGCCGCCCCTACTTTGAGACGCTTTACGCCGTATTTACGGACATCGCCGCCAATACAGAGGACTTCTCCTCCCCTTTTACGGATTGCCGGGAGATCAAAAAGTCCTGTTACATTGTTATCGCCGGCGATCGAGGTCTTGCCGGTGGGTATAATGCCAATTTGTTCCGCTGCGTGGCGGAGGAAACTGCCGGAAAAGATGTGTGCGTCGTACCGATTGGGAAAAAGGCTGTGGAGTATTTCCACCAGCGGGAAATTCCCATTTTCACGGAAAGCTACGCACAGGCGGCGGATGTTACGGTTGGCGACTGCTTTACGCTGGCAAGGCTTTTGTCGGACGCGTTTTTAGACGGCGAGTTTGATGAAATTGTCTTGGCTTATACTAATTTTGTGTCGATGCTGGCCCAAAGCCCGGCGACGCTTCCCTTGCTGCCCCTGGAGCACATCCGGCCGGAACGCCCGGCGGCGCGTGCGCCGCGCGTGCTCACGCTCTATGAGCCGGATCCGGAGACGGTATTTCAAGCCATCATTCCGGAGTATTTAGGCGGACTGATCTATGGCGCACTGTGCGAGTCGGTCGCGTCGGAGCAAGCGGCGCGGCGCACCGCGATGGATTCCGCCACCAAAAACGCGGAGGAAATGATCGCGGATTTAAGCCTGCAATACAACCGCGCCCGCCAAGGCGCGATCACCCAGGAAATCACCGAGATTGTCGGCGGTTCCGAGTCATAATAATTTGCGAAGGAGTTGACTGCAATGAAAAATACCGGCACCGTCGTCCAGATTATCGGGCCTGTGCTGGACATCCGCTTTGAAAACGGGCGTCTGCCAGATTTGCTCAACGCCATTGACGTCTATTCTGGAGACCGCAAGGTGACGGCTGAAGTTGCGCAGCATATTGGCGACAACGTGGTGCGCTGTATTGCCATGAACGCCACAGATGGTCTGGAGCGCGGCGTCGAGGCTGTGGATACCGGCAGCCCCATCACCGTTCCCGTCGGCGATCAGTGCCTGGGCCGGGTGTTTAATTTGATGGGTAAACCGATTGATAATCAGCCCGCCCCTGTGACAGTCGAGCGCTGGCCGATTCATCGCAGTCCTCCGTCTTATGACGATCAGCAGACCACAACGGAGATTCTGGAAACCGGCATCAAAGTCGTCGACCTGATCTGCCCCTATGCCAAGGGCGGCAAAATCGGCCTGTTTGGCGGCGCCGGTGTGGGTAAGACGGTTTTAATTCAGGAATTGATCTATAACATCGCTACCGAACACAACGGCTACTCCGTTTTTTCCGGCGTCGGTGAGCGCACCCGCGAGGGCAACGACCTGTATTATGAGATGAAGGCGTCCGGCGTTCTGGCAAAGACTGCGCTGGTCTTCGGCCAAATGAACGAGCCGCCCGGAGCGCGTATGCGCGTGGCGCTGTCGGGCCTGACCATGGCAGAGTATTTCCGCGACGTGCAGCATCAGGACGTGCTGCTGTTTATCGACAACATTTTCCGTTTCACCCAGGCCGGATCCGAGGTCTCGGCGCTGCTTGGCCGTATGCCCTCGGCTGTCGGCTATCAGCCGACGTTGGCGACGGAGATGGGCGCGCTGCAAGAGCGCATCACCTCGACGAAAAACGGTTCAATTACCTCCGTGCAGGCGGTCTACGTGCCGGCGGACGACCTGACTGACCCCGCTCCGGCGACCACTTTCGCCCATTTGGACGCCACCACGGTTTTGGACCGCGGCATTGCGTCTCTGGGCATCTACCCCGCCGTGGACCCGCTGGATTCCACATCCCGGATTTTGTCACCGGAGGTTGTAGGCCGGGAGCACTACGAGGTGGCAAGAAACGTCCAGCGCATTTTGCAGCGTTACAAGGAGTTGCAGGACATCATTGCCATCATGGGCATGGACGAACTGTCGGACGAAGACAAACTGACGGTCAATCGCGCCAGAAAGGTGCAGCGGTTCTTATCGCAGCCGTTCCATGTGGCGGAACAGTTTACCGGCATGAAGGGCCAATACGTACCGCTCAAGGAGACGATACGCGGTTTCCGGGAGATTATTGAAGGCAAGCACGATCATATCCCTGAATCGTGTTTCCTGTTTGCCGGTTCTATTGACGATGTGGTTGCCAAGTATCAAAAAGGGTGAATGCTATGACCTCGTTTCATCTGCAAATTGTGACGCCGGACGGTCTGGCATATGACGGGCAGGCTCAGCAGGTCATTGTCCGCGCGATCAGCGGTGAGATTGGAATTCTGGCAAACCATATCGACATGGTCACCGCCCTCGGCATGGGCCAGGCGCGCATCACTGTGGACAATACCGTGCGCAAGGCGGCCTGCATCGGCGGAATGTTATCGGTCTCCGGAGGCGATGTGAAGCTGGTGGCCACCACCTTTGAGTGGGCCGAGGAGATCGATTTGGCTCGTGCCGAGAACGCTTATCAGCGGGCGAAGGCCGTGCTGGACGATAAGGGCGCCTCGCAGCAGGATCTGCTCATTGCGGAGGCTAAGCTCAGGCGCGCGCTGGTGCGCAAGAGTGTTGCGAGCGTAAAATAAACATTTTCCGCAAGCAGAAGGCTCCCGCGGGTCTTCTGCTTGCTTGTGTAAAATTGGGCGCGCAAAGCCAACAATCTATTGACATTTCCAGGGAAATTGTGTATCATGAACACAATACAGATATTGGAAACGCGAGGAAGAGGAAGAGTATTCAAAGCGCGGCAAGCAGAGAATGGACGGCCGGTGCGAGTCCACCCGGCGCTGGATGAACGTCGCCTCGGAGCGGAGGACTGAAGAAAAGTAGGCTGCTACGGGTGCTCCCGTTATAGGGCTAGAGTGCCCACTCGGGAACTCAGGTGGTACCACGGATTTGTTTCGCCCTGAGCAGTTTGCTGCTTTGGGCGTTTTTTGGAGTGATTTAAATGAGAAAAGAATTATCCAAGACTTATGAACCCAAAGATGTAGAGTCCCGGATTTATCAGATGTGGCTGGACAAGGGCTGCTTTCGCGCGAAAGCGGATCCGGCGAAGAAGCCGTTTTCCATCGTCATGCCGCCCCCGAATGTCACTGGACAGCTGCACATCGGTCACGCACTGGACTGCACGTTACAAGATATTATCACCCGGTTTAAGCGGATGCAGGGCTATTCGGCCCTTTGGCTCCCCGGAACCGACCACGCAGGGATCGCGACGCAGATCAAAGTGGAAGAGATTCTCCGGGAAAAAGAGGGCTTGACGCGCTATGACCTGGGACGCGAGAAGTTTTTGGAGCGGGTTTGGGATTGGAAAAACCAATATGGCGACCGGATTGTCAAGCAGCAGATGAAACTGGGCGCCTCCTGCGACTGGGACCGCCAGCGCTTTACCATGGACGAGGGCTGCTCGAAGGCTGTCCGGGAGGCATTCTGCGAACTATATGACAAGGGGCTGATCTATAAAGGCTCCCGGATTATCAACTGGTGCCCCCACTGTGTGACGGCCCTGTCCGACGCGGAAGTAGAATTTGTGGACAAGCCCGGCCACCTGTGGTATCTGCGCTATCCCCTGGCGGATGGCTCCGGGGATATGGTGGTCGCGACCACGCGGCCTGAGACGATGATGGGTGATACCGCCGTGGCTGTCAACCCGAACGATACGCGGTATCAGCATTTGATTGGCAAAACCTGTATTCTGCCCCTGATGAACCGGGAAATTCCTATTATTGCCGACGACTACTGTGAGATGGATTTCGGCACCGGCTGCGTGAAAATGACTCCTGCGCACGACCCCAACGACTTTGAAGTGGGCCTGCGCCACAACTTGGAAGTGATCAAGGTCATTGGTGACGACGGCCATATTAACGAAAACGGCGGAAAATACTGCGGCATGGATCGGTACGAGTGCCGCGAGGCCGTGGTCAAGGACCTGACCGAACAGGGCTATCTGGTGAAAACCGAGGATTACAACCACAACGTCGGCACTTGCTACCGCTGCCATCGGGATGTGGAGCCGATGATCTCCGCACAGTGGTTTGTAAAAATGGAGCCGCTGGCGAAGGAGGCCTTGCGCGTCGTGCAGGACGGCACCATCCGATTTGTGCCTGAGCG
This sequence comes from uncultured Oscillospiraceae bacterium, assembly GCA_964450645.1. GTDB lineage: Bacteria > Bacillota > Clostridia > Oscillospirales > Oscillospiraceae > JAKSPM01. The sequence goes on along the minus strand of CAYVEB010000011.1, from coordinate 38,810 downwards.
GTTCACAAAGATCTACACCAACTGGATGGAAAACGTTCACGATTGGTGCATTTCCCGTCAGCTCTGGTGGGGGCATCAGATTCCCGCCTGGTACTGCGACGCGTGCGGCCATATCAATGTCAAGCGCGAGGATCCGACCCAGTGCGAAAAATGCGGCTGTACGCACCTGACCCGCGAGCAGGACGTGCTCGACACTTGGTTCTCCTCCGCCCTGTGGCCTTTCTCAACAATGGGCTGGCCAAATTTGGACGCAGAAGATCTGAATTATTGGTATCCCACCACGGTCATGGTCACCGGGTATGACATTATTTTCTTCTGGGTCGCTAGAATGATCTTCTCTGGCATGGAGCAGATGAAAAAAGAGCCGTTCCACACGGTTTTTATCCACGGCCTGGTGCGCGACGAGAAGGGCCGGAAGATGTCCAAATCTCTGGGAAACGGCGTCGACCCGCTGGAAATGGCCGAGACTTATGGCGCCGACGCACTACGCTTCAACCTGATCACCGGCAACTCCCCCGGCAACGATATGCGCTTCTATAAGGAAAAGTGCGAGGCCATGCGGAATTTCGCCAATAAAATCTGGAACGCCAGCCGCTATGTGCTGATGAATCTGTCGATTGATGAGAACAAACTACCGGATCTATCCCAGCTGGAATTGGAGGATCGGTGGATCTTGAGCCGGCTCAATACGATCATCCGCGAAGTCACAGAGAATCTGGACGCCTACGAGTTGGGCGTTGCCTCCGCAAAAATCTATGACTTTATCTGGGACGACTACTGCGACTGGTATATTGAGCTGACCAAGGCGCGCCTGTACGGTGACGACTCCGCGCGCAAGCTGTGCGCCCAGAAGGTGCTGGTGTATGTGCTCGATCAGTTCCTGCGGCTGTTGCATCCGTTTATGCCCTTTATCACCGAGGAAATCTGGCAGGCCATCCCCCACGAGGGCGATACGCTGATCCTGGCCAGCTGGCCGGTTTTCCGGCCGGAGCTGGATTTCCGCGCCGAGGAAGCGGAAATGGCTTCTATCATGAACGCGATTCGTGCGGTGCGCAATCGCAGGGCGGAAATGAATGTGCCGCCCAGCAAGAAGTGTACGCTCTATGTGCAGACAGACAAGCCGGAATTTTTTGCCGCAGGCGAGGGTTATATCTGCCGCCTGGCCTATGCGGATCGGCTTGTGGTGTCCTCCAAACAGCCGGAGGGCCACGAGGATATGGCCAGTTGCGTGACGGCGGACGCCAAAGTGTACATGCCTCTGGCCCAGCTCGTGGACGTGAACAAGGAATTGGAACGGGTGGTTAAGGAAATGGCAAAGGTCGAAAACGACCTGACCCGCACCGAAAAGAAGCTGGAGAACGCGGCGTTTGTGGCAAAGGCGCCGGAAACGGTGGTCGCCAACGAGCGCGCCAAGGTCGCGCGGCTGCAAGCGCTGCTGGCCCAGCTTACGGATTCCAAGCAGCGGCTGGAAAAGCTGCGGGCAACGGCAATCTCAAAGAATTAAGGAGGCAAAACTATGGCAAAGCCCCTGGTTGCCATTGTGGGCAGGCCGAATGTGGGAAAATCAATGCTGTTTAACAAACTGACCGGCCGCCGCACGGCGATTGTGGAGGATACGCCTGGCGTCACTCGGGACCGGATTTACGGCAGTTGCGACTGGAATGGCCGCGAGTTTGAGATTATCGACACCGGCGGTATTGAGCCAAAAACAGACAACGAAATGCTGAAATTCATGCGCAGACAGGCGGAGATTGCCATGGAAACCGCCAACGTGATTATCATGGTCACCGACGTGAGGACTGGCGTCACAGCCGCTGACAAGGATGTGGCAAATATGCTGCTCCGTTCCAAAAAACCGGTGTGTCTGGCGGTGAACAAATGCGACGCGATCGGCCCGACAAACCCGGATGTATACGATTTTTACTCCCTCGGCCTGGGCGATCCCATTGAAGTCTCCGCCATCCACGGCCACGGAACCGGCGATCTGCTCGATTTTTGCGTGGCGCACTTCCCTGCCCCAACCGATGAGGCGCAAGAAGATGACCGCATCCATGTGGCGATTGTCGGTAAGCCAAATGTGGGAAAATCAAGTCTGCTCAACAAAATTTTGGGCATGGAGCGGGTAATTGTGTCGGATGTAGCCGGAACGACCCGCGACGCCGTCGACAGCTATTTTGAAAACGAACACGGGAAATACTGTTTTATTGATACCGCCGGTATGCGGCGCAAGTCCAAGGTTGACGACGCGATTGAAAAATATTCCAATCTCCGCACAATTAACGCCATTGAACGTTGCGACGTGTGCCTAATCATGCTGGACGCAAACGAGGGCGTTACGGAACAGGACACCAAAATCGCCGGCCTCGCCCACGAGGCCGGAAAAGCTTGCATTTTGCTTGCTAATAAATGGGATACGGTGGAAAAAGATACCAAAACCATGGATGAAAAAACCGCGCAGATCCGCAACGGCCTGAGCTATATGACCTATGCGCCGGTCTTATTCATCTCCGCACGAACCGGGCAGCGCGTGGACAAACTGTTTGACCTCATTAATCATGTCGCGGAGCAAAACGCGATGCGCATCACCACGGGGATGCTCAATAACATTCTGGAGGACGCCACTGCGCGCGTGCAGCCGCCTTCCGACAAGGGCCGTCGGCTCAAAATTTACTATGTTACGCAGATCGGCGTAAAGCCGCCACATTTCGTATTTTTCTGCAATGATGTGCGGCTGTTCCACTTCTCTTATCAGCGTTATCTGGAGAACCAAATCCGTACCGTTTTTGGTTTGGACGGTACGCCGGTCCGCATCACCATTCGCCAGCGGGGCGATAAGGAGGAATAGGCCATGCAAATTCTTGGACTGGCGCTGACATTGCTTGCCGGGTATTTTCTTGGCAATATCAATGGCGCGGTAATTATTTCTAAAAATTTCCTAAAGGTCGACGTTCGCACAAAGGGCAGTCGAAACGCGGGTGCAACCAACTTCTTCCGCAACTTTGGCGGGCGCAAGTCCATTCTCGTGCTGCTGATCGATATTGCGAAAACGGTGCTGGGCTGTTATTTGGGTGCGTTTGTGTGCAAATGGTGCGGCCTTGACGACTGGTGGACCGTGGGGAAAATGCTCGGAGGGACTGCCGTCATTTTAGGGCATATCTTTCCTGTCCTGCTCCATTTCCGGGGCGGAAAAGGCATCTTATGCAGCGGAACACTGGCGCTGGTGATGAACCCGCTGATATTTCTCATACTGATTGTAATTTTTGCCACATTGTTTTTTACGACGCATTACGTCTCCTTGGGCTCTATTGTATGCGCTTGCGTGTTCCCATTTCTATTTCTCTGGTTTTTCTATCGTCAGTGGAGCATTTTTGCGATGTCCGTGGCAATTGCCATCTTGAGCATCTTTATGCACAGGGGCAATTTAAAACGGCTAAAGAACGGAACAGAGACAAAAACCTATCTGCGCAAACGTGATTCTACCATCTGATACGAGAAAGGATGAGCCATTTGAAGATTGCAATTATTGGCAGCGGCGGTTGGGGAACGGCCCTGGCCCTTTTGCTCCACGGCAACGGTCACCGCGTCACGTTGTGGTCCTACAGTCAAGCCGAGAGCGAAAATCTGCGCAACACGCTGGAAAATCCATTTTTAAAGGGTGTTCCCCTACCCCGCGACCTGTGCTATACCTGGGATCCCGCCTGTGCGCGGGGGCAGGAAATGGTGGTGTTTGCCACGCCGTCTTTCGCGGTCCGTAAAACCGCGCGGCAGATTGCGCCCTATTTGGAGGAACGTGTTTTGCTCGTATCGGTCACGAAGGGCGTTGAAGCGGATACCTGCGAGCGCATGTCCGAGGTAATCGCCGAGGAGACCGGAAAAACGGTAGCAGCGCTCTCTGGACCATCCCATGCGGAGGAAGTCAGCCGCGGTATTCCCACAGGCGTTGTGGCCGCCTGTGCGGACGCCGATATTGCCTATGCGGTGCAGGATGTGTTTATGAACAGGCAGTTCCGAGTCTACACCAATCCCGACACGGTCGGCGTGGAGCTGAGCGCGTGCCTAAAAAACGTGATTGCGCTGTGCGCCGGAATCTGCGACGGCCTTGGCTTTGGAGACAATACCAAGGCGCTGTTGATGACGCGCGGCCTGGCGGAGGTGGCCAGGCTGGGTACGGCGATGGGGGCCAATCAGGAGACCTTCGCGGGCCTGGCAGGCGTTGGCGATTTGATCGTCACCTGTACCTCCATGCACTCCCGCAACCGCAGGGCGGGTATTCTGATCGGCCAGGGCGAGGATGTAGAAACAGCCTTGCAAGAAATTGGCGGCGTGGTGGAAGGATATTACGCTGCAAATTCCGCCAAGACACTGGCGAAACGGCTTGGTGTGGAAATGCCGATTGCGGACGCCGCGTACCAAGTCTTGTATCACAAGAAAGACGTCCGTATTGCCGTACAAGAATTGCTCTCTCGCGGCAAGACCCATGAAATTGAGAATTCCGCCTGGGCCGCACAGCGGGCGTAAAGGAGGATACAGCCACCGGCAAAGCCGGTGGCTGTGCATATATGGCCATCTGCGGATGCGTAAACTCTGCGCAATCTTATTGAAATATTTTAGAAAATATGGGGTAATTAAAATGGATTTTGTCAGAGCAAAGAAAATTGTTTTCGCGTTGGCGGAGGGCATTGATCCGTGAACTAGAGAGGTGTTGCCGTGCAATCACGTGCAATCATGTCTGTAATCAGACAGAATAGTCCGAGCGCTTTATACATTTTTCGCTTCTATACCCATCTATTTTTGCAAAACACTGGGGCCAGGATAATCCTGACCCCAACATTTATTTATAGCACCTCTTGGGTCGTGCGCCCGAAACTAGGAGAAAGATATCAGCGCATTGTAAAAAGGACAGCTTACCAAATTGATGGCATAGTCCGCCGATATCTGGCCAAAACCAGGTTACTGCTTAAATCAAGGTGCAGATTACACATTCGAGAGAGAATGTGACCAAGAAACAGCAGATCAGCACCCGCAGTATGAAAAATGGAATATCGGGCGGCAAGTCCGTTTAACCACCCGCGTCTGCGCGCGCTTTCCTTTTCCCGCTGTTCCGGAAAAGGAATATGGAAGAAAACACAAGCGCACCAAGGCTTTCATAAAGCATATCGGTCATCGTATCGTGCAGTCCAATATCTATGTAGCCCTCGATTTCCGTATCGTTAATCACGGTTTTTTGAATATGATCTATTCTTGTAATTTCATCCGGCTTGTCTCCGAGGAGGTAAGAATGGATGGAGGATACAATCGTATCATGTTGCGCGTCGGTTCCAGCAATCGAATCCATTCCAAATTCACAGAATTCCCATACCACGGAGATCGCCATGGAAAAGCAAAGCGCAAATACGGCGCAGGTAATCGCGGTGTTTTTCCGATTGAGCAGATTCAGCAAAAACACTGCCAATATTGCAAATACAACGCCGCCGATAAAATGCAAGAGCTTATCCCACCATGGCGTTATATAATAAAGCAGGAATACGTCTCCCATCATTGGGCCAAGCGCATACAAGGAACAGCAGATAAAGAATACCGGATCCATCCGGCGTTTCGTCAGCTTCTCAAACAGCATAGGCAAACTGACGAGCAGCATGGTTGCGGCGCAGCCGAGTGCCTGAGACCACGCCGCGATGCAAAAGGAGTAAATCATACAGCCGAGACAAAATATAATTTCAAGTCCCCATACGATTCGCTTTGTGAAATCGGCTTTCCCGGCCGTTGTTTTCAATGTAAATTTACGCATTTCATTTCTCCCTATGAAACCTCTATTTTAAATGGGCTGGCCGATGGGCTGGCCGAGGATGGAAAGCATCGTTGCGCTGAACGCAGTCTAAGCCCCGTTCCTGTGTGCTTGGCGCCGTTTGTCCAACGCTTCGCGAAGTTCTGCCAGCAGTTCGTTATGGCGATGCAGCTTTAACTTTGGGAAGGCTTCCAAAATACGCTTTTGCTGATGGTTGGTTCGCTGCGCCAGCTCGTCACGGTGCTTTTGAAGGGCGTCGTAAAAGGCAGATTCGTGCAACTTTTCCGCTGCCATCGCTTTCTTTTCGGCGAGCAGCTGCGCCGTGGCCTCCAGCTTTTTTTGGAAATCCGACAAAGCCCGCATCGTTGACAAAATATCCAGGAGCATCACGGCCCCCAAAAGAGCGGCGATTCCATATTGAACGGGCTTTGGCAGCAACGCTGTCAACGCTCGAACCAACGGATGTACATACAGAACGATCAGCACGGAAAGCGCTCCGAAAATAACCGCGCCCAGCAAGCACACCCTTCCGTGGATGTTAAACGGTCTTTTGGAATAGTCCCACCACCGGGCGTGAAACAGCTTTTCCATGCCGTAGGATGTCAGGTACTCCAATGAACAGGTGACGAGCGCGCTCAAAAGGAACAGCAAGACCGGATTTGTCATCCGTCCGAAAAGGAGAATAACCAATAGAGCGCCACATCCGTAAATCGGGCAATATGGCCCGTTTAAAAATCCCCGATTGACAAATTTCCGTCGGCAGATCGAACAGATAGCCGTTTCATAGACCCATCCCAATACGCTGTAAATCACAAACCATAAAAAGCCTGTGGCAATCACATCCATCCCTCCGTCATTACACAACACAGGCCAGCCACAGCAGACAAAACCGTCTGCTGTGGCTGCTATTTTCATTAACCGATGGAATTCGTGCGGTAAATGAATTTCACCTGACCGTCCATGTCTTCGCTTGCTCCGGCAAAGTTTTTGTAATGGAGCGATACGTCTGTTGTCGCACGGAATCTTGTCACGAGAACGTCCAGACCGCCGTCTACAGCGTCCACCAGCTTTTGGATTCCCCGCTCGTTGAATTCCTTCAGCCCGTCGGAAAGCTGCATTGCGCCGTCGCGAAGCTGAGTGATGCCGTCGATCAGGGTCGGCGTTCCGTTTTTCAGCGTAAGAATTCCGTCATATAACTCCGAGGCGCCGGCATATAGCTGCGACGTTCCGGCTTTCAGATCGTCCGTTCCGGCCTTCAATGTCCCGGCGCCTGCCGCGGCGTCAGCGACGCCGGCCGTGTATGTCTGTAGGCCGAGATAAAAGGCGTTGTAGCTGTCAAGAGACGCTTTGAGCGCAATCACCGATTTCGCGCCCTCCGCGGCGGCCGCGAGCTGCGCCTGTACCGCATCGGAGGCCATACTCTCCGAAATGGCCTTTTGAATCTGCAGCTCCGTCTGCTGGGCGATCATCTGCTTCACCGCGTCGCTTTGCATCTGCTCGTCGACCTGCGCGGCAATGGTGTCCTGCACCGGCTGCGATGCCATTTGTTCGTCGGTATTTTCCTGGATCTGCGCAAGAACCGTTTCCGTCTGCATTTGCTGCTCGATCGCGGCCTCGATCGCGGCCTGTGTCTCCTCGTCGATCTGCCCGGCGGCAACGGCGGCGTCATAGGACGCCTTATCCATGCCCAGGGCGCCCTGGATCACCTGCTCCGCGACAGAATCGCGAACGGCCTGGGTGACCTGCGCGGCAACCTGCTCCCTGACCGCCGCCGTGACCTGCGCGGTCACTTCATCCCGGACGGCGGCTGTGACCTGCTGCTCGATGTAGCCCCGCTGTTCCTCCACGGCCGCGGTGACAGTTGCCAACGCCTGCGCATAGACCGCGTTTTCATCCAGCGAAGCGATGACGCCGTTCAGCACATCCGCATAGTTCCCAACCGTCAAAGCCGGGACATCCAAACCCGCAGCGGCAAGCTGGGTGTTCGACGTGGAGAGCAGCGTATCAAACACCTGCCTCGCGCCGCCGTTCAAAGATGCGTTGTTCGACGCGAGGGTGTTCAGCCCCTCGCTCAGCTGCGCCGCACCGGATTGCAGCGCGTCCGCGCCCGCGTCCAGGCTTCCGGCGCCGGTTTTGAGGCTCGCCGCGCCAGCGGCGAGCTGGTCGATTCCTTCCACCAGCTCGCCGGATTTCTCCAGAAGGGTGGTCAGACCGTCATAGAGCTGCGAAGAACCATCCAGAAGCTGATCCATGGCGTCCGTCAGATCTCCCATCGATTCGCTGAGTTCAGAGATGGAATCGAGGCTGTCTGTATCAAGCTCGCTGAAAAGCTCGTTTGCAGCGAGGGTCACCGTCATACCAAGTTCAAAATCCTTTGCGTCGGCGGTGATTTCCACATAATTCGGAAACTCCAATTGATCCTTGGAAATAGCCAGGTTTTCCTGCAAGCCGGGGAAGGCGATTCCGACGACGGCGGTACGGCTGCCATCGTCGAACAGTTTCCCGTTGGACACCTCCACATTCGTGAACACGTCGTCATCCAGCAGCACGCCGGTCAACATGGCAAAGGGAACATAAATTTTCTCCTGTTTTCCGTCAATTTCCACCATTTCGTACTGCTTATTTTCATAGTCAAAGCGGATGGTCACCTTGCCGCTCTTTCCGGCAAGCTCGTCGGGAGAAATCGTTTTCCCATCCAGCTTATAAGTAACAGACAGATCCACCGGAAGTTCTTTGTCAATGTTTCCCTGGTAGTAGATGTCGTTTCCCTGCGCGTCCCAGACACGGGAGTTGCCGCTTCCCAGGGTGTAGCTTTCGTCGCCCTTGACGTTTTCCACATCGGTCAGATCGGTCTGATCATTCAGGACCGAAGCGCCCAGGGTGTTTTTGAGCCAGTCGCTGACGATGATTTTCTGAACGGAACCGTCCGCCCCGGCAAGCACATAGACCGTTTCGTCCTTTGACGCCGTAGCGGGCGTTTCATCCGTTTGCTGGGTTTCCTCCCTGGCGGAGTTTAAGGCAAAAGCGGACATTGCGATTCCGCTTACCGCGAAGGCCGCGCAAAGACAAAGCGCAAGAATTTTTTTTGCAGACTTTTTCATTTCAAAACAACCTCCTGTTCAATGTGGTTTCTTTTTTTCGGTTTCATTCCCAGCGTTGTAACGCAAATGAGCTTATCACACAGCAGCAAGAGCGCCGGGAGAATCAAAATGACAGCCAGCATACTGATAATCGCGCCCCGCGCCAGCAGCATGCATATGGAACTGATCATGTCGATATCGGAGTAGAGCGCAACGCCGAAGGTCGCGGCGAACAGCCCCATACCGGATACGATAATGGAGGGGATCGACGCTTGCAGCGCCACCGTGACGGCGGCTTTTTTGCCGCGCCCACGTCTCCGCTCCACCTTATAGCGCGTCGTCATCAAAATGGCGTAGTCCACGGTGGCGCCAAGTTGGATTGTACTGATACAGATCGGCGCGATAAACGGCAAAACTTGGCCAAGATAATGGGGCAGCCCCAAATTGATGAAAATAGCCAGCTCAATGACCGAAATCAAAATAAACGGCAGCGAGATACTCTTTTCCACCAGCGCGATAATCAGGAAAATCGCAACGATGGAAATGGCATTGACCACCTGAAAATCGTGGGAGGTGACGTCGATCATGTCTTTCATACAGGGCGCTTCCCCGATGAGCATTCCGGATGGGTCGTACTTTTTCAAAATCGTATTCAGTGATTCAATCTGTGCGCTGACCGCGTCGCTGGCCACCTTGTATCTCGAATTGATGAGCAAAAGCTCCCATTTGTCGCTTTTCAGCAGGCCGGTGATGGATTCCGGCAGGATTTCCTCCGGTACACGGGAGCCAATAACCGATTCCAGCCCCAAAACATATTTGACGCCGTCTACCTGCTCCATCTCGTCCATCATGTTTCGGACGGATTTGGGCGAAAGGTTCGCGTCTACCAGCAGCATGTGCGTGGAGGCGATATCGAAATCCTCGGACAACTTGCTGTTGGCGATCACATACTCCATATCGTCCGGCAGGCCCCGTCCTAAATCGTAGTAGACTTCATCGTTGGTCTTGCTGTATCCGTAGTAAGCGGGCGGGATCAGCAAAACAAAGATAATAAGAATTACAGGGAAGATCCGCACAGTGCCTTTTGCAAACCCGCCCAAATTCGGGATCAGAGATTTATGCTTCATCTTTTGCAGCGGCTTATCCAACACAAGAATCAATGCCGGAAGCACCGTCACGCAGCCGAGCACACCTAGGATCACGCCCTTGGCCATAACGATGCCCAGGTCGCGACCCATGGTGAAAGACATAAAGCACAGCGCGATAAACCCGGCGATGGTTGTTATGGAGCTGCCGACGATGGAGGTCAGCGTCTCCTGGATTGCGACGGTCATGGCCTTTTCGCGGTTGTCGATTCGGGTTCGCTGCTCGTTGTAGCTGTGCCAGAGAAAAATGGAGTAGTCCATCGTTACTGCCAGCTGCAAAACGGCCGAGAGGGCTTTGGTGATGTAGGAGATCTCGCCCAAGAAGTAGTTGGTTCCGAGATTCAAAATAATCATCATGCCGATGCTTGCGAGGAGCACAAACGGTACCAGCCAGCTGTCGAGCAGCAGCAGCATGGCCACGCATACCAGCGCCACGGCGATGGCTACATAAATGGGTTCTTCCTTTTCGCAAAAATCCTTTAGATCCGTCACCATGGCCGACAATCCTGAGACAAAGCATTGCTTTCCGGCGATCTGCCGAATCTGGCGAATGGTGTCCATCGTGATGTCGGAGGATGTGGAAGTATCGAAGAATACCGCCATCATGGTTGCATTTTCAGTGTTAAACTCGTTGTAGATCTTATCCGGCAGCAACTCCATGGGCATGGAAATATCCGCCAGAGAATCGTACCAGAGCACGGTTTCCACATGGTCGATCTGCTCGACCTTTTCCTTCAGCGCTGCCACGTCCTTTTCCGGCATATCCTCTACGATCAGGAAGGAAAAACCACCCTTCCCAAAGTCCTTCATCAGCTCATCCTGCCCAATGACGGTTTCCATGTCCTTCGGCAAATATGTAAGCATATCGTAGTTAGTCCGCGTTCCCAAAATTCCCAGCACAGAGGGAATCAGGAGCGCGAGGGCAATTACCAGAATCGGGATGCGGTACTTGACAACCGCTTTTGCAAAGCGCATGGATTCATCTCTCCTTTTCTTGCTCATCGAAGACGTTCGCTTCGATCACATCCGGATATTGGTTTTTGACGATCAAGACCGTACTGATGACGGTATAGAGATTCAAAATTCCCTCTGAAAGGAGGGACAGCCCCAGAAGCGCCGACAGCACTTTGGCGCCGACTGCCGAGTCAAAAACCAGAGCCACGCCGGTTACGCCGGTGACGATCGCCAAAGCCAGAATGAGCCACCAGCTTTTAATGCCAAACTGCTTGGAGTCCATGGCAATGCGAATTTTGAACAAACCGTCCAGCAGAATGGCAATTCCGAGGGTGACACAGATAAAGTTCATCAGGTTTTGGGGATGAAACAGGACAATGCTCCCCAATACCATCATCAGAATTCCGAATTCCAAATCGAACTGAAACGCCAATCGAAACAAATCCTTTGAAAAATACCCGACCAGCTTCACAATACCAAATACAATCATGGCAATGCCGATGCAAATCCCCATAATCTTTATGGGAAGCTCTGGCAACGCGATAAACACAATGCCGAAGGCACAAAACAGAACAGACATGACAATGTATCCGATTTTAGCGATCCGCATCGGTGTGACAGAACGCATTTTCATAAAACATAGGCCTCCTTTGCTGTTCTGCTATCAGTATAGCTTTTTACTTTTTCTTTGCATACGGGCAAAGAAAGCCCCGTGCCTAATTTTTGGACACGGGGCATGGAATGACCAATTTTCAGACAAACCTACCTGAAATGTCTGAAACGCGTGTGCCCATCCGCTCGAACAGGAAATGGTCATGCGGAATTAGCGCCCTTTGCATTTGAGTGCCAGTATTTACGATTTGTTAAAAACGAAATAACACGAAAGCGCGAAATGCCGCAAACTCTTATTCGGGATTTTTATAAGCCAATGCTTTTCTTTACATAACTGCGCGCCGTTGCCGAAAAGCAGCGGTGCACAGTTTTACGTCCTTTGCAAGGCCGACCGTCCAGTTTGAAATTGATCAGCGGCGGATGGCTTGTTCATAAAATGCAAGCACATCGCTCATAAACTCCTCGTCCAATTGGGATATCCGCTGTTTGTCCACGTTCGCCAAAAAGTTTTCCATTTCCTCGCTGCTGATCGCGCCGTCGCTGGCCTCTTGCAGCGCGTCCAGGTCTTCGGTCACCTCCGCGTCATAGGCGATGGCGTCCGGAGACATTGAAAGCCGTACATGGTCATTTTGCGGCGCCACGCTGCAGATCTTATACTGCACATTGGGATTAGTAATCTCATCCCGGTGGGCGACCGTCGCAGCGCCGTCATAGTCCACGGTAGTATCGGCGTCGCCGTGGATCAGCAGAACCGGCGTGTTTGTGCGATTAATTCCATCGACCGCGTTCAAAGCTCGATTTTCTCCGAAAATCATCCATTGATACACGGATATGTAGGGATACTCCAAATTAGCCACCCAGCCGATCTTATCATGGAACCACTCGGCGATCATTTCCGTCGGGTTGCTGAAGCCCGCCACGCTGACAGACGCGGCAATCTCGTGGTCAAAATTGAAGATCGCCGTCACCGCATAGCCGCCCCAACTGTGACCGTAGAGCAAAACCGGCAGACCGTCGAAACGCGGCTGCCCCTCCAAATAGGTCAGCGCGGCGTCCAAATCCAGCACGGACTGATTCAGCCCCACCATGCTCTCCCCGCCGCTGCCGTAGCAGCCGGTGTTATCAAATGCAAACACCTGGTACCCATGCTCCAGGAAATACACAGTCTCCGGAAAATAGCTCTCCGCTCCGCCGCCAATCCCGTGACAGATCACCACAAGCCCCTTTCGGTTTTCGGCGCCATACAAATAGCCCTGCAACGTGTTTTCTCCCGCGGGAAACGAGAACGTCTCCCGCTCATACTCCCCCGCCACATCTTCATAGCGAAGGTACAGCGAATATCCCGGCGTTTCCACCCTTGCAAACATGCTTTGATACGCGTCGTGGATGACAAACATGGACACCGCCGAGAACGCGACCACCACGCCAATCAGGATCAGCGCAATCCTCTTTTTTGTTCTGCGTGACATTTCAGCTCCCCCCCTCCTACGCGTCCGTGTTATAGATCGGCTCCACATCCTCGCGGTTGCGCGCGATGAACACCACGGCGGCCAGGGCGTTCAGTCCCATAAAGATGGACAGCACAATCCTGGAGCTGATATGCGTCGCCGCCGCGCCCGCCAACAGCTGTCCAGACAGCATCCCGGCCATGGTCAGCGTGGAAAACATTCCGTTGAACCGGCCCTTTTTCTCATCCGGCACGTAGCTCTGGGTGCCCGCGAGGCGGATATTATACGTGGTAATACCGCAAAGACCGACAAGGAATGTGAGAACGCTCATAACGGCTACGCTAAAATACAAGTAAATCCCTTCCAACACCGCCGCGGCTATGTACATTGCCACCGAAACAGCAAATTTGGCGCGGACGGGTATTTTCATCCGATAGTGGATTACGCCGCCGATCACCCGGCCCAACATACTGATGCCCCAGACCAGCATATAATAAAACTCACCGTCAGGAAAATGGTCCCGGAAATAGGGCAGCGTGATTACCTGTGCCGCGCCTGCGGCAAATTGGGTAAAGAAGAAAAAGATCACGATATGCAAAAGGCCCTTTTCCTGCCAGAGGTACGTCCAGCCCTCCTGGAAATCTACGGACAGCTGGTGGAATGTAGACACATGCGTGCGGGCACGCTGGCGGTATTCCTCCTGCACGCGGATGCGCGTCTCCATAATTGCCGCGAGGAAAAAGCAAACGCTGTTGAACAGCAGCAGCGGCGCAATTCCGATTGTGCTGTATACCACGGCCGAGAGCGGAATACCGACGACGCTCAGCGTCTCCAGCGTGCTCGACACCGAATACGCCTTGCTGTAATTCCCCGGCGTGACGAGCATGGGATAGAGGCTGCTGTAGGCGACCGTATATGTACTGTGAATTGCGCCCTCAAGGAACGTCGCCATCGCCAGGACCGGGAAACTGAACCACCCGTGCAAGAGCAGCAACCCCATCACGAGATACAGCCCTGTCGACAAAAAATCCAGTCCGTATACGATTCGCTTGCGCGAAAACCTGTCCAGGAGCGGACCCGACAGCAGCGGCACGACCACTTGGGGCAGCGTGTACAAGAACATGTATAATGCAAATAAGAACGGGGAATCGGTGTAGTCCAGTACCAAAAGGCTCATTGCAAATCCCGACAGGGAGTTGCCCAGCATGGAAACCAGGCTGCCAACCGTGATGATGGTAAAATCGCGCGTCCAAAGGGAATCCAATGCTTTCATGAAAACGTCCTCTCTATGCGTCCGTCTGAATCAGGCGAAGTTTTTCCTCCCTGCTCAGCTGCTTGATCTGCCATTCCCGCCGCATGGCGGCCTGGGGCGTCAAGTGCGTCTCCCAGTAGACAAGGCAATCGGCTGGGTGCGCACGGGTGTATTTCGCGCCGGTTTTGTTCTGGTGCGCCCAAAAGCGCTTTTCCAGATTTTTGGTCCAGCCGGTGTAGAAAGTGCCATCCTTGCACTGGACAATGTAGGTGTAATTTGTCGCGGCGCGGACAGCCGCTTCGATGCAATTGCGCAGACACGCCGCCGTTTGCGGCGTGTCTGCCACATGGAGAAGGCCGGCCAACATAGAATACCCCTTTTTTGCAATTTCCCGCAAAAGGGTGTATGCCACATAGTTTCCGACCCCGGCGCTCGCTGTAAACGCCGCCTTAGTCGGCGCACGCCGCTCCCCTGCCGCGGACATTTTTTCCACGGGCAAGGTGGTGAAGACGCCGTCAGGCCCCTGCTTGTCGATGCGCCTTTCCTGTTTCCCGGACTGCTGGAAAAGATTCACGGCAATCCGCTCCAAACAAATCGCGGTGCCCTCCGCCGCCCGCTCAAATAAGATCACAAGCGTCGGCTGCTCCCGCACCAAGGCCCGCCGCGCCTGCCGACAGGCCGGGACAGGGTCGCACGGTAAAAATTCCAGGCATAATTGACCGCCGGCCACTTGCTCTGGCAACTGCTTGCGCCACAGGGCGGTATCGCCCTCGCCGGAGGATAAGGGCAAAAGCAGCACCCTCATGGCCACGGCCTCCCTTCCGCATCACATTTCCTAGGGAATCTCTGAACAAATCACGGCTTATGCCTTGGCGCGCCCATTGCTTGCATCTTTTCCATCATTCTTTAAAAAATCCTCGTGAATCCACAAAGAATTCACCGCGGCTTTTGTTTCTTCTGGCGAAAAATCTGCTGGCGCAATCAGCGCACCAAATTTATTCAGAACCTCCCTAGTATAGCACATGGGAAATCATTTTTCCACTCTCTTTTGTCCAATTGTTTTTGAATTTGCCTGCAAAGTCGTTATTTCAAATCTACGAAGCGCCGGCCGGGCAAAAATCCGCAGCTGGCGCTCCATGATCATACGCGTGAACAAAGATACTTTATAGGGTAATCGCTTCTCCCGTGGCAAAGAAATACAAAATCCGCGCCTTAATAGGTTTTTGAAAAACGCGCGCCAAGGCCAGGCTGTACGCCTCCATCTGGCCCCGGTAGCGCTCCGCCGCGCGCGCCTCTCCGCCGGGGCGGACGCGGTCCGTCTTAAAGTCCAGCACGGTGACGCCGTCTTCTTCCAAGATACAGCAGTCCGTCACGCCCTGCAATAGCACCTGTTCCCCGGCGGCGTCCTTGCGCAGCAACGCGGCGTCCGTCAGCACGGTGAACTTGAATTCCCGGACGACCGACGGCGCGTTGAGCACCCGCTGTCCCAGCGCAGAAGAAAAAAAGCGCCAAAGGGTTTCCGGCTGCACCGCCTGCGCTTGCTGCTCACTCAAGAAACGTTCACGCTCCAACCGCGCCAGTTCCTCCCGGATCCCTTCCAGCGTGCGGCACGCCGCGTAGCGCACAAATTGCATGGCGAGGTGCGTTGCCGTGCCGCGCTCTGTGGGGCTTAAGCCGCGCTCTTTCGCCGCAAATCTTGGCTTTTCAAATACGAAGTGGGCGGCCACCTGCGGCGTGGCCTGTTCCGCGCTTTCCAAGTCCAAAGTGCGCCCCTTCAATTGGGTCGCGGTAATTTTTGTGGGCAGCGTCGTCGTCGCCAGATGGGGATAGACAAACGCCAGCTGCCTTTTGAGCTGCTGCGCATTGGGACAGGCCAAGCTTTGATCCTGCAAACCCTGCAGAGTGCCCCCCGCCTGGACGGATTCCATCGGGCCGTTGTGGTATTGAATACGCCACGGAATTTCGGAGACCGACGCAGGCGGTGCCCAAGACAAAAACTGCCGCAACTCCCCAGCCTCGGCCCTGCCCAGCGCGCTCAGCAAAATCCAATCGCCCGGACAGCTCACACGCTGCGCCGCCTGCCGTGCGCTGCCCAGGCGCAGCTCCGAGGCAAGGCGATCCAGCTTTTTTGTCAGATCGTTGGCGCAATAGGTCATCACCAGGCGGTCCTTTGCCCGCGTCATCGCCACGTACAAGATTCGCATCTCCTCGGAGACAGTTTCCTGGCGAAGCCGGTACCCGATGGCCTGCCTGGCCGCCGTGGGATAAGATACCCGGTTTACGGGATCCACCACTTTGCACCCGACGCCCAACTGTGGATGCACCAAAACGGGTTCCGCGAGATCCTGCAAATTAAACTGCTTGGACAAGCCCGCCAGGAACACCACCGGAAATTCCAGCCCCTTGGATTTGTGAATACTCATGATATGGACGGCGTCGCGCTCCTGGCTCGGCAAGGAACCGGCAATCCCCTGCTGTTTAAGTGCGTCCAACTGTTCCAAAAACTGGCGCAACGTCCGTTCCGGGTCAAAGGAGGCAGACAGGGCAAAGAACGCATCCAAATTATGTAAACGTTGCTCACCGTGCGCCATCGCCCCAAAGATGCTGCGCATGTGGAGCGTCCGTTCCAGCCGCTGCATCAGCTCCGCCAAAGAAAGAAGCCCCATTTCCTCCCGCAGCGCGCGGATCGTGGCAAGCGCGTCTTGCAGCGACGCGTCCTGAAAGCGGCACAGGCAGTCATACAAATCCCCGTCCCGCCGGCCGGCTCTTGCCAGCGCAAATGTCCGGTAGGGGATGGCGAACAGCGGACTTGCCAGCGCCGCGATCAGATAGACGTCCTGGTGGGGATTGTCCAAAATCTGCAAAACGGCGGTCACCGTCTCCAGCTCCACGGTGTCGAGAATGCTCTCGCCGGTATCGCACACAGCGCCGATCCCCCTTGCCTTCAGCGCCGCCATATAGTAGCGCGCGTCGGACTTGACGGAGCGGAGTAAAATGGTGATATCCCCGGCCTTGACTGGCCGGTTTTCACTTGCCAGCGGCGTGCCCAGCAGCTGGGCAATCCGCCCGGCGACAAACGCCGCCTCCGTATCCCCTTTGACCGGTGCTGTTTCGGTTTCCGGCTCGCCCGTCTGGATGCCGTGCAGCTCCACGACAGGCTCCGTCTGCCGCGCTCTTTGCACGCCCGGAATCAACGCCTCCGCCGGGCCATAATCCAGGCCGCCGGTCTCGCGGCTCATCACGGCGTAAAACACGCTGTTGGCTGCGTCCAGAATCTCCGGTGCGGAGCGGAAATTCTCGGAGAGCAAGATTTTGACCGGCTGGCCTGCCTCCGCCTGGGCCACATCCGCATACGTAAGATATTTTTCCAGAAAAATGGACGGATCCGCCATGCGGAACCGATAGATCGATTGCTTCCCATCCCCGACAAAGAAACAGTTGCGCCCCTCGTTGGAGACGGCGGAGAAGATCAAATCCTGCACCTCGTTGGTATCTTGGTATTCGTCCACCATAATCTCCGCAAAGCGCCGGGAGATTTCCTTTGCACTCGCCGTGGGGAGCCGTGTGCCGCGCTGCACAAGCAGCCGCACCGCCTCTTGCTCCAAGTCGGAAAAATCCAGAATATGGCGGCTGCGCTTCACCGCTAGGTAGCGGCGCATAAAATCCGCCGTCAGACGAAACAGGCCGCAAATGGCGTCGCCGGTGTTCTGCCGGTCCTCCATGGCCTCTTCCGGCGAGGCGGAGAACGGCTGCAGCAGCTGCTGCACCTGCTCCTTCACGTCGCCGCGCACCTTCTTAACCCACTCCTGCAGCGTAGAATCGGCGCACTTTCTGACCGTCGGCATGCGGGCAAACGCCGGGTCGTGGTGGAGATGGAAGTCCTGCCAAGTGGTCAGGTCCAGCAGCTGGTCCAGCAGCGCAAGGTCGGACTGCAAAACGGGCACATATTTTTCCTCCAGCTGTGCCTCTTGCCGGCAGGCGGCAATGACCGTTTCCAGGTTCGCCTTCAGCTGATTGAGTTGACGGCGCACATGGGCAAGCAGGCTCTTTCCCCAAAGCGTCTGCAACAAATCGTCAACGGGCGCCCTGGCCTCCTGCGCGCAGCTTTGCATCCACGCCTCCGGGTCCGGGTGACAGAGCGCGGCAAAGTACATCTCCGCCACCAGCTTTCCGGCGGTGCGGTCGTCCCGGCCAAATCCGAGGGTATCTAGGAAACGCTGCACCTCCGGCGTCTGGTTCTGTGCCTGATAGGCGTCTTCCAGCGTCTGCTCCAGGCACTGATGGCGTATGGCGTCACATTCGACCTCCTCCGCCACCCGGAAATCCGCAGGAATATCCAACTGGTGGGGATAGGTTCGCAAAAGCGTGGCGCAAAATGCGTGAACCGTGGAAATTTGCGCCAGATACAGCCGGTTCAGCTGCCGCTGCAAGTGCCGGTTGCCCGGATCCTGGGCGAGCCGTTCCGACAGCGCCGAGGCGATCTTATCCCGCAGTTCCGACGCAGCGGCCTTGGTATAGGTGATTACGAGAAATTCGTCCACATTTTTCGGCGCGATCGGATCGCAGATCATCCCCAGCAGGCGCTCCACCAGCACCGTACTCTTTCCAGAACCGGCCGCCGCCGACACCAGCAGCGCACCTCCCCGATGCGCTACAACCGCCTGCTGCGCAGCCGTAAGTTTCTTCTCAGCCATGGACCTTTTCCTCCACTTCCGCCCAAAATTCCTCTCTGGTGCGCTTTGCGCGCACCTTCTGCCGCACGCAGCCGGTATCCACATGGCACGCGGGGCCGTACGGGCAGTACAGACACGCATTGTGAGCGCTGCCGCGGAAATAGGGTTCCGGCGTCAGATCGCCGCCGGCAATGCTGTCCGTCATATCCGCCAAAGTCTGGAACACAAACCGCTTTAGCTCCTCTAACTGGCCGCGCGTGGCCAGATCGCCCTTGCGCGTGCCGTCTTTCGCGTTGGTATACGGCAAATACGCCGGCCGGTCGCCCGGTTCCATCGCCTGCAGGACAATTTCATCGTCCAGTAACAGGCCCTTTCGCCGGCGTTCTCTTTGATGCAGCTCCTTCGCCTTTTCCGGCGAAATGCGGCCGGCTTCAGACAAGACCGTCTGTCTCGCCGGAAAATAGAGCACGCCGCCCGGCTGCAGCTTTACGCCAAAGGCCTGTTCTCCCCCCTGCTCCAGCGCGAACAGGTACAAAAGCATTTGCAGCCCCAGGCCGTTAAGAATATCGGTATAGTCAAAATCCTTTCGCCCGGTTTTGTAGTCCACCACGCGCACATAGGTGGCCTGGCCGTTTCGGAATAGGTCCACTCGGTCCACATAGCCGGACAGCTCCCCGCTCGCCAGCTTCCCGACAATTCTCACCGCCGGCATCTGCCCGGTTTTGGAAAATTCCAATTCAAAGCCCTCCGGCACAAAGCGCGAGTCCTGCAATTCCTCATACAGATCCTGCACAATTTGCAAAATCTCCTGCAAATTCCGCTCATAGAGATAGACAAAGCGCGCCGGTTTTTCCCGCAAGTCCGGTATCCGCTCTTCGGCAAAGGCGTCGATCGCCTCCCTGGCAAGCGAAAGCACCCGCTCCAAGCCCAAACGCTGGAATCCGCCCATTTGCGCGGCCTTCCGGGCTGTCTGCTCCAGGACATAGTGGACGAAGGTGCCATAGACCGGCGCGTCAAAACTGGCGCGCTTGCGCTCCTTTGCCAGCAGACCGTACTGGAAGAAGTAGGCGCAGCGGCACTGTGCCAACCGGTCAATGCGGGACGCGGAAAGGTAGAACGTTTTGCCGTATAGCCGCTCAACCGTCTGCCGGTCCAATCCGCCCGGCAGGTAGTCCGCCTGACGGTATCGCCTCTCCAGTTCCGCGCCGCCGTCTGGCAACGCCTGCCTCAGGCAGTCGGAAAGCTGCGCGGCGGACGGATCGTGGCGCAGTTGAACCAAGTATTCCAGCGCGGCTTCCCGGTGGAACCCCGCCAGTTTCGGAATCCCCGTTTCTTCGGCGATGGCCGCGTTCGGGAACAAGCGTCCCAACCGGCGGAACAAATACGCCTCCTCCCCCGCGACAGCGGAAAGATAGAGCGCTTCGCGCGGCGCTGTTAACACATTGTAAATCCCCAGCAGTTCCCGTTCCAACTTTTCCGGGACACCCGGCGCAACGTCGACGCCAAGCTCCCGCAGCCGTTGACGGTCCGTTTGGGATAACAGCCCGGTTTCCGCCACGCTGGCGGGAAACGACCCGTCGCACGCGCCGAGAACGATCATCACATCCGTCCGCTTCTGGCGCATGGACATATACGAGCCGACGCTGACGCAGTCCAGCGTGGCGGGAATCGTCCCGACGTCATACTGGCTCAGCATCGCGCGCAATAGCCGATAGAAACCATCTCCGCTGCGGACACTTTGCCCCAGGACTGCATAGAGCTGTTCCAACGCGCCGGTTAAAATCTGGTATAGCTGGGCGTATTCCTGCGCCTGCTGCAGCGCTCCCTGGGCCGCCAGGTCATTCGCAATCTCATTCATGCGTCTGGCATATTCAATGCGCTCCAAGAAATCATACAGCGCCATCACCTGTCCGGCGGTATTCGCCGCCTCCTGGACGCCCTTTTTCAGCGCCAGCAGCGGCGCAATGGCTCTGTCCCGATCCTGATTTAATTGCTCCAGCGTATGGCGAACCGTGTCGTCCATCGCCGCGCCGTAACCGGCCGGGTGCATATCCCACGGCTTTTGCCAGCCGCTGCCGGAAACCGACCATGTAATGGCATAGTTCTCCAGGCGGTCGCAGCGGTCGCGCTCCAACGGCGGCAGGCCGGATTTCAGATAGGCAAACACGCTCTCCTGCTCCATACCGTCGGTTGCGGCGCGCAACGCAAAGAGAACCGTTTGAATCATCGGTTTATGCAGCAAGGATTCGCTGCCGGAAAAATAGGCCGGGACGTCATAGCGCGCAAAGACCGCGCGCAGAATTGGCCGGTAGACCTCCAGATCTCCGCAGGCGACCGCGATATCCCGATAGCGCTTTCCCTGCTGCACCTGGCGCAGAATCTCCCCTGCCGCCGCCATTGCCTCGCCGTGGACGTCCCGGGCAGTGAACAGGCGCACCGCGCAAGGATCCTCCTGCCAGGACGGCGTACGGCTTTCAAATAGAAATTCGCGCAAATGGCCCAGTCCTGGCGCAGAATCGCCCGGCGCAACGGTTTGAATTTCCACAGGGATCTCCATGCGGCGGGCAATCCGACACAGCGCGCGTCCCGTATCCCGCGCGCAGTCGAATACGTTTTGCCCCTCCCCAGGGCCGTCACACAGCAGCACCACCGTGACCGGCGCCTGTGCTTCGAAAAGGCGCGTGATAATTTGCAGTTCCAATCCGTTGAAATCCGAAAATCCCTCTAAGTAAAACCGCTTGCCCACCGCCCAATCGCACGCTTGCAGGCACTCATCGAGCTTCATCAGGCGGCTGCCCGCATCCTGTTGGCCATTGGCGCACACGGCGTCGTAGCTTTCCGCCAGCAGCGCCAATTCCTCCAGCTTGACCGCGAGTACACCCTCGGCCCGACCGGCGGCCTTGCGGAGCGCCTGCGGCGTCACGCAAAACGCCTTGCACTCATCCAGCGTCTGCAGCAGCTGCAACAAAAATTCCGGCTTCTCCGCGCAGTTGCCATACAGCTTAAGCCGCGCACGCACCTGCTCAATTGCGGAGGCGATGGCGACCAGCCGCCCGCCACTGTCCATCACCACATCCGCGACGCCGCCGTATTCGGAAAACACGCGGTCGGCCAGGCGCGAAAACGTCAGCACCTCGGCACAGCGGCAGATGGTATCCCCGCCGACCGCGCACAACCGGCGTTCCATCTCGTGGGAGAACTGGTCCGGCGTCACCAAAATTTCCCTCTTTGGGTTCTGGCAGACCTGCGATAGCAGCCAGTCCTGATTTGCTCTCCAATCTACGCCATAACAAAGCCGCAGCACATAATCACCCCTTTTTCTCCATTATAACAAAAAATCTTACATTCGCAAAGAAAAATTGAAGCCAGCAGGAAAATGTCTGCTGGCTCCAATTTGGAATCGTGTATAAAAAACAACTATGCTCCAAGAATAGCTTTTGCGGATCGCATCAATAGTCAGTTTAAATACCTGAATAAAATTGTCCTTGCCCTCAGGACAGCAGTTTTTGCAGCCACTCCAACACCTTGAATTTCAGAACGTATTGCTCTTCTCCGCCGGTGATGAAATTTTGCTCCTCCTGGGAAAACTGCGCGGCCGCGGCCGCTTCCTCCCAGTCGGCGGTGGTCGCGGCGGTACACAGACTGGGGAATACAACGCACCACCAGTTATGCCCCGCGGCCTGCCCGATGGATACGCGAAGGGAAAGATATTCACCCGCCGGGAGTGTAAACGTGTCATAGGCGCGGGTCGGGAATGTCTCCCGCGCCAGTGTAACCGTCACCGGCGACGAATCCCCCACTGCTTGCAGCGTCTGCCGCGCCGCCCGTTCAAATACGGAAAGATTTTCCCGCAGTCGCGCGCTGGCCTGCGCCACGTCCGTGCAGTCCGCAGTCAGCTGGGAAACCCGTGCCAACACAGCGTCCCGAACCTGCAGCTTGCGCGATTGATCCTCCGGGGTATCGGAATTGGCGACGACGTGCAGCCGGATCATCTTTTCCGACAGAGCATGCTGCTGCAGCGCCGCGTGCGTGGTGAATGCGACAGATACCACCAAAATTGTAAGCAAAAACATTGCCAAAAAACGTTTTTTCATAAAAACACCGTCCATATGTAGAATATCTACAGTATAGACAGTATTTTGAGTATTTATACAAAAATTCAATAAAAATCACTTTGAAAAAGGGTGTTTTTTATCGAATTGTGCATTAAGACAGCCTTTCCGCGGCCAGCCGCCGAAAGGCGCCATGTGAAAGCGCGGCCATTCTCCAAAAATGTCTTATTTTGCTATGCAAAAGCATAGCAAAATGGCCATGTGCAGTCTCCGACGGCACGGCTTGAAAAAAGCGCATGTGGGGCGGGACGCCCCACATGCGCGTAAAACTTCATGCGCGACGTTGTATTTGCATCCATCGTGGTGCGCCGCCAGCGCATGAAGTTTTATTGAAAAACCGTATTAAACATTTGTCGCTAAATAAATCTGAGAAAAGCGGTCTTTCAACATGGTGCAGGCGACTGTGGCATATTCAAACGAATCAAAAATTCCGAACACAGCCGAACCGGAGCCCGTCATCTGCGCGCCGTAGGCGCCGTAGGTAAACAGAACGGATTTGATATAATTGATTTCCAAATGCCGCTCCATCACCAGCGGCTCGAACACATTCATCAGGCTTCCGCCGATGCCCTGATAGTCCCCTTTTTGCAAATTGGCCCGCATGGAAGTCAAATCCGGACGGCGGATGATGGTCTGTGCGTCGATGGCGTCGTAGAGTTCCCTGGTGGATACGCCGAATTCCGGCTTGCACACCGCATAATACAATTTTGCTTCACATGGAATCTGCGTCAGCAGCTCTCCCCTGCCTTCCACCAACGCCGTCCCGCCCAGCACGCAGAACGGGACGTCGCTGCCCACCTGCGCGCCCAGCTCCGCCAGCGCCGGGAGAGAAAGCGGCGCTCCAAAATGCCGGTTCAAGGCGCGCAGAACCGCCGCCGCGTCGGTGCTGCCGCCGCCAAGTCCCGCCTGCATGGGAATGCGTTTGTTAATGCGAATTTCCAGCCCGTCCGGCGTGCGGCCAATGCGTTCAAGGTACAGCCTCGCGGCCTTCCAGGCGATATTCTCCTCGCCCTGGGGAAGCCCCTGCGTGACAATTTCACTCTCAGGCGGCGCGTCGCCGGTCTGCTCGGGCGGAATTTCCCAAAAACAGTGCAGTTCCCAATCCCTGCCGGTGTCCAAGGTAATCAGCACATCGTCATGGAGACTGATGGCCTGCATTACCGATTTTAGGTTGTGGTACCCGTCTCCCCGTTTGCCCAGGATATCCAGGGTCAAATTTACTTTTGCGAACGCGCCTTCCGTCAAATTGGTCATCTTATAATTTTTCTTCCTTCCAAATAGTAGCGCTTCTCGCGGCTGTGTCCCATGGAGAAAGTCTTGCGGGGCAGTACGCCGTCCGCGATCACGCCGCGAAACAGCTGGCACTTTTCCATGGCGGGCAGCAAAAAGCCGATTGTATGCTCCTGCTTGGCAAAGCCAATCAGCGCGTCGTCGTCATGGATATAGTCGATCTCGCCCGGATGATCTTTGAGATACTCGTCCAGGAACGCCTGCAACACGCCCACGGCCAATTGCGATTTGCGTTTGTCCAGATAGACTGTCCCGGATTCCTCGCCGATATACCACCGCACCGGGAATCCGCCTGGCGCGCACGCCGACGCCTCCAGCGCCGCCAGCAATTCCTTGGGCTGGGTCTTAAAAATGACCCGGTGGATCGGTTCGAAGACTTGGGCGTCGTCATGGATGTTCTCCAGTTCCACCAGGGCATAGCGCGCCGGATGGTCGGACAAATCCTGATCCGGATGCTTCCGCTTCAATTCCTCGTAGCAGGATTTCGCGGTCGCCAGCGAGTGGTTCCCGTCGCCCACCGCGAATACCATCGGAACACCGGGCAGCCCCTGGTATTTTTCCCCGACGCTGGCGGAATACTTTGTCAGAACGTCTTCAAATTCCTCGACGTCCTTCCCCTCGACCAGCCAGCCGGCAATATGACCGCCGCCCTCCATCAAATCAAAATCGTAGAGCTGCTTCATCCGCGCTTTCTTCGCAGCCAGCGGCTCGATCAGAACCTTTTCCTGGTCGTCACAGAGCATCAAAATGTGCGGCAGCTCGATCGGCGCGTCGCGGCGAACCCTCTGCCGGGGCGGGATGCGCTCGGTCACAGTTCGCTCAGTGGCGCGAATGGGTGAAGTCGCGCCTGGGGTATAGTCATAGGCGTCCAGATCCACCATGCCAACCAATCCCTTGCGAATGGCGCCGCTTTCCAACGTCCGCTCCACATAGACCAAACTGCGGGGATACGTAATAAATACGCCCTTGTCCATATATTCGGCCATCGTCTGATTGATCAGGCGCGTATGGGCGGCTTCCTGCTCAGTGCCAAGCTCCGCCTCCGGAAGGATTAAATTGATGGTGGAAACGGCGCCCTGTGCGTTTTTTGCCACGCGCTGCCAGTAGGCCTTGTCCGACGTGAACTGGTCGCAGGCAATCACCGACCACTTTTCCATTGCATCTGTTTTGGGAATCAGAATATCTGCGGGTAAAAAAGCATTCATAACGTTTCTGCCTTTCTTTTCAAATTTTGGTAAAAACAGTATACAATACTTTTTGAATTTTGCCAAGTGTTTTGTGCAAATTTGTCTAAAAGTCCATGCATAATCGGCCAGGTGGCGGACAAACTAGCACCAGTGAATTTCACACAGGAGGCTCAAATATGGATACGTTGGCATTGATTCTCAGTATTATCGGCTCCATCAACTGGGGACTTGTTGGCATTTTTAAGTTCGACCTGGTTGCATGGATCTTTGGTGGTCAGACCGCCGTTTTCAGCCGGATCATCTACGCCTTAGTCGGTCTGGCAGGCCTTTGGTGCATTTCCCTGCTGTTCCGCCGTCGGGCGCTGTCCTCGGATAACTAATGCGCCACTGTTGGCAAACCGCCACCCGGATTCATTTTGGGTGGCGGTTTGCGACTTGTAAAGTATTTTTCGTGACATACACGCCGCCGCGAAAAATGATCGAAACGCTTTCGCGCCTGCGGGCGCAAACTCTGCGCGGCTTTTTTGACAGTCGGAAACGGCCATCCGAACCGGATCCGGATGGTCGTTTCATTACCCAATCAACGATTTCTCGCGGGCGTAGACTTTGCGGTTTACATGAAGAATGTTCATACTGGTTGCTCCCCGCATAGCACATGTCGCCGTTGTATACGTCCGCCTCCACTCTCGTTTGAAACCCGCGGACAAATAGCTTCTTCACCCCTTGGTTGTCATGGCATAGGGAATTCCGTTGGCATCTAAATGCCCCAAACGCGGGCAATTTCTCTCAAATCCGTGTCCAGCACCAAATCGCAAGCATCCGGTGCCTCCAATTCCCGCAAAATTCGGGCATCGCGTTACTCGTCCAGGTCTACATACCGCTCATGGACATAGCCGACGGTTCCGTTGTATTCTACGTTGTACCATTCGTCCTCATGTCCCAGAATCTGCACCTCATAGCCTTCCATAAAGAATCCAATGGCTTCCGATTCTGTCGACGGGCCGGAGCGGAAGTAGATTCCGTCAGAATTAATGGTACCAGTCTGATCCCCCGCAACGGTAGGCTCTGCGTCAAAATCCACCGTGACGGTCGCTAAGTAGGATTGGCCCTCCAATTCGGCTGTGATATTGCACACACCATCGCCAACAGCCTCGACAATGCCATCGGCATCCACGGTTGCCACCAGCTCGTTGCTGGATTGCCAAACGACCACGTCGCTCTCTCCCAAATTGCTCAGTTGCAGATGGAAGGTTGGCTCATCCTCTGTCAAGGTCACGTCCGCGGCATTTAGCTCAATCTTCGCGCTGAAATCGCACACCACATTGACATTCACCGACAAATCGCCGCAGGTGACCGTAATCGTCGTCTGCCCTTCGGCAATGGCCGCGACAATTCCGTTTTGATTGACCATTGCAATGGTATCGTCGGCGGAATTGAACACGAGATCATCAGTACAGTCCGCCGGCTGGACATCGATCTGCAGCGTTTTGGTCGCGCCCTCGTGATTCATCAACAGCGTTTCCACGTCGCAATTGAGATACCAGCACTCCTTCTGGCCGCCATCGGATGGCTCTGTCGATTCCTCTGTCTGGCTCAAATCGGCCTCCTTCGGCGCCGGGAACGGAATGGCGCTTGGAAACCACTGTGCCAAAATATACCACGTCAATACCACCAACGACGCCGACAGCAACACGACGCACGTCACGGCGGCCGCTTTGGGCATCGACTGCTTCGCATCCTTTCGATTCCGCCTGGTTTCCATTTCGCCATCGGAAACTTCTTCCTCTACATTGCCGCACACCGGGCATTGATCCAAATCAGCGGAATAGACCTCGCCACAGTTGCTACATACGATCTTTTTCTTGCTCATAATAATTCTCCATTCTGCCCGCGGCCGTACCAAATCGGGCCGCTGGACGGTAACGCTTGGTGAAAATCGGTCACATACCGGGTACTATATACTATATCATATCATTTTTATTTGAATCTGACAATATCTTATTGCATTTTTTGTGAAAATGTCTTAATATAATGTTGGATATCTATTTAAGGAGGCGAGAAAAATGTCGGAATTGAAAAAAATCTCACCTTTGCTTGATCACATGACCGTTCTATCATCCCTGGGGAGCCACGACGGGAGTACCTGCTATCTGCTCAAGCACGATACGCTGGAAAAAGTTTTGGTACTCAAACTGATCTCCATTCCGGAATCGGAGGAAAAGACCGACGCTTTGCTGCTGGCCGGTGCGTTTGCGGACAAGGCGGCGGCGCATGAATATTATGGCCGCTTGACAGAAGATTTAAAACGGGAACTGGACGCGATCATCAAGCTGAGCGACAGCCCAAACATTGCCCCGGTTCTTGGCTACCAGGTGGAGCCAAAGCCTTCCCAGGCCGGTTATGATCTGTACATTCTGATGGAGCACTGGCAAACCCTGCGTGCATTCCTGGAAGACCGGGCCATGACCAATTTAATGGCCGTCAATTTGGGCATTGATATTTGCAACGCCCTGTGTTCCTTGCGCCAGGCCGGGCTGCTCTCCCAGAACCTGAAGCCTGAAAACATCTACGCTGACGGCCACGGGCACTTCCTGCTAGGCGACTTAGGCGTCGCCAACATGGAATTTTTGCGGTTCTCCTCCTTGTCGGAGCAATACCGCAGCGTCTATACCCCGCCGGAGTTCACCGATATCATGGTGAATTTGAATCCGACGATGGATACTTACGCGCTGGGAATGCTGCTCTATCGCATCTACAATGGCAACCACGGCCCCTTTGAAGACGAAAAGACCTCACCCGCCGCGGCTGAGAGCAAGCGGCTCGCCGGAGAGGCGCTGCCCGCGCCGCTGTATGCCGATTATGAGATTGCCGGAATTATTCTCCAGGCCTGCGCGCCCAAAATTGCGGACCGCTTTCAAACGCCGGAGGCCATGCGCCAAGCGCTGATCTTCTACATGCAGCGAAACGGCGTCACGGATGATCTGATCGTCCCGCCTCTGGTCACGGATCCAGAGCCGCTGGGTGCCGCACCCGATCAGGACGAGCCGGTGGAGCCGGTCTCCTTCACCGATGTGAAGGCGTTGGACGAGAATTTTGTAAAAAACTTCTCCCCCAGTCCGCCGCCGCAAGTCGCCGCGGAGGAGGCGGCTCCGGAGATGCCCGATTCTCCGCCGGCGGAGTACACCGACCGCCCCGAAGAAGGGGATGCGCCGCCCCAGCCGGAGCCGCTGAAGGGAAAGAAAAAGCCCGTGGGGCTATTGATCGTCGCCGCGGTACTGGTAGCTATTTTGGCCGGTGCATACATCTTCCTTTCCCAGTGGTACTTCCTGGACGTCAATGCCATTACGCTGATGGATAAGACGGACGATTCCATCACCGTTCAATTGGACACGGACGTGGATTTGTCCATGCTCACCATCGCGTGTTCCGACAGCTTCGGCCACACCTATGCGCCGGATCTGACAGGCCGCACTGCCGCCTTTACAGGATTGTCGTCCAACACCAAATACACTGTCTCCGTCACTGCGCAGACCGGCCGGAAGCTCAGCCGCAGCAGCGTGGGGAGCGTTGACATTACCACCTATGAGGCGACCTCCATTGCGGAAATAGAGTTGCGCAATACCGAGCTGACCGGCCAGGTGGAGTTGATCCTCCATGTGGACAGCGGCCCGACGCCCCCGGAATACGTGTTGGTCTACGGCACCGACGGCGAGGACGAGCGCACGAAGAACTTCTCCGGCGACACCATTTTGGTGACCGACCTTACCGTTGGAAAGCCCTATACCTTCCGTTTGGAGGATCATGATACCTATTTTATGACCGGTCAAACAGAGGCCCGATTCACCGCGATGCCCCTGGCCGAGGCGGTGAATCTGCGTTTGACGGCCGCCGCCGACGGCGAACTGAGCGTTGCGTGGGACTGCCTGGCGAACGATCCCGGTCAATGGACGGTAAACTGTACGGGGGACGACGGCTTTGAACAGACGCTGGACGTCACAAGCACGACCGCTACCTTTACGGATACCGCGCTGTTTGCAACCTATACCGTCACAGTCGCATCCCCTGCCCTGTATACGCCTTTGACGCTGACGATTCCCGCCAACCCGGTCTGCGTGGCAAACTTCACGGCCGAAGTCCTCGATGCTGGCGTTACCGTCCGCTGGGATTCCACCGCCACAACGCCCGACGGCGGCTGGCAGCTGTCCTATCAGGCCGACAGCCTGGACAGCGAAACGGTCACATTGGAATCCAACAGCTTCGTCCTGCCGGATCCCGTTGCCAATGCCACGTATCATTTTTCCTTGGTCCTGGACGACTCGGCTATTGTGGATGGATCCTTAACCGCCGAAGTCGCTACCGGCGACGCTCCGGCCTTTGACCGCTACGGGATTACCGCCGCAAGTCTTGGTCCCGGCCTGTTCGACGTGCCGGAGGAACCGGACTGGACCTGGCGCGATTTGGGAACCGCGCAAGACTCCTTCTCTCCCGGAGAAGCGTTTGTCTGCGTGCTGCAAAGCGAGCAGACGCCAGACGCGTCGCAGGATACCGTGCATGTGCAAACCGTTCTGCGCAATTCGGACGGCCAGCCGGTTCAAGTTCTGGCGGATGACACACTCTGGGACGACCTGTGGGAAGATCTTCGCTTTGTCCGCCAGCTCACAGCGCCGGAAGATGCCGGTTCCTACAGCATTGAATTCTATATCGACGGCGCACTGCTGCGCACTGTCTCCCTGACGGTCGCCTAATTAAATATTTGGCCCGCTGGCAAATGCCAGCGGGCCTTTCTATACAGAAACGTTTTTTACGCGCCGACCAGTCTTCCAATCCAATTGACAATGTTTTGGTTGTTGACGGCGATGGGATAATTGATCACAAGGATGTCGTCTACCTCCATATACTGCGCAAACTCTGCCAGATCCAGGCTTGGAAGCCCCTCGCGGTTAAACTCCCGCGGATCAATGCCGATGACGAGCTTGTAGTGGCTGGTCAGATACGGCATAAACGCATTGCCGTAGGATTCTTTCAGCACCAGGCAGACGCGGTCATTGTCCACATCCGTCTCAATCAGCGTGATGGGGTGGTCGCCGCCCAGGAAGCACAGATACTTATTGGAAACATCTTCCTCCAGATCCCAGATCACCGGCAAATCCTTCTGGGGATTTGTCAACGTGGCGTCGTCATAAATCGTCATGGAGGTATCTACGATGGGCCGGTAGTAATGCACCGTGTCCGGGTTCTCCAACAGCACGCCGCTCTGATCATAGGCGCAGGTGGCATTGTACAGCGAACCGACAAATCCGTCATAGCTTCCCGTCTCAAATTGATCCAGCGCTACCGGCGTAAACCCGGCCGCCTCGCAGAAGGCCGTGTAGGCGTAATAGGCGCCCAGGCCGTTCCAGTGGTGATCCGTCCGGAAAAAGATATATTCGTCTAAATGATCCCGCAGCACGCTGTAGGCATCCACAGTCGTGACACGGTCGCTCATCTGCCCGTAGCATTGCGCAATTAGATCTTTTTGGCTGTGGCTGCCGGTGTGCATATCCTCCGGGGAATAGAACTCGCCCGCATTGGGCGTGACCAGGCTGAAAACGCGCACATCCTCCCCGACCGCGTCGGCAATCGCGCTGACCGTGGCGGCGTAGTCCGCTACCACGTCCTCCAAGATCGTGACAATCTCCATTGCCCGGTCCCCCGCCAAGACAACCGAGCCTACCGTCACATCCGCGACAACCGGTTCTGTCGGCTCTGGCGGCTGCGTCTGTTCGACCGGTTCCGTCGGCGCGGTGACCGGCGCCTGCGCCGGCGGACGCGCGGAACTGCCGGGCGTCGAAACCGGCGGCCGCGTGGAAGCTGCAGAACCGGTCGAATCCGCCGAATCCGTCGCAAGCGGAAGATGCTCACCGCCGTCGGAAATATGGTCGGAGTTCGACATAATGAGCACAGTGTTTTTTGAATCGCTGTAGGCGTAGAAGCGGTTCAGCCGCCGGTTTTGCGCGATAAACCAGTCGCGCATGGGAAAGGTATCCGAATAATACGCGTCAAACTGCGTCAAATAGGAGCTGTCCCGAAGCCCGCCCAGCGTGAAAACCGGCTTTGTCTCCAACGTCCGCTTCTCCGCGACAGAGAACGTCTTGTCCTCATCCAGCAGCGAATAAAGCCCCATGCCAAACAAAACCATCACCAAAACCAGGCACAGCGCCACCTGTATAAGATCCCGGGCTGTCTTTCCGGGCTCTTTCGAACGGTATTCCATATGCGTCCTCCTAGAATCGGAAATACAAAAACGGACTATAACCAGAACCAATCAGGGAGACGGTCGCCAAAAACAAGATCGCCCCGCAGAAGACAAAAATCACCACGGAATTGACCATTTCCAGCGCCGTCGCACACTTCCAGTGTCCCTTTTCCCGCGCGACTTGGCCGCCTACAAATTTGTTCCAAACGGCGGCAAAGTCCTGCGGCAGCGCGGTGCATCCCAGAATGCTCACAATTCCCTGCGGCAGTGCGTTCATGAGCTGAATTTCAACCATTGAATTGGACAGCCCGGCGCCGCCGCCAAACATCGCGGTGAAAACCGCCCGGATATCGCCCAGGTTTTCAAAGTGGAAAATCACCCAGCTGAACAGCACCAGCACCAGCGTACACAGATGTCCCAAAACTTTCGGAACGCGCGCCAGCCGCGCCCCCAGAGCCTTCTCCGCCGCCAGCAGCACGAAGAAATACAAACCCCATAACACGTAATTCCAGCTCGCTCCGTGCCACAGGCCCGTTAACGTCCAGACAACGAACAGGTTAAAGATCTGTCTGCGTTTTCCCCTGCGGTTGCCGCCCAGCGGGATGTAGACATAATCCCGAAAAAAGGAACTGAGCGAAATGTGCCATCTGCGCCAAAAATCCGTGATCGAACGGGCCGTGTAGGGCAGGCGGAAATTCTCCCGGTATCGGAAGCCGAAAATCCGCCCCAACCCGATGGCCATATCGGAATAACCGGAAAAATCAAAATAGATCTGCAGCATTACAAAAGCCGCCCCCAGCCATGCCCCCAGCGCCGTCAGGTTGGGAAGCGCGGCGAACAGATCGTCGGCGACCTTCCCGGCATAGTCGGCGAGCAAGACTTTTTTCCCCAGGCCGATGCAAAAGCGCGTCATGCCGTCAAAGGCCCCGGCGGCAGTCGTTTTACGGTTGGTCAGCTGCTTTTGAATATCCGCGTAGCGGACAATCGGGCCAGCAATCAACTGCGGAAACAGCGCCACATACAGCAGAAAATTCAAAAAGGAACGCTGAACCGGCACGCTCCCGCGGTATACGTCTATGACATAGGACATGGCCTGGAACGTATAAAACGAAATCCCGATCGGCAGCGCGATGGCCGGAACCGGCACCGCCATACCGGTGACGGCGTTCCAGTTCGCCACCAGAAAACCGGTGTACTTGAACACGCCCAGCAGCAACAAATTTAAGCTCACGGCGATTGCAAGCACCCATTTTTTCTTTCGGTGCATCCAACGTCCGGCGAGATAGTTCAAAAACGCCGAGCCAATCAGCAAAAACACGTAGACCGGCTCGCCCCATGCGTAAAAGAACAGGCTCGCCAGCAACAAAACGGCGTTTTTCCAGGCCAAAGACGGAATGACAAAGTAGGCCAGCACCGTGATTGGTAAAAACAAGTATAAAAAAATTAAATTGGAAAAGACCATGTGTCTTCCGGTTCCTTTCAGCGGAATTACAGCGCGGAATTTCTTCAAAACATTACTAGTTTATCATAATTATAACAAAATGTCAACGCAAGCTGCCCCGCGTTGACATTTTCCCTGATTGAATTTACCGCTATTGAATTTGCAGGTCCCCAAAGCTTACAGAGCCGGAAAGCGTTAACACATCCTGCGCGCCAGCATTGTTCTCGGTGTTGTTGGAAACCGAGCTGAAACTTTGGTTGGTGTTGTCAACTACCCGCATTGTCGGCGGGACGAAGACAACGAGTTTTCCGAAGGCCACCGACACTTCCAGCTGAGTATTCGGTTCGCAGCTCGCGGCCTGCCGCAGATCCAAGGTTCCCTCCCCAAAACTGATGGACACGTCCCCGCCCTGGAAGATTCCGCCTGAAAAAGCGCGGCTGTATACGCCAAAACTGCCCTCCATGGTCACAAATCCGTCCTCTTCGCCAAACTGATCCGCGTGCTTGCTTGACCCGCACCTGGCACACGCGGCGACAGGCCGGCAAAAGAATTGTTTAAAGACTGCCCAAGCGCCGAATAGAATCAGCAAAATCGCAAGAATGATCGGCCAGGTAATTGGATACGTAATTAATCGCAAGTTGGACAGCAGCGCGTATGCGCCCAGCAGCACAAGACCGGTCCCTACGACCCGCGTCCTCCGGCGCAAGCACACGTTCAGTCCGGCGAAAAAAATCGCAACCGGCCAGACAAGCTGCCAATAACCGCATGGGAACCATTCTTCGTGGAGCTTGATCAGCAGCAGCAACACGCCAAGCGTCAGCAAAAACAACCCCACAAGAATACCGCTGAGCTTTCCTGAAAAACGCAGGCCCTTGACAGGCCAGAAGTCCTTCCCTTTCCGCTCGCCGTCGGGAGCCTGGGGCGTCTGCGGAGGCACGGGCAGCGTTTCCACACCCAACAGCGTATCCGTGCTCACCCCCAATACCTCCGCCAGCTTGGGCAGTATGGAAATATCCGGGCAGGAATAATCATTTTCCCATTTGCTGACCGCCTGGGCGGAAACGCCTATCTGCTCGGCCAACTGTTCTTGCGTCAGGTTTTTCTCCTTGCGCAGCGTTTGAATGCGTTTGCCAATCGTCATTCCATCCATAAGATTCCTCCCTCTCATTTTGTGCCTTTAGCATACCACAGCGCATGACAAAAAGCTATAAATTATTGGGAGATTCCAAAATTCAACCGTTGGTTGTAAGCGCTCAACCGGGCAAAACGCAGAAACAGCGAAATCCGGCGCGGGCTCTGACTCTACAAAAAAACACAGCCGCCCCGCGGATTTGGCAGGGCGGCAAATGTTTTATTCGGTCCTCAGGGCAATGACAGGATCTTTCTTCGACGCGATTCTCGACGGAATCAAGCCCGCGATAAACGTCAGGAAGACGCTGATTACAACCAAGATTATTCCAGCCGCCGTAGGCAGCGCAGCAAGATTCCCGATATCCGTCAGATGATCGATCAGCAAATTGATGGGAACCAGCAACGCAAGCGTTACCAAAATTCCCATTATGCCCGCTACAAAGCCGATGGTAATCGTCTCAGCGTTGAACACGCGGGAGATGTCGCGCTTAGAGGCGCCGATACTGCGCAGAATTCCAATCTCCTTCGTGCGCTCCAGGACGGAGATATAGGTGATAATGCCGATCATGATGGACGATACCACCAGCGATACCGCCACAAAGGCGATCAAAATATAGCTGATTGCGTTGATAATGGTGGTAACCGAGGACATCATCAGGCCGATATAGTCGGTATAGGTGAGCTGATTTTCCTGCTCCGCCTGCTGGTTGTAGTCGTTGATGATCTGCACAATCTGATCTTTCGCCTCAAAATCCTTTGGGAAAAGCAGAATTCCGGATGGCTTTCCCAAATCCGAAACACCGAACAGGGTTAAATTCCCCTCGTAGGTGTTGGTGGTACCATCGGCGGAGGATAAAATTGTGTTTGCGATTTCATCCTCGCTCATCCCGGAGGCCCGCATCTGCTGGACATACGCGCTCGTCTCCGCCTGCTGCTCCGCAGGGAGACTTGCCAAATACGCCTGCAAATCCTCGGCGGTATAAGTCGCCTGCGCGTCCTCGGAGGCCGCAAATTTCTGCCCAGTCAGCACATCAACGTCTGGATTGGCCTTCTGCTCTTTTACGATTTCAGAGTCGTTGACCTGCCTGATCAAATACTCCATCAAATCGCCGCGATAGCCAACGGTGCCCGTGATCGCGCTGCTGCGGGCGTCTTCCGATGGCTTGAGAATCCCCACCACGCGGATTTCCTGCGCGTCGGCCAACTTGGAGAAAATATACGCCTGGTTATCTGAGCGGTCCTCCCAGATTCCATCTTGCTGCTCAAAATAATCCGTATTGACCAGCAGCTTAAACTTCAGCGCCAGAATTTCATCGTAGGTGAAACGGGACTGCTCCGTATTGACGACTACCTCGTTGCCCGCGTATGCGTCGGACATTGCCTGCCGCAGTTCCGCCTGATCCAGCAGACCCAGACTATATAATGTTACGTCCGCAACCTCGTTGTTTTCATCCATAATCACAACCACTTCGTCATAGGCCTCCGGAAAGCGCCCGGCCACGACCTCGTACTGGGCGCGGAGCGTCTCGTCGTTGCCGGAAAGCTGCCGCCAGACGTTCATGTTCTGCATGGGGGTAACGGTAGTTCCGTTGCTGCCCGTGTAGCCCCCGGTTGTGAAGCCCATGTTTTCAAAAAGCATATTGGGGTTGACCTGAATCAGGCCGTTCGTGGTGTCCGCGTTATAGATATTCATGGGCGTGGAATAGGTATAGCGGATCTCCGTGGTATAGTCTGTCAGATTGGTCTGCCCGCTCTCAATATATTTCTTAAAAGCTTCCAGATTGTTGTTCGCGGCGCCCTGAACCATGGAGTCGATCATGCCGGTCATGATGTTATTGGAATACACCGCGTCCAGCGGATGGCCGGTGTTTTCGTTTTGCTCCATCATACTGACCATAATGCTGTTAAAGTCCACCGACGCCGACTCCAACTCCACCGGGTACGACGAGAGCGTGTCGCGTTCAACAGAGTCGATATATTCGGACGCGCCATTCGACATGGACAAAATCAGCGCGATGCCGATGATGCCGATGGAACCAGCAAAGGCTGTAAGAATCGTCCTGGCCTTTTTAGTCATCAAATTTTGAAAGCTGAGCGACAGCGCCGTGAAGAACGACATCGAGGGCTTTTTGGCCTTTTGCGTATCCGGCTCGATCTCATCCGGCTGGGCGGTATAGGGCATGGAATCGCTGATGATTTTCCCGTCCAACAGGCGAATGATCCGTGTGGAATACGTCGTTGCTAACTCCGGGTTGTGGGTGACCATGATGACCAGCCGGTCATGGGCGACCTCCTTCAGCAGATCCATGACCTGCACGCTGGTCTCCGAGTCCAGCGCG
>CAYVEB010000011.1:0-2116 GCA_964450645.1 uncultured Oscillospiraceae bacterium | reverse complement strand
GCAATCGCCACGCGCTGCATCTGGCCGCCGGACAATTGGTTCGGCTTCTTCCGAAGCTGGTCGCCCAGGCCGACTTTTTCCAGCACTGCCTTTGCCCGCTGGCGGCGCTCCCGCTTGGACACGCCCGTCAGCGTCAGCGCCAGCTCCACGTTGGACAAGACCGTTTGGTGCGGAATCAGGTTATAGCTCTGGAAGACAAAGCCAACCGAGTGATTGCGATAGGTATCCCAGTCTTTATCCTTAAAGTTGTGCGTCGATTTGTTGCCGATGATCAGATCGCCGCTGGTATAGCGGTCAAGGCCGCCAATGATGTTCAACAGCGTCGTCTTACCGCAGCCGGACGGGCCGAGAATGGACACAAATTCATTCTGGCGAAATTCCAGGCTGATACCATTGAGCACCAAAACCCTGGAATCGCCGGTCACGTATTCCTTGACAATGTTTTTTAATTGAAGCATGTCAACCAATCCTTTTTCATAGATATTGATGAATGTTAAATCTATACAATCATATCAAATCTGTCGCAAACTTTCAATTCCCGCGAGAAAAAGTTAAAATAAAGTTAAAATAATGTTCAAACTTTTTTGTAACCGCTCGAAAGGGGCGTCCCAAACATGACGATTTTAAAATTTTTTACCCAGACGCTCAATACCATTGCCTGGCAGTATGTGCTATTGCCGTGCGTATTATTGGGCGGAACCTATCTGACGGTGCGCAGCCGAGGGCTTCAATTCACCAAGTTCCCATACGCCGTACGCCATATCCTGGGCGGACTGCTGCACAAATCGCCGGAAAAAGACGGCGAGATGTCTCCGCTTCAGGCGCTCAGCACGGCGCTGGCTGGAACCGTCGGTACCGGAAACATCATCGGCACCGGACAGGCCATCGCCTTGGGCGGCTACGGCGCGGTGTTTTGGCTGTGGGTCGCCGCTCTTCTGGGGATGATCATCAAATATACGGAGGTCTTCCTGGCCATCCGATACCGGCGGCGGGACGAGAACGGCGACTGGGTCGGCGGGCCTATGTATTATATCGCCCAGGGCTTGGGATCGAAATGGCTGGCGCGCGCGTTTTGCATGTTCGCGATCCTCGCGTCCTTCGGCATCGGCAACCTTTCCCAGACCCACGCCATTGTCAGTTCCATCGAGGGAATCCTGGCGGCTTTCTCCTTGCATCTGGCACCCGTTGCGCCGGCTGCCGGATGCGTGATTGCGGTTTTGCTGGCGCTGATTCTATTCGGCGGCATGAAACGTTTGGGGCAAGTTACCGGGCGCTTGGTTCCCGCCATGTGCGGGCTGTATCTGCTGATGAGCTTTGCGGTGATTCTCCCAAACGCCGCCGCGCTCCCGGCCGTCTTCGGAAAAATCATCGGCGCGGCCTTTGCTCCGCAGGCAATTCTTGGCGCCGGCTCCGGAATTGCCGTCCGGCAGGCGGTTATCTGGGGACTGCGGCGAAGCGCCTTTTCCAACGAGGCCGGCCTCGGGTCGGCCGCGATCGCCCACAGTGCCGCCACCACGTCCGGCCCGGAGGAACAGGGGCTATACGGAATTTTTGAGGTTTTCGTGGATACGGTGATCATCTGTACGCTCACCGCGCTGGTCATTCTTCTGAGCGGCGTGGAGATTTTGTTCGGAACCAAGCCGGGCGCGGAGTTGGTAACCGCAGCCTTTGCCACCGTATTCGGTTGGAAGCTGTCTGCGCTTCTGGTCGCCGCGTGCCTGATTCTATTTGCATTCTCCACCCTTTTAGGCTGGTCGCTCTACGGCGCGAGATGTGTGCAATATCTGCTGGGTACAAGGGCTGTCGCGTTCTATCAGCTGCTTTTTCTGGCGGTTACGCTGGTCGGCGCAGGGGTCACCGCGGACATGGTCTGGGATATCGCTGACACCTGCAACGGCCTTATGGCCATTCCCAATTTCATTGCTCTATTTGCCCTTGCGCCGGAAGTCTATAGAAGAAAAGCACCCAGTTCTTGACTGAGTGCTTTTCTTTTCGTCATAGAGCGGGGCAGAAACTATCATCCCCAAACCGGCAGATATTTCTAACCACCGTTGGTACGCCGGAAGGGACTCGAACCCCCGACCTACTGGTTCGTAGCCAGTCACTCTATCCAGCT
>CAYVEB010000010.1:24571-55930 GCA_964450645.1 uncultured Oscillospiraceae bacterium | reverse complement strand
CCCATTTTCGTTCATGTATTAAACCTCACTTTCTTATATTTCCGGAATCGGGATCCCGGTGTATTCGGTAAACTTCACGGAGGAAATGAAGTAACTCCAATCTGTCAGCTTCACCGCATAGCCCCATGGAAAAACGCCATCCTGCAAGCCCCGCGTAATCCATTTTTTGGACTTACCCATCAATTTAGCTGCAACCGAAACTGGCAAGTTGTATGCCGGATCATTCTGAATTTTCGCAATGGGTTCAAACTCGTTGAAATAATCTTCCTGGACCCCAAGCGCAGCCGCAATTTCACGTTTCCGGTCTTTTGATGGTTCATTTTTACCGTTTACCCAATTGCTAATTGACGGCTTTCCTATTCCGGTCAATTCGTGAAGTTTGGTTTGGGAAATTCCCATGCTGCGCATTAAATCCGTAA
This sequence comes from uncultured Oscillospiraceae bacterium, assembly GCA_964450645.1. Taxonomy (GTDB): domain Bacteria; phylum Bacillota; class Clostridia; order Oscillospirales; family Oscillospiraceae; genus JAKSPM01. The sequence goes on along the minus strand of CAYVEB010000010.1, from coordinate 55,511 downwards.
GTTTGTTTGAAAATGCCATTTCACTTCATCCTTTCCTTGTTTAACCCCCAATCATGGGACTTGAATTATACTGTTCCTGAATCCTCACCCGGCATCTGCCCCCGGCATCTTCACGCTGGACAATGCGGAACATTTTTTTCAGGCTGCGCAATTTTTCAATGTATGCCGCCACTTCTTCCTGCGAATCGAATTCGAAAATTCGATCAATATAGGCTGCAACCACCTTTTTCAATGTAATTCACTCCTTTTTAATATTCTGATTATTTCTTCCCTACGTTCTTTCCGAGGGCTATGCTTCCCGGTTTTGTAGTAATAAATGGAAGATTTGCAGATGTTCAATATTTTGCAAAGTTCCGTCAATGTGTACTGGTTGAGAAGCTCCGCCAGCTCCATAATGTCAGCTTCATCCGGCGTGGCCTTTTGCGTTTCAATTCTGCTGACATCCAGCCCCGCTTTCCTATACAGATCAAGCACAATCGGCAGTCTGCTGTTGTGGCATTTTGCTATTGCCTTTGCCGCATCCATGTAATCATCTGTTGTTAGCGGCCTTGTGGATATATAGGCTTTAACAACTTCTTTTTGGCGGAAGTAGCAGTTTACCAACTGCCTTTGAACATCCCATGCCAGATCATCAGTGAAAGATTTTACAAGCATCAAATACCCTGATTCTGTGATAAGGATGATTTTATCCGGTAAGCCGCCCTGCGCTCTTGTAAAACCAAGCGTCCGAATTTCGGACGGCTCAGGAATCGCATAAAAATCTTCACCTTCAATGAAATGTTTTTTATTATCGTTGAAGCGTTTTCTTGCTGTTCCATCCGGCCTGTGGTGTACCCGGTCAATATCCTTAAAAGTAACTACGCGCTTACCGTCATATTCCTTAACGGTAATTTCTCTTTCGCAAATCTTCATAGATTGTAATTCGTTCATTTCGTTTCATCCTTTCTACCACCTTCAAAAATTAAATAAGCTTAACTTTTTGTGTAAAAAAATACAGGTAAATATTCTTTTGGAATTTCTAGCAAATCGCAGCATTTAACCATTTCGCCTTGCGAAAATTCAACTTTGTTATTTAACTTTGCAGAAAGAGAAACAGTAGAAATGCCAAGTTCTTTTGCGAATCTGCTTTCCGTTTTGAATTTTTCTTTGATTTTTCCTCTCAATTTAGAGTAATCAAACATCATCTTTATCTCACCCCTTCCCTTCTGTCTGCATTAACTCATTGAATTGATCTTCCAGACATTTACGTGAAAAAACATCGTAGCAGTCCGGGCAGATGAACGGATTCACACTGAACTGTTCACCCATCTCCCGTAGTTCCCGCAGATCGTCTTCTGTGTATTCTTCACCGCATTTTGTACATTTCATATTCAAACTTTGTTTCATTTCACGATCCCCTTTTTCAGATTCATATAGGATTTGACTTCCCGCTTGTCGGGGAATTCCTTCCAGAAATCCCGCTTCCAGCCGCCGTTGAAGAAAACCAATCCCTGAAAATCTTCCCTGCTTCCTTTAATCGGAATGTCCTGAAAATCCATCCCGGTTCTTTCTTCAATTTTGTATATTATTTCTTCCGCATAATAAAGATCGTTATTCAAACAGAAAACGAATTTTCCTTCCCACTCAAGGGTAATGTAATTCTTGTAAGAACATCTGATTGTGTACCCGGTTTTTTTCATAATCATTTCATCCTTTCTGCCCGTCCAGCCGATAGCCCAGCCTTTTTGGCCCAAAACCACCGGGGCCAGCATCAAGCGGGGTTAAAACTGTTTACGTATTCATCGCCTGTGTGCGTATCCTGGACCAGATATTGAAACGAGATACCGGGCCAGTGTTCCTTGATGCACTCTACACCTTTTTCCACGCTCTCAAAAGCGCCCGCGTATTTTGCGTACTGCCATTTTTGGCGGCGGTTGGTGCGGCAGTAAAGGCAATACCGCTTTGCATTTTCAATAATAATCATAATCACTTTAGCCTTTTATGATCGCCGCGATTTTCGTCCCGTCAAATTTGCAAGATCTTCCCCAAGTCCCAGGCCCAGGCGCCACGCGGCGTAGGCCAAAAACGGGGCGATCAGGAGCAGGCAAAAGCCAGCGCCCTCCGCAATAGCCTGTGTAAGAAAATTCATGTCCGAACCTCCTCAGCAGCTGCATGATCGGTTTCAGCTTGTCTCTTCTGTAAAATTTCGCTGCCATCGCGGATAAATTCTGCGATAAGCCTGCAAGCAAGATCCGGCAGCTTCGCACCGCTCCTAGCAAGATATGTACTCAGATCATCACAGATCGATCCGTCCGCCATAATATTGATAACCTTGGGCTCTTTCTTGGGTTCCTTTTTCATATCGATCACCTCAATTCAAAATTATGATTTTCTTGCTCGTCCAATTCAGTGCGAAACACCGCTTCCCATATTTGTTGTCAAGAATTCTCCTCATTTGGGAAAAACAATTACTATCACTTCCTTTCATATTCATCTCCTCGGCCATCAGGATGAATGTTATCTGAAGGTGTCCAGGCCGACTGCCCGGCGTCCTCCAGCAATTCGTCCACGGTCACGCCGAAATAGTCGGCAACCTTCTGCACGCTGTCCACGCGCGGAGAGGACCGCTCCCACCTCGCGATGACGCCGTTGCCGAGGCCGGTTGCCCTTTCAAGTTCGGCAAATGTTAATTTTCGAGCCGAACACAGGGCTTTAATGTTTTTTGCCAAACTTATAAAAATCTCCTCCTTCCATCTTGACGGGCATTAGAAAATATGCTATTCTAAATAGGCTTAATATGACTCATATTTACTAAAGGCCCGCATTTTTGGGGGTCTGTTATGGTTGCCCCCTGTATGGTTTCTATTATAATAGCTATTCTGCTAATTGTCAATAGCAATTTTGCTATTTTAGGAGGAAATTTTTTATGCCGTTTCCTGTTGACAAAATAAGGGCCCTTTGTAAACTTAAAAATACGTCTCTGGCGCAACTTGAACGAGAGTTGGGAATTGGCAATGGCGTAATTGCGCGTTGGGAAAACGCGAAAGGTTGTCCTCCATATGACAGGCTTTCCGCTATCGCCGAAAAACTTGGTGTTACCGTAGAGGAATTGGCAGACGATAAAAAAGAAAATTCTCCCACACCCGCCCCCGACATTGGCTTTGATGATTTCACCTATGCGATGCAGAACGAGTGCCGGGAACTCATGAATTGCGTTGAAAGAGTGAAAAGTATCTGTAAAGAGCGAAAAATACCGATTTCAAGGCTGGAAAGGGACTTAAAGTTTGGGAATGGGTATATAAGCCAATTACGAAACGGTATGCTTCCCGCTGATAGGTTAGTCAAAATTGCGAGATACCTCGAAGTGTCTGAAGAATTTTTGTTGACCGGCGAGGACACCCCTAGAAAGGGATGTGAGACCATGGGCACACCAGAAAGATTGGTTAAAATTCGAGAGTCAAATGGGTACACTCGGAAACGGCTTGCTGAAGAACTCGGTAAGCCATATGCAACTATTACAAAATATGAAACTGGTGAACGTGAACCAGGTCATGCTTATATCATTGAAATAGCCAAAAAATTTAACGTATCTGCGGACTATATCTTGGGCATTTCAGATGACGCCACGGCTAAAGTTTCATTATCGTTATCAAAAAGTGAATCAGAGCATATAAAAAAATACCGTGCCCTTGACGATTATGGCAAGAACACGGTAACAGCGGTATTGGATTGTGAAAAAGCCCGGTGCGATGAAATGTTTTCTCAATCAGCTCAAGAAAAAGTGATAGAGTTGTTCCCCGTATCGCGCTATATGCAGCCCGCCTCCGCCGGTTACGGCGACTTCAATGATGATGATTCCTACGAACTGATTGATTTGGTAAAGCGGCCGCCAGTTGGAACTTCTTTTATTATCTCGGTCGATGGCGACAGCATGGAACCCACCTTTCATAATGGAGATTTGCTCTTTGTCCGCGCCCAGCAGACAATCCAGGTCGGGGAGATTGGTGTATTTGTAAAAAGCGGCCATGTTTTCGTGAAAGAAGCCGGACCAAGTGGCCTGATTTCCCACAATGCGGAATACCCCACGATCCATGCCACCGAGGATGAACCCATTTTCACAGAAGGGAAAATTCTCGGCGTGTGTACGAAAGATTATTTCACCCTGTAGCAAACCTCTGGAAAGAAAAAGATGCCCCCAATAAGAGAAAAAAATAAGAGGAGGAATCGATATGGAAACTGCCGCATGGATTTTAGCCCTATTCGCACTTGCCGCCGCCGGTGTATTTTTTGCGTTATGGCAAACTGCACAAAAGCGAGGAGAAACGCTTTCAAGTGAGAACCATACGCTAGAAACGCAGCTTAACAGCACGAAAGCTGAAAAAGATGCATTGTTGCAAAAATATGGCATTATTATTGACGTTGAAGAAGAGGTTAAGAAAATTCGCGCCGACCTTTCCGCTGAAGAATCCGCAGTGCAGCAAAAAATCGACGCCGCCGAAAACCAGGCCAGACAAATTATTTCAGAGGCTGAAGCAAACGCAAAATCTACCATTTCTGAGGCTGAAACAAAAGCATCTGAAGCTCGGTCGCAGATGGCAGCATATGAGAAAGCAACAAATGCGTTTAAACGGACAATTGAAGGTTACGGCGACGAATGGTTGAAGCCGGCATATTCTCTTTTGGATGATCTTGCCGAGAGCTTTGGATTTACAGAAGCTGGGCAAAAGCTAAAAGAAGCCCGCGCAACATCGGCGAAAATGGTCAAAGAAGGTCAAGCCGCCGAGTGCAAATATGCTGTTGTTTCCCGCAGAACCACGGCGACACAGTTTGTGACCGACGCATTCAACGGGAAAGTCGATTCGATTCTTTCTAAAGTAAAGAAAGACAACTACGGAATTTTGGAGCAAAAAATTCGGGATGCTTTTGAAATTGTCAATATAAACGGATCCGCTTTCCGCGAGGCGAAAATTACGGAAGAATACTTAAACGCGCGTTTGGATGAATTGAAGTGGGCTGTTATTGTTCAGGAGTTCCGGTCAAAGGCAGCCGAAGAGCAACGCGCGCTTAGGGAAAAGATGCGGGAAGAGGAGAAGGCCCGTAAAGAATTTGAACGGGCGCAAAAAGAAGCCGCCAAAGAAGAAGAAATGATAAAAAAGGCTATGGAGAAAGCGCAAGAAATGCTTGCCAAGGCGAGCGAAGCACAAAAAGCAAAATACGAGGCGCAATTGCAAGAATTGGAGGAAAAATTAAATACCGCAGAAGAGAAAGGCCAGCGAGCCTTGTCCATGGCGCAGCAGACGAAAAAGGGTACGGTGTATATTATTTCTAATATTGGATCCTTTGGGGAAAACGTGTACAAGGTTGGCATGACCCGGCGCCTGGATCCACTTGACCGTGTTCGGGAGTTGGGAGACGCCTCTGTTCCGTTTCCGTTCGATGTACACGCTTTCATAGAGAGCGACGATGCGCCGGCGCTTGAAAGCCAGCTTCATAAAGACTTGTCCATCATGCGCCTAAACAAAGTAAATTCCAAAAAAGAATTTTTCCGGGTTGATCTAGCTACAATACAAAAAATCGTTGACAGTCAAAAATTGAATGTTCATTGGACGCTTGTTGCCGCTGCTGAGCAATATCGGGAGACATTGGCAATTAATAAGCGCATCCAGGAAGACCCCGCCGAACGCGCGCGCTGGGAATCGTTTACTGAGGTCGCCCTGGAGAACGGCTACGATGAGGAAGAATAAAATTCAGCCGTCCCGAAGAATCGCGTTGAAGCGCCGGAGGATGAAGTTACATTCATGAAAACCGTTATTCGCTCCATGGCGCAGGATATTGAAGCGATAAAAAAGCACAGTAAATAAAAATTGGCCGTCCCTGTCTGACACACAGGAACGGCCGTGCAGAAAAACCAACTGACAATGTAAGGGGGTTGTCTGCTCGTTTATAATAGCACACTCCTATGAAAAAATCAAGCCAAATTATTGCTTATAGCTGGCATCCATTCATACATATTAGAGAAGGTGATCCTATGTCAAAGGAATCTATGATGGTATTCGGGTATGTCCGCGTATCCACGGAAAACCAATTGGAAAACTACTCTATTGAGGAGCAGACTTCACGCCTAAAAGCCTATTGCGCCGCAAAAGGATGGACTTTACTGCACATTTATACCGACGGCGGTTATTCCGGCGGCAACACAGATCGCCCGGCTCTTCAAGAGATGCTGCAAGCAATTCGTTTGAATCCTGTTGATGCTGTAATTGTCTATAAGCTGGATCGTCTTTCCAGAAGCCAAAAAGACACCATGTCTCTCATTGAAGACGGTTTTATCGCAAACGGAACCGATTTCGTAAGCATTAACGAGAACTTTGATACCTCTACCCCGTTTGGCCGCGCTATGATTGGCATTTTGTCGGTGTTCGCACAGCTTGAAAAAGACCAGATCACAGAGCGGTTTACCATGGGCCGGATCGGCAGATGCAAAGCCGGGTATTTTCACGGCGGAGGAAACAGTCCGACCGGCTATAACTACATAGACGGGGAACTGGTCGTGAACGAGTATGAGGCGATTCAAATTCAAGAGATATTCGCAAGCTTTCTTTCAGGCAAATCCATTAATGCCATTCAACGTTATCTGGAAAAAAATTACACAACGCATTGGAGCGCGGCAAAAGTCCGAAATGTGTTGAAAAACACGATTTATATTGGAAAAGTGCAGTTTGCCGGGGAAGAATATCCGGGAGTACACCAGCCGCTGATCGACGCGGCTACGTTTGAAGCCGCGTCCCGTTTGCTTGGCAGCTCCGAACGCGAGGCGAAAAAAACTCCCGCACAAAAAAATCCGTTTCGTGCGGGGTTCATTCTTTCAGGGTTGGTCGTGTGCGGGCGCTGCGGAGCGCGCTATTCCGCAAATCACGGTTACTACCGCTGCTATTCGCGCGCCAAAAGCTCCCGCCGTTTTATTAAAGACCCAAACTGCAAAAATGACAACTGGGAGATATCCGCATTGGATCAGCTGATCTCGCAGCAAGTTGACGAGCTCATTCTAAAGCCGCAAGTTCTGGATGAGGTATTGAAAAATGCCGAAACAAAAACGGCAAAGGTAGATAAAAAAGCCCTGCACACAAGAGTACAAGAGATCGACGCGCAAATCAACAAATTGATCGACCTATATCAAATCGGCGCGATTCCTATGGAAACCATCACGCAACGTTCGAACGCACTTTCATCCGAACGTAAACGGCTGCAGCAAGCGATCCAAGCCCCCGATGAGATCCCCGCGCGCGAACTCTTTTTACAAGCCCTGGAAGCCTACCGGGTCGGATATCAAAGCGGAGACACCGACAAAAAGCGTATGCTGTTGTCCGCGCTCATCGACCATATCACCATAGATGGACAATCCGCGCAAATCGCTTGGCGTTTGTGATACAAAATTATATAGACTATATGCATGGGCTTCGGATGCAACGCGGTCGGCGTGGTGGGCTGCCGGATTATCGACTCACCCCGGGAACGGCTGATCGCCATTTTGACCAATGCCTTCGTCCCGTGCAACGGGCGCTTCCCGACGCTGATCTTATTGATCTCCGTCTTCTTCGCCGGCAGCGGCGCGGGCGCGTCGGCGGTAGCTGCGGCCATCCTGACGCTGCTGGTTGTGGGCAGCGTGGCGGCCTCCATGGTCGCTTCAAAATTGCTGCACCGGACGCTTTTGCGCGGAGAGGCGTCGTCATTTTTCATGGAGCTGCCGCCGTACCGCCGGCCGCAAATCGGCCAGATCATCCTCCGCTCTCTGCGCGACCGGACGCTGTTCGTGCTGGGCAGAGCGGTCTCCGTGGCCGCACCGGCCGGACTGCTGATTTGGCTGCTGGCCAACGTCCAATTTGGCGGCGGAAATCTTTTGACGGCGATCTCCCAATGGCTGGATCCTGTGGGACGGCTGCTCGGCATGAACGGGGCAATCTTGCTGGCGTTTTTGCTGGGCGCACCGGCAAATGAACTGGTGCTCCCCGTCCTATGTATGATCCTGACGGCGAACACCAGCCTCAGTCAAATCGGTGAAAGCGGCATTGCGGCCACACTATTGGCCAACGGCTGGACGTGGAAGACCGCCGCGTGTACCTTGCTCTTTTCTCTGTTTCACTGGCCCTGCACCACCACCCTGCTGACCATTCGAAAGGAAACCGGCAGCTGGAAGTGGACGCTGGTCAGTGTCCTGCTGCCCACTGCCTTCGGCGCGGTCTTGTGCGCGCTGCTGTCGTGCGTGCTGCGCCTGGTATAGGTAAGGCCACCGGCTCCGCCGGTGGCCTTCGGAATCAGCAAAAACTGAGACTGTCGAAACACGTTGCTTCGACAGTCTCAGCCAGAAATTTAATTAGCGGTTGTAGTTCTCGCTGTTGTTCTGGTTGTTCTGATTCTGGCTGTTGTTCTGGTTCTGGTTCTGGTTGCGGTTCTGGCTGTTGTTCTGGTTGTTCTGGTTACGGTTTTCCATTTTGGAAGTCCTCCTGTTTTTCATTTTGCGGGTCTTGCCGCACCGTTAGTATACCCCGGCAAGGGCTATTTATCCTTCGGCTTAAAAATCAAAGCCATCAATCCCGCAAATACCACCGCCGCGGTAATCCCGCCCGCTGTGGCCGTCAGGCCCCCGGTGAGAATTCCCAACCAGCCGTCTTTCTGGATCGCTTCCTTCACGCCCTTGGCCAAATTGTACCCAAAGCCGGTCAGAGGCACGGTGGCACCGGCCCCGGCGAAGTCCACCAGCGGCTTATACCAGCCAAGACCGCCCAAAATGACGCCCGCCACCACGTAGCATACCAAAATCCGCGCGGGGGTCAGCTTTGTCTTGTCAATGAGAATCTGGCCGATCACGCACAACAGGCCGCCGATTAAAAACGCTTTTACATAATCCATCCTTATCCCCTCCCACTGATAATCGAAACCGCGTGGCAGACTGCGGGAACGCTCTCGCCCTGCTGGGTCGAGGTCGGGGACAGCAGCGCGCCGGTTCCGCAGAACAGCAGCCGGTTCAGCTTTCCCCGGTTCATCTGCTGCAGCAGATACCCGCACAGCACCGCCGCGCTGCAGCCGCAGCCGGAGCCTCCACAGTGTACATCCTGGCGCTTGATGTCAAAAATCATCGCTCCGCAGTCGTCATACCGTCCGCCAATGGCGACGCCATCGCGCTGGAACAGGTCGATGACAATCTCCTTGCCGAGGGTTCCCAGATCGCCGGTGACGATCAGATCGTAGTCCTCGGGCGCAAGTCCCAGGTCGTCAAAATGCTGGCGGATCGTGGAATACGCCGCGGGCGCCATGGCCGCGCCCATATTGTTGGCGTCTTTGATCCCCTTGTCGATGATCGTGCCAACGGTGGCCGACTGCAGCTGCGGGCCGCTCCCTTCCGCCTGCAAAACAACCGCACCGCTGCCCGTGACCGTCCACTGGGCGGTGGGCGTGCGCTGGCCGCCGTAGCCCAGCGGGAAACGGTATTGACGTTCTGCCGACGCAAAGTGGGACGACGTCATAGCCACCGCGTACTTGGCAAATCCCGCACTCACCGCCATACTTGCCAGCGCCAGGCTCTCCGCCATGGTCGAGCACGCGCCGTACAGTCCAAACACCGGCACGCCCGTCCCCCGCAGGGAAAAACTGGAGCCGATACACTGGTTTAACAAATCGCCCACAAACGCCATGTCCAAATCCGATTTTTGCAGCTGCGCCTTTTGCAGGGCGGCGTCCAGCGCCAGCTTCTGCATTTCCACCTCGGCCATTTCCCAAGACTTTTGACCAAATTTGGTGTCCTGGTGTACTTGATCGAAGTAATTTTTCAACGGCCCTTCGCCCTCCTTTTTTCCGGCGATGGCCGCGGCGGCACGGATGCAGGGCGGACGTTCAAAAATCAGGCTCTGCTTGCCGCGATGTAAATTCGACATAGGAAACCATTCCTTTCGTTTTTTGCCTTTATTATGTGCATCCCTTGTCAAATTCATCGATAAAAATTTTGGAAAAAGTTGCGGCGCGCCCTCCTCTCGCACCCATCCGTCAAGTCATTTTAGGAAAAGGCAAAAAATTCCGGCCCCGCTGCGCTCACAGCAGGGCCTTGGGGTGGTTAAAGCTTCGCTTCTTATACCAATTCTTAATAAAAAAGGTTTATTCGGCGGGCATACATGTGCCCGCTGCCCCGCGTTCCATGCGGGGCAAGGACGACGCGTAACATCTATTTTCTGCAATCCCATAGAGATTGCGAACCGCAGCAAAACCGCGGTTTGATCAAATGCTTTCTAGCGTTTTATCAGAAAATAGTATTATAAAAGCAAAATTATTCACCGCTGCGTTAAATCCCGCACAACCTCACTGGCGATGATCAGCCCCGCGACCGCCGGTACAAACGCGTTGCTTCCTGGCACCTGCCGGCGCTGGGTGCATTTTCTCGCCGTTCCGGGCGGGCAAATACAGTTCGTGCGGCAGCTGATGGCCATGTCGTCAACCGGCTTCAGCGGCGGCTCTTTGGAATAGACGACTTTCAGCTTTTCGATTCCACGGCGCTTGAGCTCCCGCCGCATAACCCTCGCCAGCGGGCAGACCGACGTGCTGTAAATATCCGCCACCTCGAAAGCCGTGGGATCAAGCTTGTTGCCCGCACCCATTGAACTGATGATCGGCGTACCGGCACTGTTCGCGTTCACCACAAGCGCGAGCTTTCCCGTCACGGTGTCGATGGCGTCCACCACGTAATCGTATTCGGTAAAGTCAAATTGCGCCGCCGTTTCGGGCGTGTAAAACGTCTTATGCACATAGACTTTTGCATTGGGGTTGATGTCGTGAATCCGCTCGGCCGCCGCATCCACCTTGTACTGCCCCACCGTTTTCCGTGTGGCGTGGAGCTGGCGGTTCAGGTTTGTCAAGCACACCCGGTCATCGTCGATCAGGTCGATCGCGCCGATTCCAGAGCGGATGAGCGCCTCCACCGTATATCCGCCGACGCCGCCAATTCCAAACACGGCGACACGGGACGCAGCAAGGCGCTCCATTGCCTCTTTCCCAAGCAAAAGCTCAGTTCTTGAAAATTGATTAAGCATACGATTCCTCGATTCCCTACATTTCCAATCGTTCTGCCACAGCCTGACCCTTGGCGGTAAGCGCCATACTCCCGCAGCAGGGGAATTGCCGGTATTTTTCATAGCCAAAATTTTTCAGCGGGATATCATAATCCAGCTGAATCAGGCGCTTTTGCTGCAGCCCAATCACGGCGAAGCCGAAAGCGTCTAATTCGTCCGCCCCATCGCCCAAAAGCACAGATATACCGGTATCCCCGCGCCGGGACACAGACAAAAATGGCACCTGCGCGAACATACGCAGCTGCGCCAGCTCTCGTTCTGACAACGCCAGTACACCGCAGCAAGCTCCGCAATGGTCCTTTCCGCAGTTCATAAACAGGGCGCTCACCTTCCCCAGATTCCCGCCTTTCGCTGCTTACAAAGCGTCAACGGCCCTCCCGCGCGGAAAAGCGCAGATATTCCCGATAGCCGCCCGTCAAATTGCAGGCGGCGTACCCCGCGTCGCGCAGCAGCTCCGCAAATTGGCCGCTGACCTCACCGGTCTGGCAAAACAGGCAGATGGTTTTGTCCTTTGGGAGCTGATAGAGTTCTCCGACCCGTTCGAGCGGAATGTTAACCGCGCCCGGAATCGTCCCAAAGCGGTACAAATCTTCGCTGCGAAGGTCCACCAGAACGTCCTCGCCGGAACGGTTCTTTACATATTCCCAAATATCTATTTCCCGCATCATATCGCTTCCTTTTTATGTCGCGCACAAGCATATAAAACCTATCTATTTCATATGATATATTATACGCGCTTTTTCCGCTTTGTCAAGAATGCGGCACGGAAAAAGCTGCACATCCATGCGTTCATGCAAAATAGGGGTTGACAGGAAAAAACTTCCGTGGTATAATTCCTATATATTCTATAGGTTTTATATGAATTTGAAGGGAGGTTTTATATGATTAGGAGGGCTGGTATTCCTACGAACCGTTGTCCTTTGGGGCGATGTCGCCCCGTGTAAAAGGATTTCGCAGCAAAAAATTCTATTTTAACATAAAGGAGCGACATACCATGAACGTCTATGAGAGAATTACCGATCTGATCGGCGGAACGCCACTGTTGAAGCTGACAAACTACGCGGCAAAAAACGCCCTCGGCGCAACCATCTATGGAAAGCTGGAGTATTTTAATCCTGCCGGAAGCGTCAAAGACAGAATCGCCAAGGCGATGATCGATGACGCGGAAACAAAGGGCCTTTTGAAACCGGATTCTGTGATCATCGAGCCGACCAGCGGCAACACGGGCATCGGCCTGGCGGCCGTGGCGGCGGCAAGAGGCTATCGGATTATCCTCACCATGCCGGAGACTATGAGCGTGGAACGCCGCAATCTTTTGAAAGCCTACGGCGCGGAACTCGTTTTGACGGATGGCGCCAAGGGCATGAAGGGCGCCATCGCCAAGGCGCAGGAACTGGCGGACGAAACGCCAAACAGCTTTATTCCCAGCCAGTTTACCAACCCCGCAAACCCGGCGATCCACCGCGCCACCACCGGCCCGGAAATCTGGCGGGACACAGACGGCAAGGTGGATATTTTCGTGGCCGGCGTCGGCACGGGCGGAACGGTGACCGGCGTGGGCGAATATCTCAAGCGCCAGAATCCCAACGTCAAGGTCGTCGCCGTCGAGCCAGCCGGTTCTCCCGTCCTCTCCAAGGGCACGCCGGGCGCACATAAAATTCAGGGCATCGGCGCGGGATTTGTGCCGGATACGCTGAATACGAACATCTATAATGAGATCATCACTGTAACGAATGAAGATGCCTTCGCCACTGGCAGGGCCATCGCCCGCGTGGAAGGGCTGCTCGTCGGCATTTCCTCGGGCGCCGCGGTCTTTGCGGCGACGGAACTGGCAAAGCGCCCAGAAAACAGGGGCAAGATCATCGTCGCCCTTCTGCCGGACACCGGCGAGCGCTATCTCTCCACCCCGATGTTTGCCGAGTAACATCAAAAACACGCCATCCGGCGAAACAAAGGAACTTCGCCGGATGGCGCGAAAAATGGAATTAAATGACATAGTTGTCCGCGGACCGCGCTTGCTGCTGATCCAAAATGTCCTGTAACGTGATGCCATCGAGATATTCGTTTACAACTTTATACAGCCCCCGCCAGACGGGAAGCATCGGGCAATCCGCGCTTCGCGCGCAGTCGACGGGGCTTTGCTCCACGCAGGGAACCGGCGAGAGACTGCCCTCGGTCATGCGCAGGATCATGCCGACCGTGTATTGGCTGGGGGCTTTGGCGAGCATATAGCCGCCCTGATAGCCCCGGTTCGTTTTTAACACGTTGGAATTGTTGAGAATCGGGACAATCTGTTCCAGATATTTTTTAGAGATGTTTTGGCGGTCGGCGATGTCCTTCAAGGCAATGAAGCCTTCGGCGCGGTGCTCAGCCAAATCCAGGAGCATCCGAAGCGCATAGCGGCCTTTCGTGGAAATTTTCATGGACTCAACTCCTTTGCGGTTGATAACCTAATAATAACATATATTTTGTAGGTTTTCAAGGGGAGCAATCGCGGCGTGCGGGGGCGCAAAATGCCGCGAAATTTTGTCCTTCTAAGAACCGGCGCGCTAGTTTTTGGATTTGCCGCGGCAGAGAATGTCTTTTTTGCCGCGGCATGTCTTTCTCTTTGTAAAAAAATTTCCGGCGGCCACGACCCGGCCGCCGGAAATCTGATATGCGCTTTCAAGAATATGAACACTTTATGGATTGACCGCGCCGCCCGGCGAATTATTTAGATTTTGCAGGCGCGGGCGCGAAAATCCCCATCAGATAGCGAACCAAGCTATAGCACACCAGCAAGGTCGCAATCGCCGTCTCAACAAACACAACGTATTTCAGCCAGGGCTGCGGGCTGCCCAAATTTTTAAAGCAACTCATCGCCTGCATTGCGGCAGTCGCCGTGATAACAAAGGGGAAGGTGAAGGACGCGTAGCTGGGATAGAATTTCAGCTTCAAGTAAGCGGGCAGCCTGCACAGAACCATGAGGTACAGGGCCGACGAAACAACCAGCAGGGCGATCACCATCCAAGTCGCCTTGGGCGTGACAGACTGAACGTACCCGGCCAGGCACAGGGATGCCGGTGAAGCATAGATACAAAACAGCGGCTTTGCCGCTTCCTTCGTTACGGGATGCTTGATGTACCGCGCCGAAATCAGCCCCAGCAGCAAAATCAGCGACACAAGGCCGAACCAGAAGGCAACTGCGCCGACGTTCTCCCGCCCGAAAGCGGGCGCGGTAATGGCCGCAACGGCAATGCCCACATAGACGATGAAATAGCTGGCAAACACCCTTGTCAGATCAAAATGAAGTATGAATTTTCCCGTGAACCAGCAGATCAGCAGCACATGCAGCGCAATCGCCGCGAACCAGATTCCTTGCGCCGCGACGCCGATGAAAGGCTTTGCGTAGACGGCAAGCAACATCGTCGCCATCGGGAAGGTACCGCAAACCGAGGCGACCACCGGATCGTTCATCGCCTCGCGGACGCCCTTGAAGCAAAAGATCACCTTCAGCACCACAGTGATCCAGATGATGGAGGCCAATGCGCCGCAGACATAGCGCAACGCATCACCAATCGCGGCGCTGCTCAAAAGATTGGTAAATACCGCCTGCAAAAGATTTCCCAGCGCGGCAAGCCCCAGCATAACGCCGCAGATCGGAAGCGGAATCGCATTTAATACTTTTTTCATAGCTTACTCCTCATCCAAATTCCGAATTCCCAACTCACGGCAAATGATCTGACCGACTTTCCACGCGCACAGCCCGGTAAAACGAATGCACTGGGGCTTATGTTCGCCCTTCCCCATGTCAAATTCACGGGTCAAAATCCGGCAGCAGATCGCGTTCTTGCCGTTTGCCTCTTTGAACCAGTCGTGCAGCTCATGGGTGAGCTGCATACATTTGACCGACTTCGGGTTGGTCGGGCCGTCCTGCTCCGTGCGGCCAAAAAACAGTCCCAGCGCCATGATGCCGCCGTTCAGCGCGCCGCACATGCAGCCGGAACGCCCCGCGCCCACCGCCATGCCGGAGGTCATTGCGATAACCTCCTTGGGGACGTCCAGGCCAAAGTCATCAATGATCGTGGCCATCAGCGCTTCGCAGCAGTAATAGCCGTTGCGGAAATTATCCTCCGCGTCTTTCTGCAGCTTTTTCAGGCTGATTTCTTTGACGTTTACTTCCATATTCTTTCTCCTTTGCCAAATATTTAAAAATCCGCTATTCTTCTAAAAGGATAACGTATACTCCTATTATATTTTTATACACCTTGGATGTCAATGCGGACGCCTGGAAAAAAGTGTACAAAAAATGCGGCAAAAATCTGTGCAATGAGACAAAGTGCGGTATTTTTTCCCCGGCAAAAACCCGCATTTTCCGCCGGCCCGAAAAAATTCCGCCCCGGCATACGACGGCGCGGAAGGAGTCCTCATCAAAAACCTCCCGCGCCACTTTGGTGCGGGAGGCTGGCGATTTCGTTGACGGGACAAGGTCCTTGGTTGTCCTAGGCTTTTGCAGGCCCCGGTTTGTTCTTCTGATCCGCCTTGTATATTCTGTACGACGCAAAAACGCTGGAAACTCCCCAAATCAGGGCCAAAAGGAGCACAAACGCGGCAATCAGCAGCTGCCTAAAGAAAATGCCGGTCAGCACCATCCCGAAGCCGCACACGACTCCGAGAATCCCCGTGGCCCGCTGCGTCTTCGCCCACACCTGGTCGTTCTCCAGGCTCCACATTGTGCGCAGACCGAAAGCGGTATTGCGGCTCACATACGGCAAAATCACGCCGATAATCATTACCACCACCCCCGCACCAATGGCGATCAGCTTCGCGATATCGGCGTGCGTCTCACAGGCGGCGGCGGCACCCCACAAAAACCATTCGCTTACAACGTTGATTCCCGCGAGAATCACCATTCCAAAGATCACCAGCGTCCGCTCAAATACGCCGTGGCGCCGCTTGCCTTGAAACCTTCCCAGCACATAGGTCACCGCGCCCACCGTCATCGCGCCCAGCGGATACAGCAGCATTTCATACCGGTTCCCGTACCGTGCGATTTCGCCCGTCTCGGTAAAACTGACCGGGATCCGCTCCGGCAAGTACGCGAAAAACACCGCCGTCACAACAAACGGAAGCACCATCAGCATCAAAAGCGTTCTATAGTTATTCCTCATATCCCTCATAGCATGTGTTTCCTCTCTCTTGCGCGGGTTTTACGGCTCGTCGGTGATGTGGATATGGTTGTTAATATGGTCGATACAGTAGCAATAGTAGCCCTTGCAGCGGGAGCAATAGCGGAACTCCAGATCCGGGTAGTCCGTGTCTGTGCGGCCGCAGACCGTACACTTGTGGTGATAGGGCCGCTGGCCGTCCTTGCTGCGGTATTTCTCCGCCCACTTGGGATCCGGCTTCGCCGGACGGCTCTTTTTCCGCTTTCTGCGTATTCCCTGCAGCGCGTCCGGCAGCAGCAGCCGCGCATCGGCACCGAAAAACAGAAAATACGGCACCAGCGACAACGGCGCGATCAGGCCGAGCGGCATCCCCAGCTTGATCATATAGTAGACAATATAAAACGTCTCCAGCCACGCAAAATATTTCATCTTAATCGGAATAATGAACATCAGCAGAATACTGCTGTCCGGGTTGACGGTCGCGAAAGCAAACAGCAGCGGGAAGTCGGCAACCAGCGTCAACGGGACGTAGAGCCACGCGCCGTCATAGGTCACAAACCGTCCCAAAAGGCCAAGAATCAAGCCCAGCGCGTCCAAAGTGAGCACATTGCTCAGATAGAACAGATTAAACCGCAGCCTCCCCATGGAAGCTTCCAGAACCCGGCCGACATAATAGTAGAAAAACAGGGAAATGGCAAACAGCAAAACATTCGTACTATCCGGCAGCAGGATATATGTCACCAAACGCCAAACCTGGCCGTGAAAAATCGAATAAGGACTGAAATACAGAGCGTTATACAGCGCGCTGCTCGGGTCAATCAGGCCGACAAAAAACACAATCAGCTTCGCTGCCGCCAAAAACAGCATCAAATTGGGGATGCCCTTATCCCGATTGTGCAAAAGGAAGCGTTGCATCTTATGGCTTTTCATCCTATCCCTCCTATAAATGATATTTTAGCATATTCCTTGAAAAAGTCTAGAATTATTTTGTAAATTTTTGCGAAAGAAATAAGAGAAACGTCCGGGACTTTGGCCAAATTCGGCGTGTCCCCCTTGCAAGACGCGCAAAATTATGGTATGCTAAGTTCAGATTAATTGTGGAGGAATTGAAATTGGGCCTTTGGAACACTTACTTCGGCAAGATTCTCATGACGTTCTTGATGTCGATGGTGCCGGTGGTGGAGCTGCGGGGCGCCATCCCTTACGGTGTAGCCAGCGGCCTGAGCCTGCCGCTTTCCGTCATTCTGGCAATTCTGGGCAATCTGCTGCCGGTACCCTTCATCATTCTGTTCATCCGCAAGCTGTTCGCATGGCTGCGCAAGATCAGCCCCTGGCTGGACGGGCTTGTCTCCCGCTTGGAGCGCCGCGCCGAAAAAAAGGCCGACATCATCG
This sequence comes from uncultured Oscillospiraceae bacterium, assembly GCA_964450645.1. GTDB lineage: Bacteria > Bacillota > Clostridia > Oscillospirales > Oscillospiraceae > JAKSPM01. The sequence goes on along the minus strand of CAYVEB010000010.1, from coordinate 37,879 downwards.
TGCGCTATGAGTTCTGGGGATTGGCCTTGCTGGTGGCAATTCCCCTGCCCGGCACCGGCGCGTGGACCGGCGCTCTGGTGGCCGCGATGATGGATCTGCGGCTGAGAAACGCGCTTCCCGCCATCGCCATCGGCGTTGTGATCGCGGCGGTTCTGGTCTCCTTGGTCACACACGGCGTGGGCGCATTGATCGCATAGGGCATGCATAATTCGCGCGGGGCAGACTGGATCTGCCCCGCGCAGTTTGTATTCGCTGTGCTTTGCGTTATTCTCCCGGTTCGACGTATTCCAGGCTCAAATCGTAGTCGTCCCGCGCAGGGTCCAGCGGGATCGCGCTGTTGGCGGAAAGATCTTCGCTGATATTCTGCTCTAAAAAGCGCACGCCCTCCGCATTTTGAATCACCAGCGTCCGGCTGTCGCAGGCGATGGCGTCCTTCGCCGGGGCAAAGGATAAGCCCGACACATCGCTCAGTTCATAGCGCATCGTCACATGTACTTCCCCGCCGCCCGGAATCGTCACCTCCCGCACGTAATAGGCCATGTCATAGCTCCACGACTGGTTCGGAGAGTCCGGCGGCGTGTACGGCTCGCCAAAGGGCTGCCCGCGCTCCGGCCAGTCGGGGAAGGCCAGGTCAAAATAATACCCATCCTTCAGGCGCTGCTCAATCACGCCGTCTTCTCGGTCTTCCTGCAGCTCCATGTTGCTGTAGGCACCCCACCATTCGTTCTCGCCGGCATCGCCGTCCACCAGAAGCTCCCCCTTCGTGTCAAAGGAGTAGACCAGCGGATAGGCCACCTGCACCGTCACGTCCCTGGTCTGCGGGTTTCGCAGCGTATAGGCGTCCGTGACAGCCAGCAGGTCGTGGATATCCTCCCTCTCCCCACCGTTGGCAGCTTGCTGGAGGGTTACGTACATTTCCGAAAAGTCCAGCGTCGTGATGCGATCGGCGCGGATATGGGTATCGTCTTCCGGGACGCACAGGGGCGTGACGTAGTGCAGATACCGGTCGTCATAATGCTCCGAGGCGGTTTTCTTGAAATAAACAAACAGACCTATTCCAAAAAGCAGAGCGATCAAAAACAGAATTCCAATGATCAGCGCAGGCAGTGTGAATAAAAACGGCAGCCGCTCCCGCGTCTTTTTTTGCATAGTAACCCTCCGTTCAATTTGTTGGTGTTTCAGCAATTCTGAAAATTAATCAGCTTTCGCACAGCTTAAGTTGTAGTCTTGCTTGGCACCCCGCGTTTGGAAAGGCTAAAAATCAATACCGCAGTTTGCGCCCTTGTTAGATTTGTTTTCGGACTTAAATAATTATTGCTTCCTACGACGATATAGCGGTGCGTCGCCCAATCCATCGCGGTACGAGCAAATTTGCTCACCTCGCTATAATCCGGCTGGCAGCGGGGCCAGAAGTCACAGCAAAGGAACAGCCGAGATGATCAGAAAAGCGTTTTAAAGAAGTCTTTTGTGGTCGTTCGCGGCTTGCGCCAGTTTTTAGCCCTTGCAAATGTGCACGTTATGCAAAGGCTTATGTTTTCACAATGCCAGGAAATTGCTAGTATCGATATAAAAGGATATCCTCTAGTCTTATATTACACCTTTTTTTTGCAATAACAAGAGCTTTCTCTACAAAAACAATAAATATAAATAAATTGTATATTTACACATGCAAGATATACAATTTGCATTCTCACGCGAACTGCACAAAAACCGCACAGCGAAAAAAATCGGATCCGAACAAAACGGGTCCGATTTTATATGGATGATAAGCGTTTGCCGGCGTTTGCCTCTGTGCAGCCGTGCAAAGCACGGCTGCACAGTGTTTGCATTCGTCAGCCTTCCTTAGAATTTAAATACGCCATCAAAATCCGCGCAACCTGCGCACGCGAGGCGTTCCCCTGCGGCACAAGCAACACACCGTTATCGTTCGAGACGCCGGAAATCAAGCCGTTGGCAACCGCCCAGTTCATACCGGTCTTCGCATAGCGGCTCACGGTTCCGCCATCCGGGAACGCCGCCAGAACATCCTCCTTCACCGGCTCGGCCTTATCGTACCGATACAAAATCAGCGAGAGCTGTTCGCGGGTGATGGGGCTCTCAGGCGCAAAGGTCGTATCCGACACACCGCTGACCACGTCGTTCGCATAGGCCCAAATGATCGCATTGGTATAATACCGGCCTTCTTCCACATCGGTAAACGGATTGTCAAGGCCAGAAACGCTTGGTTTTTTCGCAATTCGGTACAGCACCGATACCAACATTCCTCTGGACATATCCTCATCCGGCGCAAAGGCATTGGACGAAACGCCGGTCATGTAGCCGTTTGTTACCATGAAATCAATGCCCTTGTGGTACCAGCGTGTGATATCCACGTCCTCAAACGGTTCGGACGGGCAGCCAAGGGCAGGAATCTGATCGACGCGAGTCTCGCCGCAGCGGGTGCAGGTGTAGGTAACTTTGCCAGGTGTGAATTCATCGGGTTCAATCCGCACGCCTTCATCCCAGGTGTGACCCAGCGCGGGCACGAACGTGTCCTTGTAGACGTCGCCACAGCGCGTGCAGATGTGGAGCGTGAAGCCATCCACCGTGCAGGTGGGTTCTACGACCTTCGTCTCATAATCGTGGCCCAGGGCGGGCACTTCGCGGCTCTCGGTCTGGTTGCAGCGCTTGCACGAGCGGGTCTGCACGCCGCCCTCCAGGCAGGTGCGCTCGGTACCGGTCCACTCGGTCCAATCGTGGCCCAGGGCAAGCACCGGGCTGTCGGTGTAGCTGTCGCCGCAGCGGGTGCAGGTGTGCGTCGTGTAGCCGTCCCGCGTACAGGTGGCTTCGGTGACTTCCTCCACATAGCTGTGGCCCAAGGCAGGAATCACCTCCGTCTGGCTGTCCCCACAGCGCGTGCACCGGCGGATCGAATAGCCGTCTTGCGTGCAGGTGGGATCCGTAGTCGTCGTCTCATAGTCGTGGCCCAGAGCCGAGATCGTTTGAGTCTCGGTCGCGTCGCAGCGGGTACAGCAACGGGTCTGGACGCCGTCTTGCGTGCAGGTGGCCGGCGCTGTAATTTCCCAAGCGCCATAGGTGTGGCCCGTTGCGGGAACTACGTTGCCCACAGCCAGGAGCCGGTGGCAGATGAGGCAGTAAAGGTCGCCCGTGTAGCCGTCCTCCAGGCAGGTCGCGTCCTTCTGGTTGCGCCGTTCCGTTTCCGCGTGGCTGCAGGACTCTTCCGAGCCGCCGCTCAGCGCCACGTTGTCAATTGCCGCCGGGTCACCTTCGTAGCCTTCTTGCTTGGTATATTCAAAGGCAATCTTTGTATTGGCCTTCTGGTAAATCGCGTCGATCTCCACCTCGACCGTCGCAGTGGTATACAAAATGCCTTCCCCTTGCAGATCGTTCTTCGCGTTCCAGATGGGCGTCCACTGCTCTGCGCCGTCGTTGGAAATCATCACCAGGAGGTTGATGTTCCCGTCGCGCAGCTCCGTGCGGCCAATGGCGATGTCAAACTTGAGCGTCGCGTCCACGCCGGTCAGGTCAACCGTCGGGGAGATCAGCCATTCGTCCTGCTCCGGCGCATCCGACCAGCTCTCATAACGGTTTGTCACCAGCGCGACATTCGTCTCATTCAAAGCGGACAAGCTGCCCTTGTGCCAGGTATAGTCGCCGGAGTCCTTGCTGTCCAGCGTCCAACCTCTGGACGGGAAGTCGCCGTCTTCAAAGTCGTTTTCAAAGAGATTGCCGCTCGCCAGATGCTCCAGGCGGAACAAAGCCTGGATCGTATGGGTGCCATAGACATTTTGGAACGTGTATTCTTCCACTGCGCCAACGGAAGATCCATCGACATACACCGCGTCAATTTCATATCCGACGACCGGCGTGACGGTAAAGGTAATGTTGCTTCCTTCCTCCACATACTGGCGGCCGGAGGGCGTAATCGCGCCGCCCTCGCCCGCAGTCGCGGTGATCTGGGCGTAGCCTTCGCGTTCGGTGCTGTCGCTAACGGCCTCCAGGGAGATGTTATCCAGCGCGGCGATACCCGAACCGCCGGTGCACGCATAGTGCCAGGCAAACCGGACGCCGTCGATAAGGTATTCCTCCGGAATGGTCACAAACGCGCGGTTGCTGGAAACATAGCCGTTTTCGTTGTTGTCCGTCGTCTTGGACGCATCCCACAGGACCTGCCAGCTGTCACCGTCTGCGGAAACTTCCATGGTATACTTGAAAGCGCCTTGCGACATTGGGTAACTCGAAAAGGCATAGTCAAAGGCCAGGGTGGTTTCCGTCGTCCCTTTCAGGTTCACTGCCGGGGAGATCAGCATGGAATCGCTTGTGTCACTGTAGGATACATAGGCGTATTGGCCGCTGCTCATGTAGTAGGTGGAATTGTACATTTTCCAACCGTTGTTTTGAACCTCCCAGCCCTCCGGCGGGAATTTTGCGTCTTCAAAGTCCTGCTCAAAAACAGGCTCCGCCGCGGCAGGAATCGGCTCAAATACGGCCTGGACATAGTAGTTCTGGTCCACGTTTTCCAACGTGTACTCCGTCACCTTGCCCACGCTTCTGCCGTTGACCCGGACAGCCGCCAGCTGGTAGCCGGTCAGCGCCGAGATCGCAAACTTTTGGCTTCCGCCGGGATGCACCTGCAGCGTGCCGGCAGGCGTGATCGAACCGCCGGTCGTCGCCGCCGCCAGGACGGAATAGGTGCTGGAACCGGTCGCCTTGCGGAACTGCACGTCGATGGTGTGGTCTACGCCCACCTTTTCAAAGGTGTAGTAGCTGATCGGGCCGACGTTCACGCCGTCCACAGTCATGGAGGCGACTTCGTAGCCCTCGTCGGGCTTCGCGGTGAAGGTCTTGGAGGTACCCTTCCGCACGAAAACAGCGCCATCGGGAGAGAAGCCGCCATGGTCCCCGGCGGTGGCGGTCACAGTTGCGTAGTCCTCCGCCCGGTCCTGATAGATGATCATATCATCCATAGTGAAATCCGCACCGCCCGTGTCGTTGGTATAGGCAAAGGCAAATTGGACATCTTTACAGAACTGATATTCGTCCGGGATTACCACCTTGGCCTGGGTCGGGATCCAATCCTCGTACACGCCGGCGTCTTGATTCAGCGCCCAGATAGGCTCCCACTTGCTGCCGCCATCCTTGGAGACGTATACCGTCACGTTCTCGTGGGGATACTGCACCACAAAGGTGTAACTCGTCTCGAAGGTAAAGATCATGTGGGCAGGCGTTTTGCTCTCCGACAGATCATAGGACTTTGTAATCAGCCATTCATCCTGCTTATTGGTTGAATCCAGGTCGATGCAGGCCCAGTTATCGCCCCAGGTATGTTCATCGCGGTACCATTTGTTGGGAGAATGGCTCTCCGACTTCTGCGTCCAGCCATCGGGCAGCCAGTTTTCGTTAAAGTCCTCTTTGTAGAGGATCATATCCTCAGTCACAACCACATCCGCGTAGTCGTCCGTGTTGCCGGGTACACGCAGATAATAGTTTTTCGAGTTGCCGGCATAGTCGTCCACAATGACGCCGATTGTCTCACCAAGGCCGGTGACGTCAATGTCCTCCAGCACGGTGGTTGCATTGGCGCTCTCCTCTCCGACACCGTGGACGCTGTATTCCTTCTCATAGCCGGAGTCCGAGAGTACCACGGCCGCCACATACTGGTTGTCACGAACCGTGATATCGGCATAGTACCTCCCCTCGGATTCCCGGACCGAGTAGTCCAGCATCTCCGGGGCCTCGGTATCCACCGTAATCGGGAACGACCACTCATCGCGCGAATTTTTGGATTCATGCTTATTATAGGGCAGCGTCGTCGACACACTCACCGTTGCCTTGGTGTTGTTGGGCAGCGCGGAGCCGTTCTTGTCCGTGCCGTACCAGGGGGTAATGGCGTCTTCGTCGGTGATCGCACCGGCGGGCAGAACGGAGTAATAGCTGCTGTCGTAGATGGACTTGGTTTCATAGTCGATGGTTTCATCGTAATAGACCGTTCCATCCTCGCCGGTAATTGTATAGCGCAGCGTGCGCACATTGCGCAGCAGACCCGTGTAGACATAGGACAATTTATCCATAAAATCGTCGCTATTGGGCGAGATGGCGTTACGGTCCTGCAAATAGGGAATGGAACTATCGTAGTTGTTATAGCCCAGGTAGGACGAATACGTGTCCTCCATGGAGTTCAAAATTGCCTCGTTGGGATAGGTCTGGTAATCGTCGCTTTCCTCCCACCAGAACGCGGAGTCGACGGTCGGCGCGACCGTCCAGTCGCCATAGAAGGTCAAAAAGGGCACGTTCAAATCGTAGTTATCCTCGTTGTCGGAGCCGTCCACGTTGACCGCTTCCAGAACAACCCAGCCCTCCACGTACGCGCCGTTGGTAAAGGCGGCCAGTTCCTTTTCTGCGTTGGTCAGGGTAACCTGCACGGTCACCTCCGCAGTCTTGCCAGCCGAAACGGTGACGATATTGTTATTGCAATTGGTGGTAAAGGTGTGCGTCAACGGTACATCGGTCTGCGTCATAACGACGCGGCCTTCGTCATCGGTCTTCGTGCCGTCGGTGAGGACAATGGGCGATATCTTGTAGCACAAAGTATCCGTGCCGGTGTTGTGGACGGTGAACTGCATCTTGTAGCTGCCGCTGCGCGAAACGTCGTCGCCCAGCTCCAGCTTGGGCCGTTCCATGCCGGAAACGGTGATGTAGCCGTCGGATTGGGCCGCGGCGTTGATATTCATCATACCGCCGCCCTGTTTCCGGGGCGATACGGGCGTTTCACCGTCGTAGACGATCTTCGCGGTTGAGATTAGGAGCGTATCGACAAGATCCTTTTTGTCGTTGTCGCTCTTTTCAGGAAATCGTTTGTTGATCGCCTGGCGGACAATCGCCATGCCGCCGGCCACATGCGGCGACGCCATGGAGGTGCCGGACATCAGCTCATACTGATCCCCGGGGACAGCGGAATAGATATTGCCGCCGGGCGCGCTGATCTCAGGTTTCAAGGTCAGTTCCCCAGTCGCGCCCCAAGAGGAGAAGTCGCTCATGCCGGCCGTCGGTGAGGCGACCAGCTTATCCTCCTGGGCAATGGTCAGGTGCTTATCCTTCTGGCTGGCCAGATATGTCCCGTCCAACTCCGAAATAAAGGCGACAGGCAGGGTCCAGGCGGTGATGGACATATAAATCATGCCCGGTTCGTTGTTGTACACAATCAGACCGATAGCGCCGGCTTTCTGCGCGTTGCTGGCCTTGGCTTCATAGTAGATGCCGCCGCGTCTGACCACGGCGATCTTGCCATCCACATTGACGTCTTGATAGTCTTCCTCCTCGCCATCACCGTCGATCATCACGTACTCCAGCGAGCCTTTGGAAGCCAGCGTGCGCAAGGCATATTCGGTCGTTACCTCGCCGGTTGTCGCATCGTAGCCGTCATAGTAGGCGATCTCTTTGCTGCCGACGGTGATGTAGGGGCTGACCATTGCGTCGTTCTCCACGGACGCGACAGCCAGCGCCTCGTCCAAGGTGGAAGGCAGCGAGGCGTTGCCGTAGTCCGGGTTGCTGGATAGCGCGTTGCCGCCCAAGTTATTGTTGTAGGCGGCGGTGTAGTCGTTGCCCACGGCGACGGAAATGGAGGTACCGTTTTCGCCGGCGCGGTCGAACACTTTCACAAGCTCATTGACCCATTCGCCCAGATCGTCATAGTCGATAAAGCCGCAGGAAGAACCCAGCGACATGTTCGCCACATCCACGTTCAAAAGCACGCAGTCCTCCAGGGCCGCAATCACATCCTCATAGCTGCCGTAGCCCTGGCTGTCGAATACCTTCATATCCGCAATCTGCGCCTCGGGCGCTACGCCGGAGAATCCTTCCACCACGCCGTCATTACCGGCGGCCGTCGCGGCCACGTGGGTGCCGTGCTCGCCGCCGGAGGCCTCCGGGTTGGCGTCGGTGTCCCTCGCGCCATAGTCAAACTGGAACGGGATCTTCTCGCTGTAATACAGCGCCGAGGCGGTGACGCCGTTGGTATACTGCTCCGCCTGGAAATCGCTTTTCTCCAGAAGCTCCTGAAGCTCCTCCTGGGTCAGGCCGGGCTGCTTCGGCGCATCTTTAAAAATTTCATGGTCCAGATCCACACCGGTATCCAGAATGGCGATCAGCATACCCTCGCCGTGATAGTCGGTCTCGTTATAGATGCCGCCGCCGATCATCTTGTTGCTGTTGGTCATGCGCGGTTCGACCTCAAACGCGGGCGCAACGAACGCGGATACCACGTTGTCCAGCTTGCGGATCTCCTGCAATTGGCCGTAGGTGACCCTCGCGGAGAAGCCGTTGGTCAGCGTCGTATAGGTGCGGCGGACACGCAGTTCGTGGCCGTTGAGAATCTTTTTGGAAATCTCATGCTGTACCTTCTGCTGATCGTTGAGCATCTTGGTCCTAACGGCCACGCTCGGCACACCGGCTTGCGGCAGCAGGCTGTCGTCAAGCAAGATGATCGCGGTGACCTCGGTATCCGGGTCAATTTCTATTTTGTCCTCCAGCGCCTGCGCATCGGACTTCACAAGGCCCACCATCGCGGAGGCCGCTTCCGTGTTCTTGCGGGGTCTGTCCTTGGATGCTTCCACGCTTTCCACGTCAGTATGTACGTGCGCATCCTCCGCGAACACCGCCGACGGAAGCATCGTCAAAAGCATGGCGACCACCAACAGGCAACTAAATACTCGTCTCATACAATTCTCCTTTTTTAGTGGAATTCTCGCTTTTAGCAAAAATTCCCCGCTTGGATGCGGCAGACCTCCCGGCCCGCCGCATCGCCGGATAATTTTACTCGTTTGTCAAATAGCGCATCAAAATGTTGGCCGCCTGCGCGCGGGACGCGGTGCCCTGGGGCTGCAGATAAGCCGTGCCGTCAACCAGGACGCCGCTGACCAGGCCCTCTTGAACTGCCCAGTTCATGGCGTCTTGCGCATAGTGGCTGACGCTGCTGTGATCGGGGAACGCTTCAAAATTGGCGCTCTTACCCGCCGTCGCGCCGTCATAGCGGTACAGAATCGATACCAGCTGCTCACGGGTGATTGCCTCCTCAGGCGCGTAGGTGGCGCCGTCCATACCAGCGACCACGTTCGCGTGATAGGCCCAGAGGATCGCGCCGGTGTAGTAACGACCGCTCTCCACATCCGTGAAGGGCATTTTCAGGCCCTCTACGCTGGGTTTGCCCGCGATCCGATAAAGGAGCGTCACCAACATGCCGCGGGTGATGGGCGTACCAGGTTCAAATACCGTATCGCTAATACCGGACATATACCCGTTGGCCAGCATAAAGTCCACGCCGTCATGGTACCAGGCAGTGGCGGACAGATCCGAGAACTGCTTGGAATCGCAGACATGGCCAGTCGCCGGAACATCCTGCAGCGCCTTGGCGTCGGTGTAGGTTTTACCGTCCACCGTCACGCTCGCCGTATAGGTCGTCGTCCCGGGGGCCGTCTGCGTGGCGGGCGTCGTAACCTTGCCGGTCACGGTGGCTTCCACCTGCTTGAGGTGGCTGCCATCGTTGGCGCAGCGCAGAAGCACCTTGCAGGACTTGCCGTCTGCGGACCAGTTGAAGGTCGGCTCGCCCCAGCTGTGGCCGGTGGCGGGAATGTCGTGCAGTTCCCTTGCCGCGGTATAGGTCTTGCCGTTCAAAGTCACAGCGGCGGCGTAGGTTGTGACGCCCGCCTCCTCGCAAGTGGCCTGGGTCTTGACGGCACTGGTAACCGTCGCCTCCAGATCGGCGGTGTGGCTGGCATCGTTGCCACAGATGAAATGTGTAGCGCACGTCTTGCCGTCGAGCGACCAGGTGAAGACCGGTGAATTCCAATTGTGGCCCGTCGCCGGAATGTTCCGCAGCTCCCTGGTGTCGGTATACTGGGTGTTCTCCAAGGTCACCGTGGCCGTGTAGACGGTCGTCCCGGCTTCTTCACAGGTGGCCGGCGTCTTAACAGCGGCTGTGACGCTCGCGACGATCGTGGCCGTGTGGCCATTGGCGCAAACAAACGAGACAAGGCACGTTTTCCCGTCCTCCGACCAGGTGAACACCGGCTCGCCCCAGCTGTGGCCAGTGGCGGGAATGTCGACAACGTCCCTGGTGTCGGTGTACGGTTTGCCGTCCAGCGTCACCGTCGCGGTATACTCCGTCGTGCCGGGAACCTGGCAGGTGGGCGGGGTCTTCACCGCCGATGTAACCGTCACTTCCGGCGTGGCGGTGTGCGCGCGGTCCGTGGTGCAGGTGAAGGTTACCGTACACGTCTTCCCATCTTCCGACCAGGCGAACACCGGCGCACCCCAGGTATGGCCTTTGGCCGGGACGTCGACGGTTTTCTCCTCGGAGTAGTCCTGATCGTTCATGCGCACCGTGGCGGTATAGGTGATCACTCCGGCGTCCGTGCAAGTCGGCGCTTTCGTCACGACGCTGGTAACGGTCGCGTCCACCGTCTCCACATGTTTTGCGTCCTTCTCACAGGTGAAGGTCACGGAGCACTTCGTGCCATCCTCCGACCAGGTGAACACCGGCGCACCCCAGCTGTGGCCGGTCGCGGGAATGTCGTTGAGGTCGATGCTGTTGGTGTATTCATGTCCCTCAAAGTTTACCTTTGCCGTGTAAGTCGTTGTGCCATTCTCGGTGCAGGTGGCGGGCATTTTTTCCGTGCTGGTGATCTCGGCACTCAAAGATTGCGTATGCTCCGGATCCTCCGTGCAGGTGAAGACCACCTCGCAGCTCTTGCCATCGGCCGACCAGTTGAATTCCGGTTCGCCCCAGGTGTGTACATGGCTTTCCTCCGGCAATTTCTGCCAGACTAAAATCGGATAGCCGTCATTGATCTGCCGGACGTCCTTGCCGTCCAGCTTGAAGTTTTCAGAGAGCTTTTTGGGCATATCATCCGCGCTCAGCGCGGCACTGGAAACAGAGGTGATGCCGCTCTCGGAGCTGCTGCCGCCATCAACCGTATCGGCAGTCGTGTCCAGATAATAGTCATTGGCATAAGTTACCGCGCCGGAGCCGCTCCTCTGCCCCAAAATCGCGGAAGCATAGGTATAGCGATCGGTTTTGGTAAAACTCCCCGCGTTATAGCAATTTGTAACGTTCAGGGTACCGGATAGATAGCCGACAATGCCGCCCATGCTGGGGAAGGTGTAAGTAGAACCGCTCACCGTTTCCGAGCCGACGAGTTCACCGTTGTTATAGTCGTCAGTAAGCGAAATGCTGCTCGAACTGCCGCAATAGGCATAGGCTGCGATCCCGCTCAAATAGAGCCCGCCGCGAACCGTACCGGCATTAAAGCTGCGGAGAATGCTGCCGCCGCCATTGAGATAGGCGACAAGACCGCCCACTCTGCCGTTCCCGTTCACATTGACATAAGAACCGCAGTTTTCAATTACCGGCGCGGCGCCATCCTGGTAGTCGCTGTAATTCATGCACGCGACGAGACCAGCCGTGTTGTTGTATGTGCTGTCGTCAGTGTTGGTAATCTCGCCCTCCACCGTCACGTTGCGAATAACGGCGTTGTTCGTAATATAGCCAAACAGCGCGACATTGTCCCCTTCGCCGTTATAGGCCAGGCCGCGGATCGTATGGCCCATGCCGTCAAAAATGCCTCCGTAGGTATAGGAGGAGCCGCCGTAGCCGCCGGTTCCCATAGGCGTCCAGTTTTCGCCGCCCAGGTCAATGTCGTTGGCCAAAAGCGCGTTGCCGGAGAAAGAGGCGTTCTCATTCACGTAATCGGCAAGCCATGCCAACTCGTCGCCGTTGGTGATGATGTACCAGTCGGCTTTGCCCTCGTAAATGCCGCCCTCGGCCGCTTGCTCGGCGGTAACGGTGGCGGGCTGCGCCTTCGTCTCGCCGTCCCACGCGGTGCGCGGTTCCAGCGTAACGGGGATTTCCAGCGCCTGCGCTTCGACGGTAAATTCCGCCTTTACCTCGTTGCAGCCGGTGGCACAGACCGCATAGCTGTACTTGCCCGGAATCAGCTCATAGGCACCGTCCGGCTCCGCCGCAACCTCTTCGCCGTCTTCGGTAGTCACGGTGATTTCCGCCTCGCCGGTTCCATCCGGCTTGGTGACGGCAAATGTCACCTTGTAGGCCGGAATTTTTTCCAGTTCAATATCCAACCGGGTATCGTCATTCAGTTCTACGCTGCCTTCCTTCGTCTGATAGCCGTATTTGGAAACAGTATAGCTGTAGGTCCCCGGATGCAGACGGTAGACGTTGCCGGAGGCAGCACTTTCCGTACCACCGTCGCCGTTTTTCACCTCCACCTTCGCGTCCGCGGGGGTCACGTTCAGCGTCAGGTTGTAGAAGGCTTCCTCCCAAACCGCATAGAGCTGAACAATCGCGCCGTCTACATGCGGAGTGCCGCCATTATAAGACTCGCCGTCCGCATACGCAGCCTCGGTCGCGGATCTCCAGGTTGCCCAACCCAGGAACCGGTAGCCCGGTCTTTCAAACGTGTTCGTGCGCAGTTCCTGCGCGACGCCGTATGTAAACAGCTGCCGCTCCATTTCACCTGTGCCGCCGTTGGCGTCGAAAGCCACGTAGTAGGTATAAGGTTTCCACTCCGCCGTGAACGTGACGTCGCTTGTGATTAAGGTTTCCTCGGTCAGCTCGCTGTGCTCGGCGTCAAACCAGCCGAGAAAGCTGTGACAGCTTTTCGTCGCCGTGGGGATGTCAAAGTAATCGGTAAATTTTGCGCCCCTGGGCAAATGATACGTCTTTTCCGCGCCGCCGCTCATCGAGCCGCCGTCCAGCTCAAAGGTGACCGTGTAGGCCTCGTCCCAGTGGGCGTACAAGGTGCGATCGCCCTCGGAATCGACGGTTGTGTCCTTGGTGACCAAGGTGCCGTCGGTGACGTCCGTATACCAGCCGGCAAACGCCTTGGTGCTGTGGGTCGGCACAGGAAGGTCACGGGTCCAATAGCTTTCCCAGCCAGGGTTGTATTCGCCGTACTTATGGCCATAGGTCACGCCCTGTGTGCTGCCGCTCGTACCGCTCCAGGTTTCGGGGGTGACGGCGCCGCCGTTGGCGTCCCAATGGACCGTGTACACCGCGTCCGACCACGTGGCGGTAATTGTCACGTCCCTTGCCGGCATGGTCGTCAGGGTTTCGCTCCACTTGGCGCTCTTACCGGTCTGATGGACCTCCGGCGCGACGATCTCGGTTTCAAACTTGACCTTGCCATGGGTATACGCCTCTTCCTGGCTGGTGATCTCGCCGCCATTGGGTTCCCAGGTCAGGGTGTAGCTGTCTCTGCTATAGTACAGCTTCAAAACAAGATACTCCGAAGGATT
>CAYVEB010000010.1:0-24561 GCA_964450645.1 uncultured Oscillospiraceae bacterium | reverse complement strand
GGACGATTCCGGACGCGGAACCGGTAAGCTTCAAAACCAGATCCGCCGAAGGATTGCCCGTACGTTCGTTTTTTTCGTTATCTTCGTCAAAGGTAAAGCCTTCGATCTCAATCGGCTCGGCGGTAACGGTTTCTTCCGGCTCGCCGCGCCTTTTCTCGGACGTGTAGAGCGTATATCCGCCGCCCGCCAAATCTTCCGTATAATGGTCAATGGTATATTCCACGGCCGTGGCGGAATATTTCCAATCTTGCCATGTCAGCACCGGGTACCCGGCTTTGCCATCGATCCAATTCGTGCCGAGCTTTTCCGCCAGCGAAGCAAACTCCGCCTCGCTCGCGCTCTTGCCCTGGCCAATGTTTGAGCTGGAGCCAGGCACACAGCCGGTTAGGAAGTAGCAGTTGGAGGCATATTCCGCGACTGCATATCTGCTGGTGGAATCAATGGATATCGTGCCGTAGTTATGGCAATTCGTGACGCTTGCATATGAGGAAGAGTCCATTTTGCCGACAATGCCGCCGCAGTAGTAGCCTTTGAAGCCGCTCTCGTTGACAATATCGCCCGTATTATAGCAGTCCTCCACAGTAGCCTTGCTATAATTGCTGCCCGCGTTCTCGCCGACGATGCCGCCAAAATAGCCGTAACCAGACGCAGACTGCCCCGCGGAATCCGAAACCGTCGCGCCGTTGGAGCATTGGCTGACCGTTCCGCCGTCGTTCCATCCGACGATGCCGCCGAAGCCTTCGTCAACGGAGTTACCGTTGGCCTTTGCCACCTTGCCGCTCTCCATAGCGCACTTTGTAATGGTGCCGCTTGAATAACCGGCAATCCCGCCTGCGTATTCAAATCCGTTGACCGTGCTGTTGGTGACGACTACGTTGGAAATGACGCCCTTGTTGTATCCGGCGACCAGGCCAGTGTAGTCCCCCGTGCCAGTGACAGTGGAATGGTCAATCTTTAGATTGCTCACCGTTGCGCCGGTACCCAGATAGGCGAACATGCCCATGTAGGCTTCGCCCGCTAGCTCTAGCGTCACGGTGTGCCCGCCGCCGTCAAACGTGCCGGTGAACGGCTCGCTCTCGCTGCCGACGGGCTCTGTTGCGGTTGTATTGCCCGTCAGGACATAGCTGCCGGCCATATCCGTAATTTCACTGAGACTCTGGATCTGCGTCGCATCCGCCGCAGCAGCCACCGTCGGAAACATTCCGACAACAAGCCCCGCGGCAAGCATCAGCGCCAAAAACCGCTTTGTCAATGACTTCATAGCTTCACTCCTTTTTTTATTTAAACCCACAATTCAAATCAGACCGCGCAAAAATGCCCCTCGCAGAGCATCTCCACATTGAACTGCTTCTATTTGCACTTTAAATTATAATACATGTTTTCAAAATCCGGTACATGTAATATTTCACAAATATTTTATACATATCTCATAAAATTTGACATTTTTCATCCCATCCATTTGGAATTATTCGTAAAAAAGGGCGGCAGCAAAAATTGCTGCCGCCCTTTTTCTCCTTTCCTTCTGTGTCCGGCGCTTCGTTTCTACCCTTGCCGGGTGGACTGCACGTCGTCATGGTACTGCAAAAACCGGTAAAATCTTGCCTCCGCCCGGCGCAGCGTACGCCAGACCGTGGACGGTGCGACGCCATACCGGCGCGCCAGTGCCGCCGCGTTTTGATCGCCCATATAATAGTCGGTCATCACCTGACGCTGACGCGGCGTTAGCTCATTGTGCAAAATCCGCAGCGCCACCGCGTCGCGCCGCTGCAGCGCCGCGGCCGTCAGATTCGTATCACAGCGTGTATTTTGGGTCACGGTAAAACCCCCTCTCGTAATAGTGTGCCGTCAAACGTTCCAATTCGTACATTTGATGCTGCATATCTGTCAGAACATAGATGCGGTGACGCAGCGCCGCACGCTCCTCCGGCGCCGCGTCCTCCAACTGACACCGCAGCTCCCGCAGACGGCCGCGCAAGAGCATTGCCGACTGGAAATAATCCGAGGACAGTTCCGCCAAGCTCATAAACGCGATCGGGCATACACATCCTCTGCGCAAAACCAGCACAGCTGCGACAACTGCCGGCTAAACACGCCGCCGTCCTCGTACACCTCCCCGCCGCAGCGTATACATCGTCGCCGGACAGGGACGTCCTGCCGGTCGCGCAGCAGCGGGAACCATTTCTCGATACACATTGCAATCCCTCCGTATTCGATTCAGCTTACATCCAATACGCCATTTCTCCCTCATCTAAATCGGATTGCTCTTTTTTAATTGGCAAAATTTACCAACTACACATTTAGTGTACTACACGAAACGTGGGATGTCAAGCGTTTTTTTCGATTCGGCGGAATTCGATTTCTTTTTCGCCAGGAAGTTTGCTACAGTAGGAGCAAAGGAGTTGGCATGGGATGATTGGTGCTAGGATCGCGGCTCTGCGGCGGCAGGCCGGGATTTCGCAAGTGACACTGGCAAAGCGGCTGAATGTCAGCCCGAGCACGGTGGGTATGTATGAACAGGGCCGGCGGGAGCCAAGTATGGAGTGCTTGGTAGCGTTGGCCGGGCTATTCGGCGTCTCGACGGACTTTTTACTGACGGGCGTCCCCTCTGTCCCCTGCGACCGGGACACTCTGCAGACGCTGTTTCTGTCGGCGGTGAACCGCCTGGACGGCACCGTGCAGTTCCGCCACGCGGACGGCTCTGTGACCCCCATGGGTTCTAAAGAATTGGCTTTCCTCTTTACAACTTTGCTCTGTACGCCTTGACCTTTCGCCTAAAGTTTTGTATGATATCTATGAGGTGACGTACGTGAACGACGCGCAATGGATGCTGCAGGCGCTAGACTTGGCCAGGCAATCGGCCGCGGAGGGCGAAGTCCCCGTCGGCGCGGTGGTGACACTGGGCGACCGGTTGGTCGGCCAGGGCAGAAACCGCCGGGAGAGGGGCAAAAACGCGCTGTATCACGCCGAGCTTGTGGCCATTGATCAGGCGTGCAAGGCGCTGGGCGGCTGGCGACTGTGGCAATGCTGCTTGTATGTGACGCTGGAGCCGTGCCCCATGTGCGCCGGGGCCATCCTCAACGCCCAATTGCCCCGGGTCGTCTACGGAACGAAGGACGCGAAAAACGGCGCGGCATCTTCGGTGGTGTCGCTGCTGAATATGCCGTTTTCCCATCGGCCAGAGGTGGTATCCGGCGTGTTGGAGACGGAATGTTCCCAGGTTTTGCGGGATTTTTTTCTGCAGCTGCGCAAAACACGGGCCGCCCAGCCGCCCCGTTGGAAAAAATAACGGCGCGCCGTTTTCTTTTTTTACCGGCGGCGTCGAATCGTGCCGAAAGGCGTCCGCCCCCGCCGGACGCGTGGCCGGGGGTGTGCACACAAGGAGGAGAAAGATTATGGAAATGAAGCAGCGCGTAGACGGTATTCTTGCCGCGCTGAAAGCGGCCTATCCAGAGTCGCTCTGCGCGCTCCACTATGAAAAGGATTATCAGCTGATGATTGCTGTGCGATTGTCCGCGCAATGCACGGACGCACGGGTCAACCAGGTCACGCCGGCGCTGTTCGCCCGCTTCCCCACCCTGGACGCGTTTGCCGGAGCGGACGTGGCCGAGGTGGAGGAGTACGTGCGCTCGTGCGGATTTTATAAGCACAAGGCCAGGGATATTGTGCTCGCCTGCCAAATGCTGCGGGATGTCTATGGTGGGCGCGTGCCGGATACGATGGAGGAACTGCTCAAGCTGCCGGGGGTAGGCCGGAAAACCGCGAATCTGCTGCTGGGCGATATTTATGGGAAAGAGGCCTATGTCTGCGACACCCACTGTATCCGCATCACGAATAAACTGGGACTCGTCTCCGGCACCAAGGATCCGGTAAAAGTGGAGCAGCAGCTGCGCCAGGTGCTGCCGCCGGAGGAGTCCGGCGCGTTTTGCCACCGCATCGTACTGCACGGCAGAGCCGTCTGCTCTGCCCGCGCGCCGCGCTGCGGCGAATGTACCCTGGCCCCCTACTGCAAGACCTTCACTGGCGAATAAAAATCAGGCTCGGCTTTCTTTTCGAAACCCCTTGACAAATTTCAGCAAGGTGTGTATACTTATCTCACAATTGAACATGCCTTATCCAGAGTGGCGGAGGGATCGGCCCAATGAAGCCCGGCAACCTGCATTTGCAAGGTGCCAATTCCGGCGGTATCGAAAGATGAGGACAGATTTTTTGCGCCCTGTCCCACAGGGCGCTTTTGTTATGCAAAGGTTTGAAAAACAGCCATTTGCCGTTCAATTTTGAGCGCGGGGCAAGGTGACCCGCATGCGCAGGAAGTTTTATACACAAAAGAAAGGAATGCAAGTGTATGCAGCAACATATTTTTACTTCGGAATCCGTAACGGAGGGGCATCCCGACAAAGTCTGCGACCAGATTTCCGACGGCGTACTGGACGCCATCCTGGCCAGCGATCCCAAAGCCCGCGTGGCCTGCGAATGTGCAGCCACCACGGGGATGGTGCTGGTCATGGGGGAAATTTCAACCGACTGCTATGTAGACATCGCCAAGGTCGCCCGCGAGACAATCCGCAAAATCGGCTACAATGACGCGGATACCGGCTTCGACGGCAACACCTGCGCCGTCTTGACGGCCATCGACGAGCAGTCCAGCGACATCGCCATGGGCGTGAACAGTTCCTATGACGACGCCGCGACGACCGGCGCTGGAGACCAGGGCATGATGTTTGGCTTCGCCTGCGACGAGACGAAGGAATGGATGCCGGCGCCCATTTCCTATGCCCACAATTTGACAAAGGCCCTGGCCAGCGCCCGGAAATCAGGCAGGTTTAAATGGCTGCGGCCCGACGGCAAGAGCCAGGTCTCCGTGCAGTACGGCGCTGACGGCCAGGTGGAGCGGATCGACACAGTGGTCGTCTCCACTCAGCACGCGCCGGAAATTTCCATCCAGCAGCTGCGCGAGGCCGTCATTGAGGAGATTATCAAGCCCAATTTGCCCTCCCGACTGTTGGACGCCGATACCAAATTTTATGTCAACCCCACCGGCCGGTTTGTCATCGGCGGCCCCGCGGGCGATTCGGGTCTGACCGGCCGCAAAATTATTGTCGACACCTACGGCGGCTACGCCAGCCACGGCGGTGGCTCCTTCTCCGGCAAGGATCCCACGAAGGTCGACCGCTCGGCCGCGTATATGGCGCGGTATATCGCCAAAAACCTCGTGGCGGCAGGGCTTGCCAAAAAATGCCAGATCGAACTGGCCTACGCCATCGGCGTGTCACAGCCGGTCAGCATTTTGGTTGAAACCTACGGAACCGGGAAGGTGTCGGATCTGCGTCTGGCGGAGATGGTCAAGCGCTGCTTTGATCTGCGCCCGGAGGCGATCATCCGCGCGCTGGATCTGCGCCGTCCCATTTATCAGCAGACTGCGGCCTACGGCCATTTTGGCCGCCCCGATTTGGATTTGCCCTGGGAGCGCGTCGACTGCACCGAGCGGCTGCTGGCAAACGTATAACTGGAAAATTTTTCAAAACGCCGCAGGCTTCCTGATATTGCGCGCTTGCACGATGCTCCAAGCTCAGAGTATAAATAAACTTTGCCCGGAAAGGCATACTAACGGTATCTCATGAATTGGAGGAATGCATCATGTATGAACTAAGACCATACCGCAAGGGCGCGCACGGCAGCGCCCTGTCCTACAATCCCTTCCGCGAAATGGAAGAGCTGGAGCGCCGCTTTTTTGGCGCGCCGTTCGAAAGCTATTTCCGCAGCGCGGACCTCGCGGAATTTAAAACCGACATCTGGGATCAGGGCAACAGCTATCTTCTGGAAGCCGACCTTCCCGGTTTTGACAAAAAGGACATCCAACTGGACATCTCCGGTGACACGCTGACCATCCAGGCCGAACGTCACGCCCAATACGAGGATAGCGACAAGAAAAACCCGTATGTGCACATGGAGCGCTCCTATGGCAAGTACAGCCGGGAATTTGACGTGTCCATGGTAGACACGGATAAGATCAACGCCAAGTATGACAACGGCGTTTTGCGTTTGATTATGCCAAAAAAGCAGACCGCCGAGCCGGAAGCGCGGCACCTGGATATCGAATAATTTACAGTTGGCGCCTGAAGCAACGTTTTTTGCGGCGGTACGATTTCCTCGCACCGCCGCAAAATTTTTTAAAAATGATTTGCCAAGCCCTCCAAAAGCCCAGGGAAGCCGGCATGGCCAAGCGCCTGCAGCCAGCAAATGCGCAGGGATCAACCCGTTCGCATCATCCCTGCGCAAGTCTTTTTGCCATGCAACGCATGGCAAAATTAAAGTCTTATGCGTCAGAAGTGAGAGGCCCCAAATGTGCAAAAACATCACGCGCACGCTTTTCGCCTGCCTTTGGCAGCGAGCGGACGTGCGCGTGATATTTATGCCAAATTTGCTGCGCAAACGCATAACAAACTGGCTATGTGCCGTCTTTGACGGCAGGACGTATCATTTTCGCGCATGGGGCGGACACCCCACATGCGCGAAACTTCATGCGCATCCATTTTGCCTCTTTTTCGCGGCACGCCCGCATGCGCATGGAGCTTGATGCTAGGTTTATACCAGCTCGATCACGGCCATTTCGGCGGCGTCGCCGCGGCGCGGCCCGATGCGCGTAACTCTCGTATAGCCGCCGTTGCGCTGCGCGTACTGCGGCGCAACTTCCTTGAACAGCTTGTGCGTCACGGATTCCTTGGTGATATACGCCAAGGCGCGGCGATAAGCGGCCAGGTCGCCCTTTTTGCCCAGCGTGATCATCTTCTCCACCACAGGCTGGACTTCCTTTGCCCGCCAGAAAGTGGTTTCCAGACGCCCCTTTTCCAGCAAATCCGTCGTCTGCTGGCGAAGCATCGCTCTGCGCTGGTCGCTGGTTCTGCCCAGCTTACGGGTACCAAACATATTTGTTTACCTCCTTTGTGAAAGGTGATTGCATTACAGGTTGTGGGTGCCGGAATCCTCGCTGGCTAAGGACAGGCCCATCATGGCCAGCTTATTCTGCACCTCATCCAGAGACTTCTTGCCCATGTTCCGAACCTTCATCATGTCTTCGGGAGTTCTGGAGATCAGATCCTGGACGTTGTTGATGTTGGCGCGTTTGAGGCAATTAAAGCTGCGGACAGAGAAATCAAGTTCTTCAATCGTCAGCTGCAAAGCCTTGTTTTCCGGGGATTCGCTCTTTTCCCGCACGATGGACTGCGTCGCCGCACTCTCCGACAGATCCGTGAACAGCACAAGGTGCTCTGTGAGGATCTTGGCGCCCAGCGAAACCGCGTCCTTGGCGGTGATCGTGGAATCCGTCCAGACCTCCAGCGTCAGCTTGTCGTAGTCGGTCATGTTGCCCACACGGGTATTTTCTACCGTGTAGTTGACCTTGTAGACCGGCGTGTAGATGGAGTCCACAGCAATGGTCCCAATGGGCATATCCGGCGTCTTGTTCCGGTCCGCGGGCGCATATCCGCGGCCATGGTCCATGGTGATCTCCATGTTGAACACGGCGTCCGGCCCCAGCGTGCAGATCGGCAGCTCCGGGTTGAGAATCTCCACATCAGAATCGGCCTTAATGTCGCCGGCGGTGACCACGCCCTCGCCAGAGGCGTCGATATAGACCGTCTTTGGGCCGGCGCTGTGCAGCCGGGCAATAATCCGTTTGACGTTGAGGACAATTTCCGTCACGTCCTCTTTCACACCGGGAATTGTTGAAAACTCATGCTGGACGCCGGCGATCTTCACCGAGGTCGCGGCGGTACCAGGCAGCGACGAGAGCAGAATACGGCGGAGCGAATTGCCAAGCGTGATGCCGTAGCCACGTTCCAGCGGCTCGACAACAAACTTGCCATAGGAAGAATCGGCGGGAGAATCGATACATTCAATGCGCGGCTTTTCAATTTCTACCATTATAATAGTTTCCCTCCTTGTAATTCTACGGAATAGACCTTCCGTGGCTTGTGTCAGCTTATCAAAATACGAGGCTGAAGCATTACTTGGAGTACAACTCGACGATCAGATGTTCGGCGATCTCGAAGTCGATATCTTCCTTCGTGGGGAGGGCAATCACCTTGCCCTGAAGGGTATTTTTATCACGGTCGAGCCACTTGGGAGCATTCACGAATGCGTCATCTTCCTTCATTTTCTTGAAGCGGTTGTTGGAGCTGCTCTTTTCACAGACAGCGACCACGTCGCCCACCTTTACAGAATAGGACGGAATGTTCACGCGCTTGCCGTTGACCGTGTAGTGGCCATGGTTCACCAACTGTCTGGCCTCGCGGCGGGTAGAAGCATACCCCAGGCGGTAGACTACGTTGTCAAGGCGGCGTTCGAGCAGGCTCAACAGAACCTCGCCGGTGTTGCCTTCGGCGCGGGAAGCCTTGTCATAGTAGGAACGGAACTGCTTTTCCAACATCCCATAGACGAACTTGACCTTTTGCTTTTCGGTCAGCTGGGTCGCATACTCGGACTTCTTCGACCGTCTCTGGCCGCCGGGATTCTTATTGGAAGTCTTGGAATAGCCCATCGCTGCGGGCGAAACGCCCAGGGTCCTGCAGCGTTTAAGAATGGGCTGTGTATTTTTTGCCATCGTTTACATTTCCTCCTTCACAAATTATACGCGGCGGCGTTTGGGCGGACGGCAACCATTGTGGGGAATGGGGGTGACGTCCTTGATCATAACGACCTCCAGGCCGGCGGACTGGAGCGCGCGGATTGCGGCTTCACGCCCCTGGCCGGGGCCTTTGACATAGACCTCAACCGTCTTCAAATTGCAGTTTTCAATGGCAGTCTTTGCGGCGGTCTCCGCGCACATCTGCGCAGCATAGGGAGTCGATTTTCTGGATCCACGGAACCCCAGTCCGCCGGACGACGCCCAGGACAGCGCGTTGCCGCTCAGATCCGTGATGGTCACCATGGTGTTGTTGAAAGAGGAGCGGATATGAGCGGCACCTTTTTCAATGTTTTTACGCTCGCGACGGCGCTTAATCACTTTTTTTGCATTTGCCTTAGCCATTCAATATCCCTCCTTACTTCTTCTTATTGGCAATGGTCTTCTTCGGACCCTTGCGGGTTCTGGCATTCGTCTTGGTGCGCTGGCCGCGAACCGGCAGGCCGCGTCTGTGGCGCAGACCACGGTAGCAGCCGATTTCCGTCAGGCGCTTGATGTTCATCGCAACCTCGCGGCGCAGATCGCCCTCGATCGTGTAGTGTCTGTCGATCACTTCACGCAGGGCAGCTTCCTGCGCGTCGGTCAGGTCGCGGACGCGGGTGTCCGGATCCACATTGGCCTGGGCGAGAATGTCCTGCGCGCTCTTTCTGCCAATGCCATAGATATAAGTCAAACCAATTTCAATCCGTTTTTCACGGGGCAGGTCAATACCAGCAATACGTGCCATATACTTTCTCGCACCTCCTTAGCCTTGTCTCTGCTTGTGCTTGGGATTTTCGCAAATTACCATAACGCGGCCCTTGCGCTTGATGACTTTGCACTTCTCGCACATGGGCTTCACGGACGGTCTAACTTTCATACTGTTTAACCTCCAAAGATGAGAATTGTTCGGTTACTTGCTTCTCCATGTGATCCGCCCTTGGGTCAGATCGTACGGAGACATCTGAACAGTTACCTTGTCACCGGGCAAGATCTTAATATAGTTCATCCTGAGCTTGCCGGAAATATGCGCCAAAATGAAATGTCCTCGGCCAATATCGACTTTAAACATAGCATTTGGCAGCGCATCTGTTACGATGCCCTCAAGTTCGATTACGTCGTCTTTTGCCAAGTTTTATTACCCTCCTTGGTCTTGACTGTTGAAGTCTTGGCTCAATATCGCCAAATCCCTTCGTAATTCGCTGTTGAGTACCTTGTCGCCGGAACGCAGCTTCCGGGCGACGGTTGTTTCTGCCCGAGGGACAGCGCGGACATGCTTCGCGTTTTTCCGCTTGGGTTTCTCCAGCTTGCGTTCTTTGCCGTTGGCCAGCAGCAGGTAGGGGCCGTCCATGCCGACCACATAAAATAGCTTTCCCGCATCGTGGCCCGCGGTAGAGACAATCACATCAGATCTCGATATCCCCATATTAAAGACCCTCAGGGACGGTGAGAATTTCCGGCTCGCCGTCTGTAATGAGCACAGTATTTTCGTAGTGGGCCGCCAGCTTCCTGTCACGGGTGACGGTTGTCCAGCCATCGTTCAAAACAACCACCTCGTAAGTGCCCTCGGTGATCATCGGCTCGATGGCTATGACCATGCCAGGAATCAGGCGCGGCCCTCTGCCGGGTTTCCCATAATTTGGAACCTCCGGTTCCTCGTGCAGATTGCGGCCCACACCGTGACCGATAAACGCACGCACTACACCAAAGCCATTGCTTTCCGCATACGCCTGAACAGCATGGCCAATGTCGGAGATCCGGTAGCCCGGACGGGCGAATTGCACGCCCTCGAAAAAGCTCTGCTTCGTGACATCAATGAGCTTTTGCGCCTGGGGCGATATTTCTCCGCAGGCAAAGGTCGCGGCGCAGTCGCCGTGGTAGCCGTTCCAGCACGCGCCCACATCCACCGATACAATGTCGCCTTCCTTCAAAAGCCGACCGTCGGGGATTCCGTGGATCACCACCTCGTTAACCGAGATGCACGCGCTGGCAGGATACCCGGAGTAATGCAAAAACGACGGCGTCGCATTGTGCGACACGATGAAATCGTGGACAGCCTTGTCGATCTGCCGCGTCGACACGCCAGGTTTTACCATAGACCCGGCCAAAGCGCGGGCTGCCGCGGTAATTTTGCCTGCCCGACGCATCGTCTCGACTTCACGAACGTTTTTTATGGGAATCATGCGCAAACTCCCAAGGCCGCCAGAATATCACGAGTAGCTCCTTCGATGGGCTGATTCCCCTCAACAAGCTTTAACTTGCCGAGCTTTTCATAAAAGCCCTTGAGTGCCTCAGTTTCCCGGTGATAGACCGCAAGGCGGTTCCTGACCGTTTCTGGTTGATCGTCCTTGCGAATCACCAGCTGAGCGCCGCAGGTATTGCAGATACCCTCTGTTTTCGGCGGGTTAGCGGTGATGTGGTAGCTGGCACCGCAGTCGGGGCAGACCCGACGGCCGGTCATCCGCTTTTCAATCACCGCGTCTTCAATTTCAATCGAAATCACACAGTCTATTTGCACTCCGGCATCTTCAAGTGCTTGCGCCTGGGGAACCGTGCGCGGCACACCGTCTAAAATGAAGCCGTTTGCACAGTCCTTCCGGGCAATCCGTTCCCTGACAATGCCAATAATCACATCGTCGGGGACAAGCATACCATTGTCCATGAAATGTTTTGCCTGGAGGCCAATTTCTGTGCCGTTTTTAATTGCTTCGCGCAGGATGTTCCCGGTGGAGATGGTCGGGATGTTCAGCCGGGCCGCAATGATTTCAGCCTGGGTGCCCTTACCAGCGCCGGGCGCACCTAAAAGGATTAGTCTCATCACTTATTCCCCCATTACTCCAGGAATCCCTTGTAATGACGCATCAGCATTTGCGCCTCGATCGCAGCCACAGTCTCCAGCGCAACGCCCACCACAATGATGACCGATGTACCACCGATGGATACCGAGTTGGTTCCGAGGATTGCACCGGCGATAACCGGCATCAGGGCGACCACCGCCAGATACAGCGCGCCAAAGAGAGTGATCTTGTTGATCACACGGGCAATAAAATCCGAAGTGGGACGGCCCGGACGGAAACCGGGAATAAATCCGCCGTTTTTCTTCAAGTTATTGGCGATCTCGACGGGGTTGTACTGAATGGTTGCGTAGAAGTAGCTGAATCCGATAATCAGCAGGAAGTAGAACAGGCAGTACACAAAGCTTGTGCTGCTGAACACATACTTGTACCAGAAGCTCTCCCTGTTCATGTTGAAGAACGCAGCAAACGTCGCCGGCAAAGAGCAGATCGACTGGGCGAAGATGATTGGCAGAACGCCGGTCATATTCACCTTGATGGGCAGGTTGCTGCTCTGGCCGCCGTAAATTTTCCGGCCAACCACGCGCTTGGCGTACTGGACGGGAATCCGGCGCTCGGCCTGGGTGACGAAGACGATGAAGACCATCATCAGGGCCATGCCGATTACAGTCACCAGCGCGATATACCAATAGCCCTTGAAGTCGTTGATCAGGTTGGTCACCATATTGATCGTACCGTAGGGCAGACGCGAGACGATGTTGGCAAACAGGATGATAGAGATACCGTTGCCGACGCCAAACTCGGTGATCTGTTCGCCCAACCACATAACAAATGCCGAACCGGCGGTAAACGACAGAATAATGACGACCGCGGCCAGGAAGCTTTCATCCAACAAAATGCCGGAAAAGGTATTTCGGAGCATGAAGAAGTAGGCGGTGCCCATCAGCAGGCCCAGGCCAACGGTGGTATACCGGGTGATCCGCTCGATCTTCTTGCGGCCCTCTTCGCCGCCTTCCTTGCTCAACCGCTCCAGAGGCGGAATGGCGATGGTCAGCAGCTGAATAATAATGGATGCGTTGATATACGGTTGGATCGCCAGCGCCAAAATCGTGGCCTGGGAGAACGCCGAACCGGACATGATGTTGTACAGGCCCAAAATCGTGTTGCCCATCTGCTGATTGAAGCTGGCAGCCAACGCGTCGGTATTCACAAACGGAACCGGGATTACATTGCAGACGCGGTAGAGCAGAATGACCAAGAATGTGAAGATCAATTTCTTTCTCAGATCTGCAACCTTCCAGGCATTACGAAGTGTAGAAAACACTTACACCACCTCAGCCTTTCCACCTGCTTCCTCAATCTTCGCCTTAGCAGATGCGGAGAATGCAGCTGCTTTCACGGTGAGTTTCTTTTCCAACGTGCCGTTGGAAAGAATCTTCAGGCCGTATTTGCAGTCATTCAGGATTCCTTTTTCAATGAGCGCTGCGGCGTCTACCACAGCGCTGTCTTCAAACACATTCAGCGCCTTGATGTTGACTGCGGTCAACGGTTTGGCAAAAATGTTGTGGAAGCCGCGCTTCGGGATACGTCTGGCCAAAGGCATCTGACCGCCTTCGAACCCGACGCGTACCTTACCGCCGGAACGCGCCTTCTGACCCTTGTGGCCACGGCCGGCCGTTTTACCGTTGCCGGTACCGGCGCCGCGGCCCTTGCGTTTTCCAACTTGGGTAGAACCCGCAACGGGAGCAAGCTCATGCAATTCCATATCTTGTCTCCTCCTTATTCTACTTCCGTAACCTGCAGCAGATAACCAATTTGGGCGATTTTGCCGCGAGTCTGTTCGTTATCGGGCTGAACGGTTTCCTGGCCAATACGACGCAGGCCCAGGGATTCCGCCGTTGCGATATGCTTTTTCAGCCGGCCATTCAGGCTTTTTACCAATTTAATCCTTAACATCATGGTAAGCCCTCCTTAACCGAGAATTTCTTCCGGGCGCTTGCCGCGCACACGGGCGACCTGCTCCACATTGCGCAAAGACAGCAGCCCCTGCATCGTGGCCTTGACCACGTTTTGCGGGTTGTTGGAGCGCAGGCACTTGGTACGGATGTTCGACACACCCACCGCCTCCATGACCGCGCGCACCGCGCCGCCGGCGATTACGCCAGTACCGGGTGCGGCCGGCTTCATGATCACGCGGCCTGCGCCGTAGGTGCCGATCACTTCGTGGGGAATGGTGGTGCCGTACAGGGTAACCTGATGCAGGTTCTTCTTGGCGTTTGCAATGCCCTTAAGGATCGCCTCGGAGACCTCCGAAGCCTTGCCCAGGCCATAGCCCACCGTGCCCTTGCCGTCGCCCACGACGACCAGAGCGGAAAACTTCATCACGCGGCCGCCTTTGACGGTTTTGGAAACACGGTTCAGGTAGACGACGCGCTCAATCATTTCAGGAGCAGTATTCTCTGCTTCGCGGTTTCTGTTATAAGCCATTCTTTGTTCCCTCCTGCCTTAAAAATCCAGTCCGCCTTCGCGGGCGCCTTCGGCAAGAGCTGCCACGCGGCCGTGATAAATATAGCCGCCGCGGTCGAATACCACAACTTTAATGCCCTTATCCAATGCGCGCTCGGCAAGCAGCTTGCCAACCTTCTTTGCAGCCTCGCAGTTACCGGTTGCACCCTCGATGGACTTATCCAGCGTAGACGCGGAAACCAGCGTGGTACCGTTGACATCGTCGATAACCTGTGCGTAGATATTGGCGTTGCTGCGGAATACATTCAGGCGAGGTCTTTCGGGGGTGCCGGAGATCTTGCCGCGAACACGAACATGGCGCTTGAAGCGCTGCGCTTTCTTATCGATCTGTTTTACCATTTTGGCACACCTCCTAATTACTTTTTACCGCCGGCCTTGCCTTCTTTGCGGCGAATGACCTCGGTGGTATATTTAATGCCCTTGCCCTTGTAGGGTTCGGGGGGCCGCTTGCCGCGGACCTCGGCCGCAAACTGGCCGACAGCCTGTTTGTCGATTCCGTGAATGATGATCTTGTTGGGGGCGGGGACTTCAATGGTGATGCCCTCGATCTCATCCATCTTGACCTGATGGGAATAGCCCAGGTTCATAACCAGCTGCTTGCCCTCTTTGGCGGCGCGGTAGCCGACGCCGTTTATCTCCAGCTCCTTGCTGAAACCTGTGGACACGCCGATGATCATATTGTGCAGCAGCGTGCGGGTAAGACCGTGCAGGCTCCGATGCAGCCGGCTGTCAGACGGACGGCTGACGGTGACGACCGCGCCATCGGTCTGGATGTTCATCTCATGATGGAACGTTGTGGTGAGCGTACCCTTGGGACCCTTGACGGTGACAACGTTGCCATCGGCAACGTTCACTTCGACGCCTGCCGGCACGGTAATGGGCATTCTGCCGATTCTAGACATAATGTTACCTCCTTACCAAACAAACGCCAGGACCTCGCCGCCGACATGCAGCTTCCGAGCCGCCTTGTCGGTCATGACGCCCTTGGATGTGGAAATAATTGCAATACCCAGGCCCTTGAGTACCTTGGGCAGTTCTTCCGCGCCCGCGTAAACACGCAGGCCGGGCTTGGACACCCGGCGCAGACCGGTGATAACCTTTTCCTTGTTGCCCAGATACTTCAGCGTAATGTGCAGGACGCCCTGGGTGCCGTCATCCTCGACGGTATAGCCCTTGATATAGCCCTCGTCGAGAAGGATCTGTGCGATGGCCTTCTTCAAATTGGAAGCGGGAACATCCACAGTGTCGTGCTTTGCAGAGTTGGCGTTCCGAATCCGGGTCAGCATATCTGCAACGGGATCTGTGATTTGCATGGAATTTATCCTCCTTTATGAAGTTACGGAACAAGTCCGTTCAAACGCCAGAGTATCAGAGGAATGCAAGCCGGAAACAGCTCCATGTTCCTCTGACTTCTGATGTCCGTTTACTGTTAGGCGCCGGTTTTACCAGCTGGCCTTCCGCACGCCGGGAATCTGACCCTTGTAGGCCAGCTCGCGGAAGCAAATGCGGCAGATGCCGTAGTCGCGCAAATACGCGTGGGGACGGCCGCAGATCTTGCACCGGTTGTAGCGGCGGCTGGAGAACTTTGCCTCTCTCTGCTGCTTGAGAATCATCGCTTTTCTTGCCATATTCGTTATCCTCCCAAAATTAAGCGTAGAACGGGGCGCCGACCATGGTCAGCAGCTGTTTGGCTTCCTCGTCGGTCTTTGCGGTGGTGCAGATGCAAATATCCATGCCTCGGATCTTATCGACCTTGTCATACTCAATTTCCGGGAAAATCAGCTGTTCCTTTAGGCCAAAGGCGTAGTTGCCGCGGCCGTCGAAGGAATTGGGGTTAATGCCGCGGAAGTCGCGGACACGGGGCAGCGCTACGTTAAACAGGCGGTCCAGAAATTCCCACATCCTCTCGCCGCGCAAGGTAACCTTCACGCCGACGGTTTCGCCCTCACGAACCTTGAAGTTCGCGACGGACTTTCTGGCCTTGGTGGTGATGGGTCTTTGGCCGGTGATGGTGGCGATGTCGCGCACAATGGCCTCGATCTCCTTGGCGTTGTTCTTCGAATCGCCGCAGCCGACGTTGACAACAACCTTGTCCAGCTTCGGGATCTGCATGACGCTCTTGTATTCAAACTTTTTCAGCAGGGCGGGAGCGATTTCTTCCGTGTACTTTACTTTCAGTCTAGCAGGCATTTTCTCGTCCTCCCTCTTACTTCACCGTGTCGATGAGCGCCTGGCAGCCGTGTTTGCTGTTGAGGCAAGCGCGCACGAACACGTCCTTGTTTTTGCGTTCGCTGTGGACCTGCTTGTGGTAGATGCGGGTGGGCTTGCCGCACTTGGGGCACACCAGCATCACTTTATCGGCACGCAGGGGGATCTCCTTGCGGATAATGCCGCTCTCTTCGCCCTGCTTGCGGGCCTTGACATGACAGATGGCCATGTTAATGCCCTCCACAATCACTTTATTTTCCTTGGGCATTGTCACCAGAACCTTGCCCTTCTTCCCCTTGTCCTTGCCGGACAGGACAATCACGGTATCATTCTTCTTAATATTCATCCTTTGGTCCCCCCATTAAACGGTTTCGGGTGCCAGAGAGCAGATCTTCATGAATTCTTTCTCACGCAGCTCTCTTGCCACCGGCCCAAAGATACGCGTGCCGCGCGGCGTCTTGTCTTCCTTAATGAGTACGGCAGCGTTTTCATCAAAGCGGACATAGGTACCGTCCGCACGGCGGACACCTCTTGCGGTTCGGACGATCACCGCTTTGACGACCTCTCCCTTCTTGACGGTGCCGTTGGGCGCCGCCTTGCGAACGGACGCCACAATCACGTCGCCAATATTGGCGTACTTGCGCTTGGAACCGCCCAGGACGCGGATACATTTAATTTCTTTCGCGCCGGTATTGTCGGCAACCTTCAGATAACTTTCACTTTGAATCATGATGTTGCCTCCTTACTTAGCCTTTTCGATGATTTCCACGAGTCTCCATCTCTTGTCCTTCGACAAAGGACGGCACTCCATGACGCGGACGGTATCGCCGACGCCGCACTGATTGGTTTCGTCGTGGGCCTTCAGCTTATAGGTGCGCTTCATGATTTTATGGTAGAGCGGATGCTCCACTCTGTCTTCCACCGCGACCACGATGGTCTTGTCCATCTTATCGGAGACAACCTGACCAACTCTGGTTTTGCGGAAAGCTCTGGTAGTTTCACTCATATTCCATTTCCTCCTCAGATTGCGGTCTGTTTCTCACGAATGACGGTTTTAATCCGGGCAATGTCCTTCTTGACCAGGGAAATCCTCATCGGATTATCCAGCTGGTTGGTCGCGTGCTGCATGCGCAGGAAGAACAGATCCTTTTTCAGGTCAGCCAGCTTCGCTTCCAATTCCGCGGCTGTCATGTTTCTTAATTCCTTCGCCTTCATCATGCTTCACCACCATTCTCTTTTTCTCTCTGGATAACCTTGGTCTTGATGGGCAGCTTGTGCTGGGCAAGACGCAACGCCTCGCGGGCAACGTCCTCGTCCACGCCGCCAATTTCAAACATAACCTTCTGCGCCTTCACCACGGCAACCCAGTGATCCGCCGGACCTTTACCGGAACCCATACGAACACCCAACGCCTTTGAAGTAACCGGCTTATCCGGGAAAATTTTAATCCAAACCTTACCGCCGCGCGTGGTGTAACGGGTCATGGCGATACGGGCGGCCTCAATCTGATTGCCAGTGATCCAGCCTGGCTCCAGGGCCTGAATACCCCATTCGCCGTAGGAAACTTTATTGCCGCGCTGGGCCGCGCCGGTCATACGGCCGCGCTGCACCTTGCGGAACTTTGCTCTTTTGGGCATTAACATCAGCGGTTGCCTCCTTCCTTGCGCTCTCGCGGACGGCGATCCGTACGTTCGCCGCGCTCAGAGCTGCGCTCACCGCGCTCGGAGCTGCGCTCGCCGTTGTAGTTCCGGCCGCCATTGCCACGGCGGTCGCGGCGGTCGCGGCGCTCGCGGCGCTCACGCTTGGCAGGTTCCGGATTGGCGCTGCGCAGGGTGGTATTGAGTACTTCTCCCTTGTAGATCCAGACCTTGCAGCCGATCTTGCCGTAGGTGGTGTTCGCCTCGGCAAAGCCATAGTCGATGTCAGCGCGGAGGGTCTGCAGGGGGATGGTGCCTTCGTGATAGGATTCAGAACGAGCAATTTCCGCGCCGCCCAAGCGGCCGCCGCAGGCGCACTTGATGCCCTTGGCGCCCAGACGGGTGGCCCGCTGCATCGCCTGCTTCATGGCGCGGCGGAAGGAAATTCTCTTCTCCAGCTGGGCGGCAATGTTCTCCGCCACCAGCTGCGCGCTCAAATCGGGGCTGCGGATCTCCACAATGTTGATGGCAACCGTCTTCCCGATGAGCTTTTCAACCTCTTTACGCAGGATCTCAATATCCTGGCCGCCCTTGCCGATGACAACGCCCGGGCGGGAACAATGGATGTTGATCTTCACACGCGTATTGTTGCGTTCAATTTCAATTTTGGCAATACCGGCGGAGTACAGTTTGTTCTTGATAAACTTCCGGATGTTGTAGTCCTCGACCACCAGGTCGCCGACTTTCTCCTCCCGGGCATACCAACGAGAGTCCCAATCTTTGATTACGCCAACGCGCAGTCCATGGGGATTAACCTTTTGTCCCATAGTAACCTCCTGCCTTATTCCTTCTCGCTCACACCGATGGTGATGTGAGTGGTTCTCTTCAAAATGCGGTTGAAACCGCCGCGGGCGCGGGGCATGCCGCGCTTGAGCGTGGCGCCGGGGCCAACCAACGCGGTGGATACATACAGTTTCTCACGGTTCAAACCGTGGTTGTTTTCCGCATTTGCCATCGCACTTCTCAGGAGCTTCAGAATGGGTTCCGTCGCGGCCTTGGGCGTCTGCATCAGCAGCGCCTCGGCCGTTGCCGCGTCCTTGCCGCGGATCATGTCGCACACGATCTTCACCTTACGGGGCGTCATGCGCACGTGTTTTACATATGCTCTTGCTTCCATTCTTACTTCCCCCTTACTTAGCGTTAGAAGTCTTGGAGCCGGAGTGGCCGCGGAACGTTCTGGTGGGAACGAACTCGCCCAGCTTGTGCCCGACCATGTCTTCCGTGATATACACAGGCACATGCTTCCGGCCGTCATGGACGGCGATGGTGTGTCCTACAAAGGAGGGGAAAATGGTAGAAGATCTGGACCAGGTCTTCAAAACCTTCTTTTCGCCAGTCTTATTCAGTTCCTCCACGCGCTTATACAGCTCAGGAGCAACAAACGGGCCTTTTTTAATGCTTCTGCTCATATTTCATGTCCTCCTTACTTGCTGTCTCTGCGCCGGATGATGAACTTGTTGGTCGGGTTCTTCTTCTTGCGCGTCTTCAGGCCAAGCGCGGGCTTGCCCCAAGGTGTAACCGGGCCGGGCCGGCCAACGGGAGCGCGGCCCTCGCCGCCGCCGTGCGGGTGGTCGTTGGGGTTCATCACGGAACCGCGGACCGTGGGACGAATGCCCATGTGGCGCTTGCGACCGGCTTTGCCGATGTGGATGTTTTCATGGTCCAGATTGCCAACCTGTCCGATGGTGGCCAGGCAGTTCATCCGCACGTAGCGAACTTCGCCCGATGGCATACGGACCTGCGCCAGATTCTTTTCCGGCTCCTTCGCCATGAGCTGCGCGGCAGCGCCGGCGGAACGGGCAAGCTGCGCGCCGTGGCCGGGCTGGAGCTCGATGTTGTGGATCACGGTGCCAACTGGGATCTTTTCAATCGGGAGCGCGTTGCCGGGCTTGATGTCGGCATTGGGCGAGGACACCACGGTGTCGCCGGCCTTTAGGCCAACGGGCGCCAGGATATATCGCAGCTCGCCGTCCTCATATTTGACCAAGGCGATGAACGCGCTACGGTTGGGATCATACTCCAAGCGCTGAACAACGGCCGGAATCCCCAGCTTATCACGCTTGAAGTCGATAACACGGTACTTGCGGCGGTTGCCGCCACCCTTGTGGCGGACGGTGATTCTGCCGTAGCTGTTGCGGCCGGCGTGTTTCTTCAGGGTTTGCACCAGAGTGCGTTCCGGCTTTGCTTTTTTATCCACGCCGTCGAAGGCGGAAACTGTCATGTTTCGTCTTGCCGGAGTGTAGGGCTTAAACGATTTAATTGCCATGTTCGTTCCTCCTTCCCAGATTACGCCATACCTTCGAAGAACTCGATGGTCTTGGAGTCGGCCGTCAGCTTGATCATGGCCTTTTTATATGCGGCGCGGCGGCCCGCGGGATATGCGCCCTGGCGCTTTTCTTTGCCGCGCATACGCAAGGTGTTGACCTTTTCGACCTTCACGCCGAAAATCTCTTCCACCGCTTTTTTAATCTCGATTTTATTGGCATTCACGGCGACCATGAACACATACCGCTTGTCGTCGGCGGATTCCATGGACTGTTCGGTGATGACCGGCCGGATGATGATGTCATAAGCGTTCGTCATTACGCAAACACCTCCTCAATTTTTGCCAGCGCGGCCTTATCCACGACCAGCTTGTTGGCGTTGAGAATGTCGTAGACATTGATGATGTTGGCAAAGGCAACGTTCACACCAGGAAGGTTCCGGGCGGATCTGACCACCTTTTCATCCGCACAAGCCGTGACCACCAGCGCCTTGGAATCCACGTTCACAGCTTCCAGGAAGGCTTTGAATGTCTTGGTCTTGATGGTGTCCATCTTAATCTCATCGATGACGACAATGTTTTCGGCAGCGGCCTTGGCACTGAGCACGGACTTCATAGCCAGGCGGCGTACCTTCTTGTTGAGTGTATAGGAATAGCTTCTGGGCTTCGGGGCAAAGACAACGCCGCCGTGGGTCCACTGGGGCGCACGGGTGCTGCCCTGGCGGGCGCGGCCGGAGCCTTTCTGTCTCCAGGGCTTCTTGCCGCCACCGGAAACCTCGGCGCGGGTCAGCGCGGACTGCGTGCCCTGGCGGCAATTGGCCAGATGGTTCTTGACCACATCGTGGACTACGGATTCGTTGGGCGTAATGCCAAAAATCGCTTCGGAAAGTTCGACTTCGCCGACCTGCTTGCCAGTCATGTCAAATACGTTCGTTTTCATTTGTCAAGCTCCTTTCCTTAGCGGTTTCTTGCCGAGGCCTTCTGCGGGTTGACACGGGCGGAAGCCTTCTGCGGGTTGGTGCTGATACCGGCGGTACCCTTCGGCACATGGACCGTCTTGACCGTGGACTTCAAATAGACCACGCCGCCCTTAGGGCCGGGGATGGCGCCGCGCACGGCGATCATGTTCAGCTCCGGATCGACCTGAACAACGTCCAAATTCTGGACCGTAACCTGTTCCACGCCCCAATGGCCCGCGCCGATCTTGCCCTTGAAAATTCGGGACGGATCGCTGCACGCGTTCATGGAACCAGCATGACGGTGAACAGGGCCGCCGCCGTGGGTCATGGGGGTGCGATGCGCGTTCCAGCGCTTGACAACACCGGTGAAGCCGTGGCCCTTGCTGATACCGGTTACATCCACGTGGTCGCCAGCGGCAAAGGTGTCCGCTTTGATCTCGTCGCCCACGTTCATCTCCGCGGCCTTATCCAGCTTAAATTCTTTCAAATATTTCTTGGCGGATACGCCAGCCTTTTTGAGATGGCCGATCTCCGGCTTGGACAGCTTCGCTTCTTTCACATCGCCGAAGCCCAGCTGCACCGCCGTGTAACCGTCCGTCTCCTCGGTCTTCTTCTGGGTCACGACGCATGGGCCTGCCTCAATGACAGTTACCGGAATCACGTGACCGCTTTCATCGAAGATCTGGGTCATGCCCACTTTTTTGCCGATGATTGCTTTTTGCATATTGTTTTCTCCTTTTATAGGTTATTGGTTGGAAAACTTGGCCATTGGCTGCCATTGGTTTGCCAACTTGACCCGGGTCCGCGCGAAACGCGCGGACAATTGCGGGCATCTGTCTTTCACAGATTAGGGTTATTTCCGTGAATTACAGCTTTATCTCGATCTCGACACCAGCGGGAAGATCCAGGGCCATCAGGGCCTCCATGCACTTCGGGTTGGGGTTGAGGATGTCGATCAATCTTTTATGGGTCCTGCGCTCAAATTGCTCGCGGGAGTCCTTGTACTTGTGAACCGCGCGCAGAATGGTGACCACCTCTTTCTTGGTGGGCAGGGGGATGGGGCCGGAAACAGCAGCGCCGTTGCGCTTTGCGGTTTCTACAATTTTTTCCGCACTGGCGTCGATGAGCTGATGGTCATACGCCTTCAGACGGACGCGAAGAATTTGCTGAGTTGCCATAGTGAATGTTTCCTCCTTAAAAACTAACGTACTCAGTTATTGAGGTGTCTAGCTGGGTACGGTCGAGAGGATCTGCCCGCTTTGCCGTGCGTATCACTCCGCGGCACAAAAACAGGCCGACAATTTGCCGGCCGATTCTGAACGCGGCGATATACGCAGCGCGACAGGACTCCCAGCCGCCCGATGACCGGACATACTCCGCGGAAGTTACCGCACCTGGTGCGCAATCTCCCGCTTCATCGCATTGACACACACGGCGCAGTTGTTACGCTCGCGCTCGCGTGCCTATATATAATAATCCGAAACCTCCTGAAAGTCAAGAGGTTTCGGAAATTTTTTCAATTTTTTTGGTTTTATCTCCCGACGGCCCCGACGGCGGAAATTTACAAAATTTCGCGCGGCGCACTGGCATTTTTGCGCGAATTCCCGCCGCGATGCGATCCAGCGGAGCGGCCCTCGTTTGAGCGAATTTGGTTTGAGCTGTCCCGGCCTTCGGCCGGGATCTGGTTGGAAAGCCTTGTGGCGTTCGCGCCTTTCAACGCGAAAAAATCGGTCTTGTCCGCTACCGGACGCCCACTTGGATGTCGTCGATGGTGACCTTGCTCTCGTGCGGGATCGGCTTCCAGCTCACCTTTACAAACAGCGCCACATACTGCGTATAGCGGCCGATGATGTCAAACGTCGGCCAGGTCAAGCAGTACAGGCACTTGCGCCAAAGGGGAATCGGCACAAGGCGCCGCCTCTCTACAATCAATAGATACGCCGCCACCGGAATATTGATCAGATATCTGCAAAACCTGTAAAACAGCCGCAGCCAGAGTACCGCCAGCACGCACAGCACATACGCCCGCACCCCTGGCGGCGCGCTGAGCGTCAAATCCCCCGCGAATTTCCGGAAAATCCGCCCCAGTGCCGTGCTGTCCGGCAAAAGCTGCAGATGGTCGATCCCCGTCTGCCAGCAGACCAGCGGATACAGCAGCAGATTCGTCACCAGCCATCTGGCCAGATGGATCACATTTTTCGGCATCAGTTGCGCCAGCGTGTCAAAGGCCATAAACCGGTGGCGGATCTCCCGCCAGAACCGCTGTCCCTTCCGGTCCCCCGCGCGGTAGGTCTGCGGCGCGACGAAAATCCCCCGCAGCAGCCCCCAGCCGTTTTCCGCAAAGGCCATCAGATGCCCCTTGGACCACCGCAGCCGCTGCCGCAGCGCCACCTTGAGGCTCACCGGCTGCTCGTCGTAGAACTCCGCGGCGTCATTATACGTGATCTCGTACCCCCGCACCACGCAGTCGGCCGTCAGCGCCCGGTCTTCCGTCAAGGACGTGTACTTCCAGCCGTCCTTGACAATCTCGTTGGCGAACAAAAATCCCGTCCCCTGGATGTTGGTCGCCAGGTGCAAAAACGACCTGGCCCGGTGATTCCAGCGGATCGACCGCAGCCAATGCAGCGCGTAGGTCGAGGCAATCCAGCTTTCATTCCAGTTTTTGGTGTTGCGGTAGGACGTAATGATCTTCTCGCCCTCGTCAAAGGCGTCGTTCATACGGGATATGTAGTCGGCTTTGAGCAGGTTGTCCGCGTCGAAGATAAAATAGCCCTCAAACGTGGCGATTCCGAAGTCCCTGGCAATCCGATCAAACAAAAACTGCAGGGCGAAGCCCTTGGTGCGCTCTTGCGCGTTGAACCGTTCATAGCAGACCGCGCCCCATTGCCGCGCGACGCGGGCGGTGCCGTCGGTGCAGTTGTCGGCCACCACAAAGACGGTCAGCAGCTCCTGCGGGTAATCCTGCGCCTGGATGCTGTGGAGCAGGTTTCCAATTACCTTTTCCTCATTGCGCGCCGGAATCACGATGGCGTAGCGGTGCTTGTTTTGGGCGGGACGGAAGCGCCGCGTGACAAAAAAACCCAGGATGCAATAAACCGTATTGTGAATACCAAAGAACCCCACGACCGCCGCCAAAACGCCGCTGACCGCCAGCGC
Source organism: uncultured Oscillospiraceae bacterium (assembly GCA_964450645.1). Lineage (GTDB taxonomy): Bacteria > Bacillota > Clostridia > Oscillospirales > Oscillospiraceae > JAKSPM01. The sequence goes on along the minus strand of CAYVEB010000010.1, from coordinate 298 downwards.
CGCCGGATACAGCGACGCAAGCGCCCGCAAAAGGCTCCGAAAAAGCGCCAATATCTCCTCCATGGGACACCTCCCCCCCATTTAATTAATCGCTCCTATCTTAACACGCCCGCATCCAAATTGCAACCGCGCGCCGAATTTTTGCGCACGGCGGATCCGCCGAAAAATATTGTAACAATTTTGAAAAATATGGTATCTATTTTGGCAAAAATCGTGTAGAATAATGTCTGCTGAATAAACCGCTTGGCAATTTTATCAATCCGGCCTGAATGGCCGAATTGATAATATTCAGCAATGG
>CAYVEB010000009.1:32206-57607 GCA_964450645.1 uncultured Oscillospiraceae bacterium | reverse complement strand
CCGCCAGCACCAAAGCCGCCGCCGTGTAAAGGCGGGCGCGTTTTTCATCCTGCGTTCCCGCGCCGTAAAGAAAAAGCAGCACAGTGAGAACAAGAAAAACTATCTTTACTGCCAAACTCATATTGTTTTCTCCTCTGGAAATCGTAATTTTGTAACTGCAATCGGAAATTCCTCAATTTCCGACGCCCAAAGACAAGTGCCTTTTCCGTTCAGCAGTTCCCATATCAGCGGAAACCCGCCGATGCCGTCAAACAGGCTTGCCATAGTAACATCTCTTCAAACAGTACAAAGCCGTAACTGCCATTCAGTTCATCACTGCAATTATCACAGCTCATTGTGTAACTATTCTCAGCCGGTGCGTATTCGTCATAATCTATGGGATCATTGAATATGCTCATTGCTTTTTGCCACCACCTGAATTATCTGTTGCATACAGGGCAATGAACAGGACAACAAGCAGATACCCCGCATACAGGAAAAGCCAATACCAAGAGAACATAACCGACAGGACAACGGGAATTGACAGAGTACCGAGCGTTACCACGGCGATAATCACCATAATGGCAATAACAATCGCCCAGTGCAAGAATTTTTCATAGCTGTTTTTCATAAGGAATTGCCTCCTAATCTTTTTTGAAAAATGTACCTACCCAACCGTCAGCGTCAAGAGGTAAGCCCTGCGCCCACGGAATGGGTGTTGTCATAATGCCTACAACCTTTTCCAGCATTTCCTTTTTCGTGCCGAAGGGAGCAACGTCAATTACTACCTCATCGTGTACGTGGAAAACTACCGGAAGGCCTTCAGCCTCAAGGTGTTCCAGCGCCTGAGCCAAACAGTCACGGGCGATAGCCTGAACACAGTTCTCTACCAGCTTGCCGCCGTATGTTTCAATGCGCTTCCACTTTTTTGTTGTCTGATCCATGCCCATGTAGGACAGGGCCGTACCGCCCCAGCGGTTTTCACCCACAGCCGGGTCAATGTAGTAGAGCTTCCGGCCAGACGGGAGAGTGATAGTCATACAGGTTGTGCCGCGTATGCAATCGCACTCACGGGCAAACACACAGTCGCGCACACGGACGCTGCCGCCGTTGGTGATAACCTCAGCAGCCGCGCTGTCGAAGGAATACCACAGGTCCCGGATTTTTGGGTTTGTGCTACGCCACCGGTTGACGATTTCCTGTACTTCATCGTCGGAGAGGTCCGCAAGCAGGTTGCCCACGTCCATATTGCGCATAGCGCCGACGCCGCCCTGATAGCCAAGTGCCAGCTCAGCCACCTTGCCGCGCTGCCGTAGCGCATACTCCGGGTTGCCTTTCTTGATCCGTTCCAGAGGGACGCCGAACATCTGAGAGGCCGAAGCCTCATAGATTTTGCCGTGGGTCCTGAAAACCTCAAGCCGCCATTCCTCACCGGCCAGCCACGATATAACGCGGGCCTCAATCGCTGAGAAGTCTGCGTCTATCAGCACATTGCCGGGGGCAGCCACAAAGGCGGTACGGATAAGCTGTGACAACGTATCATTCGGGGAGCCGTACACCACACGCAGCGCATCCAGCTTGCGGCCCTTCACAAGATCACGAGCCAGCTCAAGCGGCTCTGTGTAGGTTCTGGGCAGATTCTGCACCTGCACCAGCCGTCCGGCCCAGCGCCCGGTACGATTTGCTCCGTAGAATTGAAGCAGCCCGCGTACGCGCCCGTCGTCACAGACGGCTTCCTGTATCGCGTCATACTTCTTTGTAGAGGTCTTGCCCAGCTCCTGCCGGATTTCAAGCATCCTCTGCACGTCGTCGCTGTTGTCGTCGCGGCCCAGCATTTCACTGACCGTTTCCTTGCGTAGGTTGCTCACGTCTGAACCGGTTTTATCGGACAGCCACTGTGAGAGCTGCCGTACGCTGTTGGGGTTATACAGCCCGGAGATTTTCACAGCCTCGTCCGTCAGTTCCGTGCGTACCGTGTTGCCCATTTCCAGAGCGCCATGCACAAAGTCCATGTCTACGGCAATGCCACGGGCATTGATTATTAGGTCGGTTTCCCACTGCTTCTGCACGTCGTCCGGCACCGGGAAGGCGGACAGGAAACGGGCAATTTCCATTTCAGCTTCCACGTCCTGAGCGTTGTACTCTTTGAAGAGCGCCCATTTGTCCGGGTCATGGTGCGGGCGGTTGCGGTTGCGGCCTCCGTTAGCCTTTGTGGCCTTGCAGGGGACGCAGAAATAGCGGATCAGAGCCTTGCCGGTATTCAGCTTCTGCTTATCCTCCGGTATGCCTAAAGCCCGTCCTGTGGCCTCTAAGCCCGCCGTATAGCCGCAATAAAGACCGTGAAGCATCGTGTCACGCCACTGAGAGGGCGGCAGCTCCTGCCCCGTGTAGCGGCTCAGGCAGCCCCATTCAAAGGCCGCGTTGTAGGCGTGTTTCAGATATTCGGGGTCTGTGAGCGCAGACAGAATATCCGCAGGGATCGCCTCGCCTTGTGCCATGTCGATTACCTGTACCGGCTTACCGTCAAGACTGTAGGCGAAGAGTAGGATTTCAAAATCAGGGCTACGGATATAGGCCTGCGCACCCGCTTTTTTCAGGTTGACGCTTGAAAAGGTTTCAAGGTCAATAGACAGGTGGTGTGTCATAGCTTGCCTCCTTTTGCTTTATGGTGGGAGGGCAGCCATTGTGCAACCGCCCTTCCGGACACCGCAGGTCTTACATGGGCTGACCGGTCAGGGGATTGATCGACGGGATAGCGGGCTGGTTGCCGACACCGGCAAACTCAGAGGCGGTCACAACGGCACCGCTCAGATGCTCACCGTCACGGGTTTTCATCACACCACGCAGACCGCAGCCGACGCCGCGACGCCCAGCGGCAAAGTAGCCGTAGAAGTTGATGCTCACGCGGGCATACATACCGCTGTAAATATCGGTGGGGGCAAGCTCACACTGCGTATTGTCGATGCCGCAGACGTAGGGCTTGTTCTTACTGGAAGCTGTCACTACCCAGCAGCCCTTGCACTCAGGGCCAAAAGGCTCACCGGAGGGACGCACACCGTCACCGTCATGCACGACGGATTCAAGGCGCTGCGGGCGCACACCGTTCCACTTCGCATTGACGGCCTCCTGCGCCGCCGCCTCCATAGCTGCGTCAAGCTCTGTCTTAATGCCGGTGGACTTCGGGATCAGCAGGGTCACGCTGTACTTCGGTTCAGCGTTGGGGTTGTTCGCCGGTGCCTTCGGCGTAACAAGGTTGGCATAGGACAAGCGGCACTCAGGGGTCAAAACTCTTTTCGCGTCATTCTGATACATGATTCAATTACTCCTTTTTTACATAAATTTCATTGGTTATAGATTCTTATACAATGCGTCATGGCCTATCTGCGCTGCCTTCTTCAGCGCTTTACGGTCAAAACGGGGTGCTTCAAGCAGCCGGAGGATTTCACTGAAATTGTCGCAGGCCTCATGGCACATGGCGAAATAGCCGTCTGCGCTCTTTTCCTGTTCTTTGGTGCTTTCCTCCTGCCATTGCAGATCATCCTTCAGCCCTGCAATGTATTCCGTGAAGCAGCGGGCGGCGTCGTCACCGAGCTTTTCACGAAGCAGACGTTCCAGAAAAACGTCCTTGTCGGTGAAAATAGCCTCCATGCTCCCGTCATTCAGGTAGACAGTTTCAGCCATTGCCGACACCTTCAAACTCAGCTGCGCCGGGGTTGAACGCCTTGCGCTTGTCAGCCAGCGGGGCAAGTGTAGGTTTTCCCTTCGGCTTTGTCACATAGCCGGACAGCAGTTCTGCAAAGGTCTTTTTGCCCAGCATTTTTTCAAGCTCTGTCAGCGTTTTCGGCTTGCGGTCATAAATCATGGCCTCTTCGTATCCGGCGTCAAGCAGTGCCTGTACAGCATCGTCAACGTCGGTGAAGGTACGATTGCTGCGGCCCTCTACCAGCTTCCAGCCGGGGATTTCATCACCGGCAAGCAGTGCGCCGGTTGCGTAGTCCTGAAGGTCCTTGTACCATGCGGCAAGCCCTTCAGCTTGCACAAGCAGGTCAGCAACCTCCGCGTTGGACAGGATCGGCGGTAAGTCGGCGCTGTAGCTTTCGGCCTGTTCGCGGGCCTCATAATCCGCTTCGGTCATGCGGCCCACTATGTCAGCACCTATGAATTCAGAGAAGCCTGCAAAGTGGGCGGCCCTTGCGCGGCACTGCACCTTACCTTTGCAGAAACGGCAGTGATCGCCGGGGCAGAAATTGCCGGGACCGTCAAAGGCCTCTTTTGCAATGGGCTTGACACTCTCGCCCCATGCAAGCAGTTCTTCCACCGTCAGGGCGTCCTCGCTTGCCGTGTCAGACAGGCGCGGCTGGCAGATACCCATTGATACCTTCTTGATTTGATCGCCGTACACGGCACTGTAGAGCCTCAGAGCGCCCAGCGCGTACAGCCGCATTTGCGGGTTGCCTACGGCAGAAACAGGAACGCCTTTGCCGTGCTTGTAGTCCGTGATATGCAGCGTGTCACCGCCTACCATGATGCAGTCACAGGTCCCGAAACCGTCAGGTATGTACTCAGTGAGGTCAACCTTGACTTCCATAGCGACGTGCGGCATAGCTGTGTAGCACATGGCTTTTTCCGTCAGATATTCAACGTAGGCCTCAGCCGTCCTGAGCATTTCTTCCTGATACAGGGGCTGCGCTTGCAGCTTTTTCAGCTCAGTGTTGAATTTGCGGGTAGTCATAATGGTGAATTTCTTGCGGGCGTACAGCTCACAAATACTGTGGGCCAGTGTGCCTTCCTCAGCATAGGTGCTGGTACCGTCCGGGAAATTCTCTTCAAAGTGCGGCGCTGCCGTACAGGCAAGCCACCTGTGGGCGCTGGACGCACTCAGAAGCGCGTGTGTGTTTGGAGTAGGCATAGCGGGTACCTCATTAGAGCTGAGCGCCCAGAGCCTTCATTTCCTCCACAAACGCCGGGTACACGCTTGCGTCAAGCTGCGTGATTGCCTGTACGCCGTACTTCTTGAGCAGTTCAAGAAGCTGCGGCATCTTGCCCTGATCTACCAGAGCGGCACCGGCTTTGCTGAGGTCGTCCAGCGTGTAGCTCTTGCCCTCAGAAGGGGATGATGTTGTCACAGGGACAGTCTGGGCAGCCGACGCAGCTTCTGCGTTGGCAGGGGTCGTAGGGTTTTCGGGCGCTTCCTCCTTAACCGTGGAATGGTCGATGTTCAGGACACCGGCGTTTTCGATGTGTTGATTGTTCGCACCGTTCTGATTGCAGACGGTGTGAGGAAACCCAGCCGTCAAAGCGTCTGCCAGACGGTTGATAGCCTCCGGCAGGCCCGGTACCTCTACCGTGATCTTGAATTCATACATGATAATTGCCTCCTTAGTCACATAAGTTCATGCTTCAATGATTTGTTGCCATTTCTCAGCCAGAGAAATTACTTGCCTTGAGTATTCACTTGAGCTATAGCCCTGCTCCCAAAGCCGGGACGCGCCACCCTCGCCACAGTTGTAGGCCATGAGGGCTTTGTTGGTATCGCCGTACTTATCAAGCAGCTCACCGATCATAAAGACACCGGCAACGATGTTGCCTTCAGGATCGGTAGGCTCAATCCCAAGACCGCGCAGACGTTCATAGTTGATTCCGTTGATCTGCATTATTCCGTAACACAGGCCGTTGTCGGCGGTCACGTCAAAGGTGCTTTCCCGTTCTGCGATTGCCAGAGCCAGAGAATAAGGGACGCCGTATGTTTCGCAGGCCTGCTGCATGACTTCCTGAAGCTTAAAGCTCAGCGGTATTTCCTCGCTGTGTAGGTATCCAGCGCTTTCCGCTTCTGGCTCTTTGTCTGCCGATGTGCCGTTTACGTCAAGCGTGATATTGCAGAATTCAAAGGGTGTGGACGCCTCAACCGTTGGGATCATCGGAACCGTTTGCTGTTCTACCTCATGTGTGTCTGCGCCGGTGCAGCCGCGTACCAAAAGGAAAACGATAACGGCGGCCTCCATGAGGATCACAGCGAACAGGCTTCGGATAAACCGGCGTAGTTTAATACGCTGCTGTCTGCGCTGCTGTCTGCGTTCTGTTTCGCTCAACATAGGCTTTACCTTCCTCTCCGTGCAACCACTCTTCAAACCGTGTCAGGTTGACCGGATCAGAGTAGAAGCGCTCCATTGCGGCAAGCAGTGTACGGCTCAGAATATCAAGTTGTACTTTTGGTATCTGTTCGCACTCAATAACGTGGGACATAATGCTTACCTCTCTTACGAATTAACTACGCGGGCGTCTGCCTGCCGCTGCTCAAGGCATTCCAGTGCGCAGATAATGCGCTGCCGGGTCTGCTCGTTGCCCTTCTTTTTATGAAGGACAGCGGACAGGTACGAATTCGATACGCCTGCCTCTTTGGCAAGCTCAAGCCCGGTTACACCTGCCGCGTGCATACGTCCGGCCACTTCAGCGGTCCAGTCCAACATCAAGAAATTTCACCTCCGTTCAAATATTTTTCCTGAAAGAGTTGAAATATTTGTACTGACGTGCTATAATATAGACGCTACTCAATATTGCACTCAGTTAGGCGCTCCGATTTAGGAGGGTTTTCCCTCTTGCACCATGTTCAAATATTTGCTCTAACATCACCTATTATAGAGCAACTATTTGAACTTGTCAAGAGGTCTGGAGCAAATATTTGAATTATTTTTTGGAGGCGCTCTATGTTCTACGACATTTTCAAACAGCTCTGCGAAGAAAAGGGTATTACACCCACTAAGGCAAGCACAGAAATAGGCTTCAGCAAAGGCAGCGTGTCTTACTGGAAAAAGAAATATATGCAGGGCGTTGACGCGAAGCCCGATTCTTATACCGCCGCAAAAATTGCGGACTACTTCGGCGTATCCGTTGACTATCTGCTGGGCCGCACTGACGATCCAATAGACTACGACAAAGACGGTGCCGCGCTGGCCGAAATTCCGCTGGCCTATGTTGAGGCCGCCAACGGGGATATGAAGAAGGCGCGGGCCATTATGCTTGCCGCTGAGCGCGACGCGCAGCGGGAGGCTCAGAGGCGTTCCGGCAACCTGCGCCGGTTTTCTCCGCAGGACGCAGAGCTAATATTTGCTCTTTGGGGCGACACAGAGAATATTGACGAAAAGGACTTAGAGGACGTGAAGCGCTTTGCGGCTTTCATAAAGGAGCGAAAACAGGATAAATGACACTCACTGAGCTTTATAACCTTGCGGAGAGTGAGCGTGTAGACGTAGCAGCTTTCAGCCTCGGCAAGCGGGAGGCTCTTTCAACGATGGATTCAGACGGTCAGTGCTACATTGCTATTGATCCGCGCAAAATAGCCTCCACGGCTGACGAAAAGACAAAACTTGCTCACGAATTGGGGCATTGCGCAACAGGGGCGTTCTACAACGTCTATTCGCCCTTCGACAGTCGGCAGCGCCACGAAAACCGCGCTGACAAATGGGCAATAAAAAAGCTCATCCCGGAAGATGAGCTGGAAGAGGCCGTTGCAGACGGCTATACAGAAATATGGGAGCTTGCAGAATACTTCAACGTGACAGAGGACTTTATGCGCAAAGCTGTGAGCTTATATAAATTCGGAAATCTCTACTCAGTATAGGTGGTAAAAACGTGGACGGTCACGATTATGAATATGTGGTAGCCCGGTACCTGAAAGGACATGGCTACACCGGAGCAAAGGTCACAAAGGTGTCCGGTGATTATGGGGTTGACGTGACCGCTCACAAGGGCGGCCACACATACGCTGTTCAATGCAAATACTACTCAAATCCCGTGGGGGTCAGCGCGGTACAGGAAGTGGTAGCTGGTAAAGCCTTCTACGGCTGTGACGTGGCTATGGTCGTTACAAACAGCACATTCACAAAGGCAGCGCGGGACCTCGCCAAAGCAAACGGCGTCATTCTGCTTGAGGGCGTACAGTCTGCCGGAGGCTCAGGCAAAGGGCTGAAGATTGTGCTGTGGGTGCTGTATCTGCTTCTGGTGATTGGCTTTATAAACACAGGGATAGAGACTGCGAAGGGGCAGCCCGTCTGGCTGGGGGCTTGTATAGCTGTCTGTGTCGCCGTTATCATTTCCTGCCCGTTTTGGATCAGGGCATTGTGGCGGCTGGCGAAAAAGAAAATCACCCAACGCAGGAAAGCACCGGCGGGAAGTGCGCCGCAAGCTACACCCGCTAAGACCTTCGTACCTGCGCAGCCCACCGCTACCCAAGCCGTGCGCATAGACAAAAGCAGAGTACAAGAGGCGCTTTTGTGGTGTGACCGTGACCTTACCAGCATTGACATTGATGGTATTGCGCAGGCTCCGAATATCGGGGTGAGCGTTATACAGCGTCGCTGCAAGGTCGGATATGATAGGGCAATGAGAATAATAGACGGGCTTCAGAATTTGGACCTTTTGCGCCAGAACGGGCAAGTATACGAATGGACAGAAAGAGCCCTTCTGCATGACGCAGAAGGGTTGAACGGGAGATAACGGTATGTCGGTAGATATTTCATGGAATGTATCGAAAAAAGGAAAAGAAGGCGATCTGGCAGCCGTCTATGCTCGGTACTCAAGTCACAGTCAGGGCGAACAGTCCATAGAGGGGCAGCTTGCAGAGGCGAAGAAGTACGCAGAGGCACACGGCTACACCATCGTACATGAGTATGTGGACCGGGCAAAGTCTGGCCGCACAGATAACCGTGAGGAATTTCAGCGTATGCTGAAGGACACGACAAAAAAGCAATTCAGCGTTATCATTCTCTGGAAGGTTGACCGATTTGGGCGCAACCGGGAAGAGATAGCCATAAACAAAATGAAATGCCGGAAGAACGGCGTCCGGGTTGAGTACGTTGCAGAAAAAATACCGGACACGCCGGAGGGCGTCATTCTGGAAAGCGTACTTGAGGGCTTCGCTGAGTATTACAGCTTGCAACTCTCTCAGAATATCCGGCGCGGCATTGCAGAGAGCGCTGAGAAGTGCCAAGTCACCGGCGGCAACCGTCCGCTGGGCTACAAGACCGGGCCTGACAAGAAATTCGTCATAGACGAAGATACCGCACCCACGGTGAGGATGATCTTCACCATGTACGCGGACGGGGCCACGGTCACGGAGATTGTAAAGGCCCTCAACGAAAAGGGCCTGCGGACACTGCGCGGTACTCCATTCACGAAAAACAGCTTACACACGATCCTGAAGAACGAGAAATACAGAGGCGTCTATAACAGCCACGGCAGGTACATTGAAGGCGGCGTCCCGCGTATCATAGAGGACGACGTTTTCTACAAGGTGCAGGAAATGCTGAAGGTCAATAAACGCGCACCGGCCAAGACATGGGCCAGAGCGGATTACATTCTGACAGAAAAGCTATTCTGCGGGAAGTGCGGCGCTCTTATGTTCGGGGAGAGCGGTACAAGCAGGACAGGGGCAAAGCACAACTACTATATCTGCTCAAACAAGAAGCGTTTCAGGTCCTGCGACAAAAAGGCCGTCCGGCAGGCCGACATTGAGGATTTGGTTATCAAGGCAACCTGTAATCTGCTGGCCGATACAGAGCTGCTTGACTTTATCATTGAAAACACATGGCAATACTACCTCGATCAGGATAACAGTCAAGAAGAGCTACGCAACCTCACTCGGCAGCTTGAACAGACGGACTTTGCAATTAAAAATCTAATCCGGGCAATGGAGGCCGGGATATTCACAGAGGAAACAAAGGCCCGCATGGACGAGCTGACTACACAGAAGGCAGAGCTGAAAGCGTCCATTGCAGACCGGGAGCTTGCAAAGGGTTTCCACCTCAAAAAGGAACACATTGCCTTCTACCTGAACGATCTGCGCAAAGCAGACCACGGGGACAGGGAGTTACAAAAGCGCCTGATTCAGACCTTCGTAAATGCGGTATTCGTCTACGACGATTGCCTGAAGCTGAGCTTCAATTTCAGCGGGGACAAAAGCACTGTAACGCTGAAAATGCTGGAAGCTGTTGAGGCGGGTGAAGTGTTCGGACGCTACGCCTCATGCTCCACCAGACGATTAAAATCCGAACACTGTGTTTTTCATGAAACACATGTTTGGGTTTGTCCTCAGACTAGACCGCTGATTGAATCGGCGGTCTTTTTTGCGTTCCTTGCAGGTCATAGCCAGCTTGGAGTCCCCAATACCCCCGGCAGCGGGGGTGTCCATGATAAACGCGGGAACAGTCAAGGAGTAACCGGCAGTTATATACATTTTCCCTGAGCTAGGTGGGCTATCCATATTGGCTTCTTTCTGAAAACCATCCACAGCAAAGCCCGGATGTCCGAGATCAGCCGCTTCGAGTATTCCCGCCGCTTAGGTTTCAGCTTGTCCATCTCACGCCTTGCCCAGCAGCTTCGCAAACCGGTACAGCACCGTCACAAACTGTTCCCGCGTCAGAAACTTCAGAGAATTGGGATTGATCAGTGGCCAGAGCGCATCCGCCTTGTGGCTGACGAGGATAATCCCGTCAGCGTAAAATTTTATCTGACCATAAAAAGCGGTCAGCAGATTTCTCTGCTGACCAAAAAATTTTAATTTTTTATTTTCTCTTGACGGGAACCGGTTCATGAATTCACATCAGGGGGCCTTTTGGCACCGCCGCACCGGGACGCTACAGAAGAATACAAATCAGGCCGTTACAGCCTTCGTTGATGATACGCGAGAGGGCGTCGCGCATCTTATAGCGCGCGTCGTCGGGCATCCGTTTGAGCTTGGTGTTGAGGGCCTCGTTGACCAGTTCGTACACCGACTTGCCAAAGATGTTGCTATCCCACAGCCGTTCGGTACTGCCCTCGTATTCGCCCAACAGGTAGTTGACCAGGTCCTCAGACTGCTTCTCGTCACCGACCATGGGGCAGATTTCCGTTTCGATTTCGCACTTGATCATGTGGATCGCCTCGGAGCGGGCCTGCAGCTTGACGCCGTAGGCGCTGCCCTTTTTCACAATTTCCGGTACTTCCAGGTGCATCTGCTCGGCGCTGGGCATGACGATGCCATAGCCGGTGGCGTTGACCTCCTCCAAAGCGTTTTCCAGCCGGTCGTAGGCCCGCTTGGTGTCCGAGAGCTGCTCCAAAAGGTTCAGCAGATCCGCGTCGTTGCGGATGGACAGGCCGGATTTCTCTCCCAGGATTTGATAGAACAGTCCCTCCGGGAACTCCAGCTCGCAGGTCACGGTTCCCTTGCCCAGATCCACCTGGCGGATGTGGTAGCCCTGGACGGCATTCAACTGGCAGATGGCCGCGACCGCCGGTTCCGCCTGCGCCAGACAGCGGATGCCGCCCGCCTGGGTGCGCATGGCGGAAAAAAGCTCGGCCTTCATGGGGTGACTCATCTCCAGCGCGCAGACCCAGCTGGGAAGGTACACCCGCAGCTCGCGCATGGGGAATTGGTACAGAATCGCCGTGAAAATCTCTTTCCACTCCGACTCGCTCAGGCTCTGGCAGTCGGCGGTGATGACGGATATGTGATAGGCTTCCTCCAGCTCCTGCCGCAGCGCCTGCGCGGCGGCGCCCTGGGGATTGGTGGAATTGACGATTACGGTAAAGGGTTTGCCAGTCGCCTGCATGTCCCCGATGGCACGGCGCTCGGCCTGGATGTAGTCCTCGCGGGGAATGTCGGTGATCGTGCCGTCGGTGGTGATGACGATGCCGATGGTACAGTGATCCTCCATCACCTTTTTTGTCCCCAGTTCGGCGGCATCGGTCATGGGAATCTCATGGTCAAACCAGGGCGTCGTCACCATGCGGGGATTTCCGTCCTCCGTTGCGCCGATGGCGCCGTCCACCATGTAACCCACCGAGTCGATCATGCGGACGGACAGCCGCGCCGTGCCGTCGGGGCTGATCTCCACCGCTTCCTCCGGGACGAATTTCGGCTCGGCCGTCATAATCGTTTTGCCGGAGCCGCTTTGGGGCAGCTCGTCTCTGGCGCGCTCGGCCCAGTAGGCGTCCTCGATCTTGGGAATGACCAGAGCCTCCATGACCCGCTTGATAAAGGTCGATTTGCCCGTCCGTACCGGCCCTACTACCCCAATGTAAATATCGCCGCCGGTACGCAGGGCGATGTCCTGATAGATGCTCACCATCTTATCTCCTCCATCTCGATGTTGGATAAGGCTTCGGGCAATTTCAGACGCCCGCTTGAAGCCTCGCACGGTTCGCCGCCCGCAGGCCGCGAATCAAAGGTTGCTTTTCCCGGCGCCAGCCGCGTCACATGGGAATCAGCAGCATCTGCTGGCCGTTCAGCTGCTCTGAGGGCAGATCGTTGGCCTGCAGGATGTCGTTTACAGTGGTGCGGTAGGACTTGGCCACCGACCACAGCGATTCCTCCGGCCCCACCAGCCGCAGAACCACAGACGGCCGGTCTTCTTCCGCCGGTAAGGGTTGCAACTCGCCGCCGCGGATGCCGCGGAATTCCTGCTGGGCAAAGCACTCGGCCTGGGTGACGACCGGGCAGCGGATCTCCGCGTTGCTCCCGGCGGTGTACGCGATGGGGCCGGTGATCTGCGTGGCGGGACGGCAGAAAGCGGCGGAGGAGAGCGCCATGTCTACGGTCTTATTGGTGCGCACCATCTTTCCCTGCAGCAGGTCGTTTTGGTCGTAGTACAGCACGTTGCAGCAGACGCCGAACTGCAGAACCGTCCGCTCCCCGTTGCGCTGCTGCATTACGTCGTCGCAATATCCCCAGGCGTCCAGCACCGACTTGGCCGGAACCGTCAAAGCGCCCTGCAGCGTATCGGAGAATTCCTGGGAATCCAGCCGCCCGGTCATTTTGACGCTCTGCCACTGCGGCTCCAGCGCCTGAGTCAGGCCGTAGCCGTCTTCAATGTAGGTGACCTGCTGCGTGCCGGTCACTGTACACTGTACCAGCAGATTCAAAGAAACCAACAGCCTGTGACATTCCATCTGGCCGTCCGGCTCCAGCTCCGCCCCGGAGAAGGACACCCAGAGCGACGCCTCCTGATCGTCCAGATCGCGCCCCAGCTCCACGTATTGCGAGAAGGGCAGCGCTGCCTCATAGACGTTGCAGCTTCCGTCCATCCCCAGATATAGGGTGTGAATGATTAAATCGCCCTTGAACACGGCCTTGTTGCCGATCATCTTCTTTTCGCTGATCTGAACCCGGTAGAGCCCCTTCAGCACCCGGTCCACGGGCGGCGTGCCGTCGGGAAGATCCACCTCGTCGTTGATGGTGAACGTCTTCTCACCGGTTTCCAGGGCGACGGTCATGGGTACGGTGGTGCGCTTGAGACAAACGCCTTCCTCCGCCTGTTCCTGGTCGAACAGCTGTACCTCCCGTTTGCCGTAGGCGATCACCCGACACGACAGGCTCACGCGGATGAGCACCTTGCGGGAGTTGAGCATTCTGGCGTCGATCTCCTTGATGCGGCACAGGCACTGGACGTGTGCATCCTGTCCCAGGGCGTCGTGCTCCTTGTGCACGGTGAAGGGCAAATAGGCCTCCAGCAGTTCCGGGCTGTCGCTGCCCTCGGGCACGAACAGGACGCCCGCTTTCACGCCGCCGGACAGACTGACGCTGCCGGAAGCGACCTCTTTTTCCCGAACCAGAAGGGTTCCAAAGCTGTCCACGACCCGGTTGACGTCGGGGAAGCTGTCCGGGACGATGATTTCAGCGGTTTCCTCCTGCGTCACGGTTTCGTGCAGCAGTTGCTCCAGATATTCCATCTGGTGTTCTTGAAATACAAGCTCCATTGCATCCTCTCCTTGCATGTTCCTATCCCATGTATATGCACCCAAGGACAAGCCTATGACAGGTTTTCTCACCGTTTTTTCGCCAATAAACACCCCACGGCCACGGCGACGATTCCGATGACGACCGTCCAGACGCCGGAGCTGATCAGCACGGACAGGATCATTCCCGCACCCAGCGCCATGAACGCAGTGCCGATGGCCTCGTTCTTTTTGCACATAAAAAAACCGCCTCCCTGCCACAGTATACGCGGTGGGAGACGGCTTGTATGATTGAATTCAAAACAGACCCGACAAAGCGGATCCGATTTCAAGTTTGACAAAGACGATGGTTTTCGCCTAATTAGAACGCCCAATTGCCGTTGCGGAAAATCGGAACGGTTTGGCCGTCCTTCGTCAACGCGTCGATGCACAGATCCTCCGAACCGATCATAAAGTCCTCGTGGATCATGGAGTCGTTGACGCCCATGGCGCGGCACTGTTCGAGCGTGTAATTTTCGTAATCTCGGATGGTATCGGCAAAGCCCCTGCCAAGCGCCAGATGACAGGCCGCGTTTTCGTCAAAGAGCGTGTTATAGAACAGCAGGCCCGATTTTTGAATGGGGCTGTCGTAGGGAACCAAGGCACATTCGCCCAGGTAGCAACTACCCTCGTCCATCTCGATAAGTTTGGTGAGCAATTCCTCGTTTTTCCCGGCGTGCCACTCGACGGCCTTGCCCGCATGGAAACGAATGTTAAAGTTTTCAATCAGCTGACCCTGGTAACTCAAGGGCTTGGTGGAATAGACAATGCCCTCGGCCTGGCCCTTCATAGGCGTGATAAAGCATTCCTCGGTGGGAATATTGGGATTGAAGAAGATACCCTTGCGGCTGGTATCGCCGCCGCCCTTGAATTCGGCCTCGGGAATCATGCCGACGGTCAAATCCGTCCCATTGGAGGCGGTATAGTGCAGCTGGGTAATGCCCAGGCCGTTGAGATGGGCACAGCGGCGGTGCAGATCGGCATTGTGCTCCGCCCAGGCCTGAATGGGATCGTCCCAGACGCGGCTGGTTTCCAGAATGGCCTGCCACAGCTTTTCAATGGCCTGCGTGGTGCGGATTTTTGGGAACAGCTTCCGCGCCCAGGCCGCGCCCGGCACGGCGGCGATGCACCACTGATAGTTGTTCTCCATCTGATCCTGGTAAGGCTTTAAAATCGTGTAGGTGCGCTGACGCGACTTGGCCAGCTTCGCTTGGTTGACGCCTTTCAGACCGGCAGGATCCTCCGAAACGAGATAGATCTGGCAAGGAAGCTCCTTTGCGTAGTGTTCCCAGCGGGCCTCCTCGTAAGGTTCCACCGTGCTGAGATTTTTCAGCGACCGATAACGGACATGTAATTTGGTCAGCGGTTGATAGTTCCACTCCACAATTACCCGCTTCGCGCCCAGCTTGTAGCAGGCTTCCACCACCATTTTCACAAATTCCGGCTGATCCAGATCCGCTTGGATGACGACCTCTTGACCCTTTTGCACATTCACGCCGCATTTTGCGATCAGCTGTGCGTATTTTGAAAGTACGGCTTTTTTCATCGTTTGGTTTCCTTTCGTAACGCAATTTTGTGATCAAGCGATGCCAGAAACGAGAATGCCACAAGTACGTGTGGCCCCGCTTATTGGCCAACCGCCGTCTAGTATAGCACACCAACCTACGATTTGCAACCGCCTACCATGAAAAATCCTATTTTGATTTGCCGAAAAAGCTTTTGCGTCTGGGATGGGCGCTTTCGGACAAGGACGCCTCGAATTTTTGCAGCAGATCAATCTGTTCGCGGGTCAGCTTTGTGGGTGTCTCCAAAACGACGGTGACATATTGATCGCCGCGCCGGGAATAGTCGATATAGGGGATGCCCTTTCCCTTCAGGCGGAAGGTGGTGCCCGTCTGCGTCCCCTCAGGAATGGTATAGCGCACCTTGCCGTCCAGGGTCGGCACCTCCAGCTCCGCGCCGCAGGCGGCTTGGGTAAAGGAGATGGGAATCTCGCAGTAGACGTCCGCGCCATCGCGGGTGAACAGCTCGTGGCGGCGGATGGACACCGCTACCAGCAGATCGCCGCTGGGACCGCCGCCCGAACCTGCGTCCCCTTCGCCGCGAACCGGCACGGACTGCCCGTTGTCGATCCCGGCGGGGATCTTAACGGAGATCTCCTTGCGCCGCCTGATCCGGCCCTTGCCCTTGCAGCGCGGACAGGGGGACTTGATGATCTTGCCCCGTCCGCCGCAGCGGGGGCACGGAGACTCGGACTGCATGGACATGCCCAAAAAGCTTTGCACCGTGCGCACCTTGCCGGAGCCGTGACACTGGGGGCAGGTTTCGATCTGGCCGTCGGCGGCGCCGGAGCCGTGACACTGGTCGCAGATCTCGATGTGGGAGACAACCACGGTCTTTTCCGTACCGAAGGCCGCCTCCTCAAAGGTCAGCTCCACCTGGGCGACGACGTTTTCGCCGCGGCGGGGGCCGCTGGAGGCGCGCCGGGAGCCGAACACGCCGCCAAACAGATCGCCCAGATCAAAATCACCAAAACCGCTGAACCCGCTGAAGGGATTTTCGGCGTTGGGGTTGAAATTGGGATCCACACCGGCAAAGCCGAACTGATCGTAGCGCGCCCGCTTGTCGGGGTCGCTGAGGACCTCGTGCGCCTCGTTAATCTCCTTAAAGATTGTCTCGGCGCCGGGATCGTGGTTGACGTCCGGATGGTATTTAGCGGCCATTTTGCGGTAGGCCCGCTTGATCTGATCCTCGCTTGCGTCCTTGCTGACGCCCAGCACCTCGTAATAATCTCGCTTGTTTTCGTTTGCCATTGCAAACACCTCGTTCAATTAGGGGTATGGATGGATTGCCCAAATCGCGGAAAAAGGCCCAGCGGCCCTTTTCCAAACGATCTTTGGTTCCCGGCGCGCGGGAGGCTGATTGAAACAGCCGGCCTCCCGCTTCGCCGGATGGAATGTTGCAATTTGCACCGCGTCAGTCGTTAACTTCCTCGAAGTCCGCGTCCACAACGCCGTCGTTGCCGCCGTTGCCGCCGTTACCGCCGTTGGGGTCGGCACCGGAACCGCCCTGCTGCGGCGCGGCATTCTGATACAGTTTCTGCGACACAGCGTAGAACGCCTGCTGCACCGCGTCGGTCGCCGCCCTGATCGCGGCCACGTCCGTACCCTTGTTCTTGGTCTTCAAATCCTCCAGCGCGGCCAGGATCGGTGCCTTCTCCTGCTCGGAGACCTTGTCGCCCAACTCGCCCAGGGTCTTTTCCGTCTGATAGATGACCTGATCCGCGTTGTTGTGGGCGTCCACTTCCTCGCGGCGGGCCTTATCCTCGGCGGCGTACTGCTCCGCCTCGTGAACCGCCTTGTCGATGTCCTCCTTGGATAGGTTGGAGGAGGCGGTGATGGTGATGTTGGCTTCCTTGCCGGTGCCCAGATCCTTCGCCGAAACGTTGACGATGCCGTTGGCGTCAATGTCGAACGTGACTTCGATCTGCGGCACGCCGCGCGGCGCCGGGGCGATGCCGCCCAGCTGGAATTTGCCGAGGGTCTTGTTGTAAGCGGCCATCTCGCGCTCGCCCTGCAGGACGTGAATTTCAACTGTGGTCTGCCCGTCGGCGGCGGTGGAGAAGATTTGCGTTTTCTTGGTGGGGATGGTGGTGTTGCGGTCGATCAGTCTGGTGAACACGCCGCCCATGGTCTCCAGACCGAGCGACAGCGGCGTCACATCCAGCAGCAACAGGCCCTTGACGTCGCCGCCCAGAACGCCCGCCTGGATCGCCGCGCCGACAGCCACGCACTCGTCGGGGTTGATGCCCTTGAAGCCGTCCTTGCCGGTGATCTTCTTCACCGCTTCCTGCACGGCGGGAATCCGGGAGGAGCCGCCGACCAGCAGAACCTTGCTCAGATCGGACGCGCTCAGACCGGCGTCGCTCATAGCCTGGCGAACCGGCACCAGAGTCTTTTCCACCAGATGAGCCGTCAGTTCATTGAACTTTGCACGGGTCAGAGTCATATCCAGATGCTTGGGTCCGGTGGCGTCCGCCGTGATATACGGCAAGTTGATCGCGGAGGAAGTCACGCCGGAAAGCTCGATTTTGGCCTTTTCCGCAGCTTCCTTGAGACGCTGCATGGCTGGCTTATCCTTGGAAAGGTCGATGCCCTCGACGCGCTTGAATTCAGCAACCATATAGTCCATAATGCACTTGTCGAAGTCGTCGCCGCCCAGATGCGTGTCACCGGCGGTGGCCAGGACCTCAATCACGCCGTCGCCAATGTCCAGGATGGACACATCAAAGGTGCCGCCGCCCAGGTCATAAACCATGATCTTTTGCTCGGATTCCTTGTCCACGCCATAGGCCAGTGCCGCGGCGGTTGGCTCGTTGATGATCCGCTTGACGTCCAGTCCGGCGATCTTGCCGGCGTCCTTGGTGGCCTGGCGCTGGGCGTCGTTGAAGTAGGCGGGCACGGTGATCACAGCCTCGGTGACCGGAGAGCCAAGATAGCTTTCGGCGTCTGCTTTCAGCTTTTGCAGGATCATCGCGGAGATCTCCTGCGGCGTGTAGCTCTTGTTGTCCACGGTGACCTTATAGGTTTCGCCCATATGGCGCTTGATGGAAGAAATGGTGCGCTCGCTGTTGGTGACGGCCTGGCGCTTTGCGACCTGGCCGACCATCCGTTCTCCGGTTCTGGAAAAGGCCACTACGGACGGCGTGGTGCGGGAACCTTCCGCGTTGGCGATGACGACGGGTTCGCCCCCTTCCATCACGGCGACGCAGGAATTGGTAGTGCCTAAGTCAATTCCGATAATCTTACTCATTGTTTTGTTCCTCCTATATGCATTGTCAAATTTTTTACAGATTTAATTGGCCACCTGCACCATGGCGAACCGGATCACTTTATCCCCGATCCGGAAACCCTTGGCAAATACCTGGCTGACGGTATTTTCCGCCAGGTTTTCATCCTCGGTGTGCATCACGGCGTTGTGACGGTTTGGGTCAAAGGGTTCGCCCACCTGGCCGAATTCCTCCACGCCCAGCGCGGACATGACGTCCCGCAGGCCGGTCATGGTCATCTCCACACCCTTTTTATAGGCGGCGTCCTCGGTGGGCTGGCTCAGGGCACGCTCAAGATTGTCGTAGACGGGCAAAAACTTGCCCGCGACGTCAGCTTTGGCGTTGAGATAAATTTCGTCCTTTTCCTTCTGACTGCGCTTGCGGAAGTTGTCATATTCCGCGGCCAGACGGAGCATGGCGCCTTTGGCCTGATCCAGTTGCTTCTGCAGGGCCTCCAAGGCTGCCTTTTCCTTGGACTTTTTCTTTTTCTTTTCCTCTGTGGGAACGGACTGCTCCGCTTGCTCCTGTGTGGGAGCGGGCTGCTCCGCCTGTTCCTCTGCAGGAGCGGGCTGCTCCGCCTGTTCCTCTGTGGGAGCGGACTGCGCGGCCTTTTCCTCCGCGGGCTGGTTTTCAGTCTGTTCCATCTTGGGTTCCATTTTGGATTCCTTCTTGGATTCCTTCTTGGGTTCCATCTTGGCTCTCCTCCGTTCTGTTGGGTTGCTGCGACGGCGGCAGTTCGGGCTTGCTGAACATGCGGCCGAGATTTTCCGCAAAGTAACTAAGCCGCGCCGTTACCTGGGCATAGTCCATGCGCGTCGGGCCGACCACGCCGATCAGCCCCTGCATCCCGTCGCCGATGTCAAAGCGGGTCATGACCACGGAGGTATCCTTCAATTCCTTGGCCACATTTTCTGGCCCCACCAGGATTTGCGTGGGATTGTCGGCGCTGATGCGCGCCGGAAGATTGGCAATCATCTCCTCATCCAGAGAGGCCAGCAGTTGCTCGGCCTTGTCGATGTCCCGGTACTCCGGCTGCGCCAGCAGCTTGCTCTGGCCCGTGAGATAGACGGCGTTTTTTTGCAAATCCTGCAGAATCTGGGTGGTGAAGTCCACAACCACCGGCACCAGCGTGGCGGTGATCCCCGCCGCCCGGCTGACGCGGTCGAGCAGTTCGGGCGTGAACGCGTCGGCCGGCAGATCGGTCAAGCTGGCGTTGAGTACGGCGCTCAGCAGTTTCAAATCCTGCTCCGTGACGTCCAGCGGCAGCTTGATCAGCTTGTTTTTTACCACCTCGCCGGAGGTCATGACAACCAGAATGAAACTGTGCGCCTCTACCATGAGCAAATCAAAATGCTTGACCGTGGGCGCCTGGGCCGCAGGGGTCAGGGCGTAGGCCGGCAGATTGGTCAGCTTAGAGATCAGCTTCCCCACCTGGGAAATCGTCTTGTCAAACTCCTGCATTTTCAACTCCATTGCCTGGTTCAGCCGCTTCGTCTCGTCGGCGGACAGATGATAGTCCTGCATCAACTCGTCGATGTAGAACCGATAACCGGCGGGCGAGGGTACCCGCCCGGCGGAGGTGTGGGGCTGCTCCAGAAGTCCCATCTGGGTCAAATCCGCCATTTCGTTGCGAATGGTCGCGGAGGAAAAGGAAATGTCCGGCATTGCCGCGATGGCCTTGGAGCCAACCGGCTCCGCGGTACGAATATATTCTTCCACAATGACCCGCAGCAATTTCTTTTTTCGCTCGGACAGTTCCATTTGCTTACCTCCGATTAGCACTCACACTTCCTGAGTGCTAATGCAATCATACACCGATTCTTCCCAATTGTCAATAGTAGTTTGTGAAGATTTTGTGAAAATTAGCAAACATTTTTTTCGAGTGCCAAATGCTCCCCACGCGGGCGCGGGTGCCGGATAGCCACGCAAGCGAGGTTTCCTGGCGGCGCACCCAATTCATCGCTTTTAACCCCAAGCTGCTCCGACGGGCTTTGGTTTGAAAAGGATGGCCGGTACACACGTTTGCGAGGCGTAAAGTATTTTTTGCGCTGTTCCGGGGCGAACTTTGTGAGGCTATATCGACAGCCCGCGCGCCGGTAATACCGGCGCGCGGGCGTACGTTATCGCTTTTTCGCCAGCGGCTTGGACTGTTGCTGGAGCAATTGAAGGCTGGCGATGATCTCGTTGGAGAGCAAAAATCCCTGCGGCGTCAGAACCCACCGCCCGGAGGCCTTGCGGCAGAGTCCGCGCTCGGCCAATTTGACCAGCAGTTCTTCCAGCGGCTGGAAGGGCATCAAGAACTGCGTTTCGTACTCGTTTGCCTCGATCCCCAGTACAGTCCGCAGGCGGAGCATCACATATTCTCCCGCCCGCTCACGCATGGGCACCTCCTCCTGCTCCGATAAAATGGATCCGCCGTTCAAAACGCCGTCGATATAGGCGTGGATGTCTGGACGGTTGGTATAGCGGATCCCACCGAAATCTGACGCCGCCGCCGGGCCGAAGCCGATGTATTCCTCGCCCAGCCAGTATTTCAAATTGTGCCGGGACATATGGCCGGGCTTGGCAAAATTGGAGATCTCATACTGGCTGTAACCCGCCTGATCCAGAAGCTCCACGGCGGAAAGGTACATATCCGCCTGCAAGTCGTCGTCGGGAAGGTTGGCAAGATCTTTGTACTCCCACAGGGGCGTTCCCTCCTCCACCTTCAGTCCGTAGCAGGAGATGTGTTCAGGCTTCAGCTCCAGCACATGCAGGACGGTGGCCTGCCACTGTGCCAGGGTTTGACTGGGCAGACCGTACATCAAATCCAGGGAGAGATTGTCAAACCCGGCCTTCCGCGCCCGCTCGACGGCAGTGACGGCCTGTTCGTAGTTGTGGGGGCGGCCCAGCTTTTTGAGCATCTCGTTGTCGTCGTTCTGTACGCCGATGGAGATACGGTTGAAACCCTCTTTCCGCAGCCGCTTGACTTGGGGGGCGGTGACGCTGTCTGGGTTGGCTTCATAGGTGATCTCCGCGTCCCGCGCAACATGAAAATTGTCCTGAATTTCGTAAAAAATCTTTCGCAGGTTGTCCGCGCCGAAGAAACTGGGCGTGCCGCCGCCAAAATAGACGGTGTCCACCGTGTGCTCCGGGCATCGGGCGCCGGTCTCCTTCATGTGGACGGCCAGGGCCTGAAGGTAGTCGTCCACCAGGGCCTGGTTGCGGCGGCCGCCGAGCGAGTAGAAGTCGCAGTATTGACATTTGCTGCGGCAGAAGGGGATGTGGATGTAGATGCCCAGCGGCTTCTGGGCGCGTTCGGGTGTAAAATCTTTCATGGGAATCACCTGGTTTCTGCTTTAAAACGTACATAATTATTGTATAATATTGCAAAAGCGGCGCTCGCGCCTGCATGCATGCAGCACTAAAAAATCAGACGGTTTTCCTCATGCGTAGGAGGAAATAATTTTCTGAGGAATCATCCCCAAGCCAAAGCGCAGCGAAGCGGGTTTGGGTTGGAAGCGACGAATCAGGTGCGCCGCCGGGGAAGACGCGCTTGCGCGGCTGTCCGGCGCTCGCGCCTGTATGAGGAGCTAGTCGTCCATTTTCAGCACGGCCATAAACGCCTCGCTGGGGACGCAGACCGTGCCAAATGTGCGCATCCGTTTTTTGCCTTCTTTCTGCTTTTCCAGCAGCTTTTTCTTGCGCGTCACGTCGCCGCCATAGCATTTGGCCAGCACGTCCTTGCGCAGCGCCTTAATGGTCTCGCGGGCGATGACCTTGCCGCCGATGGCAGCCTGAATCGGGATTTCAAACATTTGACGGGGGATGTTCTCCTTAAGCTTTTCGCAAATTTTCCGGGCGCGCGCGTAGGCGTTGTCGCGGTAGAGAATAAAACTCAGCGCGTCGACCAGGTCGCCGTTGAGCAGAATGTCCAGTTTCACCAGCTTCGAGGGGCGGTAGCCGTCCAGCTCGTAGTCTAGTGAACCGTAGCCGCGGGTGCGGGATTTCAACGCGTCGAAAAAATCGTAGACGATCTCGTTTAAAGGCATGTAATAGCGAAGCTCAACCCGTCTGGCGTCCAGATAGTTCATATCCCGGAACTCGCCCCGGCGCTGCTGGCACAGTTCCATGATATTGCCCACATAGTCCGGCGGTGTAATGATGGAGGCGCGGACGAACGGTTCATACGCCTGTTGGATCTCCTCGGGTGCGGGGTAGTTCAGGGGCGTATAAACCTGGACGACTTCCCCGGACAGCTTTTCCACCCGGTAGACGACGTTTGGCGCGGTGGTGATCAGATCCAGGTTGAATTCCCGCTCCAGGCGCTCCATGATGATCTCCATGTGCAGCAGACCCAGAAAGCCGCAGCGGAACCCGAAGCCCAGCGCAATGGAATTCTCCTGTTCATAGGTCATGGAGGCGTCGTTGAGTTTCAGCTTTTCCAGGGCGTCGCGCAGATCGCCGTACTTGGAGCCGTCGGCGGGATAGACGCCGGAGAAGACCATGGGCTGCACGGCCTTGTAGCCGGGCAGGGGCTTGGCGGCGGGACGGGCGGCTTCGGTAACGGTGTCGCCCACGCGGGTATCGGAGATGGTTTTGATGGAGGCGGTGAGATAGCCCACCTCGCCCGCGCCCAGCGCCGGAGCTGGCGTCATGCCGAAGGGGTTCAGATACCCGCACTCGACCACCTTGTAGGCCGCGCCGGTACCCATCATGCGGATGTCCATGCCGGGCCGAATGGTGCCGTTTTTGACCCGCAGGTAGACAATAACGCCGCGGTAGGAGTCGTATTGGCTGTCGAAAATCAGCGCCTGCAGCGGCGCATCGCGGGAGCCATCCGGCGCGGGGACGCCGTGGACGATCATTTCCAGCACCGCGTGGATGTTAATTCCGCTTTTGGCGGAGATCTCCGGCGCGTCCTCGGCGGGGATGCCAATGATGTCCTCAATTTCCGCCTTGACCTCCGCCGGACGAGCCGCCGGAAGGTCGATCTTGTTGATAACCGGCAGGACTTCCAGGCCGTTGTCCACAGCCAGATAGGCGTTGGCCAGCGTCTGTGCCTCGACGCCCTGGGACGCATCTACCACCAGCACGGCGCTCTCGCAGGCGGTCAGGCTGCGGGAGACCTCGTAGTTGAAGTCCACATGGCCCGGCGTGTCGATTAGATTGAGCGCGTAGTCCTCGCCGTCATCCGCGGTGTAGTTCAAGCGGACGGCACGGGCCTTGATGGTGATGCCGCGCTCGCGCTCAAGCTCCATGGAGTCGAGAATCTGATTTTCCATCTCGCGCTTGTCCACGGTGTTGCACGCCTCCAAAAGCCGGTCGGCCAGGGTGGACTTGCCGTGGTCGATGTGGGCGATGATGGAAAAGTTGCGGATATGGGAAATGTCTGTCAAAATGGGTCACCTCAGCTGTGATTAGTATATGTGAAAACGGGAAAAGGTTTCGAATAATTATAAATATTATAACATGCTTTTTTGTGGCTGACAACGGGGGAAAAGTAAAATTTTTCATTGACAAAAATTGTAATTGCGTGTATAATATCTAAGCTCGGTTTTTGCGGGCATTCCTTGGCAGCATAGCTGCCCAATTAGTCCAGAAGGAGGTGCAATCAACAATGGCTAAAATTTCCGATAAGTACGAGGCTCTGTATATTATCAATCCCACCCTGGGGGAGGAGGATACGGCAGCCCTCGTGGAAAGGTTCAAGGCGTTGGTGGAAGCAGAGGGGACGCTCATCAGTGTCGACGAATGGGGCAAGCGCAGACTGGCCTATCCCATCGAAGACTTGAACGAGGGTTACTACGTGCTCATGACATTCGAGGCAAAGCCTGAGTTCCCGGCGGAGCTTGACCGTATCTTTAAGATCACGGAGAATGTCATGCGCAGCTTAATCACCGTGGTGGAAGCGTAAGGAGGACGAATTATGCTGAACCATATTGTTCTTATGGGCCGTCTCACCCGTGACCCAGAGCTTCGCCGCACGGCCAATGGGATCGCCGTGGCGTCGTTCTCACTGGCGGTGGACCGCGACTACGCGGCACAGGGCGCGGAGCGGGAGACCGATTTCATCGACATTGTCGCCTGGCGGAATACGGCTGAGTTCGTCAGCAAGTATTTCAGCAAGGGCCGCATGGCGGTGGTATCCGGCCGGCTGCAGATCCGCAACTGGAACGACAAGGATGGCAACAAGCGCCGCAGCGCAGAGGTTGTTGCCGACAATATCTATTTTGGCGATTCCAAGCGCGACACCAATTCCCAGTCTGACAGCTTTGGCGCACCCAGCCAGGGTTTCCAGGCGACGCAAGGCTATTCGGGGTATCAGCAGTCCAACACGGGCTATGCCCAGCCCAACCAGAGCTATCCGGCGCCGTCACCGGCGTCCGATTTTGCCATGCTGGAGGGTGACGACTCCGATCTGCCGTTCTAAGACTTTTCCACACGATAGGAAGTGAAAGAAGCATGATTACATGATTATTTTAGCAATCGTGTTAGCTCCATTCTTTATTCTATCGGCGTTACTGAAAATGAATAAATGAGGATCAGAATAATAAGGAGGAACCGTAATGGCAAACGATAGAATGCGTCCTCGGAAGCGCAAGAAGGTCTGTAACTTCTGCGTGGACAAGGTTACCAATATCGACTATAAGGATACTGCCAAACTCCGCCGTTATACGTCCGAACGCGGCAAGATCCTTCCCCGTCGAACGACCGGCACCTGCGCGGCGCATCAGCGTCAGCTGACTGTCGCGATCAAGCGTGCCCGCCAGGTCGCGCTGCTGCCGTACGTGGCGGAATAATCGCAAAAACAAAAGGGCTGTAAAGAAACGGCCTTACGAAAGGCGGAGAGTCTCGAAAAAGAG
>CAYVEB010000009.1:8033-32196 GCA_964450645.1 uncultured Oscillospiraceae bacterium | reverse complement strand
ATTTGTGGATAACTTTTGAATGTAAAATCGGTGCACCAACCACACCCCCTGGGGAAAGTATGTTTTTCTGTGGGAGTATGGGCCATATTTTTGCCCCTTTTACGCCGCTTTTGTGCCTGTCCTTCCCGCAGACGGCAATCTTTTGCGTGCAGCTCATATCGCGGGGACTTTTTTACAGGCTCTTTCAGCTGCAAGCAGATGGAAAGCCGTCTTATGCTGAATTCCATAAAAAAGTAGCCTTTTTCTGCTTTTTATGGGAACTGGCGGAGTTTTGCACGGGAATTGGATTGACAGCATTTGGAAGATCTGATAAAATAGAAGTATCTAATTGGAAAGGAGCATCCATATGCAACCGTATAGTCAGCGCACACGCGCGCAGCTGCAAGAGGAGTACGCGGCGGTTTCGGCCCAATATGAGGCGCTCAAGGCGCAAAAGCTCCACCTGGACATGTCCCGCGGGAAGCCCGGTACGGAACAGTTGGATCTGGTGTCGGATATTTTGCAATATCCGACTGCCGCGGACTTCTGCCGCGACGGATTCGATGCCCGCAACTATGGCGAGCTTGCCGGGCTTCCGTCGGCCCGGGCGCTGTTTGCCGAACTGCTTGGAACCAAGCCGGAGGAGGTCTTCGTCGGCGGGAACGCCAGCTTGAGTTTAATGTACGGCGTGATTGCGAAGGCCTATACCCATGGCCTGCTTCACTCGCCCAGGCCATGGAGCCGGGAGGAGAAGGTGCGCTTTTTGTGCCCCGCGCCGGGGTATGACCGCCATTTCACCATTTCCGAGAGCTTTGGCATGGAGATGATCCCCATTCCGATGACGCCCGAGGGGCCGGATATGGATTTGGTTGAGCAGCTGGCGGCGGATCCGCAGGTCAAGGGGATGTGGTGCGTCCCGAAATATTCGAATCCCCAGGGAATCACCTATTCCGATGCGACCCTCGCGCGCATTGCCGCACTGCATCACGCCGCGCCGGACTTTCTTCTGATGTGGGACAACGCCTATTGTGTCCACGAATTTGAGGGCGATTATGTCCCGTTGGCGAATATTTTGTCTTTGTGCCGGGCGCATGGCAACGCGGACATGGTGTTTGAATTCGCGTCTACGTCGAAAATCACGTTTCCCGGCGCGGGGATCGCCTGTTTTGCAACGTCGGTCGACAATATGGCGTATATGAAAAAGCTGCTGAACGCCGAGATCATCAGCTATGACAAAGTCAATCAGCTGCGGCACGTATGCTATTTGAAGGACAAGGCGCACACACTGGCGCTGATGCGCCGCCACGCAGCGATTCTGGCGCCAAAGTTCCACGCCGTACTCGACGCGCTGGAGCGGGAGATTGCGCCGCTTAGGATTGCGCAGTGGTCCAAGCCGTCCGGCGGGTATTTTGTATCGTTGGACGCCATGCCGGGCACGGCGAAGCGGACGTGGGCGTTGTGCCGGGAGGCGGGCGTTGTGATGACCGCGGCGGGCGCCACGTATCCCTATGGCAAGGATCCCAACGATTCCAACCTCCGGATCGCACCGTCGCTTCCGCCGGTGGCGGAGCTGAAGCAGGCGATCGAGGTTTTGTGCGTATGTCTGAAGCTGGCGGCGCTGGAAAAGCTGCTGGCGGAATAAAGGCCGGACATTGGCGGATTTTGTCGGACAAAACCCAGTATTTTTTTGAAAAAAGCCTTGACTTTCCCGCGTTCGTGTGGTATGCTAATAAAGCGTTGAGGAGCGTACCATATCGCGGGATAGAGCAGTCCGGTAGCTCGTCGGGCTCATAACCCGGAGGTCGTGGGTTCAAATCCCTCTCCCGCAACCATGGTTGGCTACCAAAATAGATGACAGCCCGAAAAACCCAGTAACCAAAACGGTTTCTGGGTTTTTCGCACCTATCGTGATGAAAATAAAAAGATGCCATTGGCCTAAATTGGGGGGTTGGGAGGAATAAACTACCGCCCCCTTTTTCGAGGCAGAATTTGCGAGAAATTCTCGTAAATTCTGCCTTTTTTGTGTCTATAATTGTTAAGTTATTTTGTCTACGACGGCCGTGTACAGATTTCTGTGCGCGGCCGTTCTTTATTTTGAAAGAAGAAAGCAAATCATAATCAACGCAATTATCACAGGTTCCAAGGACAAAACCCTTATATGAAAATTTCCCGGCGACTACTACAAATTAAAAAAGGAAAGGAAATTTTTTCGCAGAGAATTACGGTGCGTGCGATGAAGGGAGCAATTCCTTCCATAGCTGCCGATATGCACCGGCATGATATCAAGGATGGTTACATTGTAATTGGCGAAAAACTGATCACCCACATGAATGTTCTTCTCGCACTCGCGCATGAAGCCGGGACACTGACATATATCCTGTCCGACGGAGGCGAAGTATTCGCGAATCCGCACCGCCTGCCCGTCCTCTGTTGCGTCCACATTTAAAGTTCCCAGAGAAACTTAATTGCATTTCACTTTCTTCCGTTGACACCGGCATCCCAAAGAACAAAATAGAGTCCCGCTTCCAGTTTTTTCTTCCGTTATATTCGTTTCCTTTCATTTGAGCAAATTTTCGATTTGCTGCTCCGCCACGTCGGGCAGAACCATTTTAGATGCCCAATGATTTTTGTTTTCGATTTCTCAGGTTCCCGACTATATGCGCGCGTCACATAATTATATTCGCACAGTGCCGCCGGCGTAAACTATTCCGCTACACTCCAACGGTAGGTTTGCCCATATTTATCCTTCCTGTAGACAAAATCGGAAATCATGATGTAGGTTTGCATCTGTAGCCGGGAGATCACCGTGTCAAAGCCTTTATTCCCGCCCTTGCGGTAGTTGCAAGGATCTTTTAGCTCCTCAGACAGCAAAGAGCCGTGTTCTTAAACGGCGTCAACAATGCCATTGCGGGAGACCAGTCCGTCGCCATACCGAGCGACGAAGTCATAGCCATCAAGACGGAAGTTGCAGAAATCCGGCAGCCACTTGCGGCTAACGAATCCGGCTTTTCCTCCGAAAAATTTCCCCCAGACACATTGGCCGCTCCGGGCGGCGGGCCCTTTCCGCAGAGGACTTCCGTGAATACTACCATATCTTGTCAAAAAAGTATTTTTGTATTTAGTCTATAAAAATTTAACAACATATATTTTCAAACTTGGAGATAATGATGTCTTCCAATTTGAAAATTTTTGTGATATAATCGTTCGTGCGCATTGCGGTCGATTCCGTGCTGCTTGGCAGGGGAAGTTTCACAATTTTACCGCCACGCGCAACTGTTTTTCCACAAAACAGGCGGCACAGCTGAAAAGCCATGCCGCCATCTCAAATTTTTTATTAACTGGCCAGACGTTTTTAATTAACCGGCCAGACGGTTGAGCACCAGCACAATGATCGTCAGCACAACAAACGCCGCCGCAAACCACTTGGTCGCTGAAGCCAGCTTGGCATCCAGCGTCCGGTTGCCGCCCTTGCTGAAATAGGACGCGCTGTTGCCGGAAATGGTGGAGCCAAGGCCGGAAGACTTGCCGGACTGGAACATGATCACAAGGATCAGCAACACAGATGAGATCGCCTGCAGCACCAGAGCGATGGTTGTAATCGTATTTAACATAATTCCCTCCTATAGCCGTTTTTTTACGGCGCACGGCAAGCCGGAATTCATGAATGAAGCGTTCGAACAGAACAGCTCACAGAAATAGCTTACCTATTATACCACGCGCCGCCAGGTTTTTCAAGTGCTTTTTTCACAAATTCTGCGAAAATCCTACTTACTTACCCAGCTGTTGGTGGCCAAGCAGGTCAGGTAGGCGTTGATAAACCCGTCCAGGTCGCCATCCATCACGGCGTTGATGTTGGTGTTCTCATAGCCCGTGCGGGTGTCCTTCGCCAGGGTATAGGGCATGAACACATAGTTGCGGATCTGGCTGCCCCATTCGATCTTTTGCTGGACGCCCTTAATGTCGGAAATCTTGCTCAGGTGTTCGCGTTCTTTGATCTCGATGAGCTTGGAACGGAGCATTCGCATGCAGTTTTCGCGGTTCTGGAACTGGTCGCGCTGGGTCTGGCAGGACACCACAATTCCCGTGGGCTTGTGGATCAGACGCACCGCCGAGGACGTCTTGTTGATGTGCTGACCGCCTGCGCCCGACGAGCGGTAGACCTGCATCTCGATGTCTTCCGGGCGGATTTCCACATCCTTGCTGTCATCGGTGATCTCCGGGATGACCTCCACCGCCGCAAACGAAGTCTGGCGGCGGGCGTTGGCGTCGAACGGGGAAATCCGCACGAGCCGGTGGACGCCGTTTTCGCTTTTCAAAAAGCCGTAGGCGTTGGGGCCTTCGATCAGGATGCTGGCGGATTTCAGACCGGCCTCGTCGCCGTCCAGGTAGTCCATGATTTTATAGTGGAACCCGTGGGCCTCAGCCCAGCGGGTGTACATCCGGTAGAGCATCTGCGCCCAGTCCTGCGCCTCCGTGCCGCCGGCGCCGGCCTGGAAGGAAACCAGGGCGTTGTTGCCGTCGTACTCGCCGGTGAGGAGCGTTTCCAGCCGGGTCGACTCCATCTGCCGCTCCAACGCGGCGTACCCTTCGGTCAGCTCCGGGAGCATGGAATCGTCGTTTTCCTCCAGCGCCATCTCGCACAAGGTCATCAGATCGTCCCAGTCGGAGAGCATCTTCTCGTACTTCGCGCATTTCGTCTCCAACTGCTTGGTCTTGACCACAACTTTCTGCGACTGCTCCGCATCCGCCCAAAAATTCGCATCCTCCGCCATGGCGTGCAGCCGCTCCAGCTCGTTTTGCAGGCCCTGGATATTCAGCGAATCGCCCAGCGCCAGCAGCTTGGGACGCGCCTCGCTCAGCTTGCTCTTGTACTCCTCAAACTCTATCATAAGCTTACCCCGATTTCATAGGAATCAAAAATATTATAACGGACTTTTCCCCGCTTGTAAACCCCCAAAGGGCCGCAAAACATGCAAGCGGCCAAAATTGAATGAATTTTCCGCGATCTGCGCGTAGGATAAATCCCAGACAAGGAGGATTGGCATGAACGCATTACAAACGAAAAAGACGTCACGGTGCGCCGCCGTCATACGGGACTGGCTGCTTCCAGCGCTGCCGCTGATTCTGATGGACGTCGGCGTGCGTGTCCAGGCGAGCCATGTGACGGCATTCCCCGTATACAGCTTGGTGGCGAATCTGTTCACCCTGGCCTGGATTGTGCTGATTGTGGGCGTCAGCCGGTCGCTGCCCGGCCGGTGGGGCCGGGTCTTCTATGGCGCATGCACGGCCATTTTCGGGCTGTTGTACATCGTACACGGCGTCTACTACTCGATGACGTCCTTTTATTTCAGTTTTGACCTGCTGGAAATGGCGCAGGAGGGCAGCGGGTATGTTCTTGACGCGCTGCGCGGGGCAGGCGTGTGGCTATGGGTGTCGGCGGCGGGAATTTTGGTACTTGCCGTCCTAGGCGCGCGGTGCCTGCCCCGGCTCGGCTCGAAGCGGCGTCTGCTGCGGTCGCTGGTCTGCTTCGCGGCGCTCTATGCGCTGTCCTTTGCCGCGCTGGGGCCGCGCGATACCACCTTACAGTGGGACGCGTTCCAGAACGCCCGGCATATCTATGAGGATTTCAGCGATGTCAACAAGGCCATGCGCGTGACGGGGCTGTATGAGTTCACCCTTCGCAGTCTCTGGAAAGAACTCGCGCCCGACCGCCCGGAGGAAAACGAGCTGGAAGAGGCCGAATTGGCACAGATCTACGCGGACGCCCCGCAGCACGCGGACAATGCCTACACCGGTCTCTTTGCCGGGAAGAACGTGATTTTCTTACAGATGGAGGGCATGGACACATGGTTGCTGAACCAGACTGACACACCCAATTTATATGCCCTGCAGACTCAGTCCATCCAGTTCGCCAATCACTATTCCTCCTACACCGGCGGCGGCTCCACGTTCAACTGCGAATTTGCCGTCAACACCGGGTTCCTCACGCCGTTTTCCTATGTGCGCAACGCCTATTCCTTCCACAAGAACACCTTTGACCAGTCTCTGCCCAACGTTTTTCACCGCGCGGGTTACCGCGTGGACGCTTTTCACATGAACAGCGGCGAATTCTACTCCCGCGACCTTAATTATCGCAGTTGGGGCTACGACCACTACTACGGCCTAATGGATCTGGGAGATACCGAACAATGCCAGCTGGATCGGGAACTGATTTTGAACGAGACTTTTTACCGCGCCATGTTCCAAAATTCGGAGCCTTTTGTGGACTACATCATCACCTACACGCCCCACACGCCTTTTTCCACCGAAGCAGGGACGGGCAAGCTGCTGGCGCATATGCGCTACGGCGAGGACGTCCCCGCGCTCTCGGAGGAGGCGTGCGCGCGGATGATGGCCGGGGAGACGGACTACATGGTCGGCCTGCTCCTGCAGGCGCTGCGCGCGGAGGGGTTGTACGACAACACGGTAATTGTCGCCTTTGCGGACCACTATCTATACACTTTACAGGACAAATCGATTCTTGACGCCTACAAAACGACGTCGAATAACCTGATCAACCACACGCCGTTTTTCATTTGGAGCAGCGACCTGGCGCCAGTCACTGTGCAGGAAGTGACAATGCATGCCAATATTCTGCCGACGGTTCTGAACCTGTTCGGTCTTTCCTACGCGCCGGGGGACTATCTGGGCCAAGACGCGCTGGCGGAGGACTATGCGGGCCTGGCGGTCTTTCCCGACGGCGCGTGGTACAACGGGCGGTTGTACATGGCGGACGGGCAGGTCACGGGTATGGTCAAGCCCAGCGATTCAGAGACGGCTCAAAAACTGTCGCAGCAGGCCGGCCTTTTGATGCGCAAAAACGACCTGACGCTTAAATACGACTACTTTCAAACGCGCAATGCTGAGGATTCCTCCTAGCTTGTCCATGGAACCGCAGCCCCCGGAGGGCGGTATGCAGCCCGGCGGCGCCTCCGCTTCCATCCAGCCCATGGAACCGGGCCAGGTTTCGGCAACGTTTGCCGCTTGAAGCCCCCCGAAAAACGCAACAGCCCCGGCCGGAAGGCCGGGGCTGTTTGTATGGAGTTCTGTTTCGCGCTTATGATAATTAGTCCTCGAATTCATCTACGTTTTCAGCGGTGACAACGGAAACGCCGGTGTCTTCCGTCACGCCGCCCAGATCCGTGCCCTCGATCAGCTGCACGGCGGATTCCACGGCTCTGGAGCCCATGACAGCGGGGTTCTGCGCCATGAAGGCCAGCAGTTCGCCGTCACGCACGTGTGCGCGGTTGGACGAGGAGTTGTCGAACCCGACACAGTAGATGTTCGCGCCGGCGGCGTTGGCTTCCTTCACAGCGTTGGCGGCGCCGTTGGTCGCGCCGTCGTTCGCGCCGTAGACCGCGATCACGCCGTTGTTGATCAGGGCGGTAGTCAGTTCCTGCGCCTTCACAGCGTCGCCGTCGGAATACTGCACTTCGCTGAAGGTGAACGCGGTTCCCTCAAAGGCGGAGGTGAAGCCGTCCACACGGTCGATGCAGGACTGCACGCCAGCCTGTGCCGAGACCAGGCCGATCTGGCCCTCGGTCACGCCATTGTCGCTGAGGATTTTGAGCATCTCTTCACCGGCCTTCGCGCCGGCGGCGTAGTTGTCGGTGGCGAAAGTTGCGGCAGCTTCCACCGTCGCGGTGGCGTCGACGTAGATGATTTCCACGCCGGCGTCTTTTGCGTTATTCAGCGCGTCGTTGCAGGCGGTGGAGTCGTTGACGGAGATGATAATGACCTGGGCGCCGTTGTTGACGGCGGTCTCGATCATGGCGATTTGCTGGGCGTTGTCCTTGGTCTGGGGAGCCAGCCATTCCAGTTCCACGTTTTTGCCGGCTTCCTTCAGCTCTTCCACCTTCGCCTCGGCGGCGTTGTGGAGCTTGACCCAGTGTACGTCCATCTGGTCCATGGTGATCAGGGCGATGTGCATCGTATCGTCGCCGCCGCCGCAGCCGGCAAACAGGCCAACGATCATGACCATCGCGAGGAGCAGTGCTAACAGTTTTTTCATTTTAAACTCTCCTTTTCATTTTTTA
The DNA here is from genome assembly GCA_964450645.1 of uncultured Oscillospiraceae bacterium. GTDB lineage: Bacteria > Bacillota > Clostridia > Oscillospirales > Oscillospiraceae > JAKSPM01. Next base: position 24,142 of record CAYVEB010000009.1, on the reverse strand, counting down.
TGCACAGAGGGAACCAATCCTCCGAACATTTTTTGCGGGGCTCCCCGCCGCCGGTTATTTCTCCGCGGCGGCGACGGGAGCTTTCTTTTCTTCTTTCGCCTTGTGGGGCGCGTTGCGGCGCAGGACGTCGAACAGCACGCACGCGACGACGATCAGGCCGATGATGATATTGCGCAGCGCGACCGGGACGTTGGCAAAGGTCAGGCCGGTCTGGAGGATTGCCCACACAGCGGCGCCGGCGATGACGCCCGGCAGCAGGCCGCTGCCGCCCAGGGTGGATACGCCGCCGATAACCGCGGCGGCGACCGCGTACATCTCATAGCTGGTGCCGGCGGTCATGTCGCCCATACCGGACTGCGCCATGGTGATCAGGCCCGTGATGCCGGCGCAGAAGGCGGAGACCAGGTAGGCCTTCGTGGTGGTTGCGAACACGTTGACGCCGGACAGACGGGCGGCATCCACGTTGGAGCCGATGGCGTATATATGGCGGCCAGAACGGGTGAAGGACAGGATGAAGAAGAAGATGACCCAGAGGGCCAGGGCGATCCAAACGCCGTTGTAGATGCCGAGGGTCTTGCCGTAGTACAATACGTTCTTGAAGACCTGTGCGGCGCCGGCGGAGCCGATGTTGTCGGTGTTGTAGTTGCCGTTGACCAGCTGCGCAATGCCGCGGCCGATGGTCATGGTGCCCAGCGTGCCGATGAAGGGCGGCAGCTTAAACTTGCCGACCAGCAGGCCGTTGATGAAGCCGACTGCGATGCACGCGGCCATGGTGATCAGAACCGCCAGAATGGGGTTCATGCCGTTGCACATCAAGGTGGCGGACATCATGGCGCTCATGCCGACGACCGAGCCGATGGACAGGTCGATGTTGCCGGTAATACATACGTACGCCTGGCCTATGCCAACCAGCAGATAGGGGACAATGGAACGCAGTAACGTTACGATACTATTCCAGCGGATGAAGTTGGGGTTGAGGATCGTGAAGACGATCATCAGAACGACGACGCCCACATAGGCCGTCAGCACAGAAGCAACGCCGTTCTTGGACATTAAACGCTTCAATGGGCTCATGGTTGTTCTCCTTTCAATCTTAGCCTTCGTTGTCACCGAACTGGGTGGCATACGTCATAATTTCTTCTTCCGTCGTGTTTCTCGGATCGACCTCGCCGGTGATACGGCCGTTGCACATGACCAGGACGCGGTCGGAAATGCCCATGACCTCGGGCAGCTCGCTGGACACGATGATCACAACGACGCCGGACTTTTTCAGCTGGTTGATAATTTCATAGATTTCGACCTTCGCCGCCACGTCGATGCCGCGGGTGGGTTCGTCAAAGATGATCACGCGGGAGTTCCTGGCGAGCCACTTTGCCACAACCACCTTCTGCTGGTTGCCGCCGGACAGGCTGCCCGCCTCCACATCTGCGCTCGACATTTTGATGGTCAGCGAGGCTTTGCCCTTTTCAATCATTTTGTTCTCATGGCTCTTGCGCACCGCGCCGATCTTGTTGCAGATCATGTCCAGGTTGGGCAGGGCGATGTTGTCGCGAATCGTCAGCTTGGTGCAAAGGCCGTCCTTTTTCCGGTCCTCCGGCGCCAGCACGATGCCCTGCTTGATCGCGTCGCTGGGAGAGGAGATCTTCAGCTTCTTGCCGTCGAGGATGATCTCGCCGCTGTCAATGGGATCCGCACCGAAGATGGCGCGCATGGCCTCCGTGCGGCCGGCGCCGACCAGGCCTGAGAAGCCCAGAACCTCGCCCTCGTATGCGTCGAAGCTGATGCCCTTGACCGCGCGGCCCGCGCGCAGGTTCTTGACCTCCAGCGCCTTCTTGCCGCGCGGGACGGTTTCGCGGGGGAACTGATTGGTGATTTCCCGGCCAACCATGTTTGCAATGATTTGCTCCATGGTAAAGTCGCTGAATTTGCCTTCGGTGATGTAGCGGCCGTCGCGCATGATCGTGACGCTGTCGACGATATGGTGCAGCTCCTGCAGGCGGTGGCTGATGTACACAATGGCGCAGCCTTGACTGCGCAGCTCGCGGACGATGCGGAACATCTCCTCGATCTCCGCGTTGGACAGGGCGGAGGACGGTTCGTCCATGACCAGGACCTTGGCGTTGATCAAAAGCGCCTTGGCGATCTCGACCATCTGCTGCCGGCCAACCGTCAGGTCCCCCACGACGGTATCCGGATCCAGATCAGTGATGCCCAGTTTGGCCAGCTGTTCTTTTGCCTGGCGGTTCATCTCCTGGCGGTCCAGACGGCCGCCCTTGACGATCTCACGCCCCAGGAACATGTTGTTGGCCACGGTCAGGTGCTGGCACATGTTTAACTCCTGGTGGATGATCGCGACGCCAAGCTCTTGGGCCTTTTTGGTGTTGAGGTCACCCTCCACCTTCTTGCCGAAGATCTCAATCGTACCGGAATCCCTGGTATAAACGCCGGACAGAATCTTCATCAAAGTGGATTTGCCCGCCCCGTTTTCTCCCAGGAGCGCCATTACCTCGCCTGTTCTCAAATGGAGCTGCACGTCGTCAAGCGCCTTCACGCCGGGGAACGACTTGTTGATATGTTCCATAGAAACAGCTAATTGACTCATTGCTTGACTCCTTTCATTGTTTATTCCGGCAGCGCCGCAACGCTGCCTATTCCTTGGCTTCCGCCAATAGAATTCTCATTCGGGCGGCTCCCCGCCGGGAGCCATCGGCGCACGCCGCGCCGTGTCCTAAGAGAAGCCCGCTTCCCAGGAAACCGCCGCGTCGTACGAATCCTCTAGCGCAAAGCGCGTAAAAATTGCGTGCGACGGCTTTTCAGCCCTTTCGCGCCAAAAGGATCGTGCCCTTGCACGGCCTTCTTCCATAAAAATGTTTTTTATGGAAGAAGCGGATCAGTCGTTCGCCGGGGGATATTCGTTGCACAGCAGCCGGTAGGGCGGCTCGTCCTCCTCGATGGTGGGAAAGCGGCCCAGGGGCTTATAGAAGCGGTTGTCGGTGTTGTCGTCGTTGCACATCGACACCTCGCCCACCAGCACGGCGCCCGAGCCGGGCTGCACGGTGAATTCATGGTAATAATAGGGATAGAGTGACAGGCTCTCGCCGGGTTTCAGCACAATCTCCGTACCCGCCGGGACCATATACCGCCGGCCATCCTGGCAGATCTCCACATCGGTGTTGGCCAGGCCCTCGTCCGGCGTGGCGTTCCAAAGGCGGAAGATCAGATTGCCGCCGCCGCGGTTGATGATATCCTCCATCTTGTGCCAGTGGAAATGGTTGGGGGAAATCTGCCCCTCGCGCACCATCATGATCTTTTCGGCGTAGGTCTTGGTGTATTTGGCGTTAAACAGGTTGCCGTTGCGGATGGTGATCAGCGCAAGGCCCAGTGTGTCAAAGTGGCCTTCACCGTAGTCGGTCACGTCCCAGCCCAGGGCGTTGTCGCGAATTTCATCGTATTCGTGGCTCTTCCCGGCCCACTCTTCGGGCGTAAAGCTCAAAAACGGCGGCAGGGCAAATTGATGCTCCGCCAGCAGCGCTTCAAACTCCTTGATAATGGCGTTGATTTCAGAACGTTTCATGGTAAATGACTCTCCCTTCATCCAATAATTCGTTTGAATTACTCAAAACGGCCCCCGGCAAACGGATCTCCCGGCGCGCTGTGTTTACCGGACGATCGCCCCAATTTCCCGGCGCGCGGCCGCAAGCTCCGCCTCGCCGTCCAGCACGGTAAACGTCAGCGTGTTCGTCTCGCTGGCGAAGGGCGCCAGGCGGTGCAGATCGCCGCGCCGCTCGTGGTAGGGCCGGCCGTAGACGCTGGAATTCGCGGGTTCCAAACCCAGCGCATAGTCGCCGCTGGCAGTGGATTTCCACTCCATAAACCGGGGCAGGTTTCGGCTGCTGAAGCTCAGCCGCAGCCCCAGGCCCAGGCGGTGGTTGAGTACGCAGGCGACCACGTTTCCGTCGCCATCCGCCGCCGGCTCGTGGAGAAACACGTATTCCGGCTCGTTGTCCTTGGGCGCGTCCATGACGTTCCAGCAATCTTCGTGCCCCTCGGACGCTCCGTCTCTGGCCGTCACCGACCGGGTGGGGAGGAAAAGCTCGGTTCCTTCGTCCAAAAGTGGATAGCCGATGTTGATATGGTACAGCAGCATCAGCGGTTCGGGGCGAAAGGCCTCGTTTTCAATGCAATCCGTCAAGGTAACGGTCTTGCTGCCGTATACGGTTTCGATGGTGCGGCGGAGCACCAGATTTTCCCCGAACAGCTCGGCCTCCCGCATTTGGCCGCTGGCGCGCAGGACGTACTGATCGCCCTCCCACTGAGCTGTGGCGCAAAGATGCTCCGCGGGCGTCGTGCGGATGCGGCCGTGCATGGGATACTCCTTGCCGTCCACCGTACACGGGGCGCAGATATTTTCCAGCCCGGCGGTGAAGAGCAGCCCGCCCATGATGCTGCGCAGCGCCTCCTGGCCGTGGGTGTCGTAGTGGCCGCGGCCCTGCAGGCCCGGTTTGGAAAGGAAGCTGAAATTTACGCCGCCGTAAGAGAACTCCCCCACGTCCAGGCACTTATCCGCGAGGATCCGAAAGCTCAGGCGGCCGTTTTTGACGTCCAGCGCCCGCAGTCCGGCGGCGCGTCCGTCTTGGTATGTAATCGGACGGATGTAAGCTAGCTGCTGCATACTGCCGATCCGCTGAGAAAGCGCGCGTCTGTCCATAAGCTCACTCCAAATTGGCGTGGTACTGCCAAAGATCCTTCATATCCAGGTTTCGCTGTTCGAGGATCAGCTTCGCCAAAATGTCCCCCACCAGCAGCAGCGCCTGCTCAAACAGCGACGTCATGGGCTGGCAGGAATCGATCTCGTCGTCCAGATAGAACTTGGTGCGGACGGGGATGCGAACCATAAAGTCGCAGATGTCCTTCATCTCGCTGTTGGGGTTGGAGCCGATATGGACAATCTTGCAGCCCACCGTCTGCCGCGCCTTTCTCGCGATATTCAGCGGGAACAGCGACGCGCCGGAGCCGGAGCCGACGATCAAAAGATCGTTTTTGGTGATAGCGGGTTCTGTAATTTCTCCCACATAATGGGCGCGGATGCCCAGATGCGCCAGCCGCTTGCACACGGCCTGCAGCGACAGCATCACCCGTCCCACGCCGATGAAGAAGACCTGGTCGGCCCGCAAAATGGCGTTTGTTAACTTCTCCAGGGAATCGGGATCGATACTCGCCAGCGTCTTCTCCAATTCCGCCAAAACCGCCTTGCTGGCGCTGCGGTATTGCTCTGCGAATTGACTCATAACGTGACTCCCAAAACGCTCCGGCGCAGCGCATTGAGCGCGCACAGGCTTTGCTTCAGCTGATCGCGCCGCAGGCAGGTGCTTCCCAACACAAATTCATCCGCCACGCCGTTTCCGTAGGCGCGGATGTTGTCGGGGGAAATCCGGCCGTCGAGGGCGATCTTCGTATCCAGCCCCCGCTCGTCAATCATCCGCCGCAGCGCGCGGATCTTCCTGTCGGCGTAGGGCACCTGGCGCTCGCCCTTGACAAAGGCATAGCCGGGATTGATGAGCATCAGCATCACCGCGTCGCACTTTTCCAGCACATAGTCCAGCACCGGCAGCGGCGTGGCGGGCTTTAACGCGACCCCCGCCCGGACGCCTTTGGCGTGGATGCGGTTGAGCATCCCATCGATATGGGGCTGGGTTTCGGCGTGGAAGACGATCTGCTGCACGCCAATGTCCAGCAGTTCATCCACAAAATAATCCTGCTCCGTGGCCATCACATGGCAGTCAAAGACTAAATTGGTTTTGGCCCGCAGCTGCCGTACCGTGTCCAGGCCCAGCGGCATACTGGGGCTGAAGTGGCCGTCTAAAATATCCACATGGAGCATCTGCACGCCATTTTGCTCCAGCAGCCGCACCTGGCTCTCCAGATTGCACATGTCCAGGCAGATCAGCGACGGAGCGAATACACAAGGCTGCTTCCAAATATCCATTATCCATTCCCCTTACAGCAGCGCTTCAATCATATCGCGCGTGGGCAAAGAGGGAATCGCACCCTTGTTCTGCACGCAGATGGAGCCGGCGGCGTTGCCGTAGGCCATCGCCTTTTGGACGACCGTGTCCGTCAGCTGGCGCACATGCTCCACGCCCTGCATCCGCAGATTCGCCAGGAACCCGCCCCAGAATGCGTCGCCCGCGCCGGTGGCGTCCACACAGGGCACCTTGCGGCCCGGAACGCGCAGCTCGTGGCCTTGGAAGAAGGCTCTTGCGCCCTCCGAGCTGAGCGTCTCCACCACCAGCGTGATGTGGTACGTCTCCATCAGTTCAAGGATATGGCCGTCGCCGCCAATCATATCCACTTCTTCTTCAGAAATTTTTAGCATATCAACCATGGGCAGCAGCTCCCGGAGCTTCAGGACGCACGCCGCGCGGTCGCAGTTCCACATCAGGTCGCGGTAGTTGACGTCAAAGCTGACGATCTTCTTCATCCAGCTCGCCAGGCCCATCGCCCGCGCCGTGCTCTCCGACTCCGGCTGGGCCGAAAGCGAACAGGAACCCGCGTGGACAATTACACTGCTTCGGATGTCCTCCTCCCGCACGCAGGCGGGGGACAGAAACATATCCGCGCCGGGGTTGCGGACAAACGTGAACGTGCGCTCCCCGTTTGCAGCCAGCGAGACGAACGCCATGGTGGTCACCGCCTTTTGGCAATAGTCCGGATTGATCCGGCGGACATGATTCTCCTTCAGCGTGTCCATCAGGAAATGGCCGAAATCGTCGTCGCCCACCGAGCAGCACATGCCTACGTCCATCCCCAGGCGTGCCGCCGCGATGGCTACGTTCGCCGGGGCGCCGCCCGCGTTGCGGACATAACTGTTGGCTTCTTTTCCGGGAAGCCAGTCGATGACCATTTCTCCAATGCTGTAGATGTCCATATCTATGTAAAAGCTCCTTTCGAACTTTGAGTTTACTAATTCGGATAAAGAGATTCTATCATAAATTTATTGCCATCGTCAACAGAAAAATCTTAAAAAAAGGAAAAAATTTTAAACAAAATTTTCAAAAATTCTATTTGCACGGGTAAAAAACGAAAATTTTTTACACCCGAAAAGTTCGAATTTTTCCGATAATTATACATTTTGTGTAAAAATAGCGCCTTAAAAGTTTAAAGTTTCCTCTCTGACACGTAAGCGTTTGTGCATTTCGTAGAATTTCCAAGCCGGTCCCGCAAAATTCCGCCCAAATGACGCAAAAAAGGACGCGAAGATCCTTGATCTTCGCGTCCTTTTGCCAATTTATCCCGTTATACGTCCTGTAATATCAGGTTTCCATCGAATATTTGACTTGCTACGTTACATGCGGCTCCCATCAGCGCCGCGTCCTGCAAAAAATACGCTCGTTTTACTAAAACCGGCTTGTCCCATGCCACGAAGCGTCGCGCATTGATCAGGCGTTCCAACTCCGCGATGTGCCGGTCGGGCCAATGGACGGCGTCGTTCCCCAGCAGGATCAACTCGCTGTTGAGCATGTTGACGATGTTCACAATGGCCGTGGCCAGACGGTTGACCGCGTCGGAAAAGACCGAATCCACCAGATCATTGCCCTCCATCGTGCCGAAGGACTTCAGAGAATAGAACTTGCCCGTGTGGTATTGCAGCTGCTTGACAAGCTCCGGCGTGCGAATGTACGTTTCCACGCAGCCGCGGTTTCCGCAGGCGCACAGACGCCCGTTGACGTCGATGCTCACGTGGCCCAGCTCCGGCGGCAGGCCCCGGCTGTTGCAAAACAGCTTGCCGTCCGTCAAAATTCCGCAGCCGACGCCCTGCCCGATGCCCACAAACAGCACATCCCGGCAATTTTTGGCGTTGCCGTATAGGCTCTCGACCAGGACGGCGCTTTGGTTGTCGTGGTCAAAATACACCGGCAGCCGGTAGCGGCTGCGGATGATGTCCACAATTTTTACATTGGAAATCCCGTAGAAGTAATACGGCGAGAGGATCATGCCGTCCCGGATGCTGATCGGGCCGATCGACGAAATACCGATGCCCGCCACATTTTCCGCGCCGCGCATCACCGTATCCAGCGCCTGATAGGACAAAGCGGTCAGTTTTTCCGCGTTCATCTCGGCGGGCATGGGCACCGACTCGCGCTTATGGACGCGCATGTTGAGATCGCACAGCACCGCGTCGCAGCGGTTGCGGTGGATCGCCAGGCCTAACACTTTTGGCGCCTTCTCCGAGATGGCCAGACCGGCTGGCCGGCGGCCCAGCTCCTCGCTGGGCGAGGTTCCCGTCTCCACCAGCAAATTTTGCGCGATCATGGCGCTGACGATGTTGGAAATGGCCATTTTGCTCAGCCCCGTGCTGCGCACCAGCTCCGAGCGGGTGGCGCACTGACCGGTGGCGACCATTTTCAGTACCAGACCCCGATTGACCCGTTTATAGTCACTTCTGTTTTTTCCGGCTTTTTCTGTCATATTCGGATCTCTCCCCCCGCCATTCCCAGCGGCGCCTGGCCAGGAATGAAAAAAACGCGCAAGCGTTTCCACCGTTCATTGTAGGCAAATTCCCAATGCTTGTCAAGCATTATTATGGTCAAGATACAAATTTCGCTCAAAAGTACGGTAACAGTGCTACTTTGTAACGCATAAACTGAACCGACGGCGCGGAAAAAGAAATATCCGCATAAGAAAAGAAAGGCTTTGCAAATAGAGCCAGAATGTTGTATAATAAGATAAACAGGAGGGTGGCTCATGAAATTATACAACGTAGCAATTCTCGGCGCGACCGGCGCGGTCGGCCGGGAAATGATGAAAATACTTTTAGAGCGAGACTTTCCGGTGGGAGAGCTGCGGCTGCTCGCCAGCGCCCGCAGCGCGGGGAAGGTGGTCGCGTGGAAGGGAAAGCCGCTGATGATCCAGGAGGCGTCGGAGGACGCGTTTGCGGGCGTCGACGTCGTGCTCGGCGCGGTGGAAAATGAAATTGCCCGCCAGCTGGCCCCAGCCATAGTCCAGGCGGGCGCGGTGTTCGTGGACAATTCCTCGGCTTTCCGTCTGGACCCGGAGGTGCCGCTGGTAGTGCCGGAGATCAACCCCGAGGACGTCAGGGCGCACAAGGGGATTATCTCCAACCCCAACTGTTCGACCATCATTACCGTCACGGCCGTCAACGCGCTCAACCGGATCGCGCCGATTCAGTCGATGGTCGTTTCCACATACCAGGCCGTTTCTGGCGCCGGCGCCGGGGGACCGCTGGAGCTGTCCGAGCAAATGGAGGCGCTGCGGACTGGCAAGCAGGCGCAGCCCAAAGTGTTCCCCTATCAGATCGCGTTCAACCTGATTCCGCAGATCGGCGGCGAGGCCTACGCGGGCTATACGTCCGAGGAGATGAAGCTGCAAAACGAGGGGAGAAAGATTTTGCATCTGCCGGAGCTGAAGGTGTCGTGTACCTGCGTGCGGGTGCCGGTGGTGCGGAGCCACTCGATTTCGGTCCAGCTGCGGTTTGACCGGCCGATTTCCGTTCGCCAGGCGCAAGACGCCATCGCCCGAGCGCCCGGCTGTAAGCTGGTCGACCGGCTGGACAGGGCCCAATACCCCATGCCGTTAGACGCCTCGGACCAGGATATGGTGCTTGTCGGCCGGATCCGAAAGGACTTAACAGATGAAAACGGCCTTTGCCTGTGGTGCTGCGGGGATCAGATTCGCAAGGGCGCCGCGACGAACGCCGTGCAGATTGCGGAGCTGTTGTGTACGCCCTAGCGCGAGTATGCGCGCTTCATATTATAAAATCTTTACAACAGAAGGGGGAAACTGCATTATGGGAACGTCATATGTCATCAGCGTTTTATATGCCAGCGGATGCTACCGGCACATCCGTATCTCCAGCAAAGCGAGCCTGCTGCGGCTGCACAGGGCGATTTTAGAGGCATTCGAGATTCATCATGATCAATTGCACGCCTTCTTTATGAACAATCGCAGCACCAGCACCGCCGATTGCTACTATGCCAAAAAGGCGAATACCGGCCGGTCGACCAGCGATTACAAATTGGAGCAGCTTGGGCTGACGGCGGGCAAAAAATTCAAGTACCGGCTGGAAATTGGCGAAATGCACTGGACGTTTCAATGCAGGGTTTTGCGCGAACTGCCGCAGACCACCCGCAAGCCGGAGGTTGTGCGTAGCGTTGGCGACGCGCCGGCGCTGTGGAACCTGGAGGATTTTTTGCCGGAGATCTACTCCGACGAACGTCTGGACCAGCTGTGGGCGCAGGTGAGCCTGCCGGAGCAGACGGTCCGCGAGGTTTCGGATTACGTGGCGGCGGCGGCGAATCTCTACGGTGTGATTTCTGTGAATAATTTGCTGCAAATCTACAACCGGCAGCACGATCTTCCCATTTCTGAGGAGGCGTTTTTAGAGCTGCTGGAGATACTCCGCCACGAGGAGCACCACTATGTGATCTGCGGGGAGGAGGCGTTCTATTGGGTCAAGCGGGAAGCGCCGCCCCTTTTCCGCAAGATTATCCATGTCGCTCTGCTTGAAATCGATGTGAGCTTCTACGAAGCCGTCCGGGACGGGCAGATTGGAAAGGACTATTGCATCCTGCCCAGAAGGGAGTTTTTGCGCTACGCCGACGACCGCTACTATGAGCAGACGCCCTACACCCGGGCACTGGAGCGTTTTTTGACGGGAAAGGGTCTTACCGCGGGAACCGCCCGGGGGGTAATCGCGGCTCTGTCCTACATGCTCCAGCTGGAAATCGACTCGGACGTGATGCTGTCCACGCTGGCGTCCCTTGGAATCGTTGTGTCGGGGGAGGATGATCTGAACGAAATTATAGAAATTTTTCAGAACTTTCACAATCACACGCGCCTGTGGTATAACTGCGGCCATACCCCTGCGGAGCTTGCGGCCAAGCCCAGCGTGGCCATTCCGTCGGCCAAATAAGAGGAAATTTTTTCTGCGGAATTATTTTCAGCTTGAAAAGTTTCCAGCCCGCCGGGTGAAAACCGCCAGGTGAAAGACTGTAGCAAAACGGCATGAGAAAGTCATAACCACTACGGAGGTGGTGGTTTACACAGGCCCTTTAGGGCTAAAGACTGGCTTCACCCCTAAAGGGGTATAAAATAGTTTGGCACCGCATTACACTACAGGCCGCTAAAGCGGCCTGTCTTTATGCCTTTTTATTTTGGTGCGATCATCCATGGGCTTTTTTGTAAATAGTTGGGGGAAAGGAAATTTCAGGGATAGTCGGAATTGCCGTCCCGCCTTCTCAGGAAGAGCAATTTCTCCCCATACCGGAGGGATTTCCGTTCCGGATTCAGAAGATTTAAACAGATAACGGGACAGAGTTTGCCTATCAATACGTCAGCGAAATAGAGGAATTTCCGTTTGACCGCGCATTGAAAGAAGCAAAAATGAACCATAAACTGATTTTTTCAAGATGCCGTGGTATCGTGGGAAATTAGAGCAAAGCCACCGAAGTGACCCATGCTATTTGCCCGGCTGGAAGAAATTTTCTAGTGTAGAGGAATTGGATGAAACGCGAAAGGAGCGCTTAGCTTGGAGCAGCAGAAAGCTAGTGCGGGCAACGGGGGCGGAAGTTTGCTTCAAATTCTGATGGGAAACTGGCTGCGGCCTGACGGCTTTCGCATAGGTTTTATGAAAGCATCTCCGCTGCTTCTATAATGAAGTTTGGTATTCCATCTGTTTACATCACAGAGCCGGTTTTAAAAATTTGCGCGTAATTCTTGACACTACCTAGTCGGGAATTCGCGTTGCAAACTAATTCCGCACATATTTGCAGGGACTGTGCTTTTTGCTTGACATTTTCTCCCTGTTTGCGGTAAAATAAGCGTGAATTCAGACGATTTTGGAGGTGCTGCCCATGGTTTCCGTGATTTTGCCTGCCTATAATGAAGAAGCGATGATCGACAAGGCAACCCGCGTCATCGGCCAGGTTCTGTCCGCCGAGGACATTGATTATCAGCTGGTCTTTGTAGACGACGGTTCCAAGGACCGGACCTGGGAAAATATTCTCGCGTGCGCTGGCCGGGACGCGCATGTAACCGGCATCCATTTCAGCCGCAACTTCGGCAAGGAACCGGCAATGTTCGCCGGGCTGGAACGGGCCACGGGCGACTGCTGCGTGGTTATGGACTGCGATCTGCAGCATCCGCCGGAGAAAATCGTGGAGATGGTGCGTCTGTGGGAGCAGGGCTACGAGGTAGTCGAGGGCGTGAAGGAAGACCGCGGGGAGGAAGGGAAACTGCACCGGTTTGCCGCCAACACTTTCTATAAGCTGATCACCAAGGCCACCCATCTGGATATGAGAAATTCCTCGGACTTTAAGTTGCTCGACCGCAAGGTGGTCGACGCGCTCAATGCCATCCCCGAGCGGAACGTGTTTTTCCGCGCGCTGTCCTTCTGGGTCGGCTTCCGCAAGACCAGTGTGACGTACCGGGTGCAGGAGCGCACCGCGGGGGAGTCCAAATGGTCCACCCGGTCGCTGATTTCCTACGCGTTGCGGAACATCACGTCGTTTTCCTCTGCACCCATGCAGATAGTGACGTGGTTCGGCGCGATCTTCCTGATTCTCTCATTTGGCCTGGGAATTCAGACTCTGGTGCGGAAATTTTCCGGACATGCGCTGGAGGGCTTCACGACGGTGATTTTAATCCAGCTGATCGGCTGCGGACTGATCATGGTCAGCCTGGGAATCATTGGATTTTACATCTCTAAAATTTATGAGGAGATCAAGGGCCGCCCCCGCTATATTGTCGCGGAGACTTGCGGAACGCTGAAAGAACCCAAATAAAATGTAATCGCCGCCGGTTTCCCGGCGGCGATGTTGATTTATAGAGCGCTTAATGCTGGCTTTCATCGGTTTCAGCGGGCGAATTGTCAAAGGGGACGTTGGCGTCAAGCAGCGTGCGGCCGCTGGGGACGCGGAGCACATTGTCCACCGCTGGGTAGAGATATTCCACCGCGCCGCGATCCATGTAGACCGCGTAGTTTTTGAACAGCACCGGGCAGATCGCCGCGTCCTGCATGACGGCGGCAAACAGATCTTGGTATGCGCCTGAGTTTTTCAGCGCGTCCAGGCACAGCTGGGCGATCTCGTTATCGGCAATTCCGCCATAGGCCAGCGGCGCGTCCGCCGCGTAGAAACAGCTGAGGTCAAAGTTGGCCGGGAGCTTGACCTCGCCATAGTATAGGTCGAACTCCCCCGACTCCAGAGCCTCACGGTAGCCGTCGTAGTCCAAAGACCGCACGGAGACATAAAACCCCTGCGCCTCCAGCTGTTCGGCAATGGCCTGCGCCGCGCTCACCCGCGACGCCTCCGCCGAGCAAACGAGGAAGTCCGCCGGATCCTCCGGCGTGTTGAAGGCGCCCGAATCGCGCACAGCCGCCTGGAAAGCAGACGGCAAATAGGCGTAGTCGTTCGCCATGGCGCCATCATAGAACGCCGAGCGCGGCGAACACGGGAGCGACGCCGCCAGCGCGTAGTCGCTTAGGGCCTGGTTGATCAGGGCTGTCCGGTCGATTCCGTGGGTGACGCCGGCACGCAGCGTCTGGCTGGCAAACGGGCCGTCGAGCTGGTTGAAGCCGATGTATTGCATGATCGTGGTGCTGCAATCCCACACGTCGTAATTACAGTGGTAGCCGGTGGAACCGGCGGCGTTGGGATCGGTGCAGACCAGGTTCGTCTGGCCGAATTCAAAGGCATCGCGGATCTGGTTGGCGGAGGTGGCCGCAATCATGCGGATCACGTCCACGTCGATCAAAGGCGCCGTGGGCTGGCCGGTCTCATTTCGGCACAGCGTGGAGCCGGAGACCCAATACGGCCCGGTTCCCAAGGGGATGTCCTGATCGATGGTGTCCGCCTTGACGATGGGGATGTCCAGCACGAGCGGGAGATTTTCAAAGGGCGTGTCCAGCGTGATCTCCAGTGTGCCGGCGTCGAGCGCCTGGATAGAGGTGATATGGGACAGCCTGCCGGAATAGAACTTGCTCTGCATCCCCGCTTGGATGGAGGCGACGGCGTCGTCAGCACTCAGCGGCGTTCCGTCGGAGAAGCGCACGCCGGATACCAGGTTGAACCGGTAGGTCATCTGGTCCTCCGAGACGCTGAATGACGCACACAGTGCTGGCTCCGCCTCAAAATCACCGGTTACAATGAACAAACTGTCATATAAAAAGGTGAACAGCGTGCGGTTCACCGTGCTTTCGCACGTAAAGGGGTTGAACCCCTCGTCGGGCAGATAGGACACCGCAAAGGTCTGCACAGGCGCTGTGGCAACCGGCTCCTCTGCGCCGGAGAGGATTTGCGTGCCCTGGGTTGCAGCCGCGTACAGGGCGCTGTCCTCGGCCTCCGGGTTGGAGCAGGCGCACAGCAGTGCCAGCAGCGTCAGCAGACAGGCGCCAGACCGCATCCACCGGCTTTGACGGGGGATGTTTCCCGCGCGGGCCGCGCGGACGCCGAGGGGCTTATAGGACGCGCTGCGTTTCAAGCGATCTCCGCCTCCTTCCGCATGATGACCGCCGCCAGACTGCCGCGCCGGTTGCCCACCCTCCGGTGGCTCCAGAACCGCTCCGGCTGGCAGCAGGTACACTCCCCGCTGACGTCGATGTTCGTCACGCCGCAGCGCAGCAGCCACAGACGGTTGATTGCCTTGAGATCCACATGGTATTTTTCACCGTGCCGGGATATGGCGCAGGCGGCCTCCGGCCCCACTTGGGCCAGCATGGCCTCCGGGACGTCCCGGTCGGTTTCAAAGCAGCACGCGCCGATGCACGGGCCGATGGCCGCCTGGAGATCCGCCGGATTTGTGCCGAATTCCCGCTGCATCGCCTGTACCGCGCAGCGCACGATGCCGCCCGCGGTTCCGCGCCAGCCGGAGTGCACCGCGCCGATGCCCCCGGTGACCGGGTCATGGAGCAAAACCGGCGTACAGTCCGCACTGAAGACTACCAGCGCCACGCCGGAATCGATGGTAATCAAGCCGTCGCGCTCCTCGGCAACCTCCGCGCGCAATCCTGCGCCCCGGTCGGCGCGGCCAACGCGGACGACCCGCACGCCGTGGAGCTGGCGGGTGAACACGGTGTCCTCCGGGTAAAAACCGACCGCTTGGCCCAGAATACGATAGTTCTCCCACACGTTCTCCGGCGCGTCGCCCCGGTGGGTGCCCAGGTTCAGGCTTTCAAAATCGCCCCGGCTCACGCCGCCCAGGCGCGTGGAAAAACAGTGGACGATCCGCCCCCGCAGGTTTCCCGCCGTAAGATATTCCAGGCTCCCGGCGCGGTTTACCGTAAAGCTCATAGGTATTTCCCCGCTGCCAGGTCTTTGTCCCGGCAGCATTTTTTGTATTTCTTCCCGCTGCCGCATGGGCACGGGTCGTTTGGCCCAATCTTGACGGCCTTGCGGACGGGCTGGCGCTTGACGGTCTTGTTGCCGCTGCCGCCTTCGGCGGTGATTTTGGCGACCTTCTCCCGCTTCAGCTCCTCCTTCGGACGCAGCCGCAGCGCGAACAGACGGCGCACGACCTCCTCGCGGATGGCGTTGATCATGCCGTCAAACATGGCGAAGCCCTCGCGCTTGTATTCCACCACCGGGTCGGTCTGGGCATAGGCGCGCAGCCCGATGCCCTGGCGCAGATCGGTCATAGCGTCGATGTGATCCATCCAGTATTCGTCCACAGCCCGCAGCAAAATCACCCGCTCTGCCTCGCGCATGACGGGACTGGTCAGCTCCACCTCTTTGCGGGCGTAGGCGTCGGTCATGTGCTCCATCAGCAAGGTCTCCAGGGCCTCCTTGTTTAGGTGCTTGAGATCCAGACTGTCCAGATCGACGGTACCCTTGGGGAAGTAGACGCCGTCGAAGTGGGACACGGCCCGCGCCACCACATCGCGGCTTTCAGGCGTATCGCTGGGGCCGTAGGCGTCTTCCACCTCGGTGTCCACCACGTGGCGGATCATGCCGTGGATGGTCTTTTGCAGGTCTTCGCCGTTGAGCACCTGCTGGCGCTGGGCATAGATCACCTCGCGCTGGGTGTTCATCACGTCGTCATATTCCAAAACGTTTTTGCGCAACTGGAAGTTGCGGCTTTCTACGGTCTTTTGG
>CAYVEB010000009.1:0-8023 GCA_964450645.1 uncultured Oscillospiraceae bacterium | reverse complement strand
TCTTTTGGGCGTTTTCAATGGCGTTGGACAGGATCTTGGCGTCGATGGGGGTGTCCTCGTCGATGCCCAACGTCTCCATCATGCCTTTAATGCGCTCCGAGCCGAACAGACGCATGATGTCGTCCTCCATGGACAGATAGAACCGCGTCTGGCCCGGATCGCCCTGACGGCCGGAACGGCCGCGCAGCTGGTTGTCGATCCGGCGTGACTCGTGGCGCTCGGTACCCACGATGAACAGCCCGCCGGTGGCGCGCACCAGCTCGGACTCCCGGTCGGTGTCCCGCTTGTGCAGTGCCAACGCCGTTTCAAAGTCCTTCCGCACGGCCAGAATGGCCGGATCGTCGGTTTCGGCGTAGGAGTTGGCCTCGGCCAGCAGCTCGTCGGTCATGCCCTCGCGCTTGCGCAGGTCGTTGAGCGCCAGATACTCAGCGTTGCCGCCGAGCACGATGTCGGTGCCGCGGCCGGCCATGTTGGTGGCGATGGTCACGGCGCCCAGCTTGCCCGCCTGCGCTACGATCTCCGCCTCACGCTCATGGTGCTTGGCGTTCAGAACGGTGTGGGGAATCCCCTCTTTTTTCAGCATCTTGGAGAGCAGCTCCGACTTTTCGATGGAGATGGTGCCCACCAGCACGGGCTGCCCCTTCTCGTGGCACTCCTTGATCTGGCGGATTACGGCGCGGTATTTCCCCGCCTCCGTCTTGTAGACCGCGTCGGGATAGTCGATGCGGATGACCGGCTTGTTGGTGGGGACCTCCACGGCGTCCAGGTGATAAATGGCGCCGAATTCCTCGGCCTCGGTCAGCGCCGTGCCGGTCATGCCGGAGAGCTTGTCGTACATCCGGAAAAAGTTCTGGAAGGTGATCGTGGCCAGCGTCTTGGACTCGGAGGCGACCTCCACGCCCTCTTTCGCCTCGATGGCCTGGTGCAGGCCCTCGTTGTAGCGGCGGCCGTACATCAGCCGGCCGGTGAATTCGTCGACAATGATAATCTGCCCGTCCTTGACCACGTAGTCGATGTCCCGCTTCATAATGCCGCGCGCCTTCATAGCCTGGTTGATGTGGTGGTTAAGCGTAGCATTTTCAATATCCGCCAGGTTTTCCACCTGGAAGAATTCCTCCGCCTTGCGGATGCCCGAAGCGGTCAGCGAGACAGTGCGGGCCTTTTCGTCGACGATGTAGTCGCAGTCGTAGTCGTCCTGGTTCTCCTTGGCGTCGGTTTCGGTGAACACCTGGCAGCGAAGGCGGGAGACAAAGAAGTCCGCCATTTCATACAGCTTCGACGACTGCTCGCCCACGCCCGAAATGATCAGCGGCGTGCGCGCCTCGTCGATGAGGATGGAGTCCACTTCGTCGACGATGGCGAAGCTGTGGCCGCGCTGGACCATCTCCTGCTTGTAGATGGCCATGTTGTCGCGCAAATAGTCGAAACCAAGCTCGTTGTTGGTGCAATAGGTGATGTCGGCCTGATACGCCGCGCGGCGTTGCTCCGCCGTCAGCCCATGGATGATCAGCCCGACCTCCAGGCCCAGAAAGCGGTGGACCTTGCCCATCCAGTCGGCGTCGCGCTTTGCCAGGTAGTCGTTGACGGTGACAATGTGTACGCCCTTTCCCGCCAGCGCGTTGAGATAGGACGGCAGCACGGCGACCAGGGTCTTGCCCTCGCCGGTTTTCATCTCCGCGATCCGGCCCTGATGCAGAATGATCCCGCCGATCAGCTGCACGCGGTAGGGCCGCAGGCCCAGCACCCGGTCCGCCGCCTCGCGGCAGACGGCGAAAGCCTCCGGCAAGATGTCGTCCAGCGTCTGGCCGGAGGAAAGGCGCTGCTTGAACTCGGCGGTTTTGGCGCGCAGCGCGTGGTCATCAAGCGCTTTCATCTCCGGTGCCAGGGCCTCGATTTTGTCCACCAGCGGGAGAAGCTTCTTCACCTCCCGCTCGGAGGGAGTTTTGAATATCTTCTTAAATAATCCCATTCGGAATCAACCTTTCTGTAGCTTTGCAATCCTCATCAGTATACCATAAAATCTTGCAAATGAACAGCGATTTTATGAAAATTCTGTAAATTTCCATTTGTAAGATCCTGCCGGACGGTTCCAAAACGCGCCGCCGGCGCTTATGATAATGTGTATGGAACAAAGCCGCATGCAGCGGAAATGAAAGTACGCATGATCATGGAACAGGCGCGAACGATTTTCCAGAGATAATTTGAATTTTTTTGGCGAATCGCTTGCATTTTTTGCGGCTTTGACGCATAATAGTCCTACTCGCAAATTTCGACAAAAGGAACGAAGCGCCCATGAGAGCAAGTGGAATTTTGATGCACATCTCCTCCTTGCCGTCGCCCTACGGAATTGGGACGTTGGGGGAGGGGGCCTATCGCTTCGCGGATTTTTTGCACGCGGCGCGGCAGCACTTCTGGCAGATCCTGCCCATCGGCCCCACCGGCTACGGCGACAGCCCCTATCAGAGCTGTTGCGCCTACGCGGGGAACACCTATTGGATCGACCCGGGCCTGCTGGCGGACGATGGATTGCTGCTCGCCGGGGAGGCGGACGCCGTGCGGACGGCCGAAGACGCCCGGATCGACTACAGCCGGCTGTATCAGACCCGCTTCGACCTGCTCTACAAGGCGTATGTACGCGGCTGGAAGCGCGACCGCGCACAGGTCACGGCCTTTCAAAAGGAGAATCCGTGGCTCAAGGACTACGCGCTGTACATGGCGATCAAACGCAGCCAGGAGATGCGCTCGTGGGAATTTTGGCCGGAGGCGCTGCGGATGCGCGAGCCGGACGCCCTGCGCCAGGCTCGGAAGGCCCTGCGGGATGACATCCAGTTTTTTACCTATCTGCAATACCTGTTTTTCCGCCAGTGGGACGCGCTGCGCGCGTATATAAACGGTCTTGGGATCGAGATCATCGGGGATATCCCCATTTACGTCCCCTACGACTCCTCTGACGTCTGGGCCAATACGCAATTGTTCCAGCTGGATCGGGAGGGACGGCCCACCGCCGTGGCCGGCGTCCCGCCCGACGCCTTCTCCGCCGACGGCCAGCTCTGGGGCAATCCCCTCTACGACTGGCGCGCTATGCGCCGCAGAGGGTACCGCTGGTGGCTCGGCCGGATCGCCGCCGCCGCGCGCTGCTTTGATGTGATCCGGCTCGACCATTTCCGCGGGCTGGAGAGCTATTGGGCTGTCCCCTATGGCGAGAAAACGGCCGCTGCCGGCACATGGGAAAAGGGGCCGGGCGAACACTTTCTCGCTGCCGTCCGCCGCCGTTTCCCCGATTTGCGGCTAATCGCGGAGGATTTGGGATTTCTGACCGACGCGGTGGTGCGGCTGCAAAAAAATTCCGGCTACCCCGGTATGAAAGTTTTGGAATTCGCCTTTGACCCGCGCGGGTCCAGCGACTATCTCCCCCACCGGTATGAGGAAAACGCCGTCTGCTACACGGGCACCCATGACAACGAGACCCTCGCCCAGTGGATCGCTAGCGCGCCGGAGGCGCAAATCGCCTTTGCCATGGAATATCTGCACGTGACGAGGCGCGAAGAACTGCCCCCGGCAATTTTGTCCGCCGGGATGAACAGCGCGGCCAAGTGGTTCATCGTGCCCATTCAGGACTATCTGGGCCTTGGCGCGGAGGCGCGGATGAACCATCCCAGCACCCTGGGGCCGCGGAATTGGACCTGGCGGCTCAACGGGGAGTTGCTGACCCCGGAGCTTGCCAAACGCATCGCCGGTCTGACCCGCGCGGCGGGCCGGGCGATTGCATAATCGTGGAACACGACCGGCGCGGCATCCGTCAATACGCGGAGGAGTTTTCACAGATCACGGCAAGAGAGCCGCAGGCTCCTGGATGAGCCACGCTTCAATCGGAAGGTTCTTTGAAAAGCGTAAGCAGCCTGGGGTCAGGCGTCTGGCCCCAGGCTGCTTTTTTGCCCGCCCGGGGGAAACCGGGCCGCGCCTGAAAGCCGCACGGAAAAAAGAATTGTAATTTTTGGAAAAATGCGCTATAATAATAGTGTTTATGCGAATAAATTGACTGCGCAAGAAAGCCCCGGCGGCAATCCCGGCGGAGCGGATTGCCGCCGGAAGCGACGAGTCTGGCGCGCTGCGAGGTAAGACGCGCTGCGCGCGGCTTACCGGCACTCGCGCCAGTACGAGGAGCTAAGGAGGTGTGGAATGTGACCAGCCACGTGTATTCAATGGGGCTGAACGGAATCCAGGGCTATGTGGTTTCGGTGGAATGTTTTCTCTCGTCGGGCCTGCCGTCATTCGAGATTGTGGGGCTGCCAGACGCGGCGGTGAAGGAATCCCGCGAACGGGTGCGCGCGGCCATCAAAAACTGTCATTTTCAATTCCCCGTCAGCCGGATTACGCTGAACCTGGCACCCGCCGGTACGAAAAAATCCGGCACGCTCTACGATCTGCCCATTTTGCTCGGCGTGCTGGAGGCCAGCGGCGCGCTGCGTCTGCCTGGTGAGCGCACGGCCTTTATCGGGGAGCTGAGCTTGGAGGGCGAGCTGCGGCCGGTTCCGGGGATTTTGTCCATGGCGCTGGCGGCCCGGAAAGAGGGGTTCACGCAGCTGTTCGTCCCGGCGGATAACGCCAAGGAGGCGTCCTTGGCCGACGGCGTGTGCGTCTATCCGGTGAAAACGGTGGAGCAGCTGGCCGCCCATCTGCGAGGCGAGGTGGCGATCGCGCCGCAGGCGCCCTGGACGCCGGAGAACGATGACGTATCCACACTGGATTTCCGGGATGTCAAGGGCCAGGAGAACGTCAAGCGGGCGCTGGAGATCGCAGCGGCGGGCTGCCACAACGTGCTGCTGATCGGTCCGCCGGGATCGGGCAAGAGTATGCTCTCTAAGCGGCTGCCGTCCATTTTGCCGGATATGACTCGCGAGGAGGCGCTGGAGGTAACCCAAATCCACTCGGTGATGGGTCTGCTGCGCAAGGATGCACCGCTGGTACAATCCCGGCCTTTCCGCGCGCCGCACCACACGGTGTCGCCCGCCGGCCTGGCCGGGGGCGGCGTCAACCCCCATCCGGGCGAGATCTCCCTGGCGCACAAGGGCGTTTTGTTTTTGGACGAGCTGCCGGAGTTCCGCACCGATGTGCTGGAGGTGCTGCGCCAGCCGCTGGAGGATCAGCAGGTGACCATCTCCCGCGTCAGCGGGACGGTGACGTTCCCAAGCGAAATTATGCTGGTGTGCGCCATGAACCCATGCAAATGCGGCTGGTATGGCGACCCCAGCGGGCGCTGCACCTGTTCAAAGGCGTCTGTGGATGCGTATTTGAGCCGGATCTCCGGCCCGCTACTCGACCGGATCGATCTGCTGGTGGAGGTCCCGGCGGTGGCCTTTGGCGATCTGCGCCGGAACGAGGAGGCGGAGTCCTCCGCGGCGGTACGCCAGCGCGTCAACCGGGCGCGGCAGCGGCAGCTGGAAAGGCGCCAGGACGGCGCCAACGCCCGCATGACCCCGGCCGAAATGCGCCGGTTTTGCGCGCTGAGCGATGCGTGCGCCAAGCTGATGCAGCGTGCGTTTGACCGCCTGGGCCTGACCGCGCGCAGCTATGACCGCATCTTGCGCGTGGCCCGCACCATCGCGGACCTGGCCGAGCAGGAAGAGATTCAGCCTCCGCACATCGCAGAGGCCATTCAGTACCGTACATATCAACTTGGAAGAAATTGAGGGATTTTCATGAACGAAATTTTTTTGCTGAAATTGGGCGAGATCGTCCTCAAGGGCGGGAACCGCGTTCAGTTTGAAAATAAATTAAAGCAGAACATTCTGCGCCGCCTGCGGCCGTACGGGGAATTCCGGGTGTGGCTGGTGCAGTCGACGGTGTATGTGGAGCCGGAGGAGGAGACTTGCGACGTTGACGGTGCCTGGGACGCGTGCCATACGGTTTTCGGCGTGGCCAGCGTGTGCCGCTGCCGCGCGTGCGAAAAGGATATGGACGCGATTTTCCGAACGGTGATGGACTATCTGGGCGACGACATCGCCCTGGCTTCCAGCTTTAAGGTGGAGGCAAAACGCTCGGACAAGCGTTTCGCGCTCAACTCCATCCAGATCTCCCAGCAGATCGGCGGCCGGATTGCCGACGCGCTGCCGCGGGTTCCGGTGGACGTCCACCATCCCGGCTTCACGGTGATGGTGGAGGTACGCGACCAGGCGGCCTATGTCCACGGGCCGGCGGAGCCGGGCGCAGGCGGTCTGCCCACCGGCGTGGGAGGACGGGCGGCGGTGCTGCTATCGGGTGGGATCGACTCCCCGGTGGCGGCCTATATGATCGCCAAGCGGGGCGTGGAGATCGAGTGCGTCCACTTCTTCTCCTACCCCTACACGTCGGAGCGCGCCAAGGACAAGGTGCTGGAGCTGGCGCGGCGGCTGACCCGCTACTGCGGACGGATGAGCGTGGACATCGTCGGATTTACGGAAATCCAGGAGGCAATCCGGGACAACTGCCCGGAGGAGTATTTCACATTGATTATGCGCCGGTTTATGATGATGATTTCCGAGCGGATCGCGCGGGAGCACGGCTGCCAGTGCCTTGTGACGGGGGAGAACTTGGGTCAAGTGGCATCGCAGACAATGGAAGCTATGGCGGTGACCGCCGCGAGCGTGGAGCTGCCCATTTTTCAACCGCTCATCGGAATGGACAAGGAGGAGATTGTCACCATCGCCCGTAAAATCGGCACCCTAGAGACGTCCATTCTCCCCTATGAGGACTGCTGCACCGTCTTCACGCCCCGGCATCCCAAGACAAAGCCGACCCTCCAGCAGGTGGATCACGCCAGCCGCAAGCTGGACTTTGACGGCCTGATCGCCCGGGCGCTGGAAAATACACAGCTTGTGAGGATACGTTATGATGGAACCTAATCTTGCAAATCAGGCGATCGCGGCGCTGCAAAGCCGCGGCTGGACGCTGGCCACGGCCGAGTCGTGTACCGGCGGCGGTGTGGGACAGGCACTGACGGCGGTGTCTGGCAGCTCCCAGGTGTACCGCGGCGGCGTGATCTCCTATTGCAACGAAATTAAGCGGCGGCTGCTGGGCGTCAGCCAGGAGGCGCTGGAGACGTTCGGCGCGGTCTCGCGCCCGGTGGCCGTGCAGATGGCCCAGGGCGCGCGGGAGGCGCTGACGGCGGATGTGGCCGTCAGCGTGACGGGTCTGGCCGGGCCAGACGGCGACGGCAGCGGCAAGCCGGTGGGGCTGGTGTATATCGGCCTGGCCACGCCACGCGGCGCCGAAGCATGGGAATTCCACTTCTCCGGCGGCCGGGAGCAGATCCGCGCGCAGGCGGTCGGTGCCGCGCTGGAGAAAATCCGCCAGGCGGCGTGCGCTCAGTTCTGATCGTATTGGGCCAGGGACTTGCGGCAAAAAGTCCGGTAGGCCTCGATCACCTGGGGCGGACTGAGGATGGCCGCTTCGTCCCCAAAGCCCGCCAGCCAGCCCAGAAACATGGGCGAAAGCGCCACCTGTGTGTGGAATTGGAAGTGGCTGTCGCCGTCGGGGATGAGGATCACATCGGCGCCAAAGCGGTCGATGACGACGCCGGCCAGATGGTTGTGAAAGCGCAGGCGGACGGTGATCTCCTCGCCGTGGAACATCTGAAAGACCCGTTTGGAATAGGCGGCCAAATCCAGGTGCCGCATGGCCTCCAGGTCGCGCGGCGCGTCCAGCAGACGGATGCGGCCCATTTTGTCGACCCGGTAGTGTGTCAGGCCGTGCTTGGGCGAGTGGGCGATGAGATAGTAGTTTTCCTCCGCCCAGCACAGGGCGTAGGGGCTGGCGAGGTAGGGGCCTGGCCGGGCGTGGCGTTTGCGGTCGACGCCCCATTCGCTGTAGGTAAAGGAGATCTGCCGGTTTTGGCCGATGGCTTCGTGGATGGCGTCCACGTTATAATAAATGCTCTCGTTCATGGTCTTGATCCGCCCGGAGACTACCACCTGCCGCCGCAGCAGCTGCGATTCATAGCGGCTGGCCAGGCTGGCCAGTTTTTGGATCAGGGCCATGGATTTGC
>CAYVEB010000008.1:46105-58703 GCA_964450645.1 uncultured Oscillospiraceae bacterium | reverse complement strand
TTTACCCATCTATGTTTGCAAGAAGCAATTTGCTTTTCTGTTCTTGCATGTTCCCGTGCAGGCGCGAGCGGCGGAATGGGCGCGTGTGCAGCGGCAAGGCGCAAAACCCAAATCGAAGCCCAGCAAAGCGGGTTCGATTTGGAGCTTAGGAAGGAGGACCCAAATGAAAACCCGTGTGTTGACGGCGGTTGTGGCACTGCCGCTACTGTTGATTGTGTTGTTTGCGCTGCCGTGGACATGGCCAACGGCGGTGCTGTTCGGCTTGATGTGCGCCATCGCCGTATATGAATTGCTCTATGAAACCAAGCTGTGCTGCGACGGCGCGATTCTGGCGGTGTCCATGCTGATGGCGGGCTGCGTCGCGTTCTATAGCTGGGGCGGCGTAGCCGTCTCTGCCGTGGCGATCCGCGCGGCGGTATTTGTGTATTTTATTGTGCTGTGCTGTCTGCTGCTGAGGAGCCATACGAAGTTGCCGTTCCAGTCGCTTTGCGTCGCGATCTTCGGCGGTCTGGTGATCCCATGGATGCTCACCGCCGTGGTGCGGCTGCGCGGGATGGAGTTTGGCCGCATCCAGCTGGGGATCGCCCTGATCCTGGCCATGACCGCCGACACCGGCGCGTACTTTGCCGGACGCGCCTTTGGCAAGCACAAGCTGGCCCCCGTGATCAGCCCGAAAAAAACCGTGGAGGGCGCGATCGGCGGGGTGGTATCCACGGTGCTGTTTATGGAGGTGTACTGCCTGATCTTCGATCTGGGCTTCGGCTATTCAATGCACTACGGCTACGCGGTGATCTATGGGGTGCTTGGCTCCACGCTGTCCATCGTGGGCGATCTGACCTTCTCGGTGATCAAACGCCAGGTGGGCATCAAGGACTACGGCAAGCTGCTGCCCGGCCACGGGGGCATTTTGGACCGGTTCGACTCCATGATCGTGGTCGCGCCGCTGACGGAGTTGTTGGTGCTCCTGCTGCCCATAGTGGGCAGATAGGGGGCGCGCCATGGTAGGGTGTATCAGCGTTTTGGGCAGCACCGGCTCCATTGGGCGGCAAAGCCTGGACGTGGCGGCGCATCTGGGCGTCCGCGTGGCGGCGCTGGCCGCCGGAACCAACGTAGCGCGGATGGCCGAACAGTGCCGAACATTCCACCCCGAACTGGCCGTGATGAGCAGCGCTCAGGCCGCGCGGGAATTGGCGGACACATTAAATGACCCTTCCATTCATATCCTATCTGGTGAGGACGGCCTGATGGCCGCCGCCGCCATCCCCAGCGCCGACATGGTGATCACCGCCGTGGTGGGCACGTTGGGCCTCCGGCCCACGCTGGAGGCCATCCGCTGCGGCAAGCGCATCGGCCTTGCAAATAAGGAGACCATGGTCTGCGCCGGGGAGCTTGTGATGGAGCAGGCCCGGTTGCACCACGCTGAGATCATCCCCGTGGACTCGGAGCATTCGGCCATTTTCCAGTGTCTGATGGGCTGCCGCGACCGCAGCCAGGTGAAAAATTTGATTTTGACATGCTCCGGCGGGCCGTTTTTCGGCAGAAAGCCGGAGGCGCTCGCCTGCGTGACCAAGGACGACGCCCTGCGCCATCCCAACTGGCGGATGGGGAAGAAGATCACCGTCGACTGCGCGACGCTCATGAACAAGGGCTTGGAAGTCATTGAGGCCATGCGCCTGTACCAGCTGCCACCGGATCGGGTGCAGGTGGTTGTCCACCGGCAGAGCATCGTCCACTCCCTGGTGGAATACCGGGACGGCGCGGTGCTGGCCCAACTGGGGCAGCCGGATATGCGCCTGCCCATTCAGTTCGCTATGACCTATCCCGACCGGCTGCCGTCGGATGTGGAGCCGCTGGATCTGCTGCGCTGCGGCGCGCTGACCTTTGAAGCGCCCGACCTGGGGACGTTCCCGTGCCTTCAGATTGCCATGGACGCCGCGCGGCAGGGCGGAACCGCGCCCGCCGCAATGAACGCGGCCAACGAAGCAGCGGTGGAGCTGTATCTGCGTGGCGCCATCGGGTTTTATGATATTCCCGCGCTGATCCGCCGGGCCATGGAGGGCGTCGCGTTTGCCGCCAGCCCCAGCCTGGAGCAAATTTTCGAGGCCGACCGCGCGGCCAGGCGGAGGGTTACCCAATTTTTCCAAGAACGAGGCTGATTGTGTGTATATCGTAGTTGCAATTTTACTGTTTAGTTTTTTGATTTTTATCCACGAACTTGGCCACTTTGTGGCGGCGAAGCTCTCGGGCGTGCAGGTCAACGAGTTTGCGCTGTTCATGGGGCCGAAGATTTTCTCCAAGACCATCGGCGAGACGACCTACCGCATCAACTGCATCCCACTGGGCGGCTACTGCGCCATGGAGGGCGAGGACGGCGACAGCGACAATCCCCGTTCGTTTGCCGCCGCCAAGGTCTGGAAACGGCTGATCATCCTGTGCTCCGGCGCGGCGATGAACTTTCTGGTTGGCTTTCTGATCGTGCTGGTGATGACCATCATGTCTGCCGACCAGGGCATCCGCATTCCGCAGATTGCCTCCCTAGAGCCGGAGAGCGACCTGGCGGTGGCCGGCCTGCAGGTGGGCGACATCGTCGAGGAAGTGGACGGCAAGTCTCTTTATGTCGCCTCGGACTTGGGCCTGCTCCTGGAGCGGAACACCACGGGCGTGTTCGATTTCACCGTCACCCGCGACGGCGAAACGCTGCACTTTGACAACGTGACCCTGCAAAAGCGCGACTTTGGAGACGGCTACGGCCTGCGCTACGGTCTGAGCTACGGCGGCACCAAAAAGGCGACGGTCGGCTCCGTCCTGGCCTTCTCGTGGAACAACTGCCGGTATTTTACGCGGATGGTCTGGTGGAGCCTGGGCGATTTGCTCACGGGACGCTCCGGACTGAGCGAAATGGGCGGCCCGGTGCGAATTGTGGAGATTGTCAACGACGCGGGGCAGCAGGCTGCGACGGTCTCCGCCGGGATGTCCAACACGTTTTACCTGTTCGCGTTTATCGCGGTGAACCTGGCGGTAATGAATATGCTGCCCATTCCGGCCCTGGACGGCGGACGGGTGCTGGGGCTGATTTTGACCTGGTGCGCCGAAAAGATCCTGGGGCGCAAGCTGAATCCCAAATACGAGGCGTATCTCCACGCCGGCGGCATGATCCTGCTGCTGGGATTTATGGCTTTTATCACGCTAAAAGATGTGATCGGTCTGTTCCACTAGCGGAAAACAACCCGGTTTCGCGAGAAAGAAAGAAGTGTAGCTTATGACGAGACAGATCCATGTCGGGAACGTGGCCGTCGGCGGCGGCGCGCCGGTTTCCATCCAATCCATGCTCAACACCAAGACCACCGACGTCGAGGGCAGCTTGCGCCAGCTGGACCGGCTGGCCCGGGCCGGCTGCGAGATTGCCCGTCTAGCCGTGCCGGATATGCAGGCAGCCAAGGGGTTCGCCCAGATCGCGCTCCGCTCGCCGCTGCCGCTGGTGGCGGACATCCATTTTGACTACCGCCTGGCCATCGCGTCGGCCGAGGGCGGCGCGGCGAAAATTCGCATCAATCCCGGCAACATCGGCGGCGAAGACCGGGTCAGGGCCGTTGTGGACTGCTGCAAGGCCCACCACATCCCCATCCGCATCGGCGTCAACGGCGGCAGCCTGGACAAGGAGCTTCTGCGGCGTTACGGCCATCCCACCGCGCAGGCGATGGTGGACAGCGCGTTTTCCCACATCGCGCTGCTCGAACGCTGCGGGTTCTATGACATCTGTGTGTCGATGAAATCCTCCAACGTGCCGCGAATGGTGGAGGCATACCGTATGTTTGCCGCCCAGTCGGACTACCCGCTGCACGTGGGCGTCACGGAGACCGGCACGGAGGAGATGGGCGTGATCAAGTCGGCGGCGGGCATCGGCGGGCTTTTGTGCCTGGGCATCGGGGACACGGTGCGCGTGTCGCTGACGGCCGATCCGGTGCGCGAGGTGGAGGCGGCGAAAAAAATTTTGCGGGCCGTCGGCGCGCGCAGGGGCGGGGTGAACATCATCTCCTGCCCCACCTGCGGCCGGACGCAGATTGACCTGATCGGCCTGACGCATCAGGTGGAGGAAGCCCTGCGCGATTGCGGGAAGGATCTGACCGTAGCAGTGATGGGCTGCGTGGTCAACGGCCCCGGCGAGGCCAGGGAGGCGGACGTAGGCATCGCCGGAGGCGACGGCTGCGGTGTGCTGTTTGTCCGCGGCCAGCTGCGTGAAAAGGTACCCTACGACGAGCTGCTTCCCACCCTCCTGCGTTACATCGATCAACTCTGATTTTTAAGGCCCCATAAAAAGCCCGCTTTTTATGGGGCTTCCTATGAGACAAACCCCGCTCGTCCCGTCGGCAGGCCCAGCAGATTGGCTTTCATCCGGAACATTTGCCTTTATTTTTCACTTGTATCTTTTGCGAAAACGCGCTATGATGCGATTGCAGCGGGCCGCGCGTCCGCCCGCGAAAAAAGCTTGCGATTTTTGGGAATATTTGCCGTTTGAGGCGCTTTCGGGCAAATATTTTTAGGAAAAAACACGAAATACCGATTTACAAACATAAAAATCGGTGGTAAAATATATATGACTAAATTTTGATACTTGGAGGTATTGATCTTGGCCAGAAAATTCAAATCCATGGACGGCAATACTGCCGCCGCGCATGTCAGCTACGCGTTTACGGAAGTAGCCGGTATTTATCCCATCACGCCGTCTTCCCCCATGGCGGACTCCGTCGACCAATGGGCCGCCGCCGGGCGGAAGAACATTTTTGGCAACAAAGTCAATGTAATTGAAATGCAGTCCGAGGCTGGCGCAGCCGGTACCGTGCATGGCTCCTTGGCTGCAGGCGCCCTCACAACTACTTACACCGCCTCCCAGGGCCTGCTGCTGATGATCCCCAATATGTACAAGATTGCCGGTGAGCTGCTGCCCGCTGTGTTCCATGTGTCGGCCAGAACCGTGGCCAGCCACGCGCTGAACATTTTCGGCGACCATTCCGACGTCTACGCCTGCCGCCAGACCGGTTTTGCCATGCTGGCCGAGGGCAACGTCCAGGAGGTAATGGATCTTGCTCCGGTCGCCCACTTGGCCGCCATCGAGGGCCGCGTCCCGTTTATCAACTTTTTTGATGGGTTCCGTACCTCCCATGAGATCCAGAAGATTGCCGTCTGGGATTATGACGATCTGAAGGAAATGTGCAATATGGAGGCGGTGGAGGCTTTCCGCAAGCACAGCCTGAACCCTGAGCGTCCCGCTATGCGCGGCAGCCACGAAAACGGCGACACCTTTTTCCAGCACCGCGAGGCCTGCAACCAGTACTACAACGCGCTGCCCGCGGTCGTGGAAAAGTACATGGGCAAGATCAACGAGAAGCTGGGCACCAACTATCAGCTCTTTAACTATTATGGCGCCGAGGACGCCGACCGCGTCATCGTCGCCATGGGCTCCATCTGCGACGTAGCGGAAGAAGTTACGGACTACCTCAACGCTCACGGCGAGAAGGTCGGCCTGATCAAGGTCCGCCTGTACCGTCCGTTTGCTGCCGACCGTCTGCTGTCCGCGATTCCCGCCACCTGCAAGAAGCTGGCGGTACTTGACCGCACCAAGGAACCCGGCGCCCAGGGCGAACCGCTGTACATGGACGTTGTCACCGCGCTGGCAGCCGCCGGCCGCAACGATATCCAGGTCATCGGCGGCCGTTACGGTCTTGGCTCCAAGGACACGCCTCCTTCCTCCGTCTTTGCGGTTTACAACGAGCTGAAAAAGGACGAGATGAAGCGTGTGTTTACCATCGGCATCCATGATGACGTCACCGGATTGTCCCTGGAAGAGACGGAGGCCCCCAACACTGCCGCGGAAGGCACCATCGAGTGCAAGTTCTGGGGTCTGGGCGGCGACGGCACCGTCGGCGCGAACAAGAACTCCATCAAGATCATCGGTGACTACACCGACAAGTACGTACAGGCATACTTCCAGTACGACTCCAAAAAGACCGGCGGCGTCACCATCTCCCACCTGCGTTTTGGTGACAAGCCCATCCGCAGCCCCTACTACATCAACAAGGCCGACTTCGTCGCCTGTCACAACCCCTCTTACATCATCAAGGGCTTTAAGATGGTTCAGGACGTCAAGCCGGGCGGCGTGTTTATGATTAACTGCCAGTGGTCTTTGGACGAGCTGGAGCGCCATCTCGACGCCGCTTCCAAGCGCTACATCGCCAAGAACAACATTCAGCTCTACCTCATCAACGCCATTGACCTGGCGATCAAGGTCGGCATGGGCAAGCGCACCAACACCATCTTGCAGTCCGCGTTCTTCACCCTGGCTAAGGTCATGCCTCAAGAGGAAGCCATCCGGCACATGAAAGACGCTGCGGAGCACTCCTACCTGAAGAAGGGCATGGACGTAGTTCAGAAGAACTGGGACGCCATTGACGCCGGCGCCACCGCCTTTGTCAAGGTCGACGTCCCCGCTTCCTGGGCGCATGCCGAGGATCAGCCAGACGAGACGGTGCTCAAGGGCAAGCCGGAGCTGGTCAAGCAGGTCAAGAACATCCTCCTGCCCGTGGACAAGATGGATGGTGACTCTCTGCCTGTTTCCGCGTTTGTGGACCATGTGGACGGCCAGTTTGAGCTGGGCGCCGCCGCCTATGAGAAGCGCGGCGTAGCGGTCACCGTTCCCGAATGGGACGCTGCCAAGTGCATTCAGTGCAACAACTGCGCGTTTGTATGTCCGCACGCGACTATCCGTCCGTTTGCCCTGAACGCGGAGGAGGCCGAAAAGGCTCCCACCGCCATCAAGCTGGCCGATGTGAAGGTTGGCAAGGGCAAGGGCGTTTACAAGTTCACCATGGCCGTTTCCCCGCTCGACTGCATGGGATGCGGCGTGTGCGTGGGCGTGTGCCCGACCAAGGCCATCACCATGGTTCCGCAGGAATCCCAGCTGGCGCAGCAAGAAGTGTTCAACTACTGCGTCTATGAGACCGCCGAAAAGAAGGAATTGCAGGACAACACCGTCAAGGGCAGCCAGTTCCGTCAGCCCCTGCTGGAGTTCTCCGGCTCCTGCGCCGGCTGCGCCGAGACATCCTATGGCCGTCTGGTGACGCAGCTGTTTGGCGACCGTATGTACATCTCCAACGCCACCGGCTGTTCCTCCATCTGGGGCGGCCCCGGCGCCACCTCTCCCTACTGCGCCAACAAAGACGGGCGCGGTCCTGCCTGGTCGAACTCCCTGTTTGAGGACAACGCCGAGCACGGCTATGGCATGTATATTGCCCAGGAGACCATCCGTCAGAGCCTGGCGGAGAAGACCCGCGCTTTGATCGCGACCCACAGCGCCCCCGCTTTGAAGGAAGCCGCGCAATCTTGGCTCGATACCATGAACGATGGCGAGGCCAACAAGGAAGCGACCAGGAAGTACATTGCCGCTCTGGAAGAGAATCTCGTCAAGGTTGACGAGAGCTTGGCCTTCACCGCCAGCGAGGAGGGCAAGGCGTACTTCGGCGACCGTGCCGAGGCGCTGCACGCCCATATGCAGGAGCTGAAAGACGCCGGCAAGACCTACTGCGACTGCGAAGCCTGCACGCTGGCCGCCGAGATCCTGGCCAAGAAGGAATATCTGGCGAAGAAGTCCGTTTGGATCTTCGGCGGCGACGGCTGGGCATACGACATCGGTTTCGGCGGCGTGGACCATGTGCTGGCCCAGAACCGCGACGTCAACGTGTTCGTGTTCGACACCGAGGTCTATTCCAACACCGGCGGTCAGGCGTCCAAGTCCTCCAACATCGGCCAGGTGGCGCAGTTCGCCGCGGCGGGCAAGGAGGTCAGGAAGAAGAGCCTGGCGGAGATTGCCATGTCCTACGGCTATGTGTACGTGGCGCAGGTGGCCATGGGCGCCAATATGGCGCAGACCCTCAAGGCGATTACCGAAGCCGAGGCCTATCACGGCCCGTCTTTGATCATCGGCTACGCGCCCTGCGAGATGCACTCCATCAAGGGCGGCATGATGCACTGCCAGGAAGAGATGAAGAAGGCTGTGGACTGCGGCTATTGGAATCTGTTCCGCTTCAATCCTGCCGCCGAGGGCAAGAAGTTCACGCTGGATTCCAAGCAGCCCAAGGATGGTTACCGCGACTTCCTGATGAACGAAGCGCGTTACAGCCGCCTGACCCGTGAGTTCCCGGAGCGTGCCGAGGGCCTGTTCGTCCGCAACGAAGAGGCCGCCAAGGAGCGCTACGAGCACCTGGTCAAGCTGGTGGAGCTGTACAAGGACTAATCGCACGGACGAATCGTATTCGCAAATTGCGGAAACGAATTGTGCAGACGAATCGCATAAGCAAGGGCGCGGCCGGCGGCCGCGCCCTTAGTCTGCCAAAACCCCTGTTTACGTTCGAAAAAAGCAGGGTTTTCTGCATTATTTTGTGTGGATAACCGTTAGGGCAAAAGGAATTTTCTTTCGGACCGTCGCTTGAATATTCATGATTATGCGGATGATTCTTCACAGCATCGCTCTTTTTTCGCTCGTGGGGCAGCTTCCATAAGTAATGCTTTGATTCCAGGCCGCATGAACTAGATAAATTCCACTCCCTACGGATTTACGCTCGGCTGCCTTTGAGACGCTCGACCAGATTTATCTTTTTCATCTTGCGTTTCAACGGCACAAGCGCAAACGCATAACTGAGTACCGCAAGACCGGCTGCGTACAGGACGCGCCGCGGCAAGATGGTGGATCCGAGTAACATAAAGCTTGCACATTCTGAAAAAATATGCGATAATCACGGCAGAAACAAACTTGACAAACCGGGGGTTTTTTGAATAAAAAAGTTGGGCTTTGGTCTGATGCGGCGGCTCGGTGGCGCAGCGCCGACCGCGCTGTGCCACCGGGCCGCCGAGCTGATCAACAGCCAAACCGCACAATTCTGATGGGGCAGATGCGCAGCCCTTTGGGGCGGCAAGCCGCCCCAAAAGCCGCCTCATGCTCGATTCCATAAAAAATAAAATTGTCTATTTTTTATGGGAATCTCTATAAGAACAAACCAGCCGAGGTTTCCGATCGGCTGGTTTTGTGTTGTATGGCCGCTTGTCATGTGGACTTGCTATGTATTGGCACGGCGGTTATAGAATTTGGCCAGGCCGCCCTCGGAGGTCTCCCGAAATTGCTGGTTCATAGCCCGGCCGGTTTGATACATCGTGCGCACCACCATATCAAAGCTGGCTGTCCGCGTGCCGATGAGGAAGTGGGCGATGTTCATGGCGTCCAGCGCGCGCTTGGCGGCGACGGCGTTGCGCTCGATGCACGGGATTTGCACCAGACCGCAGATGGGATCGCAGGTCAGACCAAGCTGGTGCTCCATGGCGATCTCCGCCGCGTATTCGGCCTGCTCAATGGGCAGTCCCATCAGCTGGCACAGCGCGGCGGCGGCCATTGAGCACGCCGTGCCGATCTCCGCCTGGCAGCCGCACTCCGCCCCGGAGATCGAGGCGTTCCGTTTGACCAACGTCCCGATCAGGCCGCCCACGGCAAGAGCGCGGATCATGTTGTCCTCTGGAAAGTTATAGCGCTGTTGCATATATTTCAGCGCCGCCGGAACCACGCCGCAGCTGCCGCAAGTGGGCGCGGTGACGACCGTTCCGTTGTCGGCGTTCTGCTCCGCCACGGCCAAGGCATAGGAGCAGACCAGCCGCAGTTCCATTACTTGGGGAATTTCGTGGTCATGCTTTTGGGAGAAGAGCAGCTTGGCCTTGCGCTCGAGCTTCAGCCCGCCGGGGAGAATCCCCTCGGCGTTGAGACCCTCTTCAATGGATTTCTCCATCGCGCGCCAGACATTTCGCAGGAAGTCCCAGATTTCCGGGCCTTCGTTCATCTCCACATATTCCGGCAGGCTGATATACCGCCACTTGCAGAACTGGACAATTTCAGCAAAGGAATTCTCCGGGTAGATGTCAGGCGAATCGTCCTCCGGCCGGCCTTCCACAATGATATCGCCCCCGCCAACGGACGCCACCCGCAAAGTCGCCAGCTGCGCGCCGTCGTGAAACGCGAAAAAATCTATCGTGTTGGGGTGCATCCCCTTGGGCAGCTCGTCTTTTGAGAAAATAATCTCCGTCGGCACAGGGGCGAACACATCGTGGATCACGCGGTCGGTTCCGTGCCCCTTGCCGGTTTTAGCAAGCGAGCCGTAGAGCACAACCTGAAAACGGTCCGCGTCGGGATGTTCGCTGAGAAAGAGCTTCGCGGCCCGCTCAGGACCCATGGTGTGAGAAGAAGACGGGCCTTTCCCAATTTTATAGATGTCCCGAATCGATTTCATGGCGAAAGCCTCCGATACGCTTTTTTCAATTCTATTATAACAGGGTTTCCGGATAAATCAACCGCGCTTCCCAAAATTTCTTTCCCGCGAACAGAAAAGTTCTTGACATTTTGAGAAAAAATGGGTATACTATCAATAGTTAGCTTCTGCTAACTACATGCCGTATAAATGTGCCGCTTTGGCATATCCTACGGGTGAAAGGAGCGAAAATCTCCATTGGTTAGCTTTCGCTAACTTGGGAAGGAGTGCTACTATGAGCATTGTGATCGTGGACGGAGAAGAATGTATGATCCGCCAATATCAGGAGCTTTGCGGCGCCTACCGGTGCAAGGCGAAGGCGTATCGCAAAATGAACAACGGCTTAAAGAAAATCGGTTTGCCGGATCTGCCGGCGCTGTTTACCAATACGGTATCCCACAAAATGACATGCTACGCGGCCCGCGGGGTGAAGGGGCGGTCGGCCAAAATCGCCCGCGCCCACACCAGTTCGATTGCCGCGCCGCGGGCGATTCCGGAAGCGAACATGAGGTAGACCGATGTGGGAGGAATTGCTGGTACGCAACTGCGCGCCGACGCTGGCCGGGTTGAAGACGGCCAATTTATT
Source organism: uncultured Oscillospiraceae bacterium (assembly GCA_964450645.1). Lineage (GTDB taxonomy): Bacteria > Bacillota > Clostridia > Oscillospirales > Oscillospiraceae > JAKSPM01. Next base: position 47,777 of record CAYVEB010000008.1, on the reverse strand, counting down.
CAACTGTCCGTTCGCGGACGCGCGGCAGCTGTTCGAGCGCGTCCGGGATGAAAACCGGGTATTGGTGCAAAAGGGACTGCGCGTGCTTCCGCTGCGCTACCGCGGTGGCCAGGCGCTGATCTACGTATACCGCCCCGCGCGCCTGGCGCAGGATCTTGGCGACGCCGCCGCCAGGCAGCTGCTCCGGGAGCGCGGGTATTGGACGCGGTCGGCGGAACAGTGCCTTCGCCGTTTAATTGGACGGCTGGAAGCGGGCGGCGAATTTCCCCACGAAATTGGGCTGTTTTTGGGCTATCCGCCGGAGGATGTGCGGGGATTTCTGCGCAAGGAGCCGTGCAAATGGACCGGCTCGTGGAAGGTGTACGGGGATGTGGCCACCGCGAAGGCCCAATTCGCCCAATACAGGCGGTGTACCCGCGCCTACTGCGCCCAGTGGGCCAGCGGCGTTTCCGTCGAGCGGCTCACAGTGCCGGAGGGCACGTAAAATTCCTGAGAAAATCCAGTCCAAACGGCGGAAACAGCTGCATTATGCTGCTTATATATTAATTGGATACCGCAAAAATTGGGAAAAATTCGTTGACATCCTGTATGGAACATGCTATGATGAAACCGATAAAAGCGTATCGATAATGCGTAAAAGCGGCGCGCTTTGCCTGGCGCCGGGTCGCCGTTTCGCAAAATTGCCGTGCGCTGTACGATACCGCCCGCCAAACCAACGGCAACGGTATGACAGACTCATTGTCCCGTATCATTCCGACGGTACGGCGCAAATTTAGGAAAAGGAGTGTATCCAAAAATGAGTTTTAAATCCGACATCGAAATTGCCCAGGCAACTCCAATGCTGCCCATTACCGAGGTGGCAAAAACCGCAGGCATCGACGAAAAGTACTTGGAGCAGTACGGCAAGTACAAGGCGAAAGTAGACTACAACATCCTTAACGAAGTGGACCGCAAGGATGGCAAGCTGATTCTGGTCACGGCCATCAACCCCACGCCCGCTGGCGAGGGAAAAACCACAACCACCGTTGGCCTGGCTGACGGGATGCGGAAGCTGAATAAAAATGTGCTGGTCGCCCTGCGCGAGCCGTCTCTCGGCCCGGTGTTTGGCGTCAAGGGCGGCGCCGCCGGCGGCGGCTATGCCCAGGTTGTCCCGATGGAGGATATCAATCTGCACTTTACTGGCGACTTCCACGCCATCGGTGCGGCGAACAACCTGCTTGCCGCCATGCTGGACAACCACATCTACCAGGGCAACCGCCTGAATATTGACCCGCGCCGGATCACCTGGCGCCGCTGCGTGGATATGAACGACCGTCAGCTCCGTTTTGTGGTCGACGGTCTGGGAGGCAGAGTCAACGGCACGCCGCGTGAGGATGGTTACGATATTACGGTGGCTTCCGAAGTGATGGCCGTCTTGTGCCTGGCTTCCGACATCACCGACCTCAAGGCCCGCCTGGCCCGCCTGGTAGTGGCCTATACATATGATGAAAAGCCCGTCACCGCCGGCGATCTCAACGCCCAGGGTGCGATGACGGCCCTGCTGAAGGACGCGCTGAAGCCTAACCTGGTTCAGACGCTGGAACACACGCCTGCGTTCGTCCACGGTGGCCCGTTTGCCAACATCGCCCACGGCTGCAACTCCGTCACCGCCACCAAGATCGCCATGCGTCTT
>CAYVEB010000008.1:0-46095 GCA_964450645.1 uncultured Oscillospiraceae bacterium | reverse complement strand
CCGACTACACGGTCACCGAGGCAGGTTTCGGCGCCGACTTGGGCGCGGAGAAGTTCCTGGACATCAAGTGCCGCATGGCCGGCTTAAAGCCCAGCTGCGTGGTCCTGGTCGCCACCGTCCGCGCGCTGAAGTACAACGGCGGCGTCCCCAAGGGTGAGACCGGCGTGGAGAATTTGGAAGCGCTGGAAAAGGGCATGCCCAACCTGCTGCAGCACGTGGAGAACATCACGAAGGTCTACAAGCTGCCGTGTGTGGTCGCCATCAACCGCTTCCCGCAGGATACGGAAGCGGAGCTGAAGCTGGTGGAGGACAAGTGCCATGAGCTGGGCGTCAACGTTGCCTTGTCCGAAGTGTGGGCCAAAGGCGGCGAAGGCGGCATCGCGCTGGCAAAGGAAGTCATCCGTCTGTGCGAAGAACCCAACGACTTCTCCTACTCCTACGAGCTGGACAAGCCCATCAAGGAAAAAATTCACGACATTGTGACCAAGATCTACCACGGCGACGGTGTCGTCTTCACGGCGAACGCCGAGAAGCAGATCAAGACCCTGACCGAGCTGGGCTATGACAAGATGCCCATCTGTATGGCAAAGACCCAGTATTCCTTCTCCGATGACCCGGCGAAGCTGGGCGCGCCGAGAGGCTTCACGGTCACCGTGCGCAATGTCAAGGTTTCCGCTGGCGCGGGCTTCTTGGTCGCGTTGACCGGCGAGATTATGACGATGCCCGGTCTGCCAAAGGTTCCCGCCGCCGAGCGGATCGACGTGGACGAGACGGGCAGGATTTCCGGCCTGTTCTAAGGCGCCGTCAGGTCTTTGCGGCGTCCGCAAGCATTGTTAACCAAGGCCCCGGCGCACCCCGCCGGGGCCTTTGATATAGGAGGAATGAAGATGGATATGACAACGGCATCTTGCCGGGAATTTGTAAAAGTTTTGGCTTCCAACGAGCCAACGCCGGGCGGCGGCGGCGCGGCGGCGCTGGTTGGCGCGATTGGCACGGCCCTGGGCAGCATGGTGGGCAGCCTGACGGTCGGCAAGAAGAAGTACGCCGAGGTAGAGGCGGAGATCCGCGCCTTGATGGCGAAGTGTGAGGAATTGCAGCGGCAGCTGCTCGATCAGGTGCAGGCAGACGCCGAGGGATTTGCCCCGCTGGCAAAGGCCTACGGCATCCCCAAGGACGATCCCGGCCGGGAAATTGTTCTGGAAGAAGCGACCGTAACCGCCTGCGCCGTGCCGGTGCGCATTATGGAGTTTTGCTGCCAGGCGCTGGACGCCATCGCGGTGTTTGCGGCGAAGGGGTCGCGGCTGGCGGTGTCGGATGCGGGCTGCGGCGCGGCGATCGTCAAGGCGGCGCTGCAAGCGGCGTCCTTGAATGTGTTTATCAACACCAAAACTTTAAAGAACCGCGCTCTGGCGGAGGAAATGAACACAAAATGTCTCAGGATGCTGGACAAGTACGGCCGGGTGGCCGACGAAATTTTCCAGTCTGTCAAGGCGGGATTCTTGAAATAAGGAAGGAATATTATGGCAAAGCAGTTATTGGCAAAAGAAGTAACCGCCGCGATGGTGGAAAAATTACAATTGCGCGTGGCCGCGCTGAAGGAAAAGGGCGTCACGCCGACGCTGGGGATCCTGCGCTGCGGCGAGAATCCCTCGGATTTGTCCTATGAGCGGGGCGCGACCAAGCGCGCGGCCGAGGTGGGCGTGGCGGTGGATACGTTCGTCCTGCCAGAGGATGTGACCAAGCAGGCGCTGATCGATCAAATTGAAGCGCTCAACGCCAATGAGAAGATCCACGGCGTGTTGGTTTTCCGCCCATTGCCTAAGCATTTGAAGGCGGACCAGGACGAGATCTGCAACCATTTGAAGCCGGAAAAGGACATCGACTGCATGACCGACCTGAGCAACGCCGGAGTTTTCACCGGCAAACGGCTGGGTTTCGCGCCCTGCACCGCGCAGGCTTGCATGGAGATTTTGGACTACTACGGCATCGACTGCACGGGCAAAAATGCGGTGATTATTGGGCGCTCTCTGGTTGTGGGCAAGCCAGCGGCCATGATGCTGATGGCCAAGAACGCCACCGTCACCGTCTGCCATACGCGGACCGTCAACACGGCGGAGATTGCGCGCCGCGCGGATATTTTGGTCACGGCGGCGGGCAAGCTGAGGTCCCTGACAAAGGACTTTGTGCGGCCGGGCCAGGTGGTCATCGACGTGTCCATGAACTGGGATCCGGAGAAGGTGACGGCCAAGGGCGTAGGCGGCATGGCCGGCGACGCGGTGTTTGCCGAGGTGGACCCGATTGTGGACGCCATTACACCCGTTCCGGGCGGCGTCGGCGGCGTGACCAACGTGGTGCTGATCAGCCACGTTGTGGAAGCAGCCGAGCGCACGCTGTAAATTTTGTTCATGGAGCCGAAAAAAATGAAGTTGGTCAAGATTACGGTGCTCAAGTGCGCCTGGCACGCGGATTTGGCGGAGCAATATGCGTCGCCGGGGCTCGGACCTTGTACATTTCATCAGCCGGGCCAGGTCTACTACACGAACGGCTGGCAAAAGCCGGAGGGCATGTGTGACAACGCCTGGAAATCCATGATGGAGTACGCGATGACCCTGGCGCAGGGCGGCGGGAATTTCTACAACGGGGAGTTAAAAGACCCGCGCGCGTTTATCGCCTCCTGCAACGACGGTTTCCGCCCGGTCAGCTTTTTGCTCGAGGCGACCGGAGACGACGCGCCCGTTTGGCTTGCGAACCGCGATAGGCGCTATGCCAACAGTTCCTGCAATTAAAAAATCATCGTCCATAAGAAGCCCGCCGCCACTTAGCCGGTTATCCGTTTCCATGACCCTTTTCTTGGGCGGAACGGAGGAACATTTGCGGGCGTGGACGGGCGAGATCATGCAGTTTGAGCTTGTCCGCGGTTGACGCGGGCGGGCCGGGAAAACCGATCGGAACGATCTGGACGAGGATAAAATCGCCAGAGCGTTTTCTATTCGATATCGCCGGGTTTTTAAGGTCGGAATCTGATAAACAGCTCTAACTGACGGTAGGTTTCTTTACAACAATTCGGGAGTATCATGTTAGATGCCGGGAGAATAACTTTCCGATAGATTGCGTTTACGGAGGTTAGTATGCTTGAGCAGGATGGGTTTAACCTATGGGCGGACGGCTACAATCAAGCGGCTGGCCTGTCCGATGAAGGAAACAGTTATTTCTTTAAAACCCTTTTGCGACAAAAAACACTTTTATACATCGGTTTTTCGGCCAAATATTGTACGCGCTACGCAGGACGCCGCGCGGGTTTGCGATGCTTCCTCTCCGCCGGCCCAAAGCGCGGCACCTTTGCGCCTTCGACGCAAAGGCCGCTGGCGGCGGCCCGCGTCCCCCGGCGCAAAAACGGGGCGGCATGATCACGTCATGCCGCCCCGCAAATACTTGCCAGACTGCCTTATGCCCGCGCAATATTTATGGGCGGAAAATTTTTTACGGTTATCCCAATTGGGGGTGGGAAGGGCCAATTCGGCCCCCTACGCGCAAGAATGGGCGAGGTACTTTTCGCGCAGCACCCGCACCATGACAATGTAGCGCTCCTTGCAGGACTGATAGCGGCCATGCTGCAGATCGTCGTAGCAAGGGAGCAGATAGGTCTGGCGAAGGCTGCGGTAGGCGGCAGCGCTGTCGTCGCACAGGTCAATGCACGTGACGATGGCGGGCGCGATGTTGTAATATTCGTCGATGAGCGCGGGGCCGTCTTCACACGCGGCGAGGTAACCGTCCCGGAAAGCGCGGAAAGCGGTCAGCTCGGCGCAATTGTCCGGCTTGCCCTCGTCGCGGCAGATGGCCGTGGTGATGAAGCACAGGCGGTGGTGGCGGAACCCCGAACTGATTTTGGCATAGCTGGCGGTTTCATACGGCGAATTGGGATAGCGCGCGATCCACTTTTGGTGGAGCAATTGGACGAAATCCTCGCTGATGGTCAGCTCCAGGTTCAAAACCGCGGGCGTCAGATATAGGGCGATGGCGAATTTCACGTCGAACATGACAGTTTCATGGCTGCTTTTGCGCTTCCAGCGCTTGTCCGCCTCCCAGACCTCCGGCAGGCGGTCCAAGAACTCGGTCACAGCCTGATCCAGCACCTGGTCGCGGGTGGCGGGCCGCAGCCGGCAGGCCAGATCCAGTTGGGCGAAGGTCTCGGCAATTTTCGATTGATAGGTGTGGAAGGTGTCGTCATAGGCTTTGCGGGTGAACTGTTTCTGGCACAGGTCGTAGTCCCGGACGCTGTCTAAAATATGCGCGCGCACATAGGCCATGGCCTCGTCAAAATCGCCCTGGGGAAGTTCCACGACCAATTCGTCCAGCGCCAGCTTCGCGCCGCAATACATGCAGGAAAAGTGCGTCAAATCAGCGGGAATTTCCAGAGTCTTGCCGCAGTTTGGACAATTTCCCTGAATTTTTTGCATGGGCACGGTAGAATCGCCTACTTTCCTTTTTCTTTTATTGTTTCACATCTTTTGCCCGGTGTCAATTAAAATTTTATAATTTTCAAAAGAAAATTTGCAAATTCGGTTATTGACAGCAAATTTTAATCCACTATAAATTTACACAAAACACTACCAAATCCCCAGGAAATTTCAAAAAAATTGGAAAGCCCACAATTTTCCGGGCTTTCCAATTTGGCGGAGAGGAAGGGATTCGAACCCTTGAGACGCTATCAACGCCTACACGATTTCCAGTCGTGCGCCTTCGACCAGCTCAGCCACCTCTCCATGGCGCCGCCAGCCGTCGATGAAACCGGACAGCTTTTACATTATAGTTATTTTTTCCCGGTTTGTCAATATCCTTTTTCAAAAAAGCGGCGCTTTTCCGGAAAACCGTTACTTTGCCGCCTGTTTGCAGCTGATCTACACATAAACAACCATCAAAACCGCCGTACTCCCCGCCACCACCGCGTTGCAGTCCATCGCGTCCAGCCCCTGCTCCGGAAGGCTCGTCAGCTCCCGCACGGCTCGGCCAGGGCGTGGTTGCGGGACAAAGACATGCCGTACGTCCCAGGCAGGAACGTGAGCGCCTTTTGCGGCCCCGCGTCAAACTGGGAAATGGGCATGTACGCCCCGCAGAGGAACCCGTAGCCCGCGCTGACGGTGGCACCGACGGCCGACACCTCGTCCACACCGTAGAGGGGGATAAAGTCACCGGTATAGGCGTTTTTCAATATAGTGGGTGGCCCGGAACACGGTCATATTCGTCTGGCGGTGCAGATCCGGCACCACGTCCCACAGCAGCTTCCGTGTCTGGGGATCCAGGCCGGTGGCGGGCTCGTCCAGAATCAGGATCTCAGGCTGATGGAGCGGGGCACGGATGATGTCAACATTTTCTTCGTCTGCCCAATGGTCGGTATGTTTTGCGGCAAGTTGGAGAACACTATGGATAATCTCATTTAGAAAGCTGGATGTCCATGGAAGATTTCTGGGCGCAGGATCTGCGCCAGCCCTATTTCCCGGCACTGGAGCGGGACATGACGACGGATGTGCTGATCATCGGCGGCGGGATGGCGGGGATATTATGCGCGCTCCGTCTGCGGCAGGCGGGCGTGGACTGCCTGGTAGCCGAGGGACAGACCATCGGCCAGGGCATCACGCGCCGCACTACCGGGGTATTGGCCGTACCGCACGTGGTCTCGTTTGCCAAGCTGACCGCCTCCATCGGAAAAGACGGCGCCAGGCGGTATTTGAACGCCAATTTGCGTGCGGTGGAGGATTTTGGCAATCTGGCGCGGCGGCATCCGTGCGATTTTGAGCGCTTAAGCTCCGTTTTGTACACGCTCGGCGACGCGGGCGCCCTGCGGCAGGAGGCGGCGGCGCTGCAAGCGCTGGGCTACGACGCGAAATTCGGCGTCCAGACACCTTTTCAGACGGCAGGAGCCGTACGCTTTCCCGACCAGGGGCAATTCCATCCGCTCAAGTTTCTCTATCAGGCGGCGGCGCAGCTGCCAGTTGTGGAGCACACCTATATCCACCGGCTGGACGGAACCACCGCAATCTCCGACCACGGGCGTATCCGCGCTAACCGGGTGGTCGTCGCGACCCATTACCCGTTTGTCAATTTTCACGGGATGTATTTTATGAAGCTGCACCAGTCCCGATCCCATGTGATCGCCTATCGCGGTGGGCCGCGCTTGGGCTGTACGCTTGCCAGCGCGTCTGAAAACGGATTTTTCCTGCGCAACTACGGGGATTTCCTTCTGGTCAGCGACAGCAGCCGCCGGACGGGGACAAAGAATCCCGGCTTCGAGCCGATCACAAAGTTCGTCAAAACCCACTTCCCGCAGGCCGAAGAGGTCTGCCGCTGGGGAAATCAGGACTGCATGACCCTGGACGATCTGCCCTACGTAGGCGCGTACGGCAAGCATCTGCCCAATGTGTTTGTTGCCACGGGATTCGGCGGCTGGGGCATGACCGGTTCCATGGTGGCGGCCGAACTGCTGACGGATCTGCTGTGCGGCCGCGACAACCCGCTGCAATCGATTCTCGACCCGGCCAGGACGATGGCAGCCGGGCCGCTTTGCGCCCAGATCGGGGAGAGCGTGTTGAATATGCTCACGCCGACCGTCCCCCGCTGTCCCCACATGGGCTGCGCCCTCAAGTGGAATCCCCACGAGCAGAGCTGGGACTGCCCGTGCCACGGCTCGCGGCTGACGCAAGATGGGGAAATTTTGGACAATCCCGCCATGCGCCCGCCGGAAAGGCCTTGAAGCCGCGCTGATCTTGTGCTATAATGAAAATGCCGCCAAGCGGCGGCAAGGGGCCTGTGCGTTTCGTACCGCCAAATGGACGGTGCGAAAAACGGCAACGGACGGGGTGAGCACATGCGGGTAATGGCCATCGACTACGGAGACGCCCGGACGGGCATTGCAATTTCCGACGCCACGGGGAGCATCGTGGGCACGACCACGGTCATTCATTCACGCAACCGCGCCGCCACGGCCGACGCCATTGTGCGTCTGGCACGCGAACACGGCGCCGAGCGCATTGTGATGGGGCTGCCGAAAAACATGAACGGCACCGAAGGCTCACGCGCGGCGCTGTACCGCGAATTCGCGACGGAATTGGAGCAAAAACTGGAGCAGCCGATCATCTTGTGGGACGAACGCCGCACAACGGTGGAGGCGCACCAGATTTTGAGCGGCTACCACGGCAAGAGGCGCAAGAACACCGTCGACGCCGTCGCCGCCAGCCTGATTCTGGAGGGCTATCTGGCCTTTTGCAGGAACCAGAGGCCGGACGCCGCCGCAAAATGATCATGGCCGCCGCAAGCGGCGGTATGCGAATTAAGAACCTTCGAAAATTCCGAAAATAAAAGGATTTATCACGGCTTGCGCCCTAATCCTCTATGCGATTTTACGCAAGAAGGTTCTTTGCTATGGTGAAACGTCGGATTTCCTTCTAAACGATAGAAGGAAATATAATGCATCAAGAGGTATCAGATGATAAACTGATCCACATACTAAAAAGTCTTGGTCTGGATAAATTTGCAAATAGGGCTTCATTGGATGAGTTTCTTACGGAAGATGGGGCAAACTTGTCGGGTGGTGAAAAAAGAGAATTTGTTTAGCTCGTGCATGATTGAGAGAAACAGATGTCCTGATATTTGATGAGCCTCTTGCAAATTTTGACGAAGCTACCGCTACAAAGATAGAAGACATTCTTCTTTCAATTAAAGGCAAATTGATGATTGTCGTTTTTCGTCAATTTACAACTGCTAAGTTGTCCTCTTTTGATGATGTTCTGATTATCCAAAAGGCATAGTATTATCTCGCCGCATTTAGCGTTTAAGCCGTGTAATTGTATTTTGGAATTGTGTTTGATTACACTCCCCTGAAAGTCACTAATTGGACTTTTAGGGGAGCATCTTGTACGAATAGCAGTAGTTGGGTGTGACAATTCCATCTCTGACGATGGTAAAAGATAGTCTTTATCTTTTATTTGGTCGTGTCAAGTATTATGTGCAAATTCGTTTGCAGACTCTGTGAACAAGATCAGCCGGCAAGAGAGGCATCGTCCAATAACGCCATAGCGCCTATATGCATACATTATAGAAAAACTGTTGTTTTGGCTGTTTTGTAAGTTGACGGCGGAGGGCAAAGCTACACAGTAGCAAATGACTGGCAAATAAAAATACCGTGGAGGCATCAATGCTTCCACGGTATTTCTATTGTCAGTACAAACACATTGCGAAACCACAAGAGTTCGTACCTGTGCGTTATGGTGGAGGCGGGGGGAGTTGAACCCCCGTCCGAAAATAGCTTGACAGGAACTTCTCCGGGCGCAGTTTGTTATTTGCATTCCCGCATCCCGTCGGGAACAAACACCCTACGGAATTTGGTAGCTTCATAATTCATGGTATGCGCAAAGCTTTGCATACGCACGGTCACCACTTAAATCACACCCAAGTCCGGCTCGTGGTCCTTCCGGGTTGGATGGGCAGCTAATTAAGCAGCCGCCAAAACGATGTTATCGTTGTCAGTTCATTTAAAAAATTGCCCAGTTTTAAGAGGTCAGACACCTCTGCCCGCTATTCCAGCCTCACTACCCCCGTCGAAGCCAGTACGCCCCCAAATACCGTGCGGCAATTTCCACCGCGCATAAAATGCGCTTTAAAATCTTCCGTAGGGATCCGCAAGATGCTTTGGCTCTGGATACGTTTCGCCCTTGGTATCTACCGTGAGCTTCTCCATCACAATATCCGTCACCGGACGGTCCATGGCGTCACAGGGCACCGCCGCAATGGCGTCCACCACGTCCATGCCGGAAATCACCTTGCCAAACGCGGCATACTGCCGGTCCAGATGCGGCGCGTCCTGGTGCATGATGAAAAACTGGCTGCCCGCGGAGTTGGGCGAGGACGATCGCGCCATGGACAAGACGCCGCGCTTGTGCTTCAGAGGATTGTCCACGCCGTTCATCAAAAATTCACCCTTGATGCAGTAGCCGGGGCCGCCCATCCCCGTCCCTTCGGGACAGCCGCCTTGGATCATAAAGCCGGAAATGACCCGGTGGAAGATCAACCCGTCGTAAAAATGCTTCTGGATCAGGGAAATAAAATTGCAGACCGACTGGGGCGCCGCTTCCGGATACAGTTCCGCCTGAATGACCCCGCCGTTTTGCATCTGAATGGTGACAATGGGATGCTCCATGGTTGCCTCTCCTATCTGAATCTAAAACGACTTCATCGCCCGTTCCATTTGCCGCTTTGCGTCGCGAACGGCGGCGTCCTGCCGCTTATCGTATAACTTTTTGCCCTTACACAGGCCAACCTCGACTTTCACCAGCGATCCCCGGATATAGACCGACAGCGGAATCGCCGAATAGCCATCTTGCCGGACCTTGCCGAAGATCCGCATGATCTCCCGCTTGTGCATCAGCAGACGGCGGGGCCGGATTGGATCCTTATTAAAGATGTTGCCCTGCTCATAGGGAGCAATGTGCATCTGCCGCACCCAGATCTCGCCGTCTTTTATGCCGCACCACGCGTCTTTCAAGCTGACGTTGCCCCGGCGAATCGACTTCACTTCCGTCCCGGACAGTGCGATCCCGGCCTCGAACGTCTCCTCGATAAAATATTCGTGCCGCGCTTCGCGGTTCTTGGCGACGATCTTCACGCCGTCGGCTTTCATGGGCGATTCACCTCCGAAGTCCACTTTATCTTATCCCTTTTCCCCCGATTTGTCAACCGTATTTTGACGAAATCGGCGCCGGGGAAAATGCGCGGACTGTCATCCGGCATATCGCGCGGAACCCTTCCGGCCAAAGCAAAACGCCGCCAAGGGCTTTCCGCCCCCGGCGGCCTTCCCGCGGTTTCTCGCGCGGCAACCCGGCGGCTGAACGCGTCACTTCTCCGCCAGAATTTTATTCAGCTCCTGCATAAAGCTGTTGATATCCTTAAACTGGCGGTAGACCGATGCAAACCGGACATAGGCCACCTCGTCGAGTTGCTTGAGCCGATCCATCACCAGCTCACCGACCTCCTCGGACTTGACCTCCCGCTCCAGGGAATTTTGCAAAATCTGCTCGATTTCCGTGGTTTTCTCCTCCAGCTCCGCCAGGGGAACCGGACGCTTTTCGCACGCACGAACCATGCCGTTGAGCACCTTGTTGCGGTCAAAGGCCTGACGGCTGCCGTCCTTTTTCACAACCACAATGGGCAGACTTTCCACCGTCTCATACGTTGTAAACCGCTTTTGGCAGGACAGGCACTCCCGGCGGCGGCGGATACTCACGGAATCATCCGAGCGGCGGGAATCGACCACTTTGCTCTCCAGAAAACCACAATAGGGACATTTCATGGGCAAAACTCCTCTCATTTTGGTACAAGGGCATTATACCAAATTTTTCGCCCCTTGTCCACTGGTTTTTCCAAAATTTGCTACAGCAGATCGATCACGGTCTGTTTCAGTGTGCAGGGCGTCACGGTCTGATCTGCGAGGGTCAACAGCAGCTTCAAAATTTTGCTGCTGCGGGTGGTGATGTTGCGGACGGCGCTGCTCTCCTGCAAATCGGTACCGGGGCGGCTCAGAACGATCTCGACGCCGTAGCTGTCGACCCGCGCGCCGTCAAAGGTGATCTCATCGGTGATTAAGTAGTATTGCAGGCAAATCGGATCGCCAAACTGGGTGATCTGTTGCCGGGTGCTGGCCAGCGTCTTTTCGGTCATAATTGATCCCCTCCTAACGTCTCTATTGAACCACGAAAAACCGCCAAATTCCAGCAAATTCGTTCGACAGCCTTCGACACCTCCCCGCCGCGCAGCGGCCAAAACCCGCGTAAAAAATGGGAGATTCCCGGAAAATCCCGGCAATCTCCCAATTTTCTCCAAAAATCCGCCTGTCGAAACCTGGCGAACGATTTTTTATCCTGGCGCGTCGAGCATCCGCCGCATCCGCGCCAAAAGGGGCTTGGATGCCAGGCTGTTTTCCAGCAGGATTTCTCCCTTTCCCGGCGGCGCGGACAGCCCCGCCGCCTGAATCCGCCGGCGCGTCTCCAGCGCCGTACCCACGCCGCCATCCAGCAGCGCAACCCTCCGCCCGACGACTCGGGCGATGGCCGCCCTGGCAAAGGAAAAGTGGGTGCAGCCCAGAACGACGGCGTCCACCGGCGCTTGCAGCGCGTCGGCAAGGCACGCGCGCAGATAGCGCTCCAGGCGCGGGCCACCCGTCTCGCCCCGCTCGACAAACTTTACCAACTCCGGGCATGGCACCGGAACCACCTCGCACACCTGGCTGTAGGGACTCTTGCGGTAGTAGCCGTGCTCGCGCAAGGTCGCCTCCGTGGCCATCACCACCACGCGGCCGTGGGGGAACCGCTCCGCCGCCACCTTCACCGCCGGTTCGATGCCGATGATGATCTCCTGGGGATACTGCCTGCGCAGCGTGCCCACGGCGGCGACCGTAGCGGTGTTGCACGCAATCACAAACGCCTTGAGCCCGCGCGCATGGAGCGCCTGGAAGCGCTCGACCGTCAGGCGGCGGATTTCCTCCGTCGGCCGGGAGCCGTAGGGCGCGTTGGCCGAGTCGCCAAAGTAGAGAAAGCGCTCATTGGGCATCTGGCGCACCAGCTCCCGCAGGACACTGATCCCGCCCACGCCGGAGTCGAACACCGCGATATAATCCTGCTTCGCCGCCATCGCCAAACACCCCTTTCCTGATTTCCGTGCCGCAAAACGCCATGCTTTTCGTCAGGATGCCCAAATCACATCCGTTTCGTTTTTGCTGCCTCCGTCACTGCAGCAGCTGCCCCCGCGCGTTGTTTAGCACCAGCGTACTATATAAATACAGCACGTCGGCACCCTCAAAATCCACAAACTTTCCCAAAAACGCCGGGGACGCATAGCGGATATCCACCAGCGTAACCTCCCGGTACGCACCTGCCAGCAGAGGCGCCAGGCTAGAGCCGAAAGAGTCGCGGAAGAGGATCAGGCGCCTGTCCGTCGTAGCGTTGGGATTTTTCAAGGTGATTAGCGCCCGGGAGCCAGACAAAAACAGCTCGTAGGGATCGCGGCCTTCCGACTTTTCCAGGTCGTATAGGGGCATCGGCTCCGGTGACCCGTTGTCCAGGCAGACTGCCGTCGCGCCGTCCATCCAGGCGGCAGTAAGATAGGTCAGCCGATCCGGCTCCACGGGGACGGACGCTTGGCCGTAATAGACGCCGCGAAACGGCTGCGGGAGGGTATGGGGCGTCCAATCGTCCGTCAGCTCCACGCCCATGGTCTGGGCGATGCGCGCGGCCACGTCCAAGATCGCCTCCTGCCGCCAGTGGGAATCGGTGCGATAGTAGTCTTCGGCGCTGAGCAGGTCTGTGAGATCAATCATTTGGCAAAAATCGGCCGTTCCGGCCTCCATACGGTCGAACAAAGCCGCATAATCCAGGGCCAGATGGCCGCTCGCCTGCGCCAGATAGTAGTTTTTGTCCGGGACAATGCAAAAATAGACGTCGTTGTCCGCAAGATAGCGTGTTTGCACGCTGCGGAAGGAGGCGAGCGCCCAATCCAGCGACGCCTCGTCAAGTGGGTATTCCGCCGCCGCGATTTGATTCCCGGCCAGATAGACCCCGTTTACCTCCGTCTGCCCCAGAACATGCAGCGAGAACAGGGCGTGAATTGTGCGGAACGTTTCCCGGAGGGGGAACTGATCTGCCGCATAGTCGGAAAAGTCCTCCGCGAAATCGGACGCATCCGCCGGAAACTGGGCAAGGTACCGCCGCTCCGTCAGGGAGTATTCGTCCGCCGGCTTGAACCAGCACCACGCGGAAAGGCCAAACAGACAGACGGCCATCAGCGCCGTGCAGATACAATTTTTCATAAGCATACCTTTTCTGCAAATTTAAAAGTCAACCCTGCAAGGGCTTGTCTTGCTTCCCACGCGGGGCAAGCGGGAGCTTTTTAAAATCGGAAATACAAAAACGGATTATACGAGCCGCTGACCAGATACGCTGTGCACACCAAAAACAGCGCGACCAAGCCGACCGGCTCCAGTCCGTCCAGCACCCGTCGCCCGATGGGATTCGTGCGGAGCCTGCCGCACAGGTTCGTCAAAGCCGGCGTCGCGCCGACGGCCGCCGCAACCAGCGCCACCGCGTACTGCCGAAGGCGGTATAAGCTCTCGGCGCACAGCAGCGGCGCGTTTCCGAACATGGCGGCAATCTGCCGTCCCGCCTGCGCAAGGCTGTCGGCCTGGAAGAGCACGAAGCTGACGCACACGACGAGCAGCAGATATGCGTGGCTCAAAGTCCGCGACTTCTTGAGCCACCGCAGCAGCCACAGCTTTTCCACCGCCAAAAACACCGCGAAATACAGGCCCCACACCACAAAATTCCACGCCGCGCCGTGCCACAGGCCGGTGGCCATCCACACGATGGCCACATTCCGCAGCCACTTGGCCTTACTCACCCGGTTGCCGCCCAGGGGGATATACAGATAGTCCCGGAACCAACTGCCCAGGGTCATGTGCCACCGGCGCCAAAACTCCGTGACGCTCCTGGACGCCAGCGGCCAGTGGAAATTCTCCGGAAACGAAAATCCGAACATCCGTCCCAGGCCGATGGCCATGTCGCTGTAGCCGGAAAAGTCATAATAAATATAGAGCGTGACCGCGGCCGCGTACAGCCAGTGGTACAAAACCGAGGGATTTTCCGCCGCGTGGAAATCCGCGCACAGCGCCCAAAGTGTGTTAGCGATGATCACCTTTTTCCCAAGCCCCAGGACAAAGCGGCGAATTCCAGCCGCAATCGCGGTATGGCGGCGGTTTTCCAGCTGCTCGGCGATGTCGGCATAGCGGACGATCGGCCCGGCGATCAGCTGGGGGAACATGGCAATATATGCCGCCAGATGGATCAGGTTGCGCTGCGCTTTCACCTGTCCGCGGTAGACGTCCACCGTATAGCTGATCATCTGGAAGGTGTAAAAGCTGATGCCGATCGGCAAGGCCAACCCCAGTGCCGCCACATGCAGGCCCGTCGCCGCGGAAAAACTCTCCAGGAAGAAATCCGCGTATTTAAAAAAGCCCAGGAATCCCAGGCTGACGCCCACGGACACCCCGGCAGCAATTTTCCCGCGCCGCGTTCCACGGTGTTTCTCTATCTGCAGGCCCAGCCCATATCCCACCAAAATCGACACGATCATCAAAATTACATACCGCGGCTCTCCCCAAGCGTAGAACAGCAGACTGCACACGAGCAGCGCCGCGTTCTTCCACCGCTTGGGAGTGAGCAGATAGAGGATGATCGCAGCGGGCAGGAAGTAGAACAAAAACGGGATTCCAGAAAAGACCATAATCCTTCAAACCTTTTTAAAAATTAAAAAAATACGCCCGACACGCTGAAGAAGCCCTTCGCGCCCGCGTGTCGAGCCGCGCGGCGGCCCGGCACGCGCACCTGCATGAGAAACTAGACCAACATATCGTCGCAGAATACAGAGATCCCCTCCACATTCTGCTGCGCGGAAGCCTGGAACGTGTCGATCAAATCCGACGCGCCAAAAACGTAGACGATATAGTCCCCAGTCGTCATGATCACCAGCCGCTCCGGCGCGCCGCAGATGAAGTGGTTGCCCTGCACCTTTTCCTCGATCGCGCCTGCCACAGTTTCCACCTCCGCGCCGCTCACGCGGATGGCGGCGCTGGTGAACGTATTGGCGTTGAGCATATGCGTCAAAGACGCCGCGTTTTCCAGATTGCCGTGGTACGCATCGGGAATCAGCAGGAACCCGCTCAGACCGTTGGTATCCGTCAGGTCAAAATTGCCCGGGGCGTTGTCCACCGAATTTCCGTTCTGGTTCCCACCGAAGCACATAAACCGGCTCTCCTCTGGAACGCCGTTCCAGATCGTCTCCATTACTTCCAGGCTGTTGGCATACGCGCTCTTTTCGGACTCCTCCCCGGAGCCGCCGCACGCGGCCAGCGAAAGCACCATCGTCAGTGCCAGAAGCAAAGCTGCCATTCGTTTCATTCTTGTCTCGTTCCTTTCTCATATTGTAAACTGTAGGATGCCCCGCCGGGGCAGTTTGCATAATCCACACGGACGTCCAGATGCGGATAGGGGATTTCAATGCCCTCCTCCTTAAAAATCCACTGGGCACGCTCGCGCAGAACTGTGGGGAGGAGCTTGTAATGCTCCGTTTCGCACCAGGCCAGCAGCGCGTAGTCCACGCAGCTGTCCTGATAGGCCTGCAGGCCCACGAACACCGGCGGATCCTTCAGCACCATGTCGATATCCGCACAGCGGAGCAGCGCGGCCTTGACGTGCTCGGCATCGTGTTCGTAGGAAACGGAGAAGGTCATATCCACCCGGCGCTTTCCCATGGCCGTGTAGTTGACGATCCGCGCCTGGGCTACGTCGCTGTTGGGGACGAAGATCCGCTTATTGTCCGGCGTGTTGATCACCGTGTAGACCATGCGGATCTCCTCCACTGTTCCGCTGGCGTCGCCAAGTTCCACATAGTCGCCCACGTGGAACGGATGGGCGGACAAAACTTGCAGCCCACCCGCGATATTGGACAGCGTTCCCTGCACCGCCAGCGAAATTGCCAGCGACACCACCGACAGTAGCGCCACCAACGACGAGACGTTAAACCCCAGCGTTCCCGCCACGACCAGCGCCACGATCACATACAGCACGACGCGGAAGGTCGACAGGAAGAACACATGGGCGCTCGGCTCCATTTTGGACTTGTACAGCGCCTTTTTCAGCAGCCGGCACAAAATTTTCACCGCCAAAACGCCGATTGCCAAAGCGATCAGCGCCGGAGCGATTTTCTCAAGCGAGATGGTCGTCAAGTTAGCTTTGATCTTCTCCCACAAGGCAATCCCCTCCCTTATTCCGAATACCAACATTTTACACGCGATTGCGTTTCTTGTCAATCGGAATCTGTTCTTCATTCAGACGCGAACGGATCGGAGCCGCGCACTTGATTCGTTACTTTCAACCTAAACCCGCTTTGCTGGGCCTTGGGTTGGACGCCAAGGGTCGGTGCGTGCGTTTGCAAAGCGGAAAGCATTATTATTTGCGCGAAGCCCGCGCGGGAGATTTCTTGATAGGCAGACTTCCGGCTATGCCGGAGAGCGCGTTATTGCAACGCATAGCGCAGCAGCCGAAGACGGTTGCTGCGCTATGCGTTTTGATTTTTTTATGAATTCATTGGCCTTCTTCGCCGTCCACAGGGCTGTTCAGGATGATGCAGATGTACTCCAGGGGGACAGAGCCAGTGTTTTTCAGCCCGTGGCAATGCCCGGAGCTGACATAGGCTACGTCGCCGGGATAGACGGGAACCTCCTCCCCGTCGTCAAGGTACAAGCCCTCGCCGGAGAGGAAGTAATACAGTTACAGTTCCATCTCGCCCTGGTGCCGGTGGCTTCCAAAATAGGCACCCACGGGGAGAACCGCGTGGGCAAAGGTTCTGCCGTGCCCCAGCATCTCCTCCGGCGCGTTTAGAATATGCGTCAAAGACACTGCACCTTCGCCGGCGTGAAGGGCGGCAAAGTCCACCGAGGACTTCTTCAGAGAATCTTTCCGTTTGACCATTCCAGAGTACCTCCTTGATCGATTGCCCGCTTCACCAGGCGGGAATCGTAACAATGGTGAAATTCCAAAAATTTGGGATTGCGTGGCATATGCCGCGCGAATAAACCGCTTGGCAGTTTATTCAGCAGATATCGTTATATTATAAGAAATTACCGGCGGGTACGCAAGTAGTTATTTTGCACAAAAAAGAACTGACAAAATCGTACAAAGTACAAAAAAAGTCGAATATGCGCGGAAAACTACTTGACGGAATTGCGAAAGCGTGTTAAGATTAATTAAAACAAATTGATGTATTAGTTGTATATTAATTCACATTACTTTTTGGGCAAATGGGTGGTAAACCTGCCTTTTTCCGTCCAAAGGGATGTGGAGATGTATAAAATTAATTCATCAAAATGTTCTGCGAAAAAATACATTTTTGAAAGGAGTCACCAAATCCATGAAAAAGTACCGCATCCTTGCCGGAATCCTTTCGGTCCTGATGGTCGCAGCCATGTTCACCGGCTGCGGCGAGCGGGGGAACACCGAAACGACTGGCGGCGATTCCGCTGCCGCTCCGGCCGAATATGTTGACATCTCTACCGAGCCGATTAAGATCGCCGCGGCAGTCGCCAACATGGACACCAACACGACCCTTTGGGTTGAGGGCATGGAAACCTTTTATGCGGACTACCCCAACGTCACCTTCCAGGTCTTCACAGCTACAGGCTCCGCTGAAACACAGAGCCAGCAGTTCGACGAGATCATCAACCAGGAGTTTGACGGCGTCATTCTCCACCCGGTCGACCCGGCTGCCATTGCCTCGAAGGTCGCAGACGCCGAAGCCGCCGGCATCAATGTCTGGCACATCAACATCGGCGTGGACGTTCCGCACACCGGCGGTATTGAGGGCGACTCGCATGTTGTCGGCCAGATGGTGGCGGAAGACATGATTCAACGTCTTGGCGGCCAGGGGAAGGTCGTCGCGATCGGCCCTCCGGTTGAAATGAGCGCGGTCATGTTCTGCGTGGACGGTCTGAAAGAGACCCTCGCGACCGCGGACGGCATTGAGTTCCTGGAAGAGCAGTCTGGCGACTGGACGACCGAGAAAGGCAACGCCATCATGCGTGACTATCTCTCCAAGTACAACAACGATATTCAGGCTGTGTTTGCCAACAATGACCAGATGGCTATCGGCGCCGCGCAGGCCATTGAGGCCGCCGGCCTGACCGGCAAGATCCTCGTCTACGGTGCTGATGGCACGCAGGAGGCGCTCGACTACATCCAGGAAGGCAAAATGACCGGTACTTACGCGGTCGACAGCCGTCTGATCGGCACCACCGCTGCGGAATTTGTTCTCTACGCGGTTGCAAGCGGCGTCAACGGCGGCGAGCTGCCCACCACGCCCCTGATCTCCCCGATTAAGACCCTGATCACCGCGGATAATATTGACGACTAACGAATACCGTACGGCAGCAATAATGGCAGGGCAGGACGGAATACCCGGCCTGCCCTGATTGCTTTTTTGTGAAAAAATTTTACTATCATCGAAAGAAGGAGGTGCGTTATGCTCAAGCAATCTACGACCCGCAGACTCGTCTCCGTGGGTCTGGTGCTGATCTTCGCACTGTTTTTCGGATTTACGACGGACTATTTCTTCACCTGGAACAACATTACATCCCTGCTGCGTGAAGTTTCCGTCATTGGGATGCTCTCCCTGGGCTGCTCGTTCGTCCTCATTGGCGGTGGCGTCGACCTGTCCACGGGTTCCATCCTCGGCATGGCCGCCATGCTGGCCTCAAGGCTCGTCACGGACACGCTGCTCCCCATTCCGCTGATCGTTTTGTTGTGCATCCTCGCGGGCGTGATCGCCGGCCTGATCAACGGTCTTCTGGTTGCGAGAGTCGGCCTGTCGGAGTTCATCGCCACTTTTGCTACGTCCTTTGTCTTCCGCGCGGTAGTCTATTTGCTTGCGTACCGGGTCAATGGCCGTATCGCCACGATGACGGTCACGGACGCGGCGTTCCGCTCCTTGGGCGGCGACATCGGCGGGCTGTACTATATGAGCATTGTCTGGATCGCTATGGTGGCGCTGACAATGTTCGTGCTGAAAAAGACAAAGCTCGGCACTTACATCTATGCCATGGGCAGTAACCGCCGTTCCGCGGAGTTCACCGGCATCAACGTCGACAAGGTCAAGGTTGTCTCGTTCATGATTTCCGGCGCTCTGTGCGCGCTGGCGGGCGTCTTCCTGGTCGCTTGGCAAGGCTCGGCGGCCCTTGGCACCGGCAACGGCTATAACTTCCAGGGCATGGCGGCGGCGGCTGTCGGCGGCGTCGCACTCTCCGGCGGCCACGGCGACACCTTGGGTACCGCCATCGGCAGCTGCTTTTTGATCATGGTCACGAACGGCCTGTATAAGTACGGTCTGCCCACGCAGATGCAGACGATTTTCTACGGCGTGGTGATCATCATCATGGCAATTTTTGACTCGATTTACAACAACTCGGTCTCCCGGCGCAACATTATCTCCAAGAAGCAGACGGTTGAGAAAGGAGGCACGAAATGAGCGAACAACAAACCCGCCCCTTGCTGGAAATGATCAAGATTGAAAAGTCATTTCCGGGCGTGCAAGCGCTGAAAAGCGTAGATTTCAATGTCCTGCCGGGTGAAATTCACTCTCTGATGGGTGAAAACGGCGCCGGTAAATCGACGCTGATTAAAATTTTGACCGGCCTGTACCCAATGGACAGCGGCGAGATCCGCATCGACGGCCAAAAGGTCAACATCCGCAGCCGCCAGGATGCGATGCACGCCGGCATCTCCGTCATCTATCAGGAGCTGAGCCTAATTCCTGCGCTTTCGGTCACGGAAAATATCTTTCTGTCCCAGGAGAAGGTCAAGGGAAAGATTCTGCTCGACCGCAAGGCCATGCGCAAGCGCGTGGTGGAGATCATTGAGCGCAGCGGCTTCACCATCTCTCCGGACGACATCGTCGAGACGCTCAGCGTCGCGCAGCAGCAGACGGTTGAAATTATGAAGGCTCTGCTCAACGACGCCAAGCTCATCATCATGGACGAGCCGACGGCCTCCCTAAACACCAAGGAGTCCGAGGCCCTGTTCAAAATCATTGACAACCTCAAGTCCCAGGGCAAAGCGATCATCTATATTTCGCACCGCCTTGAAGAGGTCTACGCCATGTCCGACCGGCTGACCGTTCTGCGCAACGGCGAAGTGGTGGGCGTCTTTGAAAGGGGCCAGATCGACCCAGTCCAGGTGGTTGAGTATATGCTAGGCCATCGGCTGACAACCGAAACCCGCGAACTCCACGAACCGATCCCCGGCGGCTCCGTCCTCAAGGTTGAGAACCTCTCGACCAAAGATCTCCTTGACAACATCAGCTTCGAGGCCTATGGCGGGCAGATTCTCGGCATCGGCGGTCTGGTCGGCTCCGGCAGAACCGACACGCTGCGCTGCATCTACGGCCTGATCAACTATGAGAGCGGCAGTATTACCCTCGACGGCAAGCCGCTGCCCAAGAAGAGCGGCAAGGTCATCCGTGCCGGTGTCGGCCTGGTGCCCGAGGACCGGCGGCAGGAGGGCCTGGTGCTTTCGGCCGACCTGACCGATAACATTGCCTTGCCGAACTACGATCTCAACTCCAAGACCTTTGTGATCAAGCCCAAGCGCGCCTTGCGAAAGGCAAAGGAGGCCATTGAACAGCTGCAGATCAAGCCCGGCCACGCCAATATGCGCACGGCCAACCTGTCCGGCGGCAACCAGCAGAAGGTCGTTCTGGCCAAGTGGCTGCAGCGGGATCTGAAGGTTCTGCTGGTCGACGAACCTACCGTCGGCATCGACGTGGGTGCCAAGTCGGAAATCTATGACATTTTGCGCTCGATCACCGCCAAGGGCGGCATCGTGATTGTGGTTTCCTCCGACACGGAGGAGCTGCTCAAAATTTCCGATCGGATCCTGGTGCTGGTCAACGGCCGGGTCTTCGCGGATATGAAAAATGAAAACCTGACGGAAAACGATTTGATTTTGGCCTATTCTGGCTTGAAAAGGGAGGTAGGGGCATGAAACCACTCACCAAAAAGATCAAGTTGACGAGTTTTCTGAAGCTTCCCTACATCATTCTCGTGCTGGTCCTCATCATGGCAATTTTGGATCCCGTCTTTCTGACGTGGAACAACTTCATGAGCATTTTGCTGGCAATTTGTATCTACGGCATCATGATGTGCGGAACGATTTTCCCGCTGTTGACCGGCGGCATGGATCTGTCCATCGCATCTAACGCCGCGTTGGCCGGCTGTATCGCCATCGTGATCGCCTCAAAGGGCGGCACCACCGGCGCGGCCGTGGTCGGCATCCTGGTTGGCCTCGGCGTGGGCGCGCTGTGCGGCGCGATCAACGGCCTGGTTTCGTTTGTGTTCCGTATCCCGGCGTTCATCGTGACGCTGGCTACGAGTAACATTCTCAACGGCCTGGCGCAGACGGTCACCAACCAAAAGACCATCAATTTGCTGGACAACAAGCTGATCAACTGGATCGGCACCGGAAAAATTCTGGGTATCCCGTTCCCGATCATTTTCTTCCTGGCGATCGTTGCCCTGGCCTGGTGGGTTTTGAAATACACCCGCTTTGGCCGCTATGTCTACGCGACCGGCGGCAACCCCACGGCGACCCGCTACAGCGGCATCGACACCCGGAAGATTCAGATCAGCGCCTTTCTGATCTCCGGCACCACCGCCGCGATGGCGGGCATCATCCTGTCCTGCTTCAACCGGCTGGCCGTGTATACGCAGGGCACCGGCTATGACGGAAACGTGCTCGTCGCGCTGCTGGTCGGCGGCGTGAGCCTGGCCGGCGGCGAGGGCCGTATCAGCGGCGCGCTGCTGGGCCTGCTGATCATCGGCATCATGAACAACGCGATGATTCTGCTCGGCATCGACTCGATCTATCAGGATCTGGTCAAGGGCCTGCTGGTCATTCTGGCCGTGGCCGTCGACGCCTATGCCCGGAACAAGGACAGCGGTCTTAAGCGCAAGACGCTGCGCGATATTTTCGCGAGAGGCTAAACCAGTCGTATTTTTCATGTGTAATATGTTACGGCCGCCAACGGCGGCCGTAACGGGATTGGAGGAGATTTATGGAACGGAAAAACCATATCGTCTATGTCGGCAGCTGGGGTAATCAGGAGAATCAGGGCCATGGGAAGGGCGTCAGCGCCGTATCGATGGACGCCGAGTCCGGCGCGCTGGAGGTTCTCCAGACGCTTCCGCTCGAAGAACCCAGCGTCATTACCCTGTCGCCGGACGGGAAAAAACTTTACGCCGTCAACGAGCTTTGCAACGGCCTTGACAAGCGCACCGGCCACGGCGGCGGCGTCACCGCCATGCGTATTTTGGACGACGGCCGTTTGGAGATTATCAACAAGACCGCCTCTCTCGGACGGATCCCTTGCTATCTTGAGATCGACCCGAAGGGCGAGTTCGTCGTTGCTGCGATCCACTCCGATTTTGGCACCACCACCCGCTATGTCCGGACGCCAGAGGGCGGCTTCACCCCGGTCGTCACCTACGACCAGGCCGGCCTGGCGCTCTTCCGCGTGCTTCCCGACGGCGGCCTGGAGGCCAGCGATCTGCTCGTCTTTGACGAGCCGGGCAGCGCTGTGTACTACCGCGACGATCCGGCGAGAGTCGAGCGCGGCTATCCCGGCAAGCTCCCCGTGCCCAAGGCGTACTTGCAGTCCCATCCATTCTTGCACTGTGTGGCGTTTTTAAACGACGATTTCTTCATTGCCTCCGACCGCGGCACCGACCAGGTTCATATGTGCCGGATCGACCGGGAACTGGGGATCCTCCGCCGGGTTCACACCGTGCAGGTTTCGCTGGGCCAGGCGCCGCGCCATCTGAGCGTCCATCCCACGCTGCCGTTTGTCTACATGACAAACGAGGTTGAATCTTCGGTCAGCGTCTTCCAGTACGACTTGGAGAAACAGTCGTTTTGGCGGATTCAGACCACCGGCGTGAGCAAGGATCAGCCCATGGACAGCCTGATCATGCCCTGCGATATCCACATCCATCCTAGCGGGAAGTACCTGTATCTGAGTAACCGCGGCCTGAACGACGTGGTCGTCTACGATGTCGACCAGACGTCTGGCAAGCTCGCCATGAAGCAGCGCTACACTTTGGAGCGCGCCGAACCCAGAGGCTTCTGGATCACGAGGGACGGCCGCTTCCTCGTCGTCGGCATCAAGGATACCGACGAGTTGGAGACGTTGGCCATTCATGCCGATGGCACGCTTGCGCCCACCGGTCATGTCGTTTCTGTCGACACGCCTTGCTGTGTCCGGATCCTGGAGTGATCCGCGTCTGATACAATTTGTTTCATTTGGCTTTGCGAAAGCATCGCCAAATGCCCATGTGCCGTCGGAGACGGCACGGCCTAAAGTTTTACGCGCTATGGAGCACTTGGATCCCTCTTGGTGCAACGCCGGCGCATAAAGTTTTATCGGAAAATAGTTTTAGACGGCCGCCGTTCAACATCTGTCGGGGACTTTCTCGTAACAAGCCCAGCACTGTCCAGTGCCGGCCTATATAGCACAAAACCCAGCGGTAAGTTCGCAATAGAACTTATCGCTGGGTTTGCTTTTGAATTATCTGTGTCAACTTTTTGAAATCCTTGGGATTTCCCAGTGGAAACAGGGCAAGTTCTTGGCGGACATGCGGCAGTTGCATGCTTTCCCAATTGCCTGTGCCGAAGGCCCCATTACTCCGGGGCGTCCTGAATGTGGTCAATGGCAAAAAGAATGCACTGATTGATAAACTCGTTTCTGCTAATGTCCGCTTTTGCGGCGATTTTATCAATTTCTTTCAACAAATCTACCGGAAGCCGTATGGAAATGACCTCTTTTTCCGGTTTTCGTGGCATAAATATCGTCATAAGGTTCATTCACCCCTTGACAAAATTGTAGAAAATATGCTATAATTTGTCTGTATTCAATTTATGATATAGAAATATGAATACTATTTTGAAGTATTTCAAAAAAACAAAGAGGAGTTTGCTTTGAAACCGACATTGACAATTCATACCGCGACCTATAATCGCGCCCATACTCTTCCCAATGCTTATCGCTCGCTGCAGCAGCAGACATGCTTTGATTTTGACTGGTTTGTCACGGATAATGGCTCTACCGACGGAACAGAAGCATTGTTTAAGCAATGGTGCAGGGAAGAAACGCGATTTAAAATTCACTACCATAAAATCCCAGAGCGAGGGATCCCACGAGCATTAAATTATGGGATTAACCATGTCAGCGGGGATTATTTTTTTATGCTGGATTCCGATGATCAGTTATTACCCGGCGCCATACAGACGATATACAAGGGCATTGAGGCGATTCATGACAAGTCGGATTTTGTAGGTGCGGGGTTTGTTATTGTTACGAAAGAAGGGATGCCGTTGAAGGGCGTTTGGCCAAAGGTCAACGCGGACGGATATGTGGATTGTACAAACTTGGAACGGAAATTATACGATCTTGATGCGGATATGCGCGAAGTTTATAAAGTAGATATTATAAAACGATATCCTTTTCCGGTTTGGGAAGATGAAATCTATGCACCAGAACAACTTTGCTTGGATGCAATGGCATTGGATGGCTATAAGCTGCGTTGGTATAAGAATGCTGTTTACATGGCGGAATATTTGGAAGGCGGACAAACAAAAGATGACTGGAATTTGTTGCGAAAGAATAAGATGGGATATGCCATGTTAAGCAACCAAAGCCTGCTGTACGTCAAAGGATTTACAAAAAAGTACAAGTCGGCGGCGCAGCATATTGCGCTGTCGATCGTTGCGGGTCATCCTTCTTATATCCTAAAGAGCAATAAGAAGTGGATAACGGCGTTAGCGCTGCCCTATGGTTTTCTCCTTAGCTTTCGGAGACGAGAACAGTTTCGGTGGGACGATCCTGTCAACAGGAGGAATTTTACATAAAGATCGGCATTTTAACATGATAGAATGTGCCAAATCATGGCTCTGCTTTTCAGGCATATGTCTCCTTTTATCCTTTTACAATTTGCGCAATTTATTGTACCTTATCCGACAACAGAGAAAGAATTTGTAGAAGCGTATAAAAACAAATTTTTGAATATGCTTTCGGAGGAATTTTCTAATTCATTATCAGAAGATATCCAAAGTCTGGAGCCTGCCCGGCCAGACCTTGAGGAGGAGCTTCGAAATATTCTTGACGGCGCGCAGCTGGAGCGATGCGAAACCGCGGAGGATCTTGCGAATTTTACCGCGCGTGCAGATAACATCTATGCGAAAGCATGTTTCAGTTTTGTCACGTATCACAGGCGCGTCAGCTCACGGGCAGTGAATATGACGGCGTACGGAAGCAAATCGGGGACTGGCGGCGCCAAGGCTCAGAATTTTACGGTTTGATTTTTGCTATTCTATGGATAAAATTGAAGCAATTTATGAACTCACACTAGAAGACCTAGTTGCAGCGCCGGAAGAAAACACAGTTGACGAGCTAAATTACGGGGTCGAAACGGCGGATGAATACTATTTTGCCTGTGACGGATATTGAAGAAAGGCGGATGTGGGAGTTGGAAGATTTCCCACAGGACAAAGCTCTGATCCGCTACGAGTTTGCGCGTTTACAAGGTGCAAAGGATTTTTCATGATACAGCACAAAAAGCGGCCGCAGGACAATTGCCTGCGGCCGCTTGCTACATTTATTCTGTTGGAAGTCCGCCGTATCAGGAGATGGCGCGCTGGATCATGTCGTCAATCGCATCCTGGTCGACCGTGGTGGAGCCAATGTCGGAAAATTCGATATCCACACTGCCAGAGTCACCGTCTACGGTGAACTTCATGCCGATCGAATGGAGCAGATCGTCCTCAATGCCCACGGACAGGACAAGCTTAACACCGTCCATTTCGCTGCGGACGTCGTGTAATTCGCTGCGGAATTCCTCGTAGTTGCTAGAATCCAAAAAGCATGGCTCAAAGTCCTCCAAAACCGCGGACAGAAAATCATAGAACGGAATGTCAAACTCATACAAAGTCACGCCGCGTTTTTTGGATTCCGTATAACCCGCGTTTTCCTCCAGCCACGTTTCGTCGTTGAGATGCTCAACGAGCGTTTCCATGCACGGATCAAACTTGTCAAAGTCGATGTACCCCTCCAGCGTATCATACAGGCCAAATTCACGCAGAAACTCTTCCCAGTCGCGTTCCTCATCGCCGCGCGCCGCACGTGCTTCATCCAGCGTGAGCCACATTTCGTCCAACTCGCTGCTGATGTCCTGGCGCATACACTGGCCGTTTACATCCATCAGGAGCGCCCCGTCATGGATTGCAAGGGTCATGGACTCGCCGGTGGGGTCGTTCATATGGATCAGGGTGTAAATCTCGCGATTGGCGGGGTCCACATCCATCGCCGCCGTGGTGGTGATTTGTTCGCCCACGCTATGGTCCTCAACGGTGATATCCATCTTCATGTTCAGAGTGTCGCCCAAGAACGTGCTGTCCACAGCGGTGACGATGTCTTCCAGCGGGCCGTTGCCGCCCAGGATGCCGGTCATGGCGGCCACCAGGAGGGCGACAGCCGCGACCACCACAACGGACACGACGCACAGCGTCACAATCAAGCCGGTATGTTTTTTCTTCTCTGGGGCCTCAGGTGCGGGATAGTCGCCGTAGCCGGGTTGGTTGGGGCCGGCATACTCCAAAGGCTGGTCGGGCGCGGCATAACCGCCTTGTGCCGGCGCATCCTGCTGGGGCGGACAGGCGTTGCCGTTGGGCGCGTCCTGCTGGGGCGGGGTATACGCGCCGTAGTTGGGAGCATACGTATCATAAGAGGGGGAATCGGCCGGAGCGGTATAATCCGGCTGTGGCCGCTGGGGTTCTTCCTCAACAGGCGGCTGGGATGCGCCCGCCATGGGCGCGCCGCAGTGATTGCAGAACGCAGCACCGTCGGGAACTTGCTTGCCGCAGTGGGTGCAGTACATTCACTTTACCTCCGTTTCTGGTTTAATCTGGACAAAGCCGTGCGATGGTAAAATTTTCTAATGTGTCCTTGTTTCTTATTATAACGTTAATTAATAAAATGTCTAGTAGGAAAATTCGCCGCCGCCGATAAATTCTCGAATCAAAGAGTCGGTTGGGACGCGCTCGGCCGGAATTTCCGGCAATTCCTCCAGAATTTCCAGCGCAAGCTGCAATTCCGGGAATTGGGCGGCCAATTCCTGCAAGGGGCCGGAAAGACGCGGCTTGTATATGCTCAGCTCGTATGGAATGAAGGTATCGATCTGGTAGGCCGCGCGGTTTTTAAAGGGCATAATGTACCGGTTCTCGCCCTGGTCCACGCTGGCCGCCATCGCGGCGGTATCCGCCATGGAGCGGCCGCGGAATATGTAATCGCGCAGCATTCGGCGCATGAGACGGATTTTTGACGGGTGCAAAACGGCGCCGCCGCTTGCCTGGACGCGGGTGCGCACGCTGACGTAGATCCCGGCAGTCGACCCGACGCGGGCCACGGAGGGATTGAGCGCGTGGATCCCCTCCATGATCACCAGTTCCCCAGGCTTGCGCCGGAAGGCGCCCAAGTCGAACACGCGGTTGCTGAGGGAAAAATCGTAGCGGGGAAGGCGAACCTCCTCGCCCTCCAAAATGGCGCACAGCTGCTCGTTCAAAAAGGCGGCATCCACACGGGCGGGCGTCTCCAAATCCATTTTGTTCTGGCGCACCAGTTCGATTTCCTCCGGCGTCAGCGGTGCGAAATAATTGTCTATGGACAGCGTATGGGTGGGGTGGCCCAGCCGCGTCAGCTCACGGGCGAGCAGCATGGCGGTTGTGGTTTTGCCGGAACCGGACGCGCCTGCCAGCAAAATTACCGGCGTGTCGTCGCTGTGGTCCCGCAGGGCGGCGGCGGTGGCGAGAATTTGATCCTGATAGGCGCGGTAGCTGTCGTGTATAAAGCCGCGCGGATCCTCTTGTGCCTGGCGGCAAAGCTGCGTTGTTTGTATCACCATAAGCACTCCTCCGAAAATTTCTGTTTGCCCGGATTTTGGCAAGGCAACATAATTCTATGACGGCATGGGGCGGAATATCTGAAAAACTGTCCCGCAATTTCATTTCTAATGAATATTATATTACACCTTTTCAGAAATTTCTACTGTATTTTCCAAGCATTTTTTCCAATTGGGTTTATGACTTGCAAAAATTTGAAAGCTGTGTTATACTATATAATGGTGTTATATGAGGGAGTCGCGCGCGAAACGGCGAAGCGTTGAAAATCGGCTGCAAATGCCGCCAATCGGGTATATTGTCCCGCAAACGTGTGGCATAATAGATATATCTGCCCATCTCCGGATTGCCGGAGAACGGGCGGTTTTTCAGGGAAAATTACGGCGCTGTACAATTCACGGTCGGCCCTTGATGGCACGCCTGCTTGCATCTTTTCCGTCAAACCGCAAAAATCTCCTAGGCAGTACGGCAAGCACAGCCATCGTCGATTTGATCTGTTTGACGAAAAATTTGATTGCGCATCTGCTCCATCAGAATTGCGCGGCGGCGCCTTACATAAACTGCCGTCGGCGCCATGGCCAGACGGCCCGACGGCAAGAAATCAGAAAGGAAGAATGAACCAAAACAATGGCAGAAAAATTGAAAATTATTCCATTGGGCGGCTTGAATGAAATCGGAAAAAATATGACCGTTCTGGAATACGGCAAAGACATGATCGTGGTAGACTGTGGACTTGGCTTTCCGGAGGATGACATGTACGGCGTCGATCTGGTCATCCCGGATGTCACTTATCTTGTCAAAAACCAGTCGAAATTGCGGGGCTTTTTTATTACGCACGGACATGAGGACCATATCGGGGCCTTGCCCTATGTGCTCCAGGCGGTCAATGCCCCGGTCCACGGTACCCCGCTGACCATCGGACTGATCAAGCTGAAGCTAGAGGAGCATAAACTCCTTTCCACAACGACGCTCTGCACCCATAAACCCGGCGACACGGTCAAGGCCGGTTGCTTCAGCGTGGAGTTCATCCATGTCAACCACTCCATTGCCGACGCTGTGTGTTTTTGCATCCACACGCCGGTGGGCCGATTCCTCTTTACCGGCGATTTTAAGATTGACTCCACCGCGCAGGAGGGGATGATGGATCTGGGCCGCCTGGGCCAGCTGGGCAAAGAGGGTGTGATGGCGCTGCTGTGCGATTCGACCAATGTGGAGCGCCAGGGCTATACGCCGTCGGAGTCTGTGGTGGCCGAGGGGCTTGAGCGGCAGTTCAAGGGCTGCGACCAGCGGATCATCGTGACCACGTTCGCCTCCAACATGCACCGGATTCAGGCAATTTTGCGCATTGCGCACCGCCACGGGCGAAAGGTGGCTGTCACGGGCCGCAGCATGGAAAACATTCTAAAGGTTGCGTCGGAGCTGAACTATCTGAAGGTTCCGCCCAATACCATGGTGGATATCAACCAGATCAAATCCATTCCGAAGAACAAACTGGTAATTGTCTCCACCGGCTCCCAGGGGGAGAACATGTCCGCCCTGTACCGCATGGCGTTTTCGGAGCATCGGCAGGTGGAGATTGAGCCGGGCGACCGGATCATCATCTCCGCGTCCGCCATTCCGGGCAACGAAAAGTCGATCTCGCGGATCATCAACGAGTTGTATCGCAAGGGCGCGGAAGTGGTCTATGAAAAGTCCGAGGGGCTGCACGTCTCCGGCCACGCCTGCCAGGAGGAGTTGAAGATCATCCACGCGCTGACCAAACCCAAATACTTCATCCCGCTCCACGGCGAGCAGCGCCATCTGCAGATCCACAGCAAGTTGGCCCAGCAGATGGGGATGCCGCCGAAGAATATCATTATTGCCGACATCGGCCAGGTGATCGAGTGTACCGGCAAAACCTGCAAGCTGGCGGGCAGCGTCCCGGCCGGCCGGGTGCTGGTGGACGGCGCCGGCGTGGGCGATGTTGGCTCCGTGGTTCTGCGCGACCGCAAACACCTGGCGCAGGACGGGATGCTTGTGGTCTGCGTTAATCTGTCGGGCGAGGACGGCTCGATCATCTCCGGCCCGGATTTTATCACGCGCGGATTCATCTATGTGAAGGAATCGGACGATCTGATGGAGGCGCTAAAAATGGTGGCCGGGAAGTCCCTGGCCAGTTGCCAGCAGCGCAGGATCTACGATTTCGCCACCATCAAGGCGACGCTGAAGAACGACCTGTCCGCGTTCCTGATAAAAAATACGAAGCGCAATCCCATGATTCTGCCGGTAATCAACGAGATTTGACCGGCCGGGGGGCTGAGTGTATGTTTTCCGACTACGATTCCCCTGTAGGGAGGCTGACGCTGCGCGCGGAGGCCGGGCGTCTGACCGGGCTGTGGCTGGAGGGGCAAAAATACTTTGGCGCGTCTAGCAAGATCGTGGAATCGCGCGAGGAGCCGGTGCTGCTTCAGGCGGCGGCTTGGCTTGACCGCTATTTCGCGGGTCTTCGCCCGGAGCCGCGGGAGCTGCCACTGGCGCCCGCGGGAACCGTGTTTCAGCGGGCCGTGTGGGAGATGCTGTGCGATATCCCCTATGGGCGGAGAACCACGTACGGCGCGCTGGCGAAAGCGTTGAATACATCGGCCAGAGCGGTGGGGGGCGCGGTGGCGCGCAACCCCATCTCCATTATCATCCCCTGCCATCGGGTGGTGGGGGCGGACGGAAGCCTGACCGGCTATGCCGGCGGAACCGACCGCAAACGCTGGCTGCTGCAATGGGAGCATATGGAATGAAAACCAAACAGCCGAAACAAAAGCGGATGTACCTTCTTGCGATCTTGGCGGTAGTCGTGTGCGCGCTGCTGCTGTGGGGAACCGTCCACTTTCTCAGGACCTTGCTGGCGCCAGACGGCGCGGACGCGCCGGAGATCCAGTACAGCCAGGCGGAGCTGGCCCAATATCTGACCGACCAATGGCCCGACTACGCGCTGAGCGGTGTGGATTCCGGGGCCAACACTGTGACGGTTTGCGGCGAGGCGCTGATCACCTTTGACCAAGCCCGGCGTTATGGAGAGGCGACCTACGACCGCCAGATGCTGAAGAGCTACGTGGATACGGCCCGCGCCATTTCCATCGGCGTCTGCACGGAGTGCGGGATGGAGGGTACGGCAGTGGTTCTGGAGCAGCGCTCCAGCGACGGGCGGGTGATTCTGACCGCCGCCTCCGACGGGACGGTGGAGACCTGCTGGGGATTTATGGGCGATTTGCTGAATTCCGAGGGATAAATTTCAGGAAAATTCGTGGGACTTTCGATCCACATTTTGCTTGAAAAATGTCTGAATTTGCTGTATCGTATGCCTTGCGCGAAGTCGCGCGGATTCAGAGGGAGGAATTTGGGTGAAATTGCAAGAAGCGTTTGCCGACCGCGAGCCGATCCGCATCTTGGGAATTCTTGTTGGGGCAGCGATTTATGCCGCCGGAATGAACCTGTTCATTGTCCCGGCGGGGCTGTACACCGGCGGCGTGATGGGGAGTTGTCAGGTGATCCGGACGCTGCTGGTTCAGAATTTCCATCTGGACTTCGGCGGGCTGGACATCGCCGGTATTTTGAACTATCTTGTAAATATTCCGATTTTGCTGATCGCCTGGCAGAAGATTGATCGGCGGTTTGTGGGCAAGACTGTGATCGCGGTTACGGCGATCACGGTTTTCCTGTCTGTGATTCCGGTGCGGGACGTGCTGGAGGGCGACCGGCTGGCCAAGTGTCTGCTGGGCGGCCTGTGCGTCGGCGCGGGCGGCGGTACGCTGCTGTACATGGGTGCCAACAGCGGCGGGTCGGATGTAATCGGCATTTTGCTGATGCGGCACGACGCCAATTTGTCCGTGGGGCGGATCAACCTGTGCGCGAACGTGCTGCTCTACTGCGTCTGTGCGATTTTGTTCCAAGTGCCAACGGCGCTGTATTCCGTTATTTTCGCGATGGTGAACTCGTATACCGTGGATAAGCTCCACTCGCAGAATATCAATGTGGAGCTGACGATCATCACCAAGACTGACACCCGTCCCATGGAACAGGAGATCCTGGCGGGGATGCACCGGGGAATCACCAAGCTGACCGGCGAAGGGGAGTACACCTCGGAGCCGGTGACGATGCTGTACGTGGTGGTGTCCAAGTACGAGGTCTATCAGGTGCGCCGGATCGTGAACAAATACGATCCGCACGCGTTCGTCGTGGCGAAGCGGAACGCAATCATCTATGGCAACTATCTGAAAAAACTGTAAAGCGCGTGGGCTTTTATATGTACGCAGCTTGGCCTCCGGGGACGCGGTATAGGTCCCCGGAGGCTTTTTTCCGGTGCGGCGAAAAAATTGCGACAAGTGCTTGACAAATACCCGGAGGGGGTATATAATATCCCCAACAGATACCCACCTGGGGTACATAGGAGGATATTGATGGGGGAAATAACTGCCAGTATGGAGGAAATGGCTCCGAGAGGAAAGACGAAAACGCGGAGCGAGAAAGAGTACAAAGACCTTATGAACCGCCTGAAGCGGATCGAAGGGCAGGTGCGCGGGCTGCAGGGGATGCTGAAAAAGGACGGATACTGTCCCGATATTCTGATGCAGGTGGCGGCGGTCAACGCCGCGCTGAACAGCTTCAGCAAGGTGCTGCTGGCGAATCATCTGCGTACTTGCGTGGCGGAAAATATTCGCAGCGGCAATGACGAAATTATTGATGAATTGGTTACATTATTACAAAAACTTATGAAGTAAGGGAGTGTTGTTATGCAGCAATTTCAAGTTACCGGGATGAGCTGCGCCGCATGCTGCGCCCGTGTGGAAAAGGCGGTGCGCCAGGTGGCGGGTGTTACGTCGTGTTCGGTAAGCCTGCTGACGAACTCAATGGGTGTGGAGGGCACGGCCGACGCCGGCGCCATCATCGCCGCTGTGAAAAACGCGGGGTACGGCGCGTCTGTCAAGGGTGCGTCTCCGGTCGAGGCGCAGGTGGATCCGTTGGAGGACACCGAAACGCCCAAGCTGAGAAAGCGGCTGCTAGCTTCGGTGGGCTTTTTGCTGGTTTTAATGTATTTTTCCATGGGCCATATGATGTGGAACTGGCCGGTACCGGCGTTCCTAGAGGGAAACCACGTTGGCATGGGGCTGCTGCAGCTGCTGCTGGCGGCCGCCATCATGGTGATCAATCAGCGCTTTTTCATCAGCGGATTCAAGGCGCTGGCGCACCGCGCACCCAATATGGATACGCTGGTCGCCATGGGCTCGGCGGTTTCGTTCGGGTACAGTACCTACGCGCTGTTTGCCATGACCGTGGCGCAGACGCGCGGAGATATGGAAGCGGTCATGGCCTATATGCACGACTTCTATTTTGAGACGGCGGCGATGATTCTGACGCTGATCACCGTGGGCAAGATGTTAGAGGCGCGGTCGAAGGGCCGCACGACCGACGCACTCAAGGGTTTGATGCGCCTGGCGCCGAAAAACGCCACGCTGATGCGGGACGGCGAGGAAGTCGTCGTGCCCATTGCGCAGGTGCAAAAAGGCGATGTTTTTGTAGTCCGGCCGGGCGAAAACATTCCGGTGGACGGTGTGGTTCTGGAAGGCTCCAGCGCCGTCAACGAGGCGACGCTCACCGGCGAGAGCATCCCCGTCGACAAGGAAATGGGCGACGCCGTTTCCGCCGCAACCACCAACCAATCTGGGTTTCTGCGCTGCCGGGCGACCCGCGTTGGCGAGGATACCACCTTGTCGCAGATCATCCGCATGGTCAGCGACGCCGCCGCGACCAAGGCACCCATTGCCAAGATCGCCGACAAGGTCTCAGGCGTGTTTGTGCCGGTGGTGCTTGCGATTGCGGTGGTGACGCTGATCATCTGGCTGCTGGTCGGCGCGCCGGTGGGCGACGCGCTGACGCGGGGGATCGCGGTGCTGGTCATCAGCTGTCCCT
This sequence comes from uncultured Oscillospiraceae bacterium, assembly GCA_964450645.1. Taxonomy (GTDB): domain Bacteria; phylum Bacillota; class Clostridia; order Oscillospirales; family Oscillospiraceae; genus JAKSPM01. Next base: position 12,568 of record CAYVEB010000008.1, on the reverse strand, counting down.
GTGCCCTGGGCTTGGCGACGCCGGTCGCCATCATGGTGGGCAACGGCATGGGCGCGAAAAACGGAATTTTATTCAAGACCGCTGTCAGTCTGGAGGAAACCGGGCGGATTGAGGTGGTCGCGCTGGATAAAACCGGCACCATTACCTCTGGCGAACCCCGCGTCACCGACGTCATCGCCGTCGAGGCGGGTTCGGAGCGGGAGCTTCTCCAGTTGGCCTACACGCTGGAGCAAAAGAGCGAGCATCCGCTGGCAAAGGCCATTTTGGAAAAGGCCAGAGACATGGGCCTGGCAGCCGGAGAAGTCACCGATTTCCAGGCGCTGCCCGGCAATGGCCTGACCGCGCGCTGGGACGGGCGGCAGCTGTACGGGGGCAACGAAGCCTTTATCAGCGCCCACGCGCAGATTTCCGCCCAGGCGAAGGCGCGGGCCGAGCAGCTGGCGGAGGCAGGAAAGACGCCTTTGTATTTTGCCGGGGACGGCAAGCTGGCAGGCATCATCGCCGTCGCCGACGTGATCAAGGAGGACAGCCCGCAGGCGGTGCGCGAGCTGCGGGACATGGGCATCCATGTGGTCATGCTGACCGGCGACAACCAGCGCACCGCGGACGCGATCGGCAAACAGGCGGGCGTGGATGAGGTGATCGCCGGCGTGCTCCCGGATGGGAAAGAGACCGTGATTCGTAAGCTTAAGGCGAAGGGCAAGGTAGCGATGGTGGGCGACGGCATCAACGACGCCCCGGCGCTGACCCGCGCCGACATCGGCATCGCCATCGGCGCGGGCACAGATGTGGCCATCGACGCGGCGGACGTCGTGCTCATGAAGAGCCGCCTGAGCGACGTGCCGGCCGCGATCCGCCTCAGCCGCGCCACGCTGCGCAACATCCACGAGAACCTGTTCTGGGCGTTCTTCTACAACTGCATTGGCATCCCGCTGGCCGCGGGGGCGTTTATCCCCCTGTTCGGCTGGAAGCTGAACCCCATGTTTAGCGCGGCGGCCATGAGCTTATCCAGTTTCTGCGTGGTGACAAACGCGCTGCGTCTGAATCTGTTTGATATGCACAAACCGAAAAAAATGAGAACCATTAAACAACGAAAGGTAGGAAAAACAATGGAAAAGACGATGAAAATTGAAGGTATGATGTGCGCGCACTGTGAGGCGCGGGTTAAAAAGGCGCTCGAGGCGCTGGACGCGGTGAGCGAAGCGCAGGTCAGCCACGAGGCGGGAACCGCCGTCGTCACGCTGAAAGCGGAGGTGGACGATCAGGCGCTCAAGCAGGCCGTGGAAGCCCAGGATTACAAGGTGGTTTCCATCGAGTAAACGGGCTGAAAGTTCCAGATCAAGCCCGCTTTGCGGGGGCTCGATTTGGAAATTCGCGCTTTGTGCAACGTACGCACCGGCTGTCAAAGGCAGCCGGTGCGTGCGTTTGCAAGGCGTAAAGTATTTTTCGCGACGTACATACGCGGATGCAAAACGAGGACTGGCACATGATCCGGCTAGTGGAGGACATCACCTGGCTTTCCCATCCGGACGAGGGCGCGGAGGATATTAAGCGCGTGGAAGTGGATCTGTTCGCACCGGCGGAGCAGACGGTGAACACGCTGCGGGCCGAGGCGGAAACCACGCGCGTCCGCGTGAGACTGAGCGGCGAACCCACCGTTATTGCGGGGATCGCGCAGCTGCTGCGGAGTAACATTTTCAAGTTCTGCGACAGCACCATCAGATACAACCGCGAAGGCGGAAGCGCGGCGGGTGTAATTTTGCACAAAAAAGCGCCCTCGCGGCAAAAGGAAAGGATGCAGCGCGGGAGTAAAATTTTTCAAAATGATGGCAAACGGAGCGTACCTGCTAACCTGGCCTGGTACGCTCCGTTTGTTATGGAATATTATTTTTAGGTTTCCTCGACAAAATCGGGATCCTTGTCGCCCTTGTGGCAGGGGCACAGTGCTTTCAGATCATCCCAGAAATGGATAACCAGCGTAACGATTCCGGCCACGGCGATCACAGCGGCGGAAATGGACAAAATTGTTTTTAACAGTTTATTCATAGGTTGGCCTCCTATAAGTGTTGATAAAACTAGTATACCGCAAAGCCGCCCGTTTTACAAGGGAAAACCTTACAAGTTTTCATCCTTTTCAAAAAATCACGGGAACAAGTTGCCAAAGGGGAACGGCTGCGTAGGCTCTTCCTCTTCCGGCTGCGTCTGGGTGTTTTCGGGGGTCTTTTCGTCAAATGTGATGTGCAGTTCCAGATCGTTGCCATCGCGGAAGATCCGGATGGTGGTGCTGTCGCCGGCGGAGAAGTTCTTCAAGGCGACGACCAAATCCGTGTAGCAAACCACGTCGTAATCGCCCACGCCGGTGATGATGTCGCCCTCCTTTAGACCGGCCTTGTCGCCGCAGCTGCCTTCTACCACGGTGTCGATATAGGCGCTGCTCGGAAAGTTGTAATAGGTCAGATAGGCGCTGCTGATGTCACCGACGGTGATGCCAATGTAGGGCTGGCCGACGACGTAGCCGTATTGCTGCAAATCCGAGACGATCGCCTTGACGTCGTTGATAGGAATTGCAAAGCCAAGGCCCTCGATGCTGGCGCCAGCGGAGGTGGAGCCGGAGTATTTCGCCGTGGTGATGCCGATGACGTTGCCGTGCAGATCAAACAGGGCACCGCCGGAATTGCCGGGGTTGATTGCGGTGTCGGTCTGGAGCATGTTAATGGGTTTGCCGTCGGTGTTGATGACCCGGTCGAGAGAGGACACATAGCCCACCGTCAGGGAAAAATCCAGCTCGCCAAGGGGATTGCCGATGGCCACGACCGCGTCGCCTACGGCCAGAGAATCCGAATCGCCCAGGGGCGCGACGGTCAAGCCGGTCGCGTCGATTTTAAGCAGCGCCACGTCATTTCCGGATTCCGCACCGACGACCTCCGCCTCATAGCTCTCGCCGCTGTGGAGCGTGACCGTCAGGGTGTCGGCGTTCTCGATCACGTGGTAGTTGGTGACAATGTAGCCGTCCTGGGTGATGATGAAGCCGGAACCGCTGCTGGCGGTCGAGGAAATCTGGCCATAGAAATTGGTGACCGTTTCGTTGGTAATGCCGACTACGGAGTCGACATAGCTGGCGTAGATCTGCGACGGCGTCATGGCGTTGTCGCTCGGGTTGGACGTCAGCATGGTCTGGAACTCCTCGTTGGAAACGACCGGGTCCTCATGCGCCTGCGTTGGCTCGGTCGCGGTTTCGGGCGCGTTAATGGCATTTTGCATCACATATGCAACCAGCGTGCCGCCGCCGATGCTGCCCAGCAGCGCACAGCTCAAGGCGACCGCCGCGACTTTCAGGCCCGTATGCTGCTTTTTTGCTTTCTTTTTCTTGGCCTTCGGCGCAGGAGGAGGAGTCTGCGTATATTGCGATGTGTAGGGGTCGTAGGCCGGCGCGCGCTGGGAGCTGGCCTCCTGTCTGGGCGCGGAGGACGCCCGGACGTGCGCATATTCCACCTCCGGTTCCTCCGGGGCAAATTCCGCGTCCGCGGAGACATTTTCGTTTGCAGGTTCCGAAGCCGGCGCTTCAAAGACCGGGGATTCGGCCGCGGCGGCCTGCGGCGCTTGCGCTTGTGCTGCTTCCGCCTGCACCGGCTCCGCTTGCGTTGCTTCCGCTTGCGCGGAATGTGTACAAGGCTCCTGCGGGCTATTCTCCGCCTGGACATCTGGCGTATACTTTATTTCACGATCCATGTGGGTCACTCCTTCATAGCTTTTTTGTGACTTTATCTTATCGCCGGGATGTTACGAAATTATGACCGCATTCAAAAGAATTTATAAACATAGTGTTTCATTTTTTTTACCGCTTATTCCCGCCCGGACGCGGAAAACCGCTCTTCCGCAAGGCGCAAAAGGGGCGGTATCGGCGACTATTCCAGGTTCAGATGTTTGCAGAGAATGGTGTGCGTAATGAAATAGAACACAACGCCCAGAAGTGCGTAGTAACAGGTGAAGACGCTGAGAATCAATGTGAGAACGGCCTGGCTGGACCAGTTGTAGACAAGCGTGACAATAAAGTCGATCCTTACAGTCGTCAGAACAACGAATACGACGGCGGCCACGATCTGCAAAACCGCCTGGATTGCGTAAAAGGACAGGACGGAGAGCAAGATCCGGTGGCGGTTGGCCAAGTGGCCGATGGAGCAGGCCGCGTAAATTTGCAGAATTCCGGCGGAGATGGCGGCGAAGAACAATAGCACGCATAAGAAGTAGGAGAAGGGGCTCATCTCGTTGCGCAGATTGTGGAACAAATAGAACAGACCTTGGAAAAATTCCTTTGCGCCGGTAAACAAAATAATGGAGCAGACCACGCTCAGCACTGTGGTGACTGTGATGGTCAGCAGGGCGGTGAGGAATTTGGATACGATCAGCTGCCACGGCTTGACCGGCAGCGTAAACATTAAATACCCTTCGTTCCGCAGCAAGCCGGAATAAAACCGGACGACCGAAATCACAAGCGCGAAGACGCAGGCGGCGATCACGCCGAGAATGTAGATGGTGACGGTCGCGCCCACCAGGATTTTGGAGGAGGTGGTCGCGGACCGGGCCTGGATGATCAGGCGCTCCAGCAGGGAGAAAAGGAGAATCGCGGGCCAGACGAACAGAAAAATTTTCATATTAGCCCGCAGGTCATATTTCAGTAGTTTCTTCAGCATGGCCATTCACCTCCCATGGGGATGGTACGGAAAATTTCGCGGAATACCTCGTCGACCGACTTGCCCTCCACCTCGCGGATGGTGTCCACCGCGTCGTGGCGGACGACCAGACCGTTTTTTAGAAAAATTGCCTCGTCGAGGACGGGTTCAATATCGGCGATCAGGTGGGTAGAGATGACAACGGTGCTGTCCGGCGAGTAGTTGGTGAGGATGGTGTGCAAAATAAACTCCCGCGCCGCCGGATCCACGCCCGCAATCGGTTCGTCGAGCAGATAGAGCTTCGCCTGGCGGCTCATGACCAAGATCAGCTGTAATTTTTCCTTCGTGCCCTTGGACATGGCCTTGATCCGCGCGTCCATGCCGATCCCAAGCGCGCGGCACATGGCCTCGGCGCGGTCCCGGCGGAAGTCTGCGTAGAAATCCGCGAACAGCCGGATTAAATCTGCGGTTTTCATCCAGTCCGCGTAGTACATCCGGTCGGGCAGATAGCTGACCATGGCCTTTGTCTCCGGGCCGATGGAATGGCCCTGGATCAAGGCGGCGCCCGCCGTGGGCCGCAAGAGGCCCGCAAGGATTTTAATCAGCGTGGTTTTCCCGGATCCGTTGGGGCCGAGCAGACCAATGATCCGGCCGGAGCTGATTTGCAGATTGACTTGGTTGAGCGCCACCAGGCTGCCGTAGCGCTTGGTCAGCGCGCTGCACTGCACCAGTTCGTTCATAGGTTTTCCCCCTTCGTGATAAACGCTTTCATTGCTTCTTCCTCGTAACCCAGCTGCCGCATCCGCTGGGAAAACTGTTCCAGTTCCGTCTGCGCCAGATTTTGGCGCGTGGCCGCGATCCGGGCCTCGTCCTGCGTAACATAGCGGCCGGCATTGCGCGAAGCGCTGAGCAGGCCGTGTTCCTCCAGGGCGGACAGCGCCCTTTGCATGGTGTTGGGGTTCACACCGGCCTCGGCCGCCAAATCCCGGACGGACGGGATCCGTGATCCGGCGGGATACTGGCCGGATACGATCCGGCGCTGTAAAATGTCCACCAATTGCAGCCAAATCTGCCGGTCATTGGTTAGCTCCCATCCCATGGGCTCACCTCCTGTATTATTGTATTAACATACTAATACACCAATGCGCATTTGTCAAGAAATTTTCTCTATCTTTTTTGGAAAAAACGGCCGGAAAAGGCTCGCCCTTTTCCGGCTGTTTGCGTATAAGCTTATTTACTCTTGCTGTGCAGCTCCCGCTTGATCTTGGAGCTGGAAACGTCCGGCGTGCGCGGGAGATAGACCACTTCGCATTTGTCCTTGAGAAAGTCGAATTTTCCAGCCCAGTCATCGCCAATAACAAATACGTCCACCTGATAGCGTTCGACATCCGTCGCTTTCTGCTCCCAGCTCTCCTCAGGGATGACCAGATCCACATAGCGGATGGCCTCCAGGATAGCCTTTCGCTCCGCATAGGGAAAATAACTCTTTTTCCCCTTTTCCCGCTGGTTGAACTCGTCGGTGGACAGGGCGACAATCAGATAGTCCCCCAGGGCCTTGGCCCGCCTGAGCAGGTTGATGTGGCCGTAGTGGAGCAGGTCGTAGGTTCCATAAGTAATCACACGTTTCATAGGAACATTCCTTTTTCTTATTTGTTGGGCTTGGACAGCTGCGCGCAGATCCAGTCGGCGCAGCGTTCGGCGGCGTCGCCGCGCTCGCAGATACCGAATTCCTGCACAAACTGCCGCCAGCGGCGGCAATACGCCTTGGCGTCAAAGGCGCGGATGCACGCTTCCAGCTGGGCGTTGGTCGTGGCCAGCGGGAACGGAAGCCGGGAAAGCGGAAAATAAAAATTCCGGTCGTTTTGGTATTGGGCGATGTCGGTCGCGAACTGGAAGCACGGGCGCTGCGTCAGGGCAAAGTCGAACATCAAAGAGGAATAGTCGGTAATCACCATGTCCACCGCTGCCAGCAGCTCCGCAACGTCCGGATAGGCGGTCACGTTGCAAACGGTCTTTTCGTCGTAGGAGAATAGGTCCCCGGCCAGCTGCTCGGCGGCCGGGTGCAGCCGTACCAGAACCGTCCACTGTCCGCCAAAGCGCGTTTGGCAGGCCTGGCGCAGCGCGCCGCAGTCCAGACGATAGGCGTCCGCGGAGGAATCCGCCCGGAACGTCGGCCCGTAGAGCACCAGGCGCTGATCCAGGGGCAGGTGAAGGGCGGCGCGCACCGCCTGGCGGTACGGCGTGCAATCACCCAGCAGCGCGTCGTTGCGCGGGGAGCCATATTCCAGGATCTCGCCGTCGTACCAGAACGAGTCGCGGAAAATCCGCGTCATGTGGGCGCTGTTGGAGATGATTACATCGCACTGCTTGGAGTCCCGTCGGGCATACCGCGCGTAACCGGCGGGCAGCTTGTCCTCCGCGTCCCGTTCGATGCGCTTGAGGGCGAACCCGTGCCAGGTTTGCAGATAGCGCTGCGATTTGCGCTTGTGGCGCGCGCCCTTGCGGTTGTTGTCGATCCAGATTTTTGCGGTGGACAGTTCGCGGATCCGGCGCGGCGAGTCATAGCGCACCGGCGTGACGCCGGCGGGTAGGGAATCGCGCGCTTCCGGCTTGACCAGCCAGACGATTTTCACATCCAGGTTACGCCGGAGCAAGGCCTCCACAATGGCTTTGGGATTACCCGAATAGCCCTTGCCGTAAAAGCTGCTGACCACGATTTTGTTTTGTTCGACCGGAAGCAGACGGCAGGCATACCAAGCCGCCGCGCTCGCGGCCTTTTGCATCCAGGAAACCATCACGCTTCCTCCTGTCCGCTGGGCGCGGGCTGCTTTAACCTGTCCCGGTGGATCCAGATGACGCCGAGCCGGAAGGCCAGGATCATCGTCTCCGCGACGGACACGGCGGCGCCCAGGGTCAAAATGCTCATGTTGCCCGTGAAGTACAGCACGGCCAGGTTGAAAATATGGAGCGCGGAACCGAAAATAATGGAATAATTGGCGTATTTTGTCAGCCCCATGGATGAGAGCATTGGGAACCCGCATACGTAGCTGGGCAGGATCACCACGACAATGGGGAGCATCGTCCGCAGAATCTGGCCGGCGCCCACGAAATCGCTGCCGAAGACGAACACGCACAGCGGTTCGGCCCAGATAAATACGACCGCCGCGCCCAGGACAATGACGGGCATGACGATGGCCAGGGTCTTCTTGATCAGCTGATAGTCGTGATTTTTAATCATATAGGGATACAAGCTGTCGGAGATGGGGGAGACGCAGTTCTGCGCCGCGCCGATTAGGTGGTCGGCGGAGGTATACAAGCCCACGCTGCCGGTGTCAGCGCTGATGAGGGAGAGGATAATATAGTTGCTCTTGGTATAGATGGAGCTGGCGATCCGCGAATAGAAAAACGTGGACGAGCGGCGCAAAGACGCGGCAACCTCCCGCGCGCTGACGTGGCAAAAGCGCACGTGCAGCTTGCGGAACAGGTGGAAATAGATCGCGCAAATTGCGCCGGCGTTGCCCACGATGTTCAGAATCGGAATCACAAAGTAGTCGCCCTTGTCCCGGAGAAACACGAAGATCATAGCCGTGAAGAACACGCGGATCGCCACGGCGCGGACGGTAATCGCGGTCATCCGTTCCAGGCCGCGATAGATGAAGTCGGGCATCAGGGCGTTGATGGCGGTGGCGCAGAAGTAGAGCAGGAAAAACGCCGTGTTCGGCCGCCAGGCGGGGATCAGGCGGCACAGGGCGAAGAGCGCGCATCCGCTCAAGAGCGCGAGCATCAGCTTGTTAATTGTGACGCTTGTGAACACCTTGGAAAGATATTGCGTGTCCGTCCGGTGCTTGGAGACCTGCTCGGTCGCGGACAGGATGAAGCCAAAATCCACCACCAGCTGCATATAGACCATGATGGCCGACGCCGTGCCGATGATCCCGTAGATCTGCTTGCCCAGCACGCGCGTCTCATAGGGGATGGCGAGAAAGGTCAGGATATAGGTGGAAAACTGCAGGATGTAAAGCATGAACGTGTTTTGAAAAAGAACCAATTTTTTGCGGTCGAACCGTTGAAACAAGCAAATCACCTCATTTTTGCCGGTCGGGACAGCCGGTCAGTTTGACAAGCGCATAGGCCATCGCCAGGAGCGCGCCAGAGTAGAATAACGTGTTGGCGCGGCGCAGCACGCCGCAGGTAAACCAGGCGTGGGCGAGTACGGTGAGCAGGGCGATGCCGCAGGCGGCGGCATCCATGGTGAAATACCGCTTGGGCGCGGTGAGCATCGCGCGGACAATGAGATAGAGGAAGTAACCCAAAAACACGAGCAGCAGGCCAAGTCCCACCCAGCCGTAGAGATAGTAAATTCCGTGGAAATCGTTCTCCGGGTCGTGGCTCAGGCCGTTGTGGATCATCCGCCCCACGCTCAGCCCCCAGGCGCGGGAGGAAGCGGTGGAATCCTCCATCAGAAGCTCGCAGAATTTCAGCTTCCAGACCCGCTCGTCGATGATGGTGCCGATGTCCTCGGTGTAGTCATAGGCGTCCAGCACCGCCTCAATTCCGAACCGGTCCACCAACTCGCCGCAATAGTAGCTGTAGCCCAGCCGCAGGCGGGCGGTTTCATAGTCCTTTCCCGTCAGACCCTGGGCCTCGTGCTCGCCGATTTCGACCAAAGCTTCAAATATCTGCGCCTTGCGCTGAGCGTTCGCGGCGACCAGCGCCTGGTTGCGTGCCATGGGACTGACCGGGTACAGCGCCCCAAAAAACACGGTGAGGGCGCACAGGGGCAGCCAAAACTTCTTTTCATACTTCAAAATCAGCAATGTGACAATCATTCCCACACCTGCCACGAACAGGCAGAAATAGGAGAGCCTGGTGCCGTGCAGAAACAAAAACCCCAGGCAAATCGCGCTCACGCCCAGGCACACCCACAGCTTGTCCCGATAGCGGGCGAAAGCGTAGCCCATGCAGACCGGCGCGAGCAGCGACAAGATGGCGCTTTGGGCGTTGGGCCAAAAGCACCAGCCCCGCAGGCCGACTTCCTTGTCCGGATAGGTGTATGGCTCCGTTCCCGTGACCAAGGCCAGCACTTGCAGCGCAACGATCACGCCAAACGTCCACACCAAGCCCCTTTGCAGGGCGCGAAAGCCTCCCTCGCACTGGCGCAGGCAGGTGATCAGGCAGAGCGTTGTGACGGGCAGCTGCAAGACCCGCAGGAAATTGGACAGATCGGTAAACCAGGTCGCGTATCCGTTTTGCAGGCACACCAGCGTATGCCCCAGCCAGAACAGGCCGACAACGCCCGCGAAAAGGCCGTAGATCCATTTGCGATCCGACAAAAGGAAGCCGAGCCCCGCCATACCCACCAGCAGCAGGAGTCTGGGAACCATCGTGATGGAGCTGCCGAGGGCCGCGGCGTCCTGCCAGTAGGACAGCGCGTCCAGCACCGGCTGCAGGCAGCACAAGATCACAATCAGCCCCGGCAGTCGGCGCCGCAGGGATGCACAGGAGCGTTCCATGAGACCGTCTCGCTTTCATTCTAGATTGTTATAGTATACCACAATTCGCTGCAAATGTCCACAGGGAAATCCCCGGCGGCCGGTTCGCGCAATTGCGGACCCAGGCGCGGGGCCGCACGGCGGCTATGGGGACTTGCGCGAAAGAGGGCAAAACCGTCCATAATCTGTCAGCGCTTAACATAATCTACCGTTTTTTTAACTAAGTGGAGGAAAAATCGCAAAAAATAGTGGAAATTTGACATCATGTGTAGTATAATGCACGCGTTAGTGCAGAAATCATGCATCATGTGAGGTTTTTAGAATGGATCAGGAAGATATCCGGAGCAAACAGCCGCAGCAGGAATATGATTTCCTGGACGCGCAGGATCTAGGCGCCCTGGGTTTGAAACTGAAACAGCGGGAGCCTGTTCCGGACGCCCCGGCGCGTCCGAAGGGAAAGAAGCGTAAGCTCCGCTGGCTTTGGGTGCTGGCGGCGCCCGCTCTGGTGGGTCTGTTCGCCGCGGTGCGGGAGGTCGTCAACCGGAATTATACCCCCGTGCCCACGGAGCATGTGATTTGGAGCGGCACCGGGACGCAGACTGAAGAGAGCCAGACACCCGCGCCGCAGACGGAACAGGACGGCTTTTATCTGGCGGGGGCGCAGGCGCAGGTGCCCATCTTTGACAAGGACGGCAACCAGACCGGCACGATGACGCGCGGCACGTTGGTCCGGGTGGCGCTGGGCAAGGACGTGGAAGTGAACGGCGAGGTGTATTATCCGCTGGAGGATGATGACGCGGTCTATTTGTGCCAAGACAATTTGGCGCAGGAGCAAGGGAAGGCGGTTTTGAGTTTTTCCATCTATGTCAGGACGGCCCAGAACCTGCGCGTGTCGCCGGACAGCCTGGAGCTGGGGACCCTGGTGGAAAAAGGGGAGACGGTGCAGGTTACCGGCTGCGACTGGCTGTATGACGACGGCACGGTACATATGTATCAGGTGCAGTACGGGGACGAGACTGGGTATCTGCTGCCCGGTTATCTCACCGAGGACGCGGAAGAGGCGCGGCTGCCCTATGATCAGACGGGACTGGGTGCCTATCATCTTGGCCGCGGGGATATGTACGGCGGCGGTAAGGCCGGGAACCTGGACTACTATCCCCGGCAGAAGCTGGTGTCTGAGACGAATTCCATGCCGGAACATTGTTATACATTATATCTGAACTCGGAATTGGATACCGTGGAACTGATCGACGAGTATATCGCATTCGCCAAGTCCACCAATATCAACGCGTTTGTAGTGGATATTATGGATGGCAGTACCGTCGCCTATCCTTCGGCGGTGATGGACGAGTATTCCCCCAGCGCGAGCAAGAACGCGATTAACACCCAGGAGGAATACGGACAAGTTATCCGGAAACTCAAGGATGCCGGGTTCTATGTGATCGGCCGGATCACGGCGTTTAACGATTACTATTTCGGCATTGACCACACGGAATGTACCATCGTCGACGCGTCCGGCGCGCCCATCGAGCTGAGCGGCATGTACTGGCCCAGCGCCTATTCGCGCTACGCTTGGGAGTATAAGGCGGCGCTGGCGAAGGAGGCGGTGGAGCTGTTCGGGTTCAACGAGATCCAATACGACTATGTCCGCTTCCCGGACGGCACTTTCAGCTACGACAGCGACGGCAACATCGACTACCACAACGAATACGGCGAGACGAAGGCGCAGGCCATCCAGCGATTTTTGATGTATGCCTGCGATGTGCTCCATGAGGAGGACGTGTATGTGTCGGCGGACGTGTTCGGTGAGACTTCGAACGCCTACGTGGCGTCCTATGGGCAGTATTTCCCCGCCATCAGCAACGTGGTGGACGTGATCAGCGGGATGCCCTATCCGGACCACTATGAACAGTCCGGCGACTACCGCCCCTGGGAACACCCCTACGACACCGTCGACAATTGGGCCGAGGGCGTGGTGGTCCGCCAGAGCGAGACGCCCACGCCGGCCATCGTGCGCACGTGGATTCAGGCGTATGACGCCATTCAGTACCCGTATAATTCCTATGGCCCGGCGGAAGTCGGCCAGGAGATCACCGCGCTGATGGACAACGGGCTGACCGGTGGTTTCATCACTTGGAACGCCGATTCGAGCTACAGCAAATATCAGTCTCTGAAAGAAACATTTGACGCGCTGGCGTGAAGAATTTTGGTATTTTACACAAATTTTGAAACGGAATTGGAGCGATGCTTGACAAAAATGTGAAAGTCGTGTACCATGAAAGCGGGCCGCGTGCGGCGCGAAGGCCGCCGCGCGGTGAGTTTGTTGAGAAAGGCCAAATGGTTTGAAACCAGGAAAGACTAACTATTAAAAGTCAAGGTCTGAAAACGGAAGAACTGTGATTTGGT
>CAYVEB010000007.1:17753-60717 GCA_964450645.1 uncultured Oscillospiraceae bacterium | reverse complement strand
TCCCCGCGCAGCAAGTTGCTTTGTGGCGTGCGGTGTAGTGCTCATTATAGGAATTCCTTTTGGAACAGCAACGACGGTTCCGGTCGCTCGGATAGTTCCATTTTTTAATAGCTCTTTCCGTGCCTTCTCTCCCTCGTAAAAGGCACGGTCGCTTTCTGGGTTGTCTTTTTTATATTTGAAAAAGCCTTTGGCATCCTCCCATTCTGTCGGGTTCTCATACTTGACAGTCTGAAATGACTTCAAGTCGGCGAAATCGCCGTCTTTGCCTAACACGATTTAATATTCTTTAAGTTGTTTGCTGTCTACATTTCTATTGTAATGCTTTTTCCGTTCCATGTCAACGGTCCCGGCTCCGTGAAGTGCGTCCTGTTGCGCTTTCCACTCCCGGTACGTCATGTCCTCCGGCACATAATAAGTCTTTCCGTTTTCATCCCTTGCCGCGCGTTTTCCGATTTGCCCGAAGTTATCATCGAAATACCTTCTCATTTAATCAAGAAAAACCGCCTTTCGGCGTTGCATTAAAAAAGCACGGTGCTTCTTGGATCTATACTAAAAAAGTGGACACGAACATGCACTATCTGATACAATAAATCAGACATCAAAATGGAGGTCTTTTATGGCAACGAAAACTGGACAAAAAATGATGAGGACTTTAAGAAATCCCTTGTTTCACTCCACCAGAATGGCAAGACCCAAGCCCAACTCTGCAAGGAATACGGTGTCTCCCAATCCGCTCTCGGCAAATGGGTAAAGCAAGATTCTACCGTCACAGTTGACGACCGGGCTCATCGGCGCGGCAATGGCACTGCTCAGCTGGACGCCGCTGAAACGCTTTTTGAACGGGCCAAGGGCTCGCGCGTGTTTCTGACGAGCAGCGTGAGTTGGGCAATTTGCATAAAAATATCTGAGAATACGCAAAAAATTTCACAAAACGACGATTGAAATACGGAATAAATTTTTGTACAATGGTAGTAACAAATTGTAACCGGAGGGATCCCTATGCGCAAACGGTTCCTGGCTTTGTGCCTGTGCATGGCGCTGCTGCTGTGCATGGTGCCGGCGGCGATCGCTGCTGAACCGGCCTTTACCGATATATCCGGCCACTGGGCGGAGTGCTATATTCGCGAAGTTTCCGAGCTGGAGCTGTTCAGTGGAACAAGCGAGACGATGTTTTCGCCCGACGCCGGGATGACGCGCGGCATGTTTGTGACGGTCATGGGCCGACTGGCGGGCGTCGATCCCGCCGATTGGCTGGGAAATCAGCCGTTTTTTACGGACGTGGGGCTGAAGCGCTACTATGCACCCTATATCAATTGGGCCGTCCATACGGGTGTGGCCACCGGCATGACGGATTTCACCTTTGCGCCGGATGCCCTTGTCACCCGCGAACAGATGGCAAAATTTGTCAGCAGCTACGCCAGATTTTTGGGCTATCAGTTCAAGCCGGCGGAGAAAAAGCCGTTTACCGGCGATTTTTCCGATGAAGACGAGATTGCCGGTTGGGCCGGCGACGCGGTGGACATGCTGCAGCTGACGGGGATCATCAGCGGCTTTGCCAATGAGGACGGCACCTATGCCTTTGCCCCGAAGAATACCGCAACCCGTGCCGAGTGCAGCGTGATTTTCTCCAAACTGTACCACGCGCTGGTGAAGGATGAGAACACGGTTGAGCCGGAGGGCGTCGCGGTGCCAAAAGAGCAAGTGACGCTGCGGCCGGGGCAGCATGTACTGCTGCAAGCGCAGATCACGCCCGGCGAGGCTACCAATCAGACGCTCACCTGGACCTCCGACAATCCCACGGTTGTCCGCGTAACGCAAGACGGCTATGCCACGTGGCAGAACACCGGCGTGGCGGTGCTCACGGTTTCCACCTGCAATCAAAAGACAGCTTCGGTAGTTGTGGAGGCCGAGGCCCAGGAAGACTTGGCCCACGCTGGCGAGTCCTATCTGGATAAATGCATCCGCGTCTTTGGCGAGTATGTCGACGATCCCAGAACGGTTTACACGACGCGGGCGCAGGCAGAGGAGAATATGGTCAATATCTCCGTCCGCGTATGGGACATCAGTTCCAGCGGCGAGAAAATTACACGGGTCTATGGCCTGACGGTCCACAGGAATATTGCAGAGACCGTAAAGCAGATTTTTGAGGAAATTTACGCGCTGCCCTCCAAGCCTCCCATTCACGCCCTGGGCGGTTATCGCTGGGCGCAGGATTCCGAGCATACGCCCGGCTTGGCGATCGACATCAACCCCAATGAAAATTACTACTGCGATCCCGCAGGGAACGCGCTGGTGGGCAGTTTCTTCGATCCCAACGCCAGTGAATACTCCTTTGCCGTGGGCGGTGAGGTGGAACAGATTTTTAATAAGTACGGCTTCACCCGTGGCATCTATTGGAGAAGCGGGTATAAGGATTACATGCACTTCAGTTTCTTCGGTACATAGGGTGCGGTCTTTAGCAAAGCTGGCGGACGCGCGCATATCGTGAAATGGGGAACGGCTTTTTGCCGGTAATCCGCAAAACAGTTTGCAGGCCCCTTTTGCTTGGGCGAAACGGATGAACGCTTGCGGGGCGCGGGCAGACGAGATTATGAAGTTTGAGCTTGTCTACGATTGTCGGGGACGAGCCGGGAGAACAGATAGGGACGCTCTGGCGGGGACAAAATCGCCGGAGCGTTTTCTATTCGACATCGCCGGATTTCTAAGGACAGGAATTTGTTAAACCGCCTTAACCAACAGTAAATTTCTCCAAAATTTGGGTGGTATAATATTCGGTATTTCCAGGGGGCTATTTATGGATTTGAATGAGTTACGAATGGACTGTGCCTTAATATGGACATAGGCTTTCTTATTCAAATCGCTGATTGTGGCCGCGGATACCTTGCTGCCCTGCAAAGCCTCGGAAATATCCTCCACCCGCCGGACACAGACGCCTGCCAAGTACATCTCGATGAGTGCTTCCTCCACACTGATCTCCCGACGGCGGCAGCGCTCAATAATCGCTGCCTCAAAGGAAAGTCCTTTCAGACGGGGCACGTTCAGCGTCACATCTCAGGAAGCGAGATTCCGCCGGCCCTGACCGCCGCGGTACCCCTGGCGTGCCTCGCTGCGCTCGTACCGGGCCGCTTTGGGCAGTTTTTTGCTTCCGCCTCCAGAAGATTGCTCTGCGTTTCCGCTACGCTTCTGCGGACTAATTCTTTAATTTGGCGCTTAATTCCTTCCTCGTTCAGCTGTAAAATTTTTTCGGACATAGTTTGCTTTCTCCTTTCGAATGTTTGGTGCGGTAACTTCATTCTACCAGGGATTGCTGGCTATGTCTCTTTCTTTATTTCAATTTGCGCAATTGATTGTACCTTATTTCCCCTTTTTGCGCAAAAATTGCGGCGCCTCAAGAAAATTTCATTGTAAAAAAATTGTAACGGGGGTTGCATTTTTTGGGAAATCGGTTATAATAGTTTTAGCACTCAAAATAGTTGAGTGCTAAAACTTGTGAAAGAAGTGTCATTTTATGGAGAAAAAGCAATTTCAAGCGGAATCCAAACGGCTGCTGGATTTGATGATCCATTCCATTTATACACATCAGGAGATTTTCCTGCGGGAGATCATTTCCAACGCGTCCGACGCCATTGATAAACTGGCCTACATCGCCCTGACCGACGATAAAGTGGGTCTGAGCGCGGCGGATTTTGCCATTGATATCTGCCGCGACGAAAAGAACCACATCCTCACGGTCAGCGACAACGGCATCGGCATGGACCGGGCGGAGATGGAGGAAAATCTCGGCACGATCTGCAAATCCGGCTCGCTGCAGTTCAAGCAGGACATGGAGAAGGCGGAGGACATCGACATCATTGGTCAGTTTGGCGTGGGCTTCTACTCGGCGTTCATGGTGGCCGAGACGGTGACGGTGGTGTCGAGGAAATACGGCTCCGAGGAGGCGTGGCTTTGGCAGTCCTCCGGCGCGGACGGCTATACCATCGAGCCGAGCCAGCGCAAGCAGCCGGGCACCGATGTAATTATGAAGCTCAAAGCCGACACGGACGACGAAAAATACAGCCGCTTCCTGGACGTCTATGAGCTGCGGCAGCTGGTGCGCAAATACTCCGACTACATCCGCTATCCCATCCGCATGGAGGTTCCGACCAGCCGGAAGAAGGAGGGTAGCCCGGAGGACAAGCCCGAATACGAAACGGTTTCGGAGGTGCAGACGCTCAACTCCATGGTTCCGCTGTGGCAGCGGAACAAGAAGGACGTGACCGAGGAGGAGCTGAACCAGTTCTACCGCGAAAAGTTTATGGATTTTGAGCCGCCGATTGCCACCATCCAGGCCAGCGTGGAGGGCGCGGTGGCGTACAAAACGCTGCTGTTTATCCCGTCCAAGGCGCCCTACGATTTCTACACCAAGGATTTCAAAAAGGGCTTGCAGCTGTATTCCTCCGGCGTGATGATCATGGAGGCGTGCGAGGATCTGCTGCCGGATTATTTCCGGTTTGTCCGCGGCGTGGTGGATTCCCAGGATTTGAGTTTGAATATTTCCCGGGAGATGCTGCAGCACGACCGCCAGCTGAAATTCATTGCGGGTAATCTGGAAAAGCGCATCAAGGCGGAACTGACCAAGCTCCTGGAGAGCGATCGGGAGAAGTATGAGAAATTCTATGGCGCGTTTGGCCGCCAGCTGAAATACGGAACCGTCGCGGACTACGGAGTGAACAAGGACAAGCTGCAGGATTTGCTGCTGTTCTGGTCCAGCAAGCAGGACAAGCTGATCACCTTGAAGGAGTATGTGGACGCCATGGCCGAGGGCCAAGAGCACATCTACTACGCGACAGGTGAGAACCGGCAGCGTCTGGCGCAGCTGCCCCAGATGTCGAAGCTGCAGGACAAGGGCTATGACGTGCTGTTCTTCACGGAGGATGTGGATGAATTTATCCCCTCCACGCTGCAAAAATACATGGAGAAGGAGTTCAAAAATATTTCCACCGACGACTTGGGTCTGGACACCGAGGACGAGAAGCACGCCGCTGAGGAACAGGCCAAGACCTTTGAAGACGCGGTCAAGTTCATCAAGGAGGTGCTGGGCGACCGGGTGACAGACGTCCGACTGTCCACTGCGCTGGGAACGCATCCGTGCTGTATGGTGCCGGATTCCGGTATGAGTTTTGAGATGGAGAAGTATTTCCACCGGATGGATCCGGACACGCCGCTGAACGGCGGACGGATTTTGGAGATTAACGGCAGCCACCGCGCCGTGGCCGCCCTCCGCGACAGCATTGACGCCGACCGGGAAAAGGCGGAGGCATATGCGAAAATCCTCTATGGTCAGGCGTGCATCATGGCGGATCTGCCGCTCGACGACCCGACGGCCTATACAGATCTCGTTTGCAGCTTGATGTAATATTATATTAAACCCGCAGGGCAGGAAACGGATTTCTGCCCTGCGGGTCTATCGATCGTTGGGCCACCGGCAAAGCCGGTGGCTTTGTTTTTATACTTTATAATAGTGTGCCCCGCAGGCCGTCGCGGTACAGGCCGGTGATGCGAACATCGCGCACCTGGTTGTGCAAATCGCCCGCCCGGACGTAGACCGTGACGTAATTCCTCGCGTGGCCAGTGTAGTCGTCGCCGTCCGGCTGCTCCCACAGAACCTGTTGGACGCTGCCGACCAGGGCCTGCCGGTACTGCTCCGCCATCTCCTGGGCGACGGCGATGGCGGCGGACGAACGCGCGGTTTTTACGGCGTTGGAGATCTGCCCCGGCATCTGATCCGCGGGCGTACCGGGCCGGCGGGAGTAGGGGAAGATATGCATCTGCGCAAAGCCGCAGGCGCGGATATAGTCCATGGTCTGTGCAAATTCCTCCTCCGTCTCGCCGGGGAAGCCGACGATCAAATCGGTGGTGATAGCGCACTGGGGGAAGAACCGCCGGAGCAGCTGCACGCTTTGGGTGTAGCGCGCGGTGGTATAGCGGCGGTGCATCCGGGCCAGGACGGCGTCGCAGCCGCTTTGCAGGCTCAGGTGGAACTGCGGACACAGATTTTCAAATTTGCACAAGGTCTGGCAAAACGCCTCGTCAATGATCCGCGGTTCCAGCGATCCCAGCCGGACGCGCATTTGCGGCGCGGCCTGGCAGATGGCCTCGATCAGCCGCGGCAGTGCGGAGCCGTCGTGGAAGTCCTGGCCCCAGGAGGCAATCTCAATCCCCGTGACGACCAGCTCCCGGTAACCCTCCCGCCAAAGGCGGGCCGCTTGCTCTACCGCTGCGTCCAGCGGCAGGGAACGCACCGGGCCGCGGGCATAGGGAATGACACAGTAGGTGCAGAAATTGCTGCAGCCGTCCTGCACTTTCAGCATGGCGCGGGTACGGGTGGACAGGCCCCCGGCAGGGAGCTGCTCAAAGGCACGCCGCCGCAGGGCGTAGTCCAGGGATTGGCGGTAGTCGCGCTGGCGAACCGCGTCGATCATGGCCTGGACGAAGGCGTTGCGGTCGGCGCTGCCGAACACCACATCCGCCCCCAGAGCCTTGACCGCCTCCGGATCCATCTGGGCGTAGCAGCCGCACACGCCGATCACCGCTGCCGGCGCGAACCTCCGGCAGCGGCGAATGACGTTGCGGTTTTTCTTGTCCGCCACGGCAGTGACGGTGCAGGTGTTGATGATGTAGCCGTCGCACGGCTCGTCAAAGCGCCCTAATTCGTGGCCCAGCGCCAAAAGGCGCTGCTCCATTGCCTGCGTTTCGTACTGGTTGACCTTGCAGCCCAGCGTGTAACAAGCAAACTTCATAGATGTCCCCCTATCGATCGATTTCGTCTATGCGTCGTAGAAAGCCGCGACCAGTCGGCACAGCGACGCTTCGTCCGCGCGGCCCATCAATTCCCTGGCCGCGTGCATGGCGAGAATCGGCACGCCCACATCCACCGTGCGCATCGACAGATGCGCCGAAGCGATCGCGCCGATGGTGCTGCCGCCGCGCAGATCGGCGCGGTTCATAAACGTCTGTAGGGGGATCCCATGGGCCTGGCACAACCCCTGGATAGCCGCGCAGCCGGCGGCGTCCGTGGGGTAGGCCTGGGCAAAGTTCATTTTCAGCGCTACGCCCCGGTTCAGATAGGGCTGACAGCCGGGGTCAGACAGTTCCATGTGGTTTGGATGGGCGGCGTGGGCGACGTCGCACGAGAGCAGCATCCCACCGGTCAAGGCGTCGAGATATTGTCCCCGGTCCATCGACAGTCCCAGCGCAATTTTCTCCAGCACCGCCGGCAGCATGGCCGAGTTCGCCCCCTGCTTGGTGGTGCTGCCCACTTCCTCGTGGTCATACAGTACTGCCACATGGACGCCTTCGCGGCAATCACTGTGCGTCAGCCCGTACAGACAGGCGTAGACAGAGGTCAGATTGTCCAGCCGCGGCGCGGAAATCATGTCCTGCTCCAGGCCGATCAAAAGTGGCTGCTCGGCGTTGTAGACGCACAGATCGTAAGACAAAATGTCCTCCGGCGCGC
Organism: uncultured Oscillospiraceae bacterium; assembly: GCA_964450645.1. GTDB lineage: Bacteria > Bacillota > Clostridia > Oscillospirales > Oscillospiraceae > JAKSPM01. Next base: position 53,222 of record CAYVEB010000007.1, on the reverse strand, counting down.
AGCCAAGCGCCTGAGATAGCTGCCGGAGCAGATACCCGTCCTTTTCCCACTCGTCGGCCACCGTGCAGCACACGGGCAGCAAGTCAACGTTGGCTTTCAGGGCGACGCCCTTGTTGACCTCGCGGTTCATGTGGATCGCGAGGTTGGGAATGGTCACGACCGGACGGTCGAAAGAGAACAGGCGCGTGACGGGCTGGAGCGGGTCGCCGGATTTTAGGCACACCTGCCCCGCCAGGGACAGGGGGCGGTCCATCCACGTGGAGAAAATCATGCCGCCGTAAGGCTCGATATTCAGCCGGCAGCAGCCGCCCGCGACCTGCTCGGGTGCTGGCTTGACACGCAGACAGGGCCAATCGGTGTGCGCCGCGGAGATGCGAAAAGCGCCCTCAGGTTGCTTGCCGATGGAAAAAGCGATCAGAGATGTGCCATAAAACGGTAAGTAATAGCGCCCGCCCGGTTCCAGATGCCAAGGCCCGGCGGCGGGCAGGGGCGAAAAGCCGTGCGCCTGTAGGTATTCCCCGGCCACCGCCACCGCGTGGGCGGGGGAATGGGAGCGCTCCAAGAACGAAAAAAACTGTTCCATGAAAACCTCTTTGTCTATCGGATAATTTTATTGGGCTTCAAATAGCGCTCCTCCTCAGAAAAAACGCAGCCGCAGTATTTTTGCATATAAAACCCCAATTCCCGCGCGCGCTCCTGGCCGGCGCGGAAGAGGGGGCGGAAGTCCCGGTAGAGGAACTCAACGCCATAGGCCTCCGCCGCGCGCTGCGCAACCTGGCGCAGCAGCTCGTGCTTTTGGTAGGGAGAGATGAACAGCGAAGATGTGAAGGCGTCAAATCCGCCGTCGGCTGCCGCCCGCGCCGCGGAAATCAGCCGCATTTCATAGCATTTGACGCAGCGGTGATCAATGTCCTCTGCCACGGCGCGGACAAAGGGACGCAGGCCGTAGTCGTTTCGTTCGATCAGGGGCAAGCCGATGGTCTGGGCGTAGTCGCGCAGGCAGTTGCGCCGGGCGCGGTATTCGGTGAAGGGGTGGATATTGGGGTTGTACCAGTATCCGGTGACCGCGTCGCCGTCGGCGCGCAAGGCATCGATGCACATATTGGCGCAAGGCGCGCAGCAGATGTGGAGCAGCGTCTTCATTGGGAAATCTCCTCGTTGGCCGCCGTGGCGGCGGAAAATAACAACTTTATAATTATAGCACAAGTTTTCCCGTGATGCAAACCATTTCCGGCCCGATACGGCGCATTTGAAGCCGGAGGGGCGTTTATTCGGCGCAGGCGGAGATTTGCTCGGCCAGGGTCTGGATTTTCTCGTCAATTCCGGGCAGATGCATCGCTTGGCCGGGATCGTTGGCCGTCACCAGCAGGCAGCAGCGGGGCGGCAAGGTAAAGGATTTGTTCAGACACAAAGCACCCAACAGCTGCTCGGCCACCAGGTCGCTGCCGGAGTAGCCGGAGACCACAATGCCGAAGAGCAGCTTTCCTTCCAGGAGATTGTTCACCGTCAGACTGGTCAGGCGGTTGATCAGCGCCATAAGATTTGCGCCGATGGCGTCGTTGTAGTTGGGGCACAGGATTAAAAGCAGATCACTGCGCAAGATTGCCGGATAGACCTCTTCGACCATGGCGCCGCCGTAAAAACAGCCGCCCTGCTCGGCAAAGTGGGCGCAGACGGTGTAGGAGCAGCCTCTGCAGTCGTGTACCGTGCCGTTGCGCACCGAGAGGGTCTGGACGTGGATGGCCGGACTGAGCCGGGCGCAGACCGCGTTTCCCAGGGCCAGGGTGTTGGAGGTTCCCTGATTAGAGGCGTGGAGCATCAAAAGGTTTGGCTGATGCAAGCGCTTTGGCGCAAACGCCAGCAGCCGCGCCACCAGTTCCCGCGCCAGGCGCGGATAGGCCTCCTCCTTGCTGATGCCCAGGAGTTTGGCGCGGACGGAAAGGTTTTGCAGCGAGCCGGTGGCCTCCAGCAGCGGCTTGCCCATCAGCCAGGCTCCGGCGCGGTTGGCGGCGAAGGTGATGTTGCGCCCCAGCTGCTTGGTGTAAAGTTCCCCGCTGCCGTCCACAATCACGGCGACGGCGGAGCCGTCCAGGCAGCGGCAATCCTGCCGGAGGGCCGCCAGCAACTGGCAGACCGGGAGATTGACGCCGCTTTCGTCCACCGCCAGCGCAAACAGCACGCGCCGCCCGGCCAAAGGCGGCAAGGACTGGGACGTGACGGAAAAGCTCTCATGCGGCGTCCCCTCCAGCGCCGCCGCCAGAACCAACTCCAGCCGGGGACTGGTTCCGGCGCGGACAAGTGTGAGTTCATTCGTCATAGGCAAATTCCCGCAGCGTTCTGTGGACCTGGGCCAAGCGCTGCTCCAGCTTGGGGTGCAGCGGCAGTTGCTCCCATGCCACGCCCTGGGGCGTCATCCGGCTGCGGCAGCCGAAGTAGGCGCCGCCCAGCGAGATCGCGCCCTCGTGCCACTGGCCTCGCAGCGTGTGCAGCACGCTGATTGCCGCCGAGGACAGACCCGGCGCAAGATACGGCTTGAAGCCCAGTTCCCGTACCGCCAGATTCGCGCGTACCGTGGCCTGAGTCAGCTGTTGAGACAGCGCCTCGTCATACGCTTCCCCCACGGCGTTGGCGGCGATTAAATCCCGCCCGTGGGGGCCGAAGACCCGCTCAAACGGGATGTGCAGCTGCCGCGCGTAGTACGCGGCCCTGGCGCGCATGACGCCCAGGCCGTAGCCCTGGATCTGCTCCGGGAGCAAGCCGGAGGCGTCAAAGTGGCCGGAGGCATCGCGGTTGGCGTCGAGGAACACCGCGCGGCACAAATGATCCACCGGGTCGGAGATCTGGGCAAACAGCCCGGTAAAGTTCCGCGCTCTGGCTGCCTGGGCGTAGACGCGCAGCATCTGCCGGTTGCGACCATACTGGGCCATCCGCACGTCGGCCACCTGGCTCCCCACCGGCGGCACGCCCAAAGACGCCGTAAACAGCAGCGCGTCGCAGTCGAACAGCGCGTCCGGCTGCCGGACGACCACCCTGGGCATGGGCGCGCCATCCTCCACGGGGAGGATTTGATTCATTTCCAGGGCATAGCGGCGGCACTGTGCCTCGTTGGGGTCATAGACGCCGATTTCGGTGATCTCCCGCCCCAGCAGAACCAGCCCGGTCAACACCGTGCCGCCCACGTCGCCCAGCCCGACCAAATTGATGCGGAAACCTGTTTTTTTCGCGCGGAAGAAGGCGCAAAGCTGCGGATAGGCCCTGGTGAAAGCCGTGTTGAGTACCGTCGCGCCGTTTTGCCGGACAAATGCGGCCAGGGGAGAGAAATCTTCCGCGTCCGTCTCTTGCCGCAGGCGCGTAACGTCCTCCGGCGCGTCCAGCTGGGCCAGGCGGTCGATCCGCGTCCAGCCGCCGTGGGACAGCGGGTCGCGGCGGACGGCGAACACCAATGGTGCGAAAGGCCCCGGCGCCGGTTCGGCCTCCTCCGGGATTGTCCCGCCCCAGGGGCACAGACAAAACGGACCATAGCGATAGTAATTCATTTGCTTGCCTCCCTCCGGTGAGTTCTCTGGAGCGACACCAGGTCGTCTCCCACGTAGTCAGACGCCGTCAGATTCAGATTGTATTGCAGATGCCCGCCGCGGTCGGGCAGACGCGGCCGTACAATGGCCTCGCCCAGCCGCTTGAGGGTCAGTGTCTTGCCAAAGTTGGCCAAGTGCTGCTTTTCCAACACCTTGAGAATTTCCAGCGCGTTTTGCAGAACCGTCAGAGACAGGCGGTAGATGCTCTGCTCGCTGGCGTCGGAGAAAAATTGCGGGTATTGATAGGGAAGCACCAAGTTCACCGTGGGCAGCATCTGTGTGCGGCGGTTGGTTTTGACGCTGTCCCCGCCGATGAACGGATACAGCAGGCTCTCCGTCTGCCAGTAGCGGGTGTTGGGAACAAAATATTCGCACTCCACCTGCCAGCCTTGCACTTGCGCGCTGTCTTTCCCCCTGGCGGACATGATGCCGACAATCAGCCTGTCCACATCCAGCCGCTCTTGCGTCAAAAATGGTTTCAGGCGCTCGATGCGGTAGCCGTTGTGCAGCAGATCGTCCACCAGAATCACCGGGCGGCGGAACGCCTTGATCGTGCGCACCTGGGTGGACAGGGGGGAATAGCCGGGATACTCCCGGATGACAAAGTTTCGCAGATCCGGGGTGAATTCCTTCTCCGACTCCAGCCGTTTGGTCACCGTGTTGGGTACCAACTCGTTGGCCAGAATTTTGCCGAAGGGAACGCACATTTTCGGGCCCATCTTTTGCGTGCCCCCGTCCTCCACACCGTTGGAGCGCTGGACGCGGTCGCGCAGGGCGTGATTGAGCAACTCCGTGTGGAACGTCAGCAGCAAACAGCCGGGAAACATCTGGGTAAACGCCAGGCGCAGGCGGGCCCTGGCCCGGTTGACCACCTCAATCACCTTGGGATCGTCCCGATGCGGGGCTTTCAAATTTTGCAGCGCGTCCTGGATCAGCACCATCGGATTGCGCATGTCCACCATCCACAGCTCCGTGCAGCCCTCCATGGGCAAAAAGCCCAGCTGCGACAGCGCGTCGTGCAAATCCCGGCTGGGACGGATCAGCGCGTAGGTGTAGCCCTGTTCCTGGGCGCGCGCCAGCAGCTCGTTTAAGAGCATCCGCTCCATGTCGCCGCCGGGCTGGCGGACCTGCACGCCTTCAATGAGCAGGGTGCTGCCGGAAATTCGCTTGCGGACGAGGGCGGCGGCCTCCACATTACGGCCTGTCACCTCCAGCAGCTGCGAGGTTTGCACCTGGCGCCCGCAGGCCCAGCCGCAGACCTCGCCTGTGTCGCGGTTGCGCAGCGTCACGCTGGCCACGCGCTCGCAATCCGCCAGCGCTTGGGCCACCGCCGCCGGGATCTCCGGCTGCAGCGACTGCGACGCGGTGAAATACAGCTTGTGGGGCGCCAAAATTTCCTTATACTGGGGCGAACGCAGGTACAGTCCCCGCTGATAGATCAGGTTTTGCACAATGGGATCCACCAGCATGGAGATGTCCAGATTCTTATCTACAAATTCCCGAATACGGCTGGAACTGACCTGTTCAAAAAACGCCGGCAGACGCAGCGCCAGGACCTTCCCCCGTAGGCGGCTGCGGATCAGTTCCGCATCCTCCGCGTGGTCAGAGCGGTAGAAGACAATGTGGTCAAACGCGGCGGTGGAACCGGGGCCGTGGTTTTGATAGGCGGTGGCGTTGCGGATGACGTCGCTGCCGACAGTCAGGTAGACCTCCTCGTTGGGCAGCCACGTCTTCAGATGATTAAGATCGTCCAACATGGCAATATTCACGGGGATATCGTCCGGGAATAAAAACACGTGGAGCTGGTCCGCCACCGAGATCGACGCGATCTGCCGCCGCAGCAGCTTGGGAAGAGTCTGTTTGCTCCAGGAAAATTCGTCGATGGCGAGGTACACGTCGAATCCACGGGCGCAGATCTCCTGGACGATCCGCTTGTGTCCGGTGGAGAAGGGGTCGAAGGTGCCGGGGAAGAAGGCGATGGGACGCTGCGGCAGGGGCTGCGGCGGGGCCAGTTCCACCTGGCACTGTACCATAAACCGATACAGGTGATTCAGCGCCGCAGCGCGAGTAAAGAAGTTGAGATGGCCGGGGCGCGGTTCTTCCAAAAGCGTCAGCAATTTCTTGCAGATTTGCTGGAAATACTGCTGGCGCACCTTAAGGGGCAGACTGGCTTCGTCGAAAACGCCGCGGCAGATCGTAGACAGGGCAACCTGGTGGACCTCATCCGTGTTGTGTGCCACGCCTACCATCAGCAATCCGAAGATTCGCTGGGCGATCACCTCGTCCCGCCCCTGCATGGAGGTCAGCACATACCCCAGCGTGGACACGGACGCCATCGCCGCGCGGGTGTTCTCCGAGCGGATCAGCTCCTCAAGCACTTGCAGGCACTCCAAAAACTCCCGCCGGGGGAGCAGGCACAGTATCTTTCCCAGGTGGCGCGGCAGGAAGCGGGCGATCTCCTCCCGCCCCGCCTCCAATTCGCGGATCAGATTGATGGCCAGTTCATTTTTCTGGTCTGTGGGCAACAGCGCGCACAGCTGCGCCAGGCGGTCGCCGGCGTAGATGCGAACGGGCAGATGCTCGCTGACGCAGATCAGATTGCTCAGGTGCATGGCCGTGTGGAAGATTTCCTGGGATTGGATCATGGCGCTGTCACAAAGAATATCGATGTGTACGGCCTTGACCAGCCAGTGTACCGCGGCCTCCATATTGCTCAGATACAGATGCTGGTGCTGCTCCATGCTCAGCGGGGTCTGCAGCCCGGAGCCGGAGCACAGCGCCGCGCGCTGGTAGATCAGCGCATTGGAGCCGGCCGGATCCAGCGCCTGGGCCGCTTGCAGGAGTGTCGCCGTCAGCTCCGGATCGTTCCGCCGCCGCAGCTTGCTGAAGAAGCGCAGGATGATTAATTGTTCCGGCTCGCCGCTCTGGGGCAGCAGCGCAATGAGCTGCTGCGCAAGCGCGTAGGCCGTCTCGCGGGTGAAGACCTCTAGCGGCAGATTGTAAAAGGTGTCGATGAGGACGAAACGGTCGGCGGGGGCGGCCCGGGGCAGCTGGTCGAGCAAAACCTGCAGATATTCCGGCCACTTGTCCGGCCCCAGAAATTCGAACACGCTCTGCGCCACCACCTTTAGGGAATTGCTGATGCGCTGCGCGTGCTTGGGGGCAATTTTTAAATCCGGGTGCAGAAGCTCGCTGACGTAGTACGTCCAAACTTGCAACGATTTATTGAGAAAGGACAGAAGATTCGGTGCGTTGGTCGCGTCCGGCACGTCCGCGGGCAGCTCCTTGCGGTATTTCGGGCCGCTGTTGCTGAGGATCTGCCCCATGATGCGCCCGGCGCGGCGGCGGACGTCGCCGTCGTGGTGCATCAGCAGTTCATACAGGAAGGACAGCAGCTTCGCCTTTTGGGCGCTGCTGAGATAGGTGTGGTATTCGGCGTAGAGGTGGAGATAGGTGCGGATGGAGTTGGAATTTTTTTCGTTTCTCGCCTGCTCCAGGAGTTGCTCAAACGACGCGTCAAAGGAGATATGGCGCATGAGCCGGATGTTGTTCGCAAAGGTCTGGTCGCACAGGGCCTTGGGCGCGTCCTCATGGGGCAAAAGCGCGGCGCGGGACGGCTCGGGAATGCACGAACCGTCCTCAATGGGATCGGTGGAAATGCCGTTGGCGCACAGATACGCCTCAAAATCGCGCAGTTTGGCATACACAGTCTGGTAGCGCCGTTGCTTTTCTGCCGTCACTTGGGAGAGTTTGCTGAAAATCAGGTCATAGGAGGTGGCGAGCGAGTAAATCCGCACCCGCTCTTTGCCGTTTGCGTCCCGCAGGCCGCGCACGCGGAAGTCGGCATAGATCAGAAGCAGCGATTCCACAGGCAAATTTTCAAATTCCAGATCCCAGGTGGAGTGGTTGGCGGCGATGTTGGCAATAGTGGGCAGCTGCTGTTCCTCCAGCCATTGCCAGGTATAGTAGTAGTGCAAGAAGGGAATCCGTTTCGCGTTTTCACCGCGGCAGCCAAATTTTCCGATGTCGTGGCTCAGCGCCGAGGCGCTGACCAGAGCAATATCCGTCTCGATACCGGCCCGCACGGCCTGCCGCGCCATGTGGACGGCAATATGGTGGACGCCGATGGTGTGGGAGGCGGGGTCAAACGGCATGATCTCCCGGCCGATCCGCATCAGCTCCACAAAGAAGGAACGGTCGACGGCGGCCTGGAACCGGCGGTATTCGCGCTCGATTCGGCTTTGCCGGATTTCCGCTTCGGTGGCGCTATCGATGTCCGATAGGGGATCAAAGGGACAGTCTTCGTGCCGGATCGCGTAGCGCAGCACGTACAGGTAGAACATCCCCGCCTGCCGGACAGCCGGATCGGTGGCTGGCTGCGTCTTATCGGGATACATCCCGTAGGTCAGGTCTTCGTACAAAAAGGGCAGCCAGCCCTCCGCCGGTTCGGGGGCGACGGTATCCAAATAGGGCCGGCAAAGCTCCAAAATCCGGCGGCAGTCGACGCGCGTACCCGGCGCGGGCAGCGTGGCGTCCGCGTCGAAGCCCACCTGGGCGAGCGTCAGTAAAAAATCCATCTCCGTCAGGCCGAACGCCGCGGCATATTCCGCGGCCAGCCACTGTCTGATTGCGTACATACCGATTCCTCCGTCATGTTTTAATACGATGCTCCAAAAGAAATCAGTCATTTCTATCGGAGAAGGGCCGCGCTTTGTACCACAGATTCTCTGGTACCGCAGCCCTTTTTATAGGGAAAGCCGTGTGAGGCTTTCCTGATAGGCAAAAGCCCCCGGCAGCGCCGGGGGCTGCTTATCGAAAAACTTGTTTTTCGATAAGCTCCAAACCGAACCCGCTTCGCTGGGCTTCGATTTAAAAGGGTTGCAGGTCGCCGCCGCGCGGCTCCCCATTCCGGCGCGAGTACCGGAAAGCCGTGCAAGCGCATCTCCCCGCGCACCGGATGTCTCACCTCCAACAGCAGCCCGCGCTGCTGGGCTTGCTGTTGGAGAAGAACAGTTGATGCGCACATTTGCGACCTGTAAATTATTTTTTGTGACATTCACACCCGCGCCAGCGGGCGTGCGGAGCTGGGCCGCCGCTTTTGCAGCGGTTCTAAGCGCAGAGCCATCACCGCAAAAATAATTTACACGCCAGCGGGCGAGAACTCTGCAAGGTTTTTTGACAGTCTGAGCCTCCCTAGCTGCACCGGGAGCTGAAAATTAAACGTTAAATAGGAAGTTGACGACGTCGCCGTCCTTCATGACATACTCCTTTCCCTCGCTGCGAACCAGCCCTTTGGCCTTCGCGGCCGCCAAAGAACCGCAGGCTTTCAGATCCTCGAAGGCGATGACTTCGGCGCGGATAAAGCCGCGTTCAAAATCTGTGTGGATTTTTCCCGCCGCCTGCGGCGCCTTGGTACCCTGTTTGATCGTCCAGGCGCGGCATTCATCGCTGCCGGCCGTCAGGAAAGAAATCAGGCCAAGCAGCGCGTAGCTGCGCTGGATCAGCTGATCCAGGCCCGATTGCTTCAGCCCCAGCTCCTCCATAAACATGGCCCGTTCGTCCGGATCGTCCAGTTCCGCGATGTCCGCCTCCAGCTTGGCGCAGATCGGGATGACCTGGCTCCCTTCGGTCTGTGCCAACGCGCGGACGTCCTGGTAATAGGGAACTGAGTCCGGCTGCGTAAAGTCGGCCTCCGACAGATTTGCCACGTAAATGGTCTTTTTCAGCGTCAGCAGATCGGAGGTGGCGATGAGCGCCAGCTCCTCCGGCTCTCCCTCGAAGGTGCGTGCAAGGTTGCCACCATTGAGATGGTTCCGCAGGCGGGAAAACACCTCCGCCTCCTTTAAAAAACGTTTGTCGCCCTTCGCGGCCTTTTGCGCCTTGTCGATGCGGCGATCCACAAGCTCGATGTCGGACATCACCAGCTCCAGATTGATGATGTCGATGTCCCGCAGGGGATCGGTCGAGCCTTCTACGTGGGTAACGTTGGCGTCGTCAAAACAGCGCACGACATGGACGATGGCGTCGGTGTTGCGGATGTTGGACAAAAACTTGTTGCCCAGTCCCTCCCCCTTCGACGCGCCCTTGACAAGACCCGCGATGTCTACAAATTCGATGACAGCCGGGGTAAATTTTTTCGGATGGTGCAGGTCCCGCAGCCAATCCAGCCGTGCGTCCGGCACGGGCACCACACCTACGTTGGGATCGATGGTGCAAAAGGCGTAGTTATCGGCAGGGACGCCTGCATTGGTGATGGCGTTGAACAAAGTGGATTTCCCCACGTTGGGCAGCCCGACGATTCCTAATTTCATATAGTTAACAGCTCCTTATTTTTCCTTGTATTGCAAGGCCTTTTGGATGATTTGCAGATCCCGCCGCGCGCTTTTTCTTCTCCCCGATTCGTAGGGAAAAGCTTTCAACGCAACACCATATTTTAGCATAAGACGGCCAATTTTTCAATACGGTCCGCCGCATTTGGGCAAGAATTTGTCCGTCATTTCATTTGACATGAATTATTTTTGTAAAAAAGAAAATCGCTCGGTATGGGATTACCTTGGGTGGGCTTCAGAGCCGAAGTCCGTAGAGCGGAGGTCAGGAACAACAGAAATTTATGCTCTGCGGTTTCTCGTGAATATTCGCTGGCAGAACGTTATCGTAGCTATTCTAGACAGACCACGGCGTTGTTTGCAGCTTTTACTTGAACCTGGCAAAATCCCACCATCAATAGGGTGCCTCACCTACGGGAACGCTATGGCAAATAAAATTGCTACACAGGCCATTCATAATACCGATGAAAGTGCAGATAGCCACCGATTGAACAAAAATACGTCAGTCAAAGATTCCCCGGCTGGCGCACAAAAGAAAAAAGCGAAAAGGCGGGAGACGTCAGCCTCCTGCCTTTTGCTTTTCGCGAACTTCCCTGTTGCCATCAGCAACCCGCCAAGGAAGTAAGCCGTGCAACGGTTCAAATTCGCGCCATTTGGCACGCCAGAAGGGACTCGAACCCCCAACCCTCAGAACCGGAATCTGATGCTCTATCCATTGAGCCACTGGCGCTTGTGTTTACATATTATAACAGAAATTTGTAGGTTTGTAAACAAGAAAATAAAAAATTTTTTCAGCGCAGGTGCTGTCTGCCCCACCGCCCCATATTTGTTGGGTACGGGGCCTTGCCTAAGACGGGCACGCGCGGTAGTTTTTTGTTGACATTTGACGGAATCTGGCGTAAACTAGAAACATCCCCATAAAAAGGAGGGCGTCGGATGGTTTCAGCGAATATTCGCGCGGCCTTGCGCAATCTTTACATAAACGGCGTGATTTCCCTGATGATCATCGCGTGGTTCTTTTTGCAGCGCGCGCAGATTTTGGCGACGCCCACGGCCCAGCTGGAGCAATACTTGTACTTGGCGCAGATCGCGGTGCTAATCGCGTGGGTTCTCTTCCTCATCCACTGTTGCGGGGAGCTGGTTCTGGAGCTGCGCAGGCGGTCAAATTATCATTACCTTTGGTCGCTCCTGCCGTTTTTCTTGCCGGTCACAATTTATCTGGCGCAAAATCCGATTGTGGACTGGCTGATCGCGCATAGCTTTTTCAAGGAATAAAGCGCATCCGTTCTCCGGCGGTTCTGGAGAACGGATGTTTTTTATTGCAGCAATGGCTGCTCTTTTATGCGGTAATAGAGGTAGTGGTGCGTTTTGTCCACCAGGAGCTGTTCCGGCCCGGCAAGCGTTTGGGGGCAGGTCCCGTCTTGCAGCATATAGGTGCCGCCGCATAAGACCGGCAGCGACCGCCGCGCCTGGTTTAAAAAATCATAGTAGGCGTCTTTGCCGGCATATCCCACCAGTTCCATAACGGCCGCGCCCAGATAATGGTCGCTGAGGATCCCGTTATCCGGCAGATCGAGGCCTGAGATGCGGGCGGCAAATTCATCCGCATAGGCCCGGTTGGCCCACAGCAGAAACGGTGTTTGGTTGGTGAACACAAGGCCCTCCGGCGTATCGGTCTGGCCAACGGGTATCCCTAGCGCACGGTAGACACTGTAATCGGTCCCCAGCGTTGGCCGGTGGTCGCCGAAAAAGACCAGCAAGGTCGGCTCCGTCAGGGTGTCCAGATATTCCGCCAGCTGTGAAACCATCCGCGCGGAGTCCGCAAGACCGTACAGATAGACGTTCAGCGCGGCCAAGTCCTCGTCGCTGAGCGCCTTCGAGGTGGGACGAGCCGTCAGAATCGACGGGTCGTTATATTTTTGCGAATTGTACGCCTGATGGTTTTCAATGGTGACGGTATAGGCGAACAGCGGTGCGTCCGCGGCGATCCGCTGGGAGAAATCCTCCTTCAGCACTCGCAAAAACGCTTCGTCGGAAACCATGTTGCCCTTGATATCCGAGGCGGTAAAGGCGTCGTCAAAAAACACCTGGTCGTCGATGCCGAAGAAGCTGTAGACGCTGGAGCGGTTATAGAACCAGGAGTCGCCGGGGTGCATAAAATAGGTAGCATAGCCCTGCCGGGCAAAGAGCCTGGGAATGGTGTTCAAAGAGCGGCGTACCGTGCGGAACGCGGAGGTCATGCGCTCCGACAGCATCCTGGTCGGCAGACCTGTCAGCACGTCGAACTCCGTGTTGGCCGTTCCCGCGCCGTAGTCGGAAACCACCAGATGACCGCTGTACGCGCGGCCGGTGTCCGCGGCCAGCGCATTAAACGGAGCGAGGGGATTTTCCATTCCGTCGGGGTAGTCCAGCGACGGGTCGTTGGCGATGTCTGAAAATGCTTCACACATAACGAACAGCACATTGGGCCGCGTAGCGCTGTCTTGCTCTGGGGCGAGATCTTCCTCCGTCCACGCTTCAACTTGCGCGCGGGAATAGCCCTCCGGCTGGTCGACGGAATACAGATTAAAATTGTGTAAAAAACAATAGTGAAAGCCAAGCGTATTATAGACACTTGTGATGTTGTACCGGGAGGGCACGTCGAATTCGTTGTACAGCTCCTTGTCGGCGTAGACGGTTGGAACGCTCGCCACAAATGCCGCGCAGACCGTGACGCCTATGACCGCCCGCCAGACGGGCTTCGGATTGGCGGTGCGAAAGAAGACGCCCAGCGCGATTAGCGCCGCTGTACAGCCCACGATGGCCGCCAGAAACAGCGGGTGCAGCTTCAGCTCATAATCACCCGCCGCCGCCAGGCCTTCGCGGATCAGCAGCACGTCCGCGGGCACGAACGGGTCATCCCGTCCCTCGATTTTCAACAGGTTGATATACTCCAGCGCGTCCATCACGCTCAGCGTGGCCGCGCCGGCAAAAAAGACGTTGCCGATGATTGCCCACAACACGATGAGCATGGCAAATACGGGAAACGCGTTGAGAATAATCAGCAGGGGCTGCTGCCAAAATACGTTTAGTTCCTCACTGACAGGACCTGGCGCAATGATCATTCCCAAACACAGCACAAACAGCCCGATGGCGACAAGCGCCACCACGCTGATGGGTGCGTTCAATTGCCGGCGGTTCAAGGAAAACCGTTTTGCGGCCATGGTAATCCTCCCTTCTGGCTCTGCAAACGATAGGTATTGTATTTCCGCAAAAGCAGACTTTTTTCCCGCGTTTAATTTCATAAAAATCTGCTTTTAAAAAATTTCAGTATACAATTATAATATACAAATCTTTGAAAGTCAACGCCCAAAGCGCACAGAAAACGGCATGGCCGAAAGACCATGCCGTATCTGAACGATCTGAATACCACCTCTGCGCGATTGCACAGGGGCCTGTTTTGAGAAATTTACTTCAAGCCTTGCTCGTAAGCCTCAACCATCTTTTTGACCATCTGGCCGCCGACAGAACCAGCCTCGCGGGCGGTGATGTCGCCGTTGTAGCCTTCCTTCAAATTGACGCCCACTTCGGAAGCCGCTTCCATCTTGAACTTATCCATGGCTGCTTTCGCTTCGGGAACATTGATGGTATTGTTGCTCTTCATTTTCATCCATCTCCTTATCTTTATTGAAGTCCTCAAATGTAATTTGATTACCTCAGTCGTAGTTTCTCCGACTTTCTTTTGATTATCTATGACAATTTTTTGTTGTTTTTATAGTTTTTAACCGAAAAAAGCGCCAAATTGCGCTGCAATTTATGAAAACCGCGCAGACGTCATATACTATCATGCGTACTGAACAAAGCTGCAAGACTGAAAGGCCTTGGCTTTTTCGGCACATTGGTTTTGTCCTGGTCCAAGGGTTGCGAATTCTGGTATTTAAAACCCTTGCGCTTTGCCATTGGAACAATGGCTGGATTCTATCAATTCGACCATTCAGACCGGATTGATAGAATTGCGCTGCATATGCCGCACGAATAAAGCGCCAGGCGGTTTATTCAGCGGACATTGTTATAGGAAAGAAAAAGCAAAGATAGATTCCCACAGGGACGAAGCAAATATACAAACGTTATTTCATAAAAACCCGCGCGGAAATATCAAAGGGAGGCCTTTACAATTCGCGGCGGGTATGGTATCATGTCTTTGAAAAACAAAAGAATATGGTTCTTATTGGCCGATGCTTTTGGCCAAGGGCAGATAGAATGCAGGGAAGTCGGGTGAGAATCCCGCGCGGTCCCGCCACCGTGATGTGCGTGATGAACGCATGAAGCCGGGGTACTGCGTCTGCTTGGTACAAGTTCACGATCGATGGAGTTGTGCATATTGTATACCGCGGTGTAATCTCCGCGGCAATGCGTATTTGCATATTCAAACACCCTTTCGTGACGGAGGGGTGTTTTTTCTGCTGGAATGCTGCTGCATTATGGACAGTTCGAAAGATTTTTGCAGAAAATATTTGCGGCTTTGCCGCGTGACAGATTATTTAACTCTAGGAGGAAAAAATATGAAACAGATCATCAGTGTACTTCTTCTATGCGGACTGCTGCTGAGCGCGTGCGCGTGCGGCGGAAACGACACGCCGTCTCAAACGGATGCCCCGGAAGCATCGCAAAATGTGGAATCGTCCGAGTCCGCCACCAAGGCGCCTTCCGCTCCGGCGCTGCCCACCCAAGATCCTAGCGGAGCCGCCATATCCATTCCGGAAACAATCGATTCCATTGTGCCGCTGGCGCCATCAATCTCCGAGACTTTGGTAGCGCTGGGTCTGGGAGATAAGATCGTCGGCTATGACCTGGAAAGCGTTGGCCTGGAGGGCCTGCCGGATGACGTGCCGACGTTTGACATGGTAAACCCCGATATCGAACAGCTGGTGGCGCTGGGCCCGGACGTTCTGCTGGTTTCCAGCCTGTCGCTCTATGATCAGGAAGCGCCCTATCAGCCCCTGATTGACGCGGGAGTTTGCGTTATTTGCGTACCCACCAGCGACAGCATCGAGGACGTGCAGAGCGATATACAGTTTCTTGCCGCCGTATTCGGCGCAAACGACGCCGGGCAGGCGATCCTAGACGAGTTGAACGCGCAGCTGGACGAGCTGGCGGCGATTGCCGCGACGATTCCCCAAGAGGAGCGCAAGAGCGTCTATTTTGAAATCTCCGCCGCGCCGTATCTGTACAGTTGCGGAAGCGGCGTCTATCTCAATGAAATGATTGAGTGGATCGGCGGGGAAAATGTCCTGGCCGATCAGAGCGGCTGGCTCAGTGTGGAGGGCGAGACGATTGTCGACGCCAATCCCGACGTGATTTTTACCAATGTCAATTACATAGACGATCCGGTCGGAGAGATCCTAGGGCGGGACGGCTGGGCCGGAGTTACGGCCGTTAAAAACGGCGACGTCTATTCCATTGACAATATGTCCTCGGCTCGGCCCAACGAAAATATCGTTGTGGCCATGCGGCAGATGGCCGAAGCGCTCTATCCCGACTATTATACCGCCGGATGAAATCGAAGGTTAAGATGGCTCTGCTCGTGGCGGCGGCGCTGATTGCGCTGCTGCTGGGGGTGGGCGTTGGAAGCGTGTATGTGGCGCCGGGAGACATTCTGGCGATGCTCGCAAGCCGCATATTCGGGACGCCTTTGCCGGCCGGGCTGCCGGAGAGCTACAGCGCGATGGTGCTGGATATGCGGCTGCCGCGTGTGCTGCTGGCGTTTCTCACGGGGGCGGCCCTCGCGGTGAGCGGCACGGTGATGCAGTCGATTTTGCAAAACCCGCTGGCTTCTCCCTTCGGGCTGGGCGTATCTTCCGGCGCGGGACTGGGCGCGGCGATTGTGATTGTGCTGGGGCTGGCCGGCGCGGGAATCGGCGTCTTCGTGCTGCCCGCAGTGAGCCTGAGCTTCGCCCTGGGCACGGTGTTTTTGGTGGTCTTTGTGTCGTCCAGGCTGGACCGGGGGATGTCGAATGTGACAATCGTCTTGGTTGGCATGGTGCTGTCTTTGTTCTGCAACGCCGTGATGAATATGCTGGCAACCAGTTCGCCTGCGTATGCCCAGCGCATCCAGCTGTGGCAGCTTGGCAGCTTTTCTATGAAAGAGTGGAGCGCTGTGTGGGTGTTGGCGCCGTGTGTGGTGCTGAGCCTGCCGCTCTTTCAGGGCTTCAGCCGGGAATTGGATGTGATGACCTTTGGCGAGGAACAGGCGCGGGCGATGGGCGTCGATCTGGTCCGGACGAAGCGGTTCCTGCTGGCCGTTGTGGCGGCGCTCACCGGCGTGGCGGTCTCCTTTGTGGGGGTGATCGGATTTGTGGATCTGATCGCGCCGCACGTGGTGCGCCGCTGGTTCGGCGCGGCGCACAGGCGGGTATTGCCGGCCAGCGCGGTGTTCGGCGGCACGTTTTTGGTGCTGTGTGACCTGGCGGCGAGGACGCTGACGCCGCCTCACGAGATCCCGATCGGTTCGATTACGGCGCTGCTTGGCGCGCCGTTTTTCCTGTATATTTTCTTTGCCGGACGCAAACGGAGGTGAAGCCATGCTGCAAGTGGAACATCTGACCTGCGGCTATGGCGGGCCGCCTGTGATCCAGGACGTGTCCTTTCGCGTTCGGGAGGGGGAGCGGCTGTGCATCCTCGGCCCAAACGGCTGCGGCAAGACCACGCTTTTGCGGGCGCTGGCCGGGCTTCTGCCTTGCGAGGGCGCGATCACCATGGCAGGGACGGATCTACGCCGCCTGCCTGCCCGGCAGCGGGCAAAGAGATTGGCGCTGATGAGCCAATTCTCCCCGGCGGCGTTTGATTACACGGTCTATGAGTGCGTGATGCTGGGGCGCTATGCCCACCAGCGCGGCGGTCTGCTGGCGCGCCAGAGCGCGGAGGACTGCCGGGCGGTGGAGGAGAGCCTGCGCCGCACGGGTACATGGGAACTGCGCGATCGCCTGATCACCGAGCTGTCCGGCGGACAGCTGCAAAGAGTGCTCCTGGCGCGGACGTTTGCCCAGGAGCCACAGGTCATTTTGCTCGACGAGCCGACGAATCACCTGGATCTGCGCTGCCAGGTGGAACTGGTCGACACGCTGCGCGCCTGGGCCGGGGCGGGAAGCCGCTGCGTGGTCGGCGTGCT
The DNA here is from genome assembly GCA_964450645.1 of uncultured Oscillospiraceae bacterium. GTDB lineage: Bacteria > Bacillota > Clostridia > Oscillospirales > Oscillospiraceae > JAKSPM01. Next base: position 36,174 of record CAYVEB010000007.1, on the reverse strand, counting down.
GCACGACATCAACCTTGCGCTGGCCTTTGCCGATACGGTGTTGTTATTGGAACGGGGTCGCATCCTGACCCATGCGCCGATGGAGGAGTTTGATCTGTCGCTGCTGAACGGGCTGTACGGGATGGATGTGCGCGGCCACATGAAAACGGCGCTGCGGCGGTGGGTTTGAAAGAGGATCGGACGCGGCAAGGCTCTGTGACACTTTGCGGTGCGGGCACGCGTCAGCCAACTTGACAAATCAAAGAATTTTTTGTAGGATAGGGATGGTAAATAAGAAGGGAGGTGCGCTGAGGTGAATGAATTTGCCGCGATTTGGACGCAACTGAAAAACGGCTGCCCGGCAGTGCTGACGCGCACGGTGGAGGGGTGTACGTACACCCGAAAATTCGTGCCGACCCAGCGGCTGATTTTGCTCGGCGGCGGGCATATTTCCCAGCAGGTGAGCAAAGTTGCTTGTATGCTGGATTTTGCGGTGAGCGTGGCGGACGACCGGCCGGCCTTCGCCAACGCGCAGACATTCCCCGATGCGTCGCGGATTCTCTGCGACGGCTTTGCGGACGCGATCGATCAGTTGCAAATCGGCGCGGGGGACTACGTGTGCGTTTTGACGCGCGGGCACCGGCATGATGCGGAATGTTTGCGAACAATTCTCTCCGGGACGTTCCCCGCCTATCTGGGCATGGTCGGATCCAAACGGCGGGTGGCCGGACTAAAAGGGCAGCTGGAGCAGGAGGGATTTGACCCGGAAGCCCTGCGGCGGATCCATGCGCCCATCGGGCTGGACATCGGGGCGGTCACGCCTGCGGAGATCGCCATCTCCATCTGCGCGCAGCTGATCGCCCACCGGCGGAGCCTGTCGCAAGAAGAGGGGCGGACGCAATTGCAGCAGACGAATCCGGATATGGACGCCGTAGCGTTTTTGGCCAGGGCCGATGTTCCCCGCGCGATGCTGCTGGTGCTGCAGACCCAGGGATCCACGCCGGTAAAGAGCGGCGCGTTGATGGCGGTCGACCAAATTGGCCGGGGCTACGGCACCATCGGGGGCGGCTGCGGCGAGGCCGCGGCGATGGGCAAGGCCCGGCGCCTGATCGGAACCGGCGAGTACGCAGTGATCACGGTGGATCTTTCTAATGACGTCGCGGCGGATCAGGGGATGGTCTGCGGCGGCGCTATGCGCGTCCTGGTGGAAGATATGGCCTGCGATCCGCGGCGGGACGAGGTCCTGTCCAAGTAAAGAAGCGCCCCGGCTTTGCTGGCGCGGGACGCATACGGTATTTTGCAAAAAAATGACATCATATGTAACGTGAAAGGCGCTCAGAGGAACTCCTCTGGGCGCCTTTCGTTGAGATGAGAGAGAAAGAAGAGTATGAAAACAATGAAAAGAAAGAGAGAGATAAACAGCGTATAGGATTCTCATCCTTTACATTAGGATCATATCATATGATTTTGAATAAATCGTGAACTTTCTGGAAACAACCGATCCAAAAATGTAAATATTTTGTAAATTATACGAGGGAAAATCTATTCCAGGGCGGTGCATCCGGCGGATCTTGCGAGAACGTCATCGGCTGGCCGGTTTCCGGGTGATAAAATCCCAGTTGGCGCGACCACAGCCCCAGAGGACACGCATCATCCCTGCCGTACCGGCGATCTCCGATCAGCGGCAAACCGCGGGAGGAAAATTGGACGCGGATCTGGTGCGTCCGCCCAGTGTCCAGAGTGATGCAGACCAGCGACTGCCCTGCCACGGTCGATAGCACGGTGTAGCGCAGCTGGGCGAGCTGCACGTCTTTTCCCGGTTCCGCGACCACACGGGTGGTTCCGGAATAGGTATCCCGCAGCAATAGATCGCGCAGCGTGCCGGTTGCCGCTTCGGGTCTGCCGTGGATGGCAGCAAGATACTGCTTGCGCAGCTTGTGCTCGCGCAGCTGGGCGGACAAAATGGAGGCGGCCATCCGCGAGCGCGCGAAGAGCATCACACCGCCGGCGGCCTGGTCCAGCCGGTGTACCGTTCGCACGCAGGCGTTGGGGTCGCCCAGCGCCTGCCGCAGAAGATCCGGCATTCCCCCCGGCTCGTCCACAGACAGGACCCCCGGCGGCTTGACCGCCACCAAAATGCGCTTGTCCTGATATAAAATTTTGACCGTTTGGTTCTCGGAACTGCGCGCCGCCAAGTCAGATCATGCTCTTTTCCCAGCAGTCCGGGGCTTCCAGCCCCAACAGCTTGGCGACTGTGGGGGCCACGTTTGCCAAGCCGTATTTGCCAGGTTGGATTTCATAACGGGTATCCGGGTCATAGACGATGAACGGAACAGGATTCAGCGAGTGGGCCGTGCGGACGGTTGTCTTGCCTTTTTTGGTTTCGGTCATCTGGTCGGCGTTGCCGTGATCGGCAGTGACCAGCAAGGTATAGCCATACTGATTCGCAGCGTCCACCAGGCGCTTTAAGCCCGCATCCACGCACTCCACGGCGGTGACAACCGCTTCCATCACGCCCGTGTGGCCGACCATGTCGCCGTTGGGGTAGTTGCAGCGCAGGAATTGAAAGTGGCCGGAGGCCATGGCCCGCACCATGTGGTCGGTGATCTCCACAGACTTCATGGCCGGGGCCTGCTCGAAGGGAAGAATGTCCGAGGGAATTTCCTCGTAGACTTCTAAGTCCTCGTTGACCTTCCCGGAGCGGTTGCCGTTCCAGAAATAGGTCACGTGGCCGTACTTTTGCGTCTCGGACAGGGCATATTCGTGGATCCCATGGGCGCAGAGCAGTTCGGTCAGCGTGTTTTTGATCATCGGCGGCTCGACCAGGTAGTTTTCGGGAATTTTCAAGTCGCCGTCGTATTGGAGCATCCCGGCGAATTGCACGCCGGTGTAGTCGCCTCGGTCGAATTTGTCAAAGTCCTTCCGGTCAAAGGCCAGGGAGATCTCCTGCGCGCGGTCGCCGCGGAAGTTAAACAGGATGACGCTGTCGCCATTGGCAATTTTTGCGACCGGCTCGCCGTTCTCAGCGATCACGAACGCGGGGAGATCCTGGTCGATGCAGCCGGTCTGCGCGCGATAGGTTTCAATGGCCTCTTTGGCGCTGGCAAAGGTTCTGCCGATGCCGCGCACATGCGTGTTCCAGCCGGCTTCCACCATGCCCCAGTTCGCCTCATAGCGGTCCATGGTGATCTTCATTCTGCCGCCGCCGGAGGCGATGCGGTAGTCGCCGCCGTCCTGCCGCAGCTCGGCCAGAACTTTCTCCAGTTGGTCCACGTATTCCAGCGCGGAAGTGGCCGGAACGTCGCGTCCGTCGAGCAGAATGTGGCAATAGACCCGGCGCAGTCCCTCTTTATGGGCCTGGCGCAGCAGGGCGATCAGGTGGGAAATATTGGAGTGGACGTTGCCGTCGGACAGCAGCCCCAAAAAGTGCAGGGCTTTGTCCTGGGCATTGGCGACCAGGGCCGTCCACGCCTTGGAACGGAAGATCGCGCCGGACTCGATGGACTCACCGACCAGCTTGGCGCCCTGGGAATAGACCTGGCCGCATCCGAGGGCGTTGTGGCCGACCTCGGAATTGCCCATATCTTCATCAGAGGGCAGACCCACGGCGGTACCATGGGCTTTGAGCCAGGTGTGGGGACAGTTTTCCAGCAGCCAATCCAAAGTGGGGGTGTTGGCGATCCTTACCGCGTCGCCGCTGCCGCCGTCGCCGCGTCCGATGCCATCCATAATGACCAATGCAACTGGTTTTCTCATCTATACAAAACCTCCAAATGGGAAATTTATCAAAAGAATTATAAAGGATGAAATGGGGAAAATCAAGTATTTTCAGCGCTTATCTCAGCAAAACTTGACCACATCCCGGTGCGACTGGGAAATTTGCACGGAAAGCTGCGGAAATTGCGTCTGCAAAATTTGCAGCAATTTGGCGCATACGGGATTTTCCGTGCCGAAGTGCCCGGCGTCGAGGATGTTCAGCCCCAGAGTTTCCGCTTTTTGAAACTCGTGGTACTTCACGTCGCCGGTCACGAAGGTGTCGCAGCCCTGGGCCGCCGCAAGCGCGGCAAATTCTATGCACGACCCGCCGCCGACGGCCACCTTTTCCACCGGCTTGCCGCCGCTTGCGTACCGCAGCCCGGAAAGGCCAAGGGCGGCTTTGACGTGCCGCGCGAACGCTTCCAGGGATTGCGGCGCAATCGTCCCCACGCGGCATAGGGCCATCTTGGAGCCATGCTCCAACGCGCTTACGCGTTCCAGCCCCAGCTTTTCCGCCAGGCAGTCGTTGACGCCGCCGGCGGCGCAGTCCAGGTTGGTGTGCATACAGATAACCGCGATCCCATGCTCGGCCAGGGCCAGAACCTTCCGCCCCTCCTCCGTCTGATCGGACACGTCCCGCGTAGCGTGGAACAGCAGCGGGTGATGAGTCACCAGCAGCTCCGCACCCCAGTCGGCAGCCTCGCGAATCGCCGCCATCGAAGGATCCAGGGCGATCAGCACCCGTCGCACTTCCCTGCCGCCGCGGCCGCAAAACAGGCCGACCCGATCCCAGTCCGCCCGAAGGGATTCGGGCGCAAAGGAAAATAAGTATTCCAGAATCTCATGTACCTGTGGCATAGATGTTCCTCATTTCTTCTAATTCCTGGAGCGCCGCTTGATAGTAGGCCAGCTTTCCGGCGGCGGTTTCGCTGCGAGATTGCCGGATCCCTGCGACGGTTTTGCGCAGACTGTCCACCAGGCGGTTCATCTGCGCCAGCAGCAGGGGACCGCCGGATTGCAGAAGCTGCGGCGAAAGAAACTGCTGGCCGGGCGTCAGGTGCATCGGGTGACCATAGTGAACGCGCATGACCGCGTATAAAAAGCCGCCCTCCCGCACGAGCGTCTCCCGCGCGATATAAAAATTGTGCCCATCCAGCCAGCGCCGCAGATCCTGACCGCTGGACTGGGGCTGTAAAATCAGCGTGTACGCGCCATTTTGGAGCCAGGGCGCTTTGGATAAAATCTCTATGATCAGATCGCCGCCCATTCCGGCGCACACGACGGTGTCTATCTCCGTGCCGTCAAACTGCCGCAGTCCGTCCGACCGGCGAAAGATAATCTGCTGGGCAACGCCAAAATTCCGCGCGTTTTCCATGGCCTTTTCCAGCGGTTTTTCCCGCAGATCCGCGGCGTAAACAGCGGCTGCGCCGTGCCGCGCCAGAAAGATGGGCAGGTACCCGTGGTCGGTACCGATGTCCGCCACGCGCGCGCCGGGCGGAATCATCCCGGCACAGCACAGCAGCCGCTTGGAAATGGGCAGCTTCATAGTTCCTCCCTACGCTCAGATTTTTTCGCGCCTGTTTGGCGCGAGAGATTTTTGCGGCAGTTGGAAGGGGGTGCCTGTGATGGCGCCCCCTCAAGCGATTCAGTTTGCCTGCTCATTGGCCTCGATGAAGCGGTTTACCTGGGCGAGGAACGCGTCGGCGTCGACGCCATGCACCATGCACGCTTCTTCCACGGTTTCACCGCGCGAAGCGGGGCAGCCCAGACAGTGCATCCCGATTGCCATAAACAAGGGCGCGGTCTCCGGCGCGATGTCCAGAACGTCCCCGATAATGGTGGATTTTTCAATTTGTACAGCCATGTAAATGACCTCCTTTTCTTATGTATCTATTAGTATAACCGCAAGCGCGGCAAAAATCAACTAGCTCCTTCGAAAAAGCGTCAGCCGGCGGTTTTGTGCTTGCTGTACTGCCGGTAGAAAAAATAACCCAAAGCGCTCACGGCCATCGTAGCGGCAAAAATTACAATGCTCAAAAGATATTGCCTGCTGCCGAGCGCGTTCCCGCCGATGACGGAGGGTACCATCGTCGGCAGCCTGGTCACCGCAACGAGCCACATCCAGCCCCAGAAGGAAATGGGCATCAGACCGGCGCCGTAGGACAGCAGATCTTTTGGCGTCCCCGGAAGGATCATCAGCAGAAATAAAATCGCGTCCGCCCGCCTGCCCTTTTTGTCCTTGCGCAAAAAGGGCAAAGAGTCCAGCTGGCGCTGGGTAAAAAACAGCAGCGCGATGCGCGTGCCGTAGCGCTTGGTCAGTTGAAAAATGATCGCGCTGCCGATCAGCGTGGAGAGCAGGCACAGCGCCGATCCGATCCATACGCCAAAGGCGTATCCTGCGGCAATTTCAAATGGCTCTCCGGGAATGAGCGCTACGACGACCTGGACGACCATCATGCAGATAAACGCCGCATACCCCAATATGCCATGGCTGCGGACCCAGGCGCGGAATTGCTCCGGATTTTGAACCACCCGCAGCATGGGCATGCCGACGGCCAGCGTGATCGCGGCGCAAATGCCGATCGCAAAGAGGATGAAAAGCAGCTTTACCGTCTTTTTGTGTCGAAACTCATTCGGGTTTTTCATGTGGAGAGTTACCTCTGGAAAAAACGTTGGCACGATCACCCTTCAAGATCCTCCGAAGTGATCGAACTGCCAGTGGGATTGAAATAGTCGTTGAGGATCTCGGCGGACCCGCCGGTGTCCAGATAATAGTAAGGAGAGTCCCAACTGCCGGGCAGCGTGTAGGACGCGCCGTCCAGGCCGATGCGGTAGATCGATTTGGCGATCCAAAGCAGGTTCCGGGCGGAGAGGTTCGTAGTGGCGCTGGCGGTGAGTTGGCTGATCCCCACAAGCCCCCTGGGGAGCTTGCTGAAAGTCAGCCACTGTTCCATGGCTGCGGCGACCATCTTCCGCTGGACGTTGACCCGCTCCAAATCGGCCATGGCATACCCGGAACGGAAGCGCAGCACGTGGACGGCCTCCTCCCCGTCGAGATGCTGAAGACCCTCGGACAGATCAATGTGCAGATCCTGCGCCGGGTCGTCATAGTGCATATCGCACGGCACGTCGAATTCAATGCCACCCATGGTGTCAATCACCTTTTCCAGGCTCTCGAAGTCCACCAGCACATACGCGTCCGGCTCATAGCTCAACACGCCGCGCAGCGTGTGCAGCAGCAATTGCATCCCGTCCTCGCCCTGTCCGCCGTAGCCATAGACAGCGTTGAGCTTCATCGACTCTCCGTCCACCACCACGCGGGTGTCGCGGGGGATGCTGAGAAGGTTGACCTCGCCCGTGTCGTTGTTGAGATAGAGCAACATCATGGTGTCGGTGCGGTAGCCGTCCAGGTCGGTTCCTGCGATCAGAATCGTGGCGACGTCATCCTCTTTGAACGCCGCCGAGGCGCCGTCCGGCCGCTTCGGCAGCAGGAACCACAGCGCGGCCAAAAGCAGCGCCAGAATCAGCAGGATCACTCCGAGCGTCCGCAGCAGCCCGTGACGGCGCCGGCGGCGACGGCGCGCCTGTTTGGGCGGCGCGGCGACCGGGGCCTGGCGGGCGCGTACCGGCGCTTGCGCTGGCTCTTGTGGGCGGTAGGCGGGCCTTTCGCCGTAATCGCGGTTATAGGCCCTGGCGCGGGGCGCGGGCTGCGGCCGCGGCGGACGCGCCTGCGCCGCGGCGGACGCGGCTGCCTCCGCCGCCGGATCCAGGTACGGCTCGTCTTCGGGCAGTTGCAGCTGGGATAAAAACGCGTCTACCTGATCGTCCTGCGTGGTTTGAAATTCCCCGGCAATCGCGGCGTCAATCTCCTGAAAGATATTTTCGTCGGATTCGTTGCTTTCGTTATAATTTGCCATACAGACCTCCCGACGCCGCATCCCGCGGCGCCTATTGCTTGAATTATACCTCAAAAATAATAAGAAGTAAAGCGCGGATTTCCGGTACGCTTACAATTGAAAGAAGCCATGGAAATAATTTGCCGGAAATTTCAAATTATATATTTTATTTTTACCAAAAATGCTGTATACTGTATGTGCAAATTTTGCCAAATTTAGAAAGGCTTTTCGTATGACGATTTCATCCCAAGCTCCGTGGCGCAGATTTTACGGCGACATTCCCGCTTCGTTGGACTACCCCGATCTGACGACCTATGAGCTGGTCGCCCAGACGGCCAAGCGGTATCCGGCGCATGTGGCCTATGACTTTATGAACAAGAAAACCACCTATCGCCGCTTTCTCGATCGGGTGGACGCCGCCGCAAAGGCATTGACCGCGCTTGGAATTGGCGCGGGGGACCGGTTTACCATCTGTATGCCCAACGCACCCCAGGCCGTGGACTGCTTCTACGCCCTCGGGCGCGTCGGCGCGGTTGCGAATCTGATTCATCCTTTGTCCGCGCCGGAGGAGATGGCGTTTTATCTGAACCTCTCCCACAGCGCGGGGATTTTGGTGCTGGATCAGTTCTATGACAAGGTGGCGTCTATTCTGAACAAGGTCGAACGGCCGGTGCGCGTCGTGGTGGCGACGGTGGCGGACGAGCTGCCGCCGCTGGCAAAAGTCGGCTACCGGCTGACGGAGGGCCGAAAGCTGCCCAAGCTGCCGAAAACCGGCTATCTTCCCTGGCGGGCGTTTCTCAGGGCCGGGAAGGACGTGCCGCTGCCGCCGTGTCCCGCCAAGGCAGACGACGGCGCAGCCATCTTATACTCCGGCGGCACCACCGGCACCACGAAGGGAATTTTGCTCTCCCATCGGAACTTTAACGCCCTGGGACTGCAGACGATCGCCGTCAGCGGCTGCCAAACCGACATGGCAAATCAGACGATGCTGTCGGTGATGCCGCTGTTTCACGGCTTTGGCCTGGGCGTGGGAATCCATACGCCGCTGATCGGCGGCGCGACGTGTATTCTGGTGCCCCGGTTCAGTTTAAAAACCTATGCCAGGGTGCTGCTGAAAAAGCGGCCGAACCTTGTGCCGGGCGTGCCGACGTTGTTTGAAGCGCTGCTGCGGGTAAAGGGGATGGAAAACGCGGATCTGTCGTTCTTGAAGGGGATGTTCTCCGGGGGCGATACGCTGCCGGCGGAGCTTAAGCGGAGGGTTGACGCGTTTTTAAAGGCGCATCACGCCACAATTCAGATCCGCGAGGGATACGGCACCACGGAGTGCGTCACGGCCAGCTGCCTGACGCCGGTGGAATATGCCCGCGAGGGGTCGATCGGCGTCCCGTTCCCGGATACTTACTATAAAATCGTCAAACCCGGCACCACCGACGAGGTCCCGCCCGACACCGACGGGGAGATCTGTATTTCCGGGCCGACGGTCATGCTGGGCTATGTGGACAATCCGGAGGAAACGGATCTGGCACTGCGCCGCCACGAAGACGGCCGCGTCTGGCTCCACACCGGCGACCTGGGTCGGATGGACGCGGACGGATTCGTCTACTTCCGCCAGCGGATTAAGCGGATCATCATTACCTCCGGGTATAATGTCTATCCAAGTCAATTGGAAAATATTATCGACAGCCATGAAAAGGTGCTGCTTTCATGCGTCGTCGGCGTGAAGGATCCGTATAAGATGCGAAAAATCAAGGCGTTTGTGGTGCCGGCGCCGGGCGTAAAGCCGTCGCTTGCCCTGAAGGACGAGCTGATGGCCTATTGCCGCCGGCGGATCGCCAAGTACGCGATGCCCTATGACATCGAATTCCGCACGGAACTGCCCAAGACGCTGGTGGGAAAAGTGGACTACCGCGTGTTGGAGGAAGATGCCGATGCGTAAGCAGCGGATTTGGGAAATCGACGCCTTTCGAGGGCTGTGCGTTTTGTTCATGTTTGCGTCCCATTTTGCGTTCGACCTGCGGACGTTTATGGGCTTGGATTTAAATCTCGGCGTGGTGCAGCTGCTGTTCGACTACGGCGGGGCCGTCTTTATCCTGATCTCAGGCGTCAGTGCTACGCTTGGCTCCAGAAGTTTCCGCAGGGGCGTAATTGTGTTCGCGTGCGGGATGCTGGTGACGGCGGTCACAAGTGGCATGATCCGTCTGGGCCTGTTGTCCGAAAAGGACAAAATCTGGTTCGGCGTGCTGCATCTGCTGGGCGTGTGCATGATGCTCTATCCGGCGCTGAAAAAACTGCCAACCTGGCTGCTGGGCGTTCTTGGCGCGGCGGTTGTGGCGCTGGGCTATTGGTTCTCCACGTTCTATTTGCCCGCGGCGCAGGGATTTGACGGCAGGCAGTTGCTGTTTGTCCTGGGGCTGCGGCTGCCGGGATTCTCCGCAGGGGATTATTTCCCGCTGTTCCCCCATCTGGGATGGTTCATGCTGGGTATTGTGCTGGGCCGCACCGTATACAGGAAAAAACAGACGCTGCTGCCGGGTGTGCCGAGCCAGGCGGCGCCTTTGCGCGCGCTGCAATTTGTCGGGCGCCATTCGCTGGAGCTGTACTTGATTCACCAACCGATTTTATACGGGGTGCTGCAGCTGATCGCGGCCCTTTCATAAAGGGAGTCCATACAATGATGCCGAAAAAAAACAATGCTGTTGTTTGCTTTGGCGGTGATTTTGCTGTGCGCGCTGACGCTGGTGCTGATCTTCGGACTGCCGGACGCGCGGGAGCCCGAACCCGCCGCGTCCGCGCAGAGGGAGGAATCCACGCGGCCGCCGGCGCAATCGCTCAGCCGGCCGGAAACGCAGCCGGAAACGCAGCCGGAAACGGAACCCGCGACCGGGCCGGAAACGGAACCCGCGACCGGACCGGAAACGGAGCCGTATTTGATTGCCATCGATGCCGGGCACCAGAGCCAGGGAGACTACGCTATGGAGCCGGTAGGCCCCGGCTCGTCGGAGAGCAAATACCGCGCCAGCGGCGGTACCCAGGGGGTAGCGACCGGGCTTGCGGAATACGAATTAAATTTGCAGGTATCCCTGCTCCTCAAACAAGAGCTGCTGGACCGGGGCTATGAGGTACTGATAATCCGCGAGACGAACGACGTGTCCTTATCCAACGCGGAGCGGGCGGCGGCGGCCAACGAGGCGGGGGCCGACGTGTTCGTGCGCGTCCATGCCAACGGGTCGGAGGACGCGTCCATGTCCGGCGTGATGACCATCTGCATGACGCCCGTCAATCCCTACAACGCGGAACTCTATGCGCAAAGCCGCGCCCTGTCCGACGCGGTGCTGGAGCAGACGTGTGCGGCGACGGGGGCGCGGGAACTGTACGTCTGGGAGACGGATACCATGGCCGGCATCAACTACTGCCAGATGCCCGTAACCATTGTGGAAATGGGATTTATGAGCAATCCGGAGGAGGACCGGCGCATGGCAACGCCGGAGTACCAAGCGCTGCTCGCCGGGGGGATCGCGGACGGAATTGACCGTTACATAGCGGAGCAGGCGGCGTCCGGGCAGGATGACAGCGCGCCTGCCCCCGATCCGGCGCTGCGGGCTGCGCTGGAGGAGGCCATGGCGGATCTGACAGACAAGTGGGTGGTATATGCGCAGCCGCTGTCCGGGGAGAGTGTCACGGTGGTCTGCAAAAATGTGGAGCCGGACGCGCCGCTGGTGTCGGCCAGCATTATCAAGCTGTTTATCATGGCTGCCGTCTTTGATCAGGCAGAGCAGGGCCTTTTGGAGATGGACAGCGGCGTATACAACGATGTGTATTCTATGATTACCGAGAGCAGCAACGACGCGGCCAACCGCCTGACGCGTCTTTTGGGCGGTGGCGACGAATACGAGGGGATGGACCTGGTCAACGCCTTTAACGCGAACATGGGCTGCACGGGGACGTCTATGAACCGGCTGATGCTGGTGGAAAACGGTCTGCAAAACTATGTCACTGCGCAGGACTGCGCCCTACTTTTGCGGCGGATCTACGAGGGCAAGTGCGTAAGCCGGGCGGCGTCCGCGCAGATGTGGGAGATTTTGCTGGACCAAACCTCGACGGAGTATCTCCCCGCGGGACTCCCCAGCGGCACGCCTGTCGCGCACAAGACGGGGAGCCTGATCGGCTGGTGCCTGGGGGACGTGGGGATTGTAATGGCGGAGAAAAATCCCTATATCGTGTGCATCATCTGCAACGAGCCGTATGATTTCGGTACGCCGATGGCGAAAATTCCGGAGCTTTCCAAGCTCATTTACCAGTATTTGCAGTCTGCCGACGCATAGAAACTTTTGCAAAAATATGATAAAATGATGCCAGCATGGTGCTTGGCGGAGATATCTATAGGCATCGGATTCCAGGTTATGGAGAAAGGAGTAAGATTTATGCCAAAGTTAGGGAAAAAAGTATTGTGTTTTTTGCTGAGTATTTTGATGCTGCCATTGCCGGTTCTGGCCGCCGACGAACCGGTTTTGCCAGTTGAGGAGCCGGGGATGGCCGCGTTTGCCCTCCCGGAGACGTTGCCGGAGGCAGCGTTTACCGACGTGGCTGAAACGTCCTGGTACTACGACGCGGTGCGGGTCACATGCGCGCTGGGGTTGGTTGCCGGAGTGAGCGAACAGGAGTTTTCGCCCAGCGGTACGGTCACGCTCAATCAGGCGCTGGCCGTGGCGGTCCGCATATATGAGAAATACCATGATACCCATGACGACGCACTGGAGGAACAATGCAAATTCTGGTATGAATATCCGCAGATCCAGTCCCGCACGTACGGTATCTACCCGGAACAGCTGCCGGAGGGCGTGGATCTGGAGCGCGCGGCCACCCGCGCGGAGGTCGCGGAGATCTTGTACCGCGCCCTTCCGGCGGAGGAACTTCCGGAAATCAATACGATGGATTCCATACCGGATTATCCGGAAAACGCGCTGTATTGGAACAGTGTGATCGCCCTGTTCCGAGGGGGAGTTGTATCCGGGAGTGACGCCTACGGCACCTTTTATCCGGAGAACTCCATCCGCAGATCGGAGCTGGCCTCCATGCTGATGCGGCTGGTCTGCCCGGAGCGCAGGACAAAGAAGAAGTATGCAGCCATGCCAAGCGGTATGGAAGCGTTCGCCTTGCCGTCGCCGCTGCCGGAGCTGCCCTATACGGACGTGCGGGCGGGCAAGTGGTATTACCGCTTCGTCCGGGCGCAGTACGCTTTGGATCTGATGGTCGGCACCAGCGACACGACCTTCTCCCCGGACGGCAATGTGACGCTGGCGCAGGCGTTGGCGATTGCCGTGCGCGTGTACGAACACTATTATGCGTTGCCGAACGGATACGCCAGCTTCGCGCGAAAGCATTGGTATGACTACTATATGGCGCGAGGCGTGGATTACGGCCTGATGCCGGAGGAACTCGCCAGCAGCGGCGCAAGCCGCGTGGTGACGCGTGCGGAGGTGGCGGAAATTCTTTGCAGGAGCCTTCCGGCGGAAGAACTTCCGCCGGCCAATGAGGTGACGGCCATTCCGGACTATGACGAGACGGATCTTTACTGGCAGAGCGTTTTGACGCTGTACCGCGCCGGCGTCCTGTCTGGAATGGATGCAAGCGGCAGGTTCTCGCCGGACAGCGCGGTGCTGCGCTCGGAGCTGGCGTCGCTTTTGACGCGGCTGGTTTGCCCGGAATACCGGGCCAAGGGCAACAAGCTGGAGGCGCCGGCGACGCAGACGATCGTCTACGGACAAAGCGGCGCGGGCCGCGATCTGACCGCGTACCGTCTGGGAGACGGGGAAAATGTCATGGTGGTCACCTTTGCCATTCACGGTTGGGAGGACAACTTCAACCGGGACGGGCAGCTGTTGGTGGATACGGCGGAGCAGCTGCGCCAGACGCTGTTGGTGCAGTATAACAAGCTGATCGTCCCTGGGAATTGGAGCGTGTATATTTTGCCCACGCTCAATCCCGACGGGCTATACGACGGCTGGACCTGCAACGGCCCCGGCCGGTGCACCACCACCTCTTTGGCGCCGGGCGGCAAGGGCATCGACCTCAACCGCTGTTTCCCATACCGGTTCTCGGCCAATTCTTCCAGCCGCAATTACAATGGCACGCAGCCGCTGCAGGCAGTCGAGGCGCAGGCATTGGCGAAATTTACACAGGACGTGCGCGGAAGCGGACACAACGTCCTCATTGACACCCACGGCTGGTATCAGCAAACCATTGTGTCCGGCAGCATCAACGGCCCGGTCTATCAGGCGTTCCACAAGTGCTTTCCGTCGAATTTGTTTGGCATTCTTTTGAATGGCAAGGGGTACTACAGCTCCTGGGCCGCCTATGAACTGGGCTACGATGCGTGTTTGTTTGAATTTCCGAGCAATGTTACCAGCGCGTGGAGCTTTCAGAACCATGGCTATGCGGACGCGTACATCCAGGCGATTTGCCAGATTCTTGAGACATATTGACGATAACCCTTTCATGGCCCGCCAACTCGTTTGGCGGGCCAGATTCAGCGTGCCGAAAAACTACGTTTTTCGACACGCACCAAATCGAACCCGCTCCGCTGGGCTTCGATTTGGAAGGTTTGCAGGTCGCTGCAGCGCACGCGTCAAAAATGACGCGCACGTTTGCGACCTGTGAAGTATTTTTTGCCACGTACATGCCGCGGCAAAAAATGATTTGACTTTTTTCGCGCCTGAGGGCGCGAACTCTGCGAGACTTTTTGACAGTCTGTAATTTGGCCCGCCAACTCGTTTGGCGGGCCAAATTGTATGCGCCGGGCGCCGAATCGCGGCAAACCTATTGACGAATTCGGGCGGAAGGATTATACTGGATACAAGAGAGAAGGTGCATAATGGATAAATTTGTCTTGCGGCGTGAGATCACCGGGCTGAAACAGGCCATGCGGCCGGAGCAAATCGCGGCCGCCAGCGAAAGCCTGGCGCTGCAGTTTTGCCGGCATCCGGCCTATCAAAGGGCCGGGGCGCTTTTTGGCTATTTGAGCTATAACCAGGAGGTGCGGACGCTGCCCATTCTGCGCCAGGCCCAGCTGAACGGCAAACGGGTGGCCGTTCCCAAAATGCTGGGGAATGAAATGGTGTTTCTCTGGCTGGACGATTTGCGCAAAATCGCGCCGGGGTACCACGGCATCCCGGAACCGGTGGCGGACGGCCCGATGGCGGACAGCCCGGACGCGCTGGTGCTGATGCCCGGACTCGCGTTCGACGCAGCGGGACGCCGCCTGGGATACGGCGGCGGATTCTATGATCGATTCCTTGCCGCTGAGCCGGGCCATCCGACGCTGGCGCTGTGCTATGATTTTCAACTGGTGGAGCAGGTTCCGGCCCAGGCGCATGATTTTCCGGTGGATTTTGTGCTGTCGGCAAAGACGGGGGTTTTGGCCGGCATTTGAGTTTGCTATAAGAAAAGGATTTTTTGATGAAATATATTGCTTATTTTACGGTGATTGCCCTGACGTTTGGCATGTGCTTTTTGGTTGATACTCTGTGCAAGCGTCTTCGCGGCAAGCGGCGGGGCCCCAATCGGGTTCGCCCCCAAAAGCGTACCGCCGCCTTTGGGATAATCCTGGCGTTTTTGGGGCTGTCGTTCGCCGTAGGCGTTCGCGGGCACTGGCTGGTGGTGGTTGGCTCGGCGTTGCTGCTGCTGCTCGGCGGGATGCTGATTACAGTCTATTTTGCGACCGGGCTTACCTACGATCAGGCCGGGTTTACCTATAAGACCCCGTTCCACAGGGCAAAGGCCTACCGTTACGAGGACATTACCGGGCAAAACACCCTGCTTACGCGTGCGGGCGTGCAGGTGCTGCTGCGGGTGGCCGGGGACGAGGTGCAGCTATACGAGGCGATGGAGGGGCTGAACGACTTCTTCTCCACCGCCTATGAGGGGTGGCTCAAGGCGCGCGGCTTGACGCGGGAACAGTGCCCGCCGCCCAACCCGGCCTATTACGTCTGGTTCCCGGAATCAGACGCGCCTTGAGCGGAAAAAGGAGGCATTGGCTTGCAGGATTATTTTCACCCGGCGCTGAGCAAGCGGCAAGTTCAGCAGATCAGCGCGCTGGGACTGGCCCATATGGGCGACGGTGTGTTTGAAGTGCTGGTGCGCGCGTTTTTGTGCTGTCACGGCGGCGCGAAAAGCAGCGATCTGCACCGGCAGACCGTCCGCTATGTTTCCGCGCCGGCCCAGGCCGAGTTTGTCGAGCGCCTGCTTCCCCGGCTGACCGAGGAGGAGGCGGCGCTGTACCGCCGCGGCCGCAACGCGCATGTCCACGCGGTGCCGAAAAACGCGACGCCGGGACAATACGCCCGGGCAACCGGCCTGGAGGCGCTGCTCGGCGCGCTGTATCTGATGGGGAGGACCGAGCGGATCAGCCAGCTGTTTACCCCGGTTATGGAGGAACTGTATGCCGTTTGACGCCATTTTTTTAACCGCCCTGGCAGGGGAACTGCGCCAGGCGCTGGACGGGGCGCGGGTGGAGAAGATTTCCCAGCCCGCCCGGGACACCGTGGTTTTGCAGCTGCGCGCCCACGAGGGGCACCGCCGTCTGCTGTTCAACGCCAACCCCAACCACGCGCGGGTGCAGCTGACGGCGCTGAATTTTGAAAATCCGTCCGCACCGCCGATGTTTTGTATGCTGCTGCGCAAGCACCTTTCCGGCGGGAAGCTCTTGTCCATCACGCAGCCACCCATGGAGCGCGTGCTGGCGTTCCATTTTGCCTGTACCGATGAGATGGGCGTTCCGGCGGAGAAGACGCTGGTGGCGGAGTTGATGGGCGGCGCGTCCAACCTTTTGCTGCTGGACGGCAGCGGACGCATTGTCGACTGTCTGCGCAGGACGGACGCCTGTGCGGCGCGGCCCGTTCTGCCGGGGTTGTTTTACCATCCGCCTTTACGCCAGGACCGCCTGGACCCCACGGGGCTGGGGACGGATGAAATCGCCGGGCTTTTGGCCCAGGCGGTGCGGCCCAAGCGGATGGACAAGTGGCTGACGGAGCGGTTTTCCGGCATTTCGCCGCTGATTGCCCGCGAGATCGCCTACAATCTCACCGGCGAGACGGACGGACCGCTGACCCAGGACGCCGGGGCGCTGGCCGCGCAGCTTCGCGCAATGATGGATCCTGCGTCGTTTCAGCCCGTCATGCTGCTGCACGACGGCGCGGCCAAGGATTTTTCTTTCCGGCCCATCCGGCAGTACGGCGCTTATATGGAGGCGGTGGCTTATCCCGACTGTTCGGCGCTGCTGGACGCGTTCTACGGCGACCGGGACAAGGCGGAGAAGATGCGCCAGCGCAGCCAGACGCTGCATAAGACGCTGACCAATTTGCTGGGCCGGGCAACCCGGAAGCTGGCCAACCAGCGCCAGGAGCTGGCCGCCACGCTGGACCGCGAGCGCAAGCGCCAATTGGGGGACATCGTCACAGCCAATCTCTATCAGATTCAGCGCGGGCAGACGCTGCTGCGCGCCACGGATTTTTACGACCCGGAGATGCGCGAGATCGACATTCCGCTCTCGCCCGTGCTCTCGCCCCAGCAGAACGCGGCGAAGTTCTACAAGGAATACAGCAAGGCGAAGACCGCCCAGCGGGTTTTGACGGAACAGATCGCCCGCGGGGAGATTGAGCGGGAATATCTGGGCAGCGTTCTGGAGGCGCTGTCCAGGGCCGAGTCGGAAAAGGACCTGGCGGACATCCGCGCGGAACTGCTGGAGGGCGGATATATCCGCGATCGCGGCAAGGGCAAGCGGATGAAGCTGCCGCCGTCGCGGCCGATGGAGTTCGTGTCGTCGGACGGTTTTTTGATTCTGGTGGGCCGGAACAACCGGCAAAACGACCAGCTGACGGGCAAAATGGCCGAAAAACGCGATATTTGGCTCCATGCGCAGAAGGTCCACGGCAGCCATGTTGTAATTCTCTGCAGCGGCGTCCAGCCGCCGGACACAACGGTGACCGAGGCGATGCGGCTGGCGGCGTACTACTCCCAGGCACGGGAGGGAAGTCTTGTGCCCGTGGATTACTGCCTGGTCAAGCATGTTAAAAAACCTGCCGGGGCCAAGCCGGGCATGGTGGTGTACGAGACGTACCGCACCGGCTACGTGACCCCGGATCCTGATTTGCCAGCAAAGCTGGAAAAAGCTTGAAAAATTGCTCCTGCGGGGGTATAATAATGTTTGCTGAAAAAACCGCTTGGCGGTTTTTTCGCGCGGCTTATGCCGCGCAATTCGATCAATGCGGTCTGAATGGCCGGATTGATCAAATACAGCCATTGTTTTAATGCGTACTGCCATTGGCGCCGCGCGCGGCGATATTTTATACGCAATCGGCAAATGTTTGGAGGAAAACATGAAAAACAACGAAAAGACCATGGAAAAAATTGTGGCCCTGTGCAAAGGGCGCGGATTTATTTTCCCCGGCTCGGAAATTTACGGCGGCCTGGCCAACACCTGGGACTATGGCCCGTTGGGCGTGGAACTGAAGAACAATGTAAAAAAAGCCTGGTGGAAGAAATTTGTCCAGGAGAATGCATACAACGTGGGCCTGGATTCGGCAATTTTGATGAACCCCAAGACGTGGGTAGCCTCCGGCCATCTGGGCGGATTCTCTGATCCGCTGATGGACTGCCGCGAGTGCCACGAGCGCTTTCGCGCCGATAAGCTGATTGAGGATTACTGCGCCGGGCACGCGCTGCAACTGCCCAAGCCCATCGACGCGTTCTCCCAGGCGGAAATGAAGGATTATATCGAGGAGCATCAGATTCCG
>CAYVEB010000007.1:0-17743 GCA_964450645.1 uncultured Oscillospiraceae bacterium | reverse complement strand
GGGAGTTTGAGCAGATGGAGCTGGAGTTCTTCTGCGAGCCTGGTTCGGATCTGGAGTGGTTTGACTATTGGCGCGACTTCTGCAAGCAGTGGCTGCTGGATTTGGGGCTGCGGGAGGAGAATCTCCGCCTGCGCGACCATGACCCGGAGGAGCTGTGCTTTTACTCCAAGGCCACGACGGACTTTGAATTTTTGTTCCCCTTCGGCTGGGGAGAGCTGTGGGGCATCGCCGACCGCACGGATTACGACCTGACCCAGCACCAGACGACTTCCAACAAAGACCTGACGTATTTTGACCAGGAGAAGGACCGGCGGTATATTCCGTATGTCATTGAGCCGTCGCTGGGCGTGGAGCGCTCGGTGCTGGCCTTCCTGGTAGACGCCTATGACGAGGAGGTTGTCGGTCAGGACAAGAAGGGCAATGACGATATTCGCACCGTCTTGCATCTGCACCCGGCGCTATCGCCGTTTAAGGCGGCGGTGCTGCCGCTGTCCAAGAAGCTGGGCGAGAAGGCGCTTGAGGTCTACCGGATGCTGCAAAAAGACTTTTTGGTGGATTACGACGAAACCGGATCCATCGGCAAGCGCTACCGCCGCGAGGATGAAATCGGGACGCCGTTTTGCATCACCGTAGACTTCGAGACGGTCGGGGACCCGGAAAAGGGCGTGGAGGGGGACAACGCCGTGACCATCCGCGACCGGGACACCATGGAGCAGGTTCGCGTTCCCATCTGCGAATTGAAAACCTGGCTGGGGGAAAAATTGGCATATTGATCTGTATGGATTAGCCCGCCCGTTTTTACAGGCGGGCTGTTGCCGTAACTGCCGCGAAAATTTCTTAAAAAATTTAAATTCGTGATTTACTTTTCCTTTTTCTAGCGTTATACTTATAAAAGAATCATGCGAATGGGAGGGGATGCCATGGAGGAAATTACCTTCTGCAAGGGCGGCGGATGCACGGCCAAACTGGGGCCGGGGATCTTGAGCCGCGTGCTGGAAAAGCTGCCCAAGGGGCCGATTGATGAAAATCTGCTGGTGGGCTACGACAGCAAGGACGACGCCGCGGTCTACCGGATCTCGGAGGATTTGGCGATTGTGCAGACACTGGATTTTTTCCCGCCGATGGTGGATGATCCGTATCTCTTCGGCCAAATCGCCGCGACCAATGCTCTGAGCGATGTGTACGCCATGGGTGGCCAGGTGAAGACGGCGCTAAACATCGTCTGTTTTCCCGAGACGATGGATCTAAATATTCTGGGGAAAATTCTTCAGGGCGGCGCGGAAAAAGTGCGGGAGGCCGGCGGAATTTTGGCAGGAGGTCACTCGATCGCGGACGACGGCGTGAAGTATGGCCTGTCCGTCACCGGCTTCGCAGATCCGCACAAGATCTACGCCAATAACACCGCGCGGGCCGGCGATTGCCTGATCTTGACCAAACGGCTGGGCGTGGGGATCATCTGCACTGCGAACCGGGTCAAGCAGGCCAGCGCGCGGGCCATGGAGCGGGCCATCGCGTCCATGACGACGCTAAACCGTACGGCCGCGGCGTGCTGCCGGAACTACGACGTCCACGCGTGTACAGACGTGACGGGATTTAGCTTTCTGGGGCACCTGCACGAGATGCTGGACGGGCGGCTGTCGTGCCGGATCCAGGCCAGTGCCGTGCCGGTATTTCCGGAGGCGCTGGAATACGCGGACGAGTTTTTGCTCACTGCCGCCGCGCAGCGAAACCGCAACTACGTGGGCGACGCGGTGCGATTTGACGGCGTGTCCTTTGCGATGGAGGAGGCGCTGTTCGATCCGCAGACCTCCGGCGGGCTGCTGATTGCCCTGTCGCCGGAGCAGGCGCCGCGGCTGTTAGAGGAATTACAAAACGCACAACTGCCCGCGCAGATTGTCGGGCAGATCACAAGCCGGACAAACCCGGAAATTTTGGTGGAAAAATAGGAGGTACTTTTATGATTCAAGTAAACGCGATGGGCGACGCCTGCCCGATTCCCGTGGTGAAAACGAAAAACGCGATTGCCCAGTTAGGCGGCGCCGGCGTTGTGGAAACGCTGGTGGACAATGAGATTGCGGTGCAAAACCTGACCAAAATGGCCAACCAAAAGGGGTACGGAGTTACCCACGAACAGCTGGGAGAGCGGCAGTACAAGGTCACGATGACCATCGGCGAGGCGGCTGCCGCAGCGGACGATGCGCCTTGCTGCGTCCCCACGGCCCCGCGGGGGGATAACACGGTGGTGGTCATTTCCTCGAGTACTATGGGAACCGGGGACGAACAGCTGGGCAAGACGCTCCTCAAGGCGTTTCTTTACGCCCTGAGCCAGCAGGACACGCTGCCCCGGACGATTTTATTTTACAACGGCGGTGCCGCTTTGACATGTGAGGACTCTCCAGCGCTGGAGGACTTGCGGGCGATGGCCGAACAGGGCGTAGAAATTCTCACCTGCGGCACTTGCCTAAACTACTACGGGCTGACCGACCGGCTGCAAGTAGGCGGCGTGAGCAACATGTATACCATTGTGGAGAAAATGACCCAGGCGGACCGCCTGGTAAAGCCCTGAGAATGTATTCGCGTGGTAAAGCCCTGAGAATGTATTAGATAACGGACGAAAAATTGGAGGGTACGATGCGTAACCCTCCAATTTTTGTAATTTAAAACGCCTGTTAGAAATCTTAGTGGATTTTGTTGACAACTGATATAAGCTCTGGTATATTAGTTTATAGAAACAAACAAAGGGATAGGAGGACTTATTTTGGAAAGCAAAACTGTGAATATGGAGGCCCTGAAGCGGACCGTCAAGGTCATTTTTCAAAAAGTCGGCGTTCCGGAGGATCAGAGCGCGCTGATGGCGGATGCGCTGGTGGTGACAGAGGCCAAGGGGGTCTATTCCCACGGTATCGGATTGCTGGCGCGCTATGTCAGCGAGGTTCAGGCCGGCCTGATCAGCGCGCATCCCAATATTCAGATTCTCCATCAGACGCCGGGTACGGTGCTGCTGGACGGCGGCAACGGTCTGGGCGCTGTGGTGGCGACGAGGGCGACGGAAATGGCCATCGAAAAGGCCAAGGTCACGGGCTGCGCAACCGTCTGCGTGCGGCACACAAACCACTATGGCGCGGGACTGTATTATGTGGGCCTGGCCGCGGAACAGCACATGATTGCCTATCTTTACGCCAATGCCAACCCGTCGATGGCGCCTTGGGGCGGAAAAAAGAAGATGCTGGGGACCAATCCCTATTCCTTTGGTGCGCCCGCTGGCAAATATCCTCCGTTCATTCTCGACATGGCGACTTCCTCTGTCGCGTTCAATAAAATTATCAACAGCCGCATCAACGGCCAGCGGGTGCCGGAGGGCGTCGGCGTGGACAAAGACGGCAAGCCGACCACCGATCCGGAGGCGATCATGGACGGCGGCTTCCTGCTGCCCTTTGGCGGCATCAAGGGCTATGGCATTTCCTCGATGGTCAATATCGTTGCGGGCGTTTTGTCCGGGGCGGCCTACGGCCCGGACATCCACGTGCGGCCCAACAGCAAGGAGGATCCGGCCAACCTGGGCTTTATGATCAACGTGATCGATATCCGCGCGTTTATGGACGTCGATACATATGATCGCCGCATCGAGGATTTCATCACGCAGCTGAAAAACACGCCCAGAGCGGAGGGCGTGGACGCCATCCACTATCCCGGTGATATTGAAGCGGGCCGTCTGGAGCAGGCCAAGCAAACCGGAATCCCCTTGCCTGCGACGTCTGTCAAGTCGCTGCGGGACGCCGCCGAGCTGGCGGGCGTGGATCTTGGTACGCTGCTGGCGTAACAGACCAAATTAACTCGCGGCTTTTAAAAGAAACGAGATAACGCCGGAAAACCGTGCATTTTGCGATTTTCCGGCGTTTTGCTGTATTTTCAAAGCGTACGCAGGCGCGCGTCTTGAAAGGCCTTTTGACAAGTCCGGGCCGCGTGCGGCTTGCACACGGCCCGGAGTCATACAAAAAGGAAAAAGAAACTACTGTTTTCTTGCTAGGACTTCCTTCGCTTTCGCGGCGATGTCCTCTTTGGTCAGATGGAAGCGCTCCATCAGATACGGCAGGGTGCCGACCTCGCCGTAGACCCGGTCGATGCCGATCCGGCCCATCGGGACGGGCTTCTCATCGAGCACGTAGGATACCGCGCTGCCCAGGCCCGTGGCCATCCTGTGATTCTCTACGGTCACGATGGCGCCCGTCTTCTCCGCACTCTCCAAAATCAGATCGCGGTCGATGGGCTGCCAGGTGAACATATCCACAACCCGGGCGGAGATTCCGTCCATCTTCAGCAGTTCGGCCGCCTTCAAAGACTCCTCTACCATGATGCCGCTGGCGATCAGGGTGACGTCGCCGCCGTCCTGAAGTACCAGGCCCTTGCCAATCTCAAACTCGGTGGCAGGATCGTACAGCGCGGTGGCGTTTTTCCGGTTCAGGCGGATGTAATGCAGGCCGTAGATGTCCTTTACCTGACGCATAAGGGACTCCAACATCACCGGGTCGGACGGCTCCAGCAGGGTAAGACTGGGAACGTTCATCAAAACGCCCATGTCCTCCAGAGCCATGTGGGAAGCGCCGTTGCTCATGGCCATGATGCCGGGATCAGAGCCGACATACTTGCAGTTCAGCCGTCCGAAGCCGCCTGACAGGAAGATCTGATCCAGCGTTTTTCTGGACTGGAAGCTGGCGAACGTATGCGTGAACGGGATGCAGCCGCTGACGGATAGGCCCGCGGCCACGCCGTTCATATTGGCCTCCATAATGCCGCAGTCGATCATCCGCGGCGGCAGCTTTTCGCGATACCGCATCATGCCAATCGGCCAGTAGAGGTCGGCGTCGAGCGAGACGACACGCTCGTCCTCCTGGATCAGCCGCTTCAAAGTGCGCGCGTATACGCCGCGCATGTCAACGCTTTCGGGATTCTTTGCTCTTACTACATTCATTCCATTGCACTCCTCTCCGCCTTGAGCGCATCCAGAACACCCTGCAGGTATGCAATCTCCGCTTCATTTTCTTCCTGATTCAAAAAGACCATCGCATGGTTCATGCCGCCTTTTTTCGCGGCCTCTTCCGCCATACGGCAGCCCTTGCCCTTGATGGTGTTTAGAACGATGGCGTTGGCCTGGCCGGTTTGGTTTTTGCAGTTGGTCAGGGCGTTGTAGATCGCTTCCAAATTGTGGCCGTCAATTTCCTGCGTGTAGAAATTGAAATCCCGCAGTTTGGCCGCCATATCGCCTAGGTCACAGATCTCCCGCGTGGTACCGTCGAGCTGGAACTTGTTGTAGTCGACAAGCAACACAAAGTTATCCAGTTTCTGCTGGGCGGCGAACAAGATGGCCTCCCAAACGGTGCCCTCCTGGCATTCGCCGTCGCCAACAATGCAGTAAGAATAGTTGTCGCGCCCCAGCAATTTGCTGCCCAACGCGGCGCCGACCGCCGTGCTGATGCCAACGCCCAGAGAGCCTGTGGTCACGTCCACACCGGGGGTGTGGACGCGCGAACAGTGGCTGGGAAGCGTAGTGCCGTTGGCGTTTAACGTCGCCAGCGTTTCCATGGGGAAGAAGCCTTTGAGGGCCAAAGTCGCATACAAACCCGGCCCCGCGTGGCCTTTACTCAAGGTAAAGTAGTCGCGGTCTTCCTTCTGCGGATCGTTGGGATCTACGCGCATAAACGCGCCGTATAGAACCGCCAGCGTGTCCGCCATACTCATGGAACCGCCGATATGCCCTACGCCGAAGCTCATCAGCTCTTTCACAGTTTCCAGCCGTATTTGGGCAGCAAAGATCTCTAAATCTTTTAACTGCTTTTTATCTAACATATGCCTGGCCCTTCCTCCGCGTTTTATTTTTTCGCAATAATCTTTTTCACAGCCGCGACGACGTCGTCCACGCCCATGCCGTATTTGTCAAGCAGGGCATAGTGCTCGCCGGATTCGGTGAATACGTCCTGGATGCCCAGGCGGATCAGCGGAGCGGGGGCGTTCTCCGACAGGACTTCGGCAACCGCGCTGCCGAGGCCGCCGTTGATCTGGTGGTCTTCAACCGTTACGATGGCGCCGGTTTCCTTCGCAGCCGCGATGATCGCTTCCTTGTCGATGGGCTTAATGCTGGCCATGTCGAGCAGACGGACCTTGATGCCTTCCTTTTCCAGCGCTTCGCAGGCCGTGTACGCGTTGGGGATGACGGCACCGCAGGCAATCACGGTGGCGTCGGTGCCCTCGCGCATCAAATTCGCCTTGCCGAGTTCAAACTTGTATTCGCCTTCCTCATAGACTTTCTTAAAGGCCATTTTTCCAAGACGGGTGTAGGAGGGACCGTCATAGGCAAGCAGCGCCTTGACAATGGCGCGCGTAGAAACCGCGTCGCAGGGAACTGCCACCGCAACGCCCGGAATCATACGCATGATGCCGTAGTCCTCCAGACCCTGGTGGGTTACGCCCTCGGTAGAGGCGCTCATGCCGCCCATGCCGCCGGCAACCAGCACGTTCAGGTGCGGATAGGCGATAAAGGTGCGGAACTGTTCCAAGGCGCGCATGGTGACAAACGGCGCAAAACCGCCGACAACAACCCGCAGACCGGTGGAAGCAAGGCCGGAGGCCACTCCCATGGTGTCCTGTTCGGCAATGCCCATGTTAAACGTCCGCTGGGGCATTTCCTTTTCCATTTCAACCAGGCCCATGGAGCCGATGGAGTCGCCGCCAACAAATACGATCTTTTCATTTTCTCTGGCCGCCTCTAAAACGGTCTGGCCAAAGGCAACTCTGGTGCTGAGATCCTTTCCAAACATGCTCTATGCCTCCTTACAGTTTCTTCGCAAGCGCTTCGTGCTCTGCTTTGAGCTGGCGCATGGCGTTCTCGTATTCCTCGTTCGTCGCCAGTTTTGCGTGCCAGGCATTGTTATGCTCGATGAAATCAACGCCCTTGCCCTTGATGGTGTGGGCGATGATGCAGGTGGGACGGCCCTCGTAGTTCTTGGCAAGGCTCAGGCGGGAGTAGATTTCGGGAATGTTGTGGCCGTCAATCTCAAACACACGCCAACCAAAGGCACGCCATTTATCAGCCAGAGGATGCAAGGGCATAATGTCTTCCACGGAGCCGGAGCTTTGATGGTGGTTGTAGTCCAGAATGGCAACCAGGTTGTCCGCGTGCTTCGCGGGCGCGGCCATCATCGCCTCCATGACCATGCCCTCCTGGAACTCGCCGTCGCCCAGGATGACGTACACGTTGCTCTTTTTCTTTTGCAGCTTCAGGCCGAGCGCCATGCCCAGGCCGATGGACAGGCCGTTGCCCAGAGAACCGGCGGTCATGTCGATGCCGGGAGTTTTGTTCATGCTGGGGTGACCCTGCAGACGGCAGCCGAGGTTCTTGATGTTCCACAGCTCTTCGCGGTCATAGTAGCCCAGCTTGGCCAGCAGCGCATAGAGCACGGGAGCCGCGTGCCCCTTGGAGAAAATGAACCGGTCGCGGTCTTCCCAGTTGGGATTCTTGGGATCGATGTTCATAAACTCGTAGTACAGAACGGTCAGAATATCTGCGCTGGAATATGCGGGGCCGACGTGGATGGCGTTGCCGGAGCGCGGACCCATTTCCATCACATCCTGACGCAGTTCGTTCGCAATCAGCTGCAGTTCAACTTCCGAATGCTTCATGATTTGATGTTCCTTTCCTTTTGTTAAAAATTATAACAGCTTGCCGGCGGTGAAGCCAGCGTCTGCCCATACAAAGGCGCAAGCGCCTGCGATGGCTGGGAAATTCACGGCGCGCACGGGCAATCATTCTATTTCGGCGTCCGGGACTCCGAACCGCCCGCGCATGCCCTGGCGCACGGGCTTTCAGCGCGCCAGCTCAAACAACTCGATCTGCTCGCCGCAGGGGCCGTTGAAAAAGATGTTCTTGATGCCGGAGGGGAACGCGGTGGGATTCACATTGATCCGCGCGTCCGGCGCGAGAACTCCCTTCCGCTTCAGCTCGTCCACAAGCCCGTCGATCCCGCAGACCTCCAGCGCCACGTGGAGAATCGGGCCTGTGGGGTAGGGGGACTTGCCTCTGCTGACGAACTCCAGAACCAACCCGTGATTCTCCACAAACCAGCAGGAAACGCCCGTGGGCAAATCCAGCTTGTTAATCAGGCGGAAGTCAAGATTTTGAATGTAAAAATCCGTGGCTTTCTCCAGATCGTCCGTGGCAATCCCGATGTGGTGCAGGCCGCGAACCAGATAATTCATTGCAAAAGCCCCTTTCTTTTATAACTCTACGCCTATAGCTCTACGCCCAAGGATGCGGCGACCTTCCGAAAACCCTCGTAAGCGGCGTCGTGTACATGGACGCCCTCTATCAGCGCGCGGGCGAGATTACGGTTTTCAATTTCGCCGGGGAAGAAAATTTCCTGGAATCCGGGAGCCAGTTTGACGCGCTTGATGTCCTCAATAAAATCCTCGGCGCGCGCTTCAAATTCCGCCGGATCGATGAACCGGGAAATATCCACCAGGCTCATAAAGAAGCTGACAGAGTTCTTGCCGGTGCCACGCAGATTCAACAGATCAATTTCAGCGCCTTTGTAGGCAGAGCCGGACAGGACGCCCGTGACTGTATTGATCATAAACGAGATCCCGTAACCCTTCACGCCGCCAAAGTGGCACAGGGCACCGCCGTTGATGATCGCGCCGGGATCGGTGGTGGGGTTGCCGTCGCGGTCAACGCCCATGCCCAGAGGCACCTGACGGCCGTCGTCCATCGCCGCGCGCAGCTTGCCGGCCGCGGTTTCCGTGGTCGCCATATCCAGGACAATATTGCCGTATTTCCCGGCGGGAGCCGCGAAGGAATAGGGGTTCGTGCCCAGATACCGTTCTGCGCCGCCAAAGGGGATCGCGTTCCTGGGGGTGTTGGCGTACAGGTAGCCGATGAGCTTTTCGCGGGCCGCCCGCTCAACGTAGTACGCGCCGGCGCCGTAGTGGCCGCAGTTGACCATTACCAGGGTAGCAGAGCCGTATTCCTTGGCCTTTGCGATGGCCAGATCCATCGCCTTCGTCAGGGAGATGCCGCCCAGACCGTTGCCGCCGTCCACCAGAAGGGTGGTGCTGCTCTGCTTAAGAACTTTGATCTCCGGATTCAGCGTCAGCGTACCGTTCTTGTAGCTGTTGATATAGCTGGCGACCATCTGCACGCCGTGGGAGTAGACGCCTCTGGCTTCCGCTTCCACCAGAACCTGTCCCATTTGCGCGGCGTTTTCCGTTGTCATTCCGGCGGCTTCAAATACCGCTTGGATCTCTTGTATCAGTTTGTCATAATTTATCATCATTGGTGCATCATACCTTTCCGTTTATTTAATTTTAATATATTATTTATATATAGTCAAGAGGCAAAAAAGAATATTTCTATCACTGCGTGAGCCCAAAGAACATAAAAAAGGAGGGCCTCAAATTGGTACAGACCGGGTTTCCTGTTTCCAAAATGAAACCTATGCCAAGGCCATCGGGCCGCGGCCAACTTTTCTCGCAAAATCTCAGTCGGGATTTTGCTGTCCGTTAAAGCAGATGCTTCCCATCAGGTATTGCTACCCTTTTAAGCGGCAATACGGAACTCCTTTTACAGCAATCTGCGCCTTTTCTCCGGGATCCGTCACCTCTTGGTGGCGACGATCAATATTTGGGTTTGTATGAAAAATGGGCAGTACATCTGACAATCCGCTGTCTTCCACAAAAGATCTGTTCACCGGGATAAATGAATTTTAACTCTGTTCCATACAAGGCGCCAGAAATGTTTTATATAGTGCGCTATTCTGGCTTTCCTATACGCTCTGTCAATCGGATATTCTTTTAAATAGTTATAGAGATCGACCTCTTTTAGAATATCATAATTTTTACCCATCCGGGCAATAATTCCCTTCCAAAAAGAGATAGCATGGGCATTTAAAGAACCTATTTTTGTATCCAAGAATTCTTTCACACCATCAAATAGCGAACCATTTAATTGAAAACCAAAGTTATGAATATCTCCGCCTTCCGCTACAATTCCCAGCATAGTCCGATAACACTTTTCACAAGCGCAGCAATTCGTACTATTAAATATACAAACTCTCAAAGGCATAACTTTTTGTAATGCTTTTTGCTTCTTTACAAGAAAGGCGATCTTGTCTTGCCGGGATAGCTCGTAACCGTCATGTATGACTGTCATCGACGCGCATGCAAAGCATGAATCCGTGCGCGGATCAGAAGCGCACAAAACCTCCTGTCCCATTGTGTAGCTACTCGCTATATATATTTTATTTGCCTTTAATGCATATCCCAAAATTGCGGCGGCCCCCAGGAACGCCATGGAGTGCTGAAATCCGTGCCACCAATCGTCGCCGATCTTTCTATAGTATTTTGCGTCTATCTTCGACCCATCTATAAGATTCCCAAAATTGGAGCGCCCGAAATGACACGTAACCCGATTTAACAACGCAAACTCACCAATCGCTTTTTTATCTGCGTCATAAACCTCATTCGGTACAATATCCTTTGCAAACCAGCCGTTTACATTAAAGAGCACTACATCTTCAATTTCCTCAATTCGATAAAATGTTGTAGTAGCATCCACCCCCCCGGTAAACAATTGTATCGCTCTATTTTCCGCGCAATACGAATTATCTATCTGTTTCGCAGCTATTAGTGATCCTTTAAATGAATAATTATAATATATTTCCTGAAAGGCGTTTTTCAAACGTGGAAGCATTTCATAAAATGCTTTGTCAATTTCTTCCACCCAAATGATACACCCTACAATCCATGAAAATGGAAGCAAGTTTGCTAATAACGGTACTACCGCGACAGAGACGGGCACATCAGAAATGTCATAATCATACTCAGCAAAGAAATGACACTCAGGCAAAAAATAACGCTCAATACCCTTAGAAACAGAAAAATCAATGTCAATTCTTTTTCCGTTGTTTGTAATATTTGATATCGTGATGTACTCCATATATAACTCCCCATTCTAATATCCACGCAAATAAAGCTCATCAGTGCTGTATCCGGTAAAAAAATCTGGTTTTATATAAGACACGCAATCGCCTCCATACCACACGGAAAGTTATTGGCGGCGCTGACCGGCTGGACGTACAAACCGGCGGTTTTGGTGCAAACGTCAACACAGATAAATGCCGATAGAAACGCGAGGGCAAAAATGTTCCACCCATCGTGAAACAAAGATCTGCTCACCGGGATAAATGGATTTTAACTCTGTTCCATACAAGGCGCCAGAAATGTTTTATATAGTGCGCTATTCTGGCTTTCCTATACGCTCTGTCAATCGGATATTCTTTTAAATAGTTATAGAGATCGACCTCTTTTAGAATATCATAATTTTTACCCATCCGGGCAATAATTCCCTTCCAAAAAGAGATAGCATGGGCATTTAAAGAACCTATTTTTGTATCCAAGAATTCTTTCACACCATCAAATAGCGAACCATTTAATTGAAAACCAAAGTTATGAATATCTCCGCCTTCCGCTACAATTCCCAGCATAGTCCGATAACACTTTTCACAAGCGCAGCAATTCGTACTATTAAATATACAAACTCTCAAAGGCATAACTTTTTGTAATGCTTTTTGCTTCTTTACAAGAAAGGCGATCTTGTCTTGCCGGGATAGCTCGTAACCGTCATGTATGACTGTCATCGACGCGCATGCAAAGCATGAATCCGTGCGCGGATCAGAAGCGCACAAAACCTCCTGTCCCATTGTGTAGCTACTCGCTATATATATTTTATTTGCCTTTAATGCATATCCCAAAATTGCGGCGGCCCCCAGGAACGCCATGGAGTGCTGAAATCCGTGCCACCAATCGTCGCCGATCTTTCTATAGTATTTTGCGTCTATCTTCGACCCATCTATAAGATTCCCAAAATTGGAGCGCCCGAAATGACACGTAACCCGATTTAACAACGCAAACTCACCAATCGCTTTTTTATCTGCGTCATAAACCTCATTCGGTACAATATCCTTTGCAAACCAGCCGTTTACATTAAAGAGCACTACATCTTCAATTTCCTCAATTCGATAAAATGTTGTAGTAGCATCCACCCCCCCGGTAAACAATTGTATCGCTCTATTTTCCGCGCAATACGAATTATCTATCTGTTTCGCAGCTATTAGTGATCCTTTAAATGAATAATTATAATATATTTCCTGAAAGGCGTTTTTCAAACGTGGAAGCATTTCATAAAATGCTTTGTCAATTTCTTCCACCCAAATGATACACCCTACAATCCATGAAAATGGAAGCAAGTTTGCTAATAACGGTACTACCGCGACAGAGACGGGCACATCAGAAATGTCATAATCATACTCAGCAAAGAAATGACACTCAGGCAAAAAATAACGCTCAATACCCTTAGAAACAGAAAAATCAATGTCAATTCTTTTTCCGTTGTTTGTAATATTTGATATCGTGATGTACTCCATATATAACTCCCCATTCTAATATCCACGCAAATAAAGCTCATCAGTGCTGTATCCGGTAAAAAAATCTGGTTTTATATAAGACACGCAATCGCCTCCATACCACACGGAAAGTTATTGGCGGCGCTGACCGGCTGGACATACAGGCCGGCGGTTTTGGTGCAAACGTCAACACAGATAAATGCCGATAGAAACGCGAGTCGAAATGGATTGGGCAGCGAATCTTCAAGACATACCAATTTTGCACCTTTATAAGCATACCACGGGAAATTTTAAATTGCAATGACTTTGCGAATTTTTTATCAGTTTCAATTCGTTTTTGCAAATTTCACAAGAAATTTGCGAAAAACCAATCGAAAAAATGTGCAAAGAAACAAGATTTTCCTACTAACCTGGTATGTTTAGAAAAAGGGCTTGCAATTTCATAATACGGATGCTACAATAAACCTAAAGATGCAATGTGAGTGTTCAGGCATCTTCTCACTGGCAGCGCAGGAACGGTCGCAACTTGGTGGAGCAAGCAGCTTGCCGCTTGTTCTATTTTTTTGCGAAGTTTTGGAGTTTTTAGAATTTTGGTAAAGAAGAGATGATAAATGTATGCATGAGAACAGAGAGATTTTTGAGTCCATGCCGGTTCCCAAGGCGCTGATGACTTTGGCGATCCCAACGATCATCAGCCAGCTGATTACCATGATCTACAACCTGGCCGACACCTTTTACATCGGCCGCACCAACGATCCTTATAAAGTCGCGGCCGCCACGATCGCCTTTACGCTGATGTTTTTGACCAACGCCCTGGCCAACCTCTTTGGGATGGGCGGGGGAAGCCTGATATCCCGTCTGCTGGGCCGTCAGGAGGGGGATGAGGCCAGAAAGGTCTGCTCCTACAGCTTCTATTGCACCCTGCTCGTGGCCGCTGTCTACTGCATCTGCGTGTTCTTCTTCATGGATCCGCTGCTGCGCTTGATGGGCGCCAGCGATTTCACCTTGGATTATACGAAGTCCTACGCGTTTTGGGTTGTCGTGGTGGGCGGCGTTCCCACGACGCTGAGCGTGACCATGGCCCACCTGCTGCGCAGCGAGGGCTACGCGAAAAAAGCCAGCCTGGGCCTGGGCATGGGCGGCGTTTTAAACATTCTGCTCGATCCGCTGTTTATGTTTGTAATTGTGCGGCCTGGCAATGAGGTAACCGGCGCCGCTGTGGCGACGATGCTTTCTAATGTGACCGTGTGCATCTATTTCCTGATCACCTTCTACCGTCTGCGCGGCAAGACCGTTCTGGCGCTGTCTCCGCTGCTGGTACCCTCCGCCGTGTGCTACACCGGGAAGATTCTGGCTGTAGGCGTTCCGTCGGCGCTCAATACGCTGCTTGCCTGCGCCTCCAACATCACGATGAACAAGCTGGCATCCAACTACAACGACGTGACCCTGGCTGCCGTGGGCGTTGTGAAGAAAATCGACATGCTGCCGCTCAACACGAGTATGGGCCTGTGCCAAGGCATGGTGCCGCTGGTGGCCTACAACTACTCGGCCAAAAATTACGACCGGATGCGCGCCGTGACGCGCTGCGCCCGGATTTGGGGCATGGCCTTTGCCGTGCTGTGTATCGTCTGTTTTGAGTCCTTTGCGGGGAATCTTGTATCGCTGTTCATCGACGACGCCGAAACCGTTCGTCTGGGCACGTATTTTCTGCGCATCTGCTGCCTGGCCACGCCCCTGATGCTCTCCAACGTGCAGATGAATTTTATGTTCCAAGCCATGGGCCAGGGCAAGCAAGCGCTGCTGCTGTCCGCGTGCCGCCAAGGCTTGGTGAACATCCCGCTGCTGTTCCTGATGGACTATCTGTTCCAAATCGACGGCGTGGTATGGACGCAGCTTTTGGCCGACAGCATCACGATGGGGATCTCTTTTGCGTTGTATTTCCGCTTCATGCGCTCGCTCAAGCGGGAGGAACAGCAAGCGGCGATCCCCGCGAAAGGCTAGGCGCGCCTGCGCCGCCTTAAAAAGCGGGCCGAACCAAAAATTGTAAAGGTGAAAATTGAGCATCCACCCTGCCGCATGGCAGGGTGGATTTTTTGTGCGGATTTGTGTGCTTGGCGCCAAGCGGCCCTTGCCGACGCGCTGGTTCGGGCGAAAAGGAAAAACCAGCGGACAAAACCGGCGCGCACGGCACATATTATATAGAGTAAACGAACTGTTTGCAGGCCCGCGGGTATATTTCCGGGGAATTGGGCCAAAATGGTAGGTAGAAGGTTTGTTTGCACACGATCGCATCTGGAGGTACTTAATGGAAGGAAAGAAACTTTCCCGAATTATCCTGTATGGAGCGCTGGCGGTCGCTCTCGCGTGGCTGGGATTTCGGTATCTGTTTCCGATTTTATTGCCGTTTTTTATCGGCTTTTTGATGGCGAAAATTGCCGAACCGCTGATTCGCGGGCTGCAAAAAAACAAGACGCTGCCCCGTTGGGTCTGCTCGGCGGCCGGTATGGCGCTGATCTATGTGGCACTGGGCACGGGACTGTTTTTCCTGGCGCGGGCGATGCTGCTGGAGCTGCAGTCCTTTGTGAGCCAACTGCCCCAATTGCTGCAGAGCCTGGCGGGGCCCATGGGAAAACTCCAGAACTGGCTGTCTTCCATGGCCTCGCGTCTGCCGGACGGTCTGGGGACGGCGCTGTCGGAGTGGATCGGGAATCTGTTCGCTAGCGGCAGCGTCCTGCTGGACTCCATCTCCGGCTGGCTGTTTCAGATGGTGACGGGGACTGTCTCGTCGCTGCCCAGCACGCTGCTGTTTTTGGTGACGGCGATTTTGTCCAGCTTTATGTTCTCCTCCCAGTGGCCATCGCTGCGGCAGCAGCTGATGTCCCGCCTGCCGAATACCTGGCGGAAGCGGATCGGAAGTTTTACCCAACGGCTCAAATCGGCCATGGGCGGCTGGTGCAAGGCGCAGTTTAAGCTGATGACCATCTGCTTCGCCGTGGTGACGGCGGGGCTATGGATTTTGAGGGTTGAATTTCCGCTGCTGTTCGGCGCGATTATCGCAATTGTGGACGCGCTGCCGGTGCTGGGCGCGGGAACTGTGCTGATTCCGTGGGCGGTGGTGTGCTTTTTGCAGGGCAATCCGTCAATGGGGATTGGCTTGCTAATTTTATATGTTGTGGTGTCGCTGATACGAACGGCGCTTGAGCCGAGGATGCTGGGGCATCAGATCGGCCTGTCGCCGCTGCTGACGCTGTTTACAATGTACGCCGGATTCCGCCTGGTCGGGATTTTGGGGATGATTTTGTTTCCCATCTGTGCAATTTTAATTAAGCAGTTTACCGATCTGTGGGAAACGCAAAAAAATTGATTGCGTCCCGGAGGAAAACGGATTATAATGTTCTTAATGTTACCAGAGAAGCGAACCGGTTTTGCGCGGTGCGCGCCGCGCAATTTTCCGGCGATGCAAGGAGCCGCCTATGATCTTGACGCATACCGCCCGGCGACCGGGCAAGCTGGTTTCCTTTTTGCGCGGGGAACTGGGAATGTCCTCCACATTGACCACGCGTTTAAAATACCGGGACGCCTACCGGGTCAACGGGGAGCGCGTACATATCCACCACCGCGTCCAACCCGGCGACGTGATCACCGTCCAGATTGTCGAGTCTCCGCCGGACTACCCCGCGCAGCCGGGGCCGCTGGAGATCCTCTGCGAGGATGAGGCGCTGATCGTTCTGGATAAGCCCCCTGGGGTGATGATGCACCCCACATTCAACCGCCTGGACGGAACGCTTGCCAATTATCTGCTGTACTATTATCAGCAGACAGGCCAGCAATGCGCGGTCCACTTGGTCAACCGTCTGGACCGGGACACCTTCGGCGCCGTTTTGATCGCCAAAAACGCCCACACCCACGCCATCTTGTGCGACGCCTTGCGGAGCGGGCGGATCCATAAGACCTATTGCGCCGCGGTGTTCGGGCACCCGCCCGCACGAGAAGGGGAGATCGACGCGCCGATTGCGCGGCTCTCGCCGACCAGTTTGCTGCGCTGTGTGCGGCCCGACGGTCAGGCCGCGAAGACGCGCTACCGCGTGCTGGCGGAGAACGAGGCGTGCAGTTTGCTGGAACTGAACCCGATTACCGGCCGCACCCACCAGCTTCGGGTGCACTGTGCTTACAGCGGCTTTCCCATTCTGGGTGACCCGCAGTATGGGACGGAGGCGTCGCAGCGCTACGCGCTGGAAAGGGGCTGCCATTGGCAGCGGCTGTGCGCGGTGCGGTTGCGCTTTCCGCATCCGCTGAGCGGGGAGATTCTGGAGGTGAATTCCCGGCAGCACGTGGAGCTGCTTTAGGGAGGGGGGCCTATGCGTGCTGTATTGGATACATATTTCCCGTTTTTGACCGAAGCGCAGCGGGATATGCTCGCCGCCTTCGGCGCGGGCCTGATCGAGAAAAACAAGGTGATGAACCTGACGGCGATCACGAAGCCGGACGCGGTCGCGCTGCTCCATTTTGCCGACTGTATCCGCTTGACGCAAGGTGTGGATTTTGCGCAAAAGCGGGTGATTGACGTCGGCTGCGGCGCGGGCTTTCCCGGCGTCCCGCTGAAGATCGCCGTGCCGTCCATGGACTTGACACTGCTTGACAGCCTGAACAAGCGTATATGCTGGCTGCGGGACGAGATTTTGCCCCGGATCGGGCTGGATGCCACGTGTCTGTGCGGCAGGGCGGAGGAATTGGTCCGGGACCGGCGCGAACAATACGATGTCGCCACGTCCCGCGCCGTGGCGCGGCTGCCGGTCTTGGCGGAGCTGTGCATGCCCTATGTGCGGGTCGGCGGGCTGTTTGTGGCCATGAAGGGCGCCCAGGCCGGGCAGGAGGCGGACGAGGCGCGCCGCGCCGTCGCCGTACTCGGCGGAAAAATTGAGCGGCTGTACCGCTATCCGCTCGGCGAGGCGGAACGCTGCGCGGTGCTGATCCGTAAGGTGAAGCCTACGCCGATGGCGTATCCCAGGCGTTTTTCCAAGATCAAACAGCACCCGTTGCTGTGAGTTATGCCTAAATGTAAACTGTTATTTTTGTAAAAGTTGCACATTATATAGAAAATTACAAACCCCTCTTGCTTTTTTTGACAAAAGGATTACAATGTAGTCGAACCTTTCAGATGGGGAAATATCGCCGTCAAAGTTAAAGGTTCGTATGCCGTGTTTTCCCGTTCTCATGGGGGACGGGAAAACGCGGGATAGCAAGCCGATGTTGCTGGGAGTAGAAATCAGTGCGTCAAAAAAAGCAAGAGGGGT